>DASSNE010000014.1:0-98447 GCA_035688265.1 Gammaproteobacteria bacterium
TTAAACTGCCTACTTGTCTCATAGTTTCTCCTTAGCGTGTTGCTTGGCGGCTCACGCTTTGGAGTTACTATGAGGCGTCCGGAATTGTCAAACTCCGACTGCCTCCCCAGCAGAGCTGGGGGGTCTCCCGCTTGGACTAGCCACTAGCGACTAGCCACTTTCCCGTCACCCCTTGTACTGCCCGTACGCCATGATTCGCTGGTCGCGCAACGCGAGCATGTCGTCGATGCTAATGTCGTCGAGCGCGTCGAGCTGTTCGAGCAGGTAGTTCTTGACCGTCTCGGCCATCGCGGCGGGGTCGCGGTGGGCGCCGCCGAGCGGTTCTTCGAGTACGGCGTCGACGAGGCCGAGTTCTTTCAACCGGCCGGACGTGATGCACATCGCTTCCGCGGCGTCGGAAGCCTTGTCGGCGCTCTTCCACAGGATTGAGGCGCAGCCTTCGGGACTGATGACGGAGTAAGTTGCATACTGCAGCATGGCGAGGCGGTCGCCGACGCCGATCGCCAGTGCTCCGCCGGAGCCGCCTTCGCCGATGACGGTGCAGAGAATCGGCGTTTTGAGTTCCGGCATGACGAGCAGGTTGCGGGCGATGGCTTCGCTTTGGCCGCGCTCTTCGGCGCCGACGCCGGGATAGGCGCCGGGGGTGTCGATGAAGGTGATGATCGGCAGGTGGAAGCGCTCGGCGAGTTGCATCAGCCGGAGTGCCTTGCGGTATCCCTCGGGTTTGGGCATGCCGAAGTTGCGGCGGACTTTTTCCCTGGTGTCCCTGCCCTTTTGCTCGCCGATGACCATGACGGGCCGGCCGTCGAGGCGCGCCGGGCCGCCGACAATGGCCGGGTCGTCGGCGTACATGCGGTCGCCGTGGAGTTCTTCGAAGTCGGTGAAGATGCGGGAGATGTAGTCGAGCGCGTACGGGCGCTGCGGGTGGCGCGCGAGTTGCGACACTTGCCACGGCGTCAGGCTGTTGAAGATCGATTCGGTCAGCGTACGGCTTTTGGCCTGCAGGCGCTCGATTTCGTCGCCAATGTTGATCGCGGAGTCGTCGCCGACGTAGCGCAGTTCCTCGATCTTGGCTTCGAGTTCGGCGATGGGCTGTTCAAATTCGAGAAAGTTGAGGTTCATCAATTATTCGCGTTACGCCCGAAAAATTGGCGGTACAAACTAGCTTATCATCGGCTTTAGGGCAAGGGATTGCGCGCCTTCGGGGCTGTAGCTTCGTTTTCGGCGCCCGCTCCGGCAGGTATTTGCAGGGACGCCGTAGATCCGTCCGTGGAGGCTCTGGGTTCGGCATCCTGCCTCACACAGCCCTGCAAACACCTGCCGGAGCGTGCACCTTCGCTGACGCGGGTCCGGCATCAGGCGGTCAATGCTTCCTGTGAGGGTTGCGGGCGGCCGTATTTGAGGCGTATCGCTTCAGCACCGGCGACCTCCGCGAGTGTTTTGAGCAGGGCCTCTGTGGGCCTCACCCGCCATTCGTCGTCGAGCGGCAGGTCGGCCTGTGCCGTCGGGCCGCGGTAGCGGATTGCGACCTTGCAGCGCCCCCCTTTGAACGGCTCCAGCGCCGCCTGCAGGCGGCCGATGAAGTCGGCGCGGGCGCACTGGTCGCTCTGCCAGTCGATCACCAGTGCGCGCACGAGCTTGTCGCGGATGGCGTCGATGCCGTAGACGCCGCGCACGGTAACGCGGTAGCCGTTGATGAATTCGTCGAAGCCGAGTTTGCCTTCGCAGATGACGAGCTGGTCCTTGACGATCAGCGCGCGGTTCTGCTGCCAGATGTCGTCGAACAGCGTGGCTTCGATACGGCCGGTGCGGTCGTCGAGCGTCAGGCTGACGCGGTTGCCGCGGCGGCGAATGTCGGCCACGAGGCCCGCGACGGTGACGACCCGCTTGCCGCCGCCGTAGCGGCCGTTCATCGACGGTTCCGGTTCGGCGGAAATCATTGCGCCGATGGTCGAGGTGACGATGTGGGCGAGGTCGGTTTCGTAGCGGGTGATCGGGTGGCCCGTGAGGTAGAGGCCGAGGGTTTCCTTTTCGGCGGTCAGCCGCGTCAGGTCGTCCCACTCCGGCACGTCCGGCGCGCTGGTAGCTGCCTCTACTTCTATCTCTGCGGGTTCAGCTAAGCCGAACAGGTCGTTCTGGCCGGCTTCGAGCGCGGTCTTTTGCTGTTCGGCGCGCTGCAGGCTTTCGGCCAGCGCCTCGATCAGCGCCGCCCGGTGCATTCCGAGGCTGTCGAAAGCGCCGGCGCGAATCAGCGCCTCGAGCACGCGGCGGTTGGCACGCTGGGTGTCAATGCGGCGACACAGGTCGTCGAGGTCGCGGAAGCGGCCCTGTGCGCGCTCGGCAATCAGCATGTCGATTGCGCCCTTGCCGACGCCCTTGATCGCGCCGAGGCCGTAACGCACCGCGCGCGGGCCGGCGACGGTGAACGCGTAGTCGGATTCGTTGACGTCGGGCGGCAGGATTTCGAGCTTCATGCTGCGCGCTTCGTCGATCAGCGTGACGACCTTGTCGGTGTGGTCCATGTCCGCCGACAGCACGGCCGCCATGAAGGCTTCCGGGTAATGCGCCTTGAGCCACGCCGTCTGGTAGGTCAGCACGGCGTAGGCGGCCGAGTGGGATTTGTTGAAGCCGTAGCCGGCGAACTTTTCGATCAGGTCGAAAATCTCGGCGGCCAGCGCGGGCTCGATGCCGTTCGCGGTCGCGCCCTCGACGAACACGCTGCGCTGCTTGGCCATCTCCTCGGGCTTTTTCTTGCCCATTGCGCGACGCAGCAGGTCGGCGCCGCCGAGGGTATAGCCTGCCAGCACCTGTGCGGCCTGCATGACCTGTTCCTGGTACAGGATCACGCCGTAAGTCGGCTTCAGTACCGGCTCGAGGTTCGGGTGCGGATAAATGACTTCGGCGCGGCCGTGCTTGCGGTTGATGAAGTCGTCCACCATGCCGGATTGCAGCGGCCCCGGCCGGAACAGCGCGACCAGCGCGATCACGTCTTCGAAGGTGTCCGGCTGCAGCTTGCGGATCAGGTCCTTCATGCCGCGCGATTCAACCTGGAAAACGGCCGTGGTCTCGCCGCGCTTGATCAGGTCGAACGTCGCCTTGTCGTCCATCGGCAGCGCCGCCATGTCGAGCGGCGGCTCGCCCTGCTCCGCGCGGGCGGCGTTGATCGTCGCGACCGCATGATCGATGATCGTCAGCGTGCGCAGGCCCAGGAAGTCGAACTTGACCAGGCCGACCGCCTCGACGTCGTCCTTGTCGAGCTGCGTCACGGCGTTGCCGCCGCCCTGTTCGACGTAGAGCGGCGTATATTCGGTCAGCGGCGCCGGCGCGATGACCACGCCGCCGGCGTGTTTGCCGGCATTGCGTGTCAGGCCCTCCAGCTTGCGCGCCAGGTCGACCAGCGTGCGGATTTCTTCGTCGTCGCGGTAGGCGGCGGCAAATTCCTCGTCCTGTTCCAGCGCCTTGTCGAGCGTCATGCCCAGTTCGAACGGGATCATCTTGGCAATGCGGTCGACGTAGCCGTAAGGATGGCCCAGCACGCGGCCGACATCGCGCACCACCGCGCGCGCCGCCATCGTGCCATAGGTGATGATCTGCGAGACGTGGTCGCGGCCGTAACGCTCGGCGACGTAGTCGATGACGCGGTCGCGGCCTTCCATGCAGAAGTCGACGTCGAAGTCCGGCATCGACACGCGTTCCGGATTCAGGAAGCGTTCGAACAGCAGGTCGAAGGCCAACGGGTCGAGATCGGTGATACCCAGCGCCCAGGCGACGACCGAACCGGCGCCGGAGCCGCGGCCGGGGCCGACCGGCACGCCGTGTCCGCGCGACCAGCGGATGAAGTCGGCGACGATCAGGAAGTAACCGGGAAAGCCCATGTCGACGATGACCTTGAGCTCGCGCTCCAGGCGCTCGCGGTAAGGCTTGTCGCGTACCTCGGTATCTTCGCCGTCGGCAAGCGGCAACCGTGCCAGGCGCGCCTCGAGCCCCGCCTCGGCCTCGCGCCGGAGATGCGTCTCGACGTCGCTGCCGTCCGGCACCGGGAACGCGGGCAGGAAGTTCTGGCCGAGGCGCAGTTCCAGGTTGCAGCGGCGCGCGATCTCGACGCTGTTTTCAAGCGCCTCGGGCAGATCGTCGAACAGCGCCGCCATTTCGTCGGCCGTGCGCAGGTACTGCTGATCGCTGTAGCGGCGCGCGCGCCGCGGGTCGTCGAGCGTGCGGCCGTCGTGAATGCAGACGCGCGCCTCGTGCGCCTCGAAATCGTCCGCGCTCAGGAAGCGCACGTCGTTGGTGGCGACCACCGGCAGGCCCTTTTTGCCTGCCAGCGCCACCGCGGCGGCGACGTGGGCTTCTTCGCCTTCCCGGCCGGTGCGCGTCAACTCGAGGTAATAGGCGTCGGGAAACAGGCTGGCCCAGCGCTCGGCGGCCGCGACGGCAATATCCTCGCGCCCTGCCAGCAGTGCGCGCCCGACCTCGCCCTCGCGTGCGCCGGACAAGGCGATCAGCCCGTCGGTATGACCGCCAAGCCAGTCGCGCTCGATCATCGGCAGGCCGTGATGCTGGCCCTCGCGAAAACTGCGCGTAATCAACTCGGACAACTGCAGGTAGCCGGCGCGGTTGCGGCAAAACAGCGTCAGCCGGTGCGGCGGCTCCTGCGCCTCGTCCGCCCGTACCCATAGATCTGTGCCGATGATCGGCTTGATGCCGCGCTTTTGTGCCTGCCGGTAAAACTTGACCAGCGCGAACAGGTTGGATTGGTCGGACAGACCCACTGCCGGCATGCCGTTCGCGGCGATCGCGTCCATCAGCGACGGAATGCGGATGACGCTGTCGGATAACGAGAATTCGGTGTGAATTCGAAGGTGGACGAAGTTCATGAGGCGAATTCGGGCTCGAACAGCGCCGGCTCGACTGTCGTTTCGTCAAGAGCCAGATCGAGGCAGCGCCGGACCGGCGCGAAGCTGCGGCGATGAATCGGGCAGGCGCCGAGGGAATCCAGCGCCGCAAAATGCTGCGGCGTCGAGTAGCCCTTGTGGGACGCGAAGCCGTAACCCGGCCATTGGCTGTCCATCTCGACCATCAGCGCATCGCGGTGCACCTTGGCGACGATCGATGCCGCGCTGATCGATACGACGAGGTCGTCGCCGCCGACGATCGCCTGCGATGGCATCGACACCTGCGGACAATGCAGGCCATCGACCAGGATCCGCCGGGGCGCAACAGGCAGGCCGCTGATCGCCCGGGCCATCGCCAACAGCGAGGCCTGGAAAATATTGATGCGGTCGATTTCCTCGACTTCGGCAACCCCCACCGCCCAGCCGAGCGCGCGCGCCTTGATACGCGCCGCGAGCCGCTCGCGCTCTTCCGGGGGAACGCGCTTGGAATCGCGCAGACAGTTGATGCGCGCCGCTTCCGGATCGAGGATCACTGCGGCGGCGACGACCGGCCCCGCCAGCGGCCCCCGGCCGACTTCGTCAACACCGGCGGTAAAGCCATCGATCTCGGAGTAGCGTTTCATGCGTCGGCTATTCTAACGGAAGAAGCGCCGGTGTCGGAGGTGACGGCACGACAGCCTCTGAGGCTTGACGTGGGGGCGATGGGGTAGCTCCTTCCGAGAGACGCCGTGAATACATCCCTGTAGGCTTCCCTCGAACATCCCTGTCCTCAGAGACTCTCGGAAGAAGCTACCCCACCGCCTCGAAACGTTGATGCGTGTCCCTCCACCAATTCCAATACGGCTTCCGCGGCCCGGCTGCTGGCGTCCCGCGCGAGCGTCGCTGCAATCGGCGCAAACGCTTCCAGCTGGCGGGCGCGGGTATCCGGATCGTCGAGCAGATCCGCCATTGCGGGAGTCAGCAAATCCGCCCGCGCGCGCTCCTGCAGGAATTCCGGGACGATCTCTCGGCCGGCCAGCAGGTTCGGTAACGAGACGTGTTCGATCTTGAGCAGCCCCAGGCCTTGCACGATCACCCTGGTCATGGGCGCCAGGCGGTAGGCTACCGCCATCGGGCGCGCCAGCAGCATGGCTTCGAGGGCTGCCGTACCGGACGCGAGGAGTACCGCGTCGGCCGCCGACATTACTTCGCGGGAGTGGCCTTCGATCAGGCGCAGGTCCAGTTTGTAGTTACGGCCTTCCCGGAGGGAATCGAAATGTCTCGCCAAGGTCGGCGACGCCATCGGTGCCGCTATGATCAGCCCTGGAAACTGCTCGGTCAGCCGCTCCGCGGTTTCCAGGAACAACGGCGCGAGCCGGTCGAGTTCATTGCGTCGGCTGCCGGGCAGCAGCGCGAGGACATTGCTGTCGGGCGGCCACTTCAGCCGTCGTCGCGCTTCGGCGCGGTCGGGCACGGCGGCGATTTCATCGGCCAAGGGATGACCGACGAAAACGGCGTCGATGCCGCGCGCGTCGTACAGGTCTTTCTCGAATGGCAGCAGCGCGAGCACCCGATCCACTGCCTTGGCGATCGTCTTGATCCGTCCGGCGCGCCACGCCCAGATCGACGGGCTGACGTACTGGATCGTGCGCAGGCCGCGGGCCTTGAGGCGCGCTTCGAGGCCGAGGTTGAAGTCGGGAGAGTCGATGCCGACGAAGACGTCGGGCTTGAGATCGGTGAAGTCACGCACCAGGCGGCGGCGGAATGCCAGCAGACCCGGCAAGTGCTCGACGACTTCGGCGATACCGGTGACCGCGAGCCGTTCGCTGTCCGCCAGCACTTCGCAGCCGGCGGCGGCCATCGCCGGCCCCGCGACGCCCACGAATCGCGCATCCGGCCGGCGGGCGCGGATCGCCTTGATCAGGCCGGCGCCCAACAAATCGCCGGAGCTTTCCCCGGCCACAAGGCCGATGGTGGTCATGGGTTAGCGGATAATCCCGCGTTCGCTGTTTTCCAGGAATTCGGACAGCACGACGATTTCGGGCTGCGTCGCCGCCAGCTCGGCGAGCTGTTCGCGTGCCTCTTCCAGCCGCAGGCCGTTGCGGTACAGCAGTTTGTAGGCGCGCTTGATGTTGGTAATCTGCTCGGCAGTAAATCCGCGCCGGCGCAGGCCTTCGCTGTTGATGCCGAACGGTTGTGCGGGCATGCCGGACGCGGTCACGTACGGCGGCACGTCGCGCGTCAACCCGGTGTCCATGCCGCAGAAACTGTAGCGGCCGACGCGGCAGAACTGGTGCACCTTGGTGAAGCCGCCGAGGTTGGCGAACGAGTCGATGTGCACGTGCCCTGCCAGCGTGACGGCATTGGCGAGGATGTTGTCGTCGCCGATCACGCAGTCATGGGCGATATGCACGTACGCCATGATCCAGTTGTCGTTGCCGATCGTGGTCGCGCCCCGGTCCTGAATCGTGCCGCGGTTGATGGTCACGTACTCGCGAATCGTATTGCGATCGCCGATTTCGAGCCGGGTCGGCTCGCCGTCGTATTTCTTGTCCTGCGGATCCTCGCCGATCGACGCGAACTGGTAGATCCGGTTTTCGCGGCCGATCCGCGTCGGGCCGCGAATCACGACGTGCGGGCCGATCCACGTTCCCGGCCCGATTTCGACGTCCGCACCGATGACCGCAAACGGCCCGATGCTGACATCTTCCCCCAGTTGCGCGCCCGGATCGACGACGGCGCGCTCATCGACCTCCCTGCAGTCGATCAAGGCGACAAATCCTTCGACGCGCACATGAACTGCGCTTCGGCTGCGAGGTTGCCGTCGACTTCGGCGCGACCCTTGAACCGCCAGACGCTGCGCACCGCGCGCGTCAGCTGCACCTTGAGCACCAGCTGGTCGCCCGGCTCGACCGGCCGCTTGAAGCGCGCGCCGTCGATCCCGACGAGGTAGTACAGGATATTGTCCGGTGGCGGATGGCCGAGCGTCTCGAACGCGAGCAGCCCGGTCGCCTGCGCCATCGCCTCCAGGATCATCACGCCCGGCATGACCGGCCGATGCGGGAAATGACCGGGGAAAAACGGCTCGTTGATGGTCACATTCTTGATAGCCGTCAACGACTCGCCCGGCGTGCAATCCAGCACCCGGTCCACCAGCAGGAACGGGTAGCGGTGCGGCAACTGCTGCAATATGCCGTGAATGTCCATGACGGGTCGGTCGACCGGTTTGTCGCTCATCAATCTTGATCCTTTGACTTTTTTTCGAGGGAGAGCACCCGCCGCGCGAGGTCGTCGAGCTGGCGGATGCGCACGCTGTTCTTGCGCCATTGCTGGGCGGTGTCCATCGGCATGCTGCCGGAATACACGCCGGGCTCGGTAATCGAGCGGCTGACGACGGTCGCGCCGGTCACGACCGTGTTGTCCGCGATTTCGATGTGGCCGACCACGCCGACGCGGCCGCCGAGAATGCAGTGCCGCCCGATTACGGCGCTGCCGGAAATACCGCAGCAGCCGGCAATCGCGCTGTGGGCGCCGATTCGGACATTGTGGCCGATCTGCACCAGATTATCGAGCTTGACGCCGTCCTCGATGATCGTATCTTCGATCGCACCGCGGTCGATTGTCGTGTTGGCGCCGATTTCGACATCCGCTCCGACCACGACGCTGCCGACCTGCGGCACTTTCAGCCATTGCCCGCCATCGTCGGCGATGCCGAAACCGTCGCCGCCGATGACGACGCCGGGATGAATGATCGTGCGCGCGCCGATCCGGACCCGCTCGCAAATCGTCACGTTCGCTACGAGGCGCGCGTCGGCATCAAGGCTCGCGCCGGTCTTGATGACGCAATTCGGTCCGACGAACGCACCGGCGGCGATACGCGCGCCGGCCTCTATGACCGCACCCGCCGCGATCTGCGCACCGGCGTCCACCTGCGCGCCGTCGGCCACCACTGCGGCCGGATGCACGCCCGGCTCGATCGGTGCGGCCGGTGCCAGCAACTGCGCCGCCCTGGCGTAGGCGACGTACGGATCGGGCGTGACCAGCGCGGCCACCGGGCAGGCGTCTGCGTCGCCGGCGGCCAGTATCACGGCGGCGGCACGCGTGCCGGCCAGGAACTTGCGATAGCGGGAGTTGGCGAGAAAACTGATCGCGTCGGGACCCGCATTCTGCAACGTCGCCACGGCGCTCACCGGTGTGTCGGCATCGCCGCGCACCTCGCCGCCGCAGATCGCCGCAATTTCTCCCAGTGTATAGACGTGTCTGTTGCTACTTGTCATTTATCGGATTTTTTCGCCTTGCTGATGCCCGTTTTATCGTTGGCCTTGGCAAAGTCGCGCCCCAGCCGCTTGATGATCTCGTCGGTAATGTTGATACGCTTGCTGGCATAGAACACCCCGTCGCCGATCACCAGGTCGAAGTGGTTTTCGTCAGCGTAGCTGTTGACCTCCTGGAGCACCAGTCGCTGCAGCTTGCTCAGCTCCTGGTTCCGGCGCAGGTTGAGGTCGTCGAGAAAGTCGTTGCGGCGCTGCTGAATCTCGTGTTGCAGTGTCGACGCCTTGACGTTGGCCGCCTCACGCTCCGAATCGCTCATCGTCGCGCCGTTCTTGGTCAGCTTCTGTTCCACCGCCTGCAAGTCCTGCTGCATTGCCAGCAGTTCGCGCTGCTGCGGCGCGAACTCCTTCTTGAGCTGCGCCTTGACCTGCTTGACCTGCGGCGCGTCCTGCAAAATCTTCTGCAGGTCGACCACGCCGACCTTGAGATCGGCGGCACTTGCCGCCGCACCATACAAGCCGACACTCAGCAACACGATCAGACAAACAACAGGCTTCATCCGAAATGCCTCAGTCGAAAGGTTGCGCAACCGTGAACTGGAAAACTTCGCGCATATAATCCGGCGCGTTGCCGATCGGCCAGCCGAGACTGACTTTCATCACTCCGAGCGGCGTCACGAACATGCCGGCGACACCAAACGATTCGTACAGCTTGTTGAACTTGAAATCACCCGGTTCGGCGAATGCATTACCGGCGTCGACAAAAAAGCTGAATCGCGACGACGGTGAACCCGCGCCACCGACGCCCATGATCGACGGAATGATGATTTCATTCTGCGCATAGAACTCGAAGTTGCCTCCCGACGGATAGCCGTTGCTGTCGAGCGGCCCGAGGTAGCCGCCCTTGTAGCCGCGCACGGTATCCGCGCCGCCGACGAAAAAGTGCTGGTTCGGCGGTACAGTATGCGAGTCCCCGTACGTTTTGTTAAGCCCGACCGCGGCATGCAGCCGGTACAGGAAGCCGCCGCCGATCGGCACCAGGTCCGTCGATTCAAAGCTGAATTGATAATACTTTACGTCGCTGATGGGCGTGGCGATGTCCAAACCAAATTTTTGCTGATTGCCCCGAGACGCAAACAGCGCGCGATTCAATGTGCGGTGGGTCCAGCCGGTAATCAAGTCCAGCTGGCGGTAGCGGATGGCCGGCCCCAGAATGGTCTGGTACACGTTGCCATTGCTCGGATCCGAGGCAAAATCGATATATTCCTTTGAGCTGCCGAACTTGTTGGTCACCAAGTCCGTATTGCTCGCGCTGCCTCCCAGAATAAAGCTGTCGAACTCTGACATCGGGATGCCGTAGGTCAGACTCAAACCGTAGGACTTCGTATCCAGCGGCGAACTGTTCAGAATCAGTTCCGAACTGTGCTGGTAGTACAGACGCGTGGTTCGGGACACGCCGTTGACAGTGGCGTAAGGCTTCGTGAACGAAATGTCGTACAACTCGCTGATCTGGCTCGTGTAAAGGCTCAGGTTGACGATATCGCCCTCGCCGAGGAAATTATTGTGCTGGATCTGGCCGTTCAGCGACACGCCGAAGTACTGCGAGTAACCGACGGCGAAAATGAACTTGCCCGCCTGCCGCGCCGTCAGGTCGTAGTTCAGATCGACAAGGTCCGGCGAGCCGGGCACGGGGTCGGTACTTTCCTTCACGTCCTTGACCATCCGCAGGTTCTGCAGGCGGAACTTGGACAGCTTCAGATCGACGTTCGACAACCAGGTCCCTTCCATCTGGCGCATGTTGCGGCGAAACACCACATCGTCGGTATCGGGCATCCCGTTGAAATTGATGTGCCGGACGTAAACGCGCTTGCCGGGCTGGACGTAGAACGTCACGTCGACCTGGTGCGTCTTGCGGTCAACGTCGGGGATCGGGTTGATCTTGGCGAAAGCAAAGCCTTTATTGCCGAGCACGTTGCCCATCAGTGTTGCACTGGCCGTCGCCCGCCCCATCGAAAACGTCATGCCCGGCTGCGCGAACACGAGCTGCCTGAGTTTCTTCTCGGGCAGGATCAGCTGGCCGGCGAACTTGATCTTGCGAACCTTGTAGACCTCGCCTTCGTGAATGTTGATCGTGATGTAGATATGTTTGTGGTTCGGCGAAATGGTGATCTGCACTGAATTGATGTGGAAATCCGCGTAGCCACGGTCCATGTAATACGAACGCAGCGATTCGAGGTCGCCGGACAGCGTCTCACGCACGTATTTGTTGCTGCTCTGGAACAGCGAGAGCCAGTGCGTCGGCTGCAGCTTGAACTGATCCAGCAGCGTGGCGTCGTCGAAAACGGTGTTACCGACGATATTGATCGACTTGATCGTCGTATCGACGCCCTCGGAGATGTTGATCGTGATGTCGACGCGGTTGTTGCCGATGTTGCGCACGTGCGTGTCGATCTTGACGCTGTATTTGCCGTGGCTGAAATAGGCCCGGGTCAGTTCCTGCGTGGCATCCTTCAGCACCGACCGGCTGAAAATGCGTCCCTTGGCCAATCCCACCTTTTTCAGCGACTTGTCGAGGTCTTCCGTTTTGATCGCCTTGTTGCCGACGATGGTGAAGTTCGCAATCGACGGCCGCTCCTTGACGTCGACGATCAGCGTATTGCCGCTGCGCCGCATCTGGATATTTTCAAAGAACCCGGTCTGGTACAACGCCTTGATCGCGTTGCGAATGCGCGCGGCATTCACCTGGTCGCCCACACTGATCGGCAGGTACGTGTAAAGGGTTCCGGTCGAGATACGCTGCAATCCATGCACTTCGATATTTTGAACGGTGAATGTTTCGTCGGCTGCGAATGCCGGCGTGAGCACGGCACCAATCATGAGCACGGCGAAAATCAGGCGCAGGGCGCGTAAAAAAGGCAAACCGGATCTCCTTTATCCCGCAATGCGGGTTAAATCGTTGAATACGGTAAAACTGAATAATGCCAGCAGCAGCGTGATGCCGATCTGCTGGCCAAGCATCTGGCTGCGCAGCGATAGCGGGCTGCCCTTGATCCATTCGATCGCGCAGTACAGCAACTGGCCACCGTCGAGCACGGGGATGGGGAACAGGTTGGCAACCCCCAAGCTGATGCTGATCAGCGCCAGAAATGTCACGAACGAGGTCAGTCCGGCGACCGCGGCGCTGCCGGCGTATTGCGCAATGCCGACCGGTCCCATCAGGCTCTTCCACGACACCTGCCCGGCGATCATGCCCCAGATCGTCTTGAGCGTCAGCCACGAAAACTGGCCGGTCTGGCCGATGGCCCGGCCCAGCGCCGGCAGCGACGCATATTGCTGCACCGTGAACATGCGATCCTGGAAGCCTGCCGGCACCTGCACGCCGGCGCCGACATGGCCGATCCGCTGGCTGCTTTGGGGCGCCTGGGTGACGCCGATGTGCAAATGCAGCGTGACGCGGTGACCGTTGCGAATCACGGTCACCGGCACCGTTTGATCCGGCCGCTTCTGGATATACTGCACCCACTGCTGCCAGCTTTGGACCGCCTGCCCACCGCTTTCAACGACCTTGTCCCCTACCTGGAAGCCGGCCGCTGCCGCAGGTCCGCCATCGACCACCTGGCTGATCACCGCCGGAAACGTCGGCTGCCGGATCGTGAGACCCAGCCCCGGGAGCAGCTGACCCGGCTTGGTCAGGTCCTTGCTGCTTTCTTGCGGCTGCAATTCAACCGTGTGCGGCGCCCCCTGCGGCGGCTTGACTTTTAATGTCAGGGGGCCGCCATTCATCACACCGTTGAGCAGCCCCAGCTCCACGGCCTGCCAGGTAGGCGTCTTGGAGCCGTCGACGGCGACGATTTCGTCACCCTTGCTGATGCCGGCCTCGGCCGCGGGCGAATGCGGCGTCACGACCCCGACCACCGGCCGCAAACCCGGCACACCGGTCATGAACACGACCCAGTAGCAGATCACCGCGAGCAGCAGGTTGAAGCCCGGTCCGGCAAACAGGATTGCCGCGCGCTTGGGCAGCGGCTGGCGGTTGAAGGCCCGATGCTGTTCGGACGCATCGACCTCCCCCTCGCGCTCGTCGAGCATCTTGCAGTAGCCGCCGAGCGGGATCGGCGCGATAGCATACTCGGTCCGGTCGGCGCTGCGGCCGTGCCACATCACCAGCGGCTTGCCGAAACCGATCGAGAACCGCAGCACCTTGACCCCCAGCAGGCGCGCGATCAGGAAATGACCGTATTCGTGCACGGTAATCAGCACGCCGATCGCGAGCAGGAACGACCCGATTGTGATCAGCGTGTTGAGCATGGACTCGATTTGGGAATCATCGTTTGGTCAGGTTGCGGCGTGGGGTCGGCTGCCGAGCATGCCAGATTTCGACAACCCGCGCATGTAAATCGTTCATAACGACAGCGCCCAGAGGCAGACATAGAAGACCGGCGCGGCAGCGCTCAGGCTGTCGAATCGGTCAAGTACGCCTCCATGGCCGGGGAAAATGTTGCCGCTGTCCTTGATGCCGATCAGGCGCTTGAACAGGCTCTCGCTCAAGTCCCCGATGATAGAGAATATTGCCGTCACGATACAGACGGGCACGAAATACTGCAGCGGCCAGCCGAAGTACAGCCCGCCGCCGACGCCGACGACCGCGGCGGAAATCAGGCCGCCGGCAACGCCTTCCCACGTTTTGCCGGGGCTGATGCGCGGTGCGAGGCGGCGACGCCCCCACAGCCGGCCGGCGGCATAGGCGCCGCTGTCCGCGACCCAGATCAACACCAGCAGGAAGAAGAGCCGCCCCGTCCCGTCGGCCATGCCGCGCAAGCCCACCACGGCCTCCCAGGCCGGTACGAGCGTCAACAGGCCGCACAGCCCGATCAGCGTGGAGGACAGGCCGGCGGCGCGACCGCCGTCGCGGCCTACGCCGTAGCGAACCAGGCCAACCGTGACCAGCAGCCACCACGCAATGCCGACCGCAATCACCGCCGCGGCGAAGCCGGGAATTTGCAAGGTGAATCCGCAGACCGCGAGGAGTATGGCGACCAGCAGCAGATAAAGCGATGTTGAAAGTGCGGTCGAATAGCCGGCAAAGGCCGTCCATTCCCATGCGCCCGCCAGCACCACGACCCCGAGCACGCCGCCCACGACGCCCCGCGGCGCAAACAGTGCCAGCGCGACAATGACCGGGATTGCGATCAGCGCCGTGAGCAGCCTTTGCTTCAGCATTGCCGAATTCGCAGAAGCGCCCGTTTGGCACGGGGATGTGCCGACAATTTTCGATCGTTGATCGGAAAATGAAGCAAATCGGAAATCGGATTTTCGATTTGCGTAGCTGAAAAAGTCATGGATGGCTTTTTCAGCACCAATCAGACCTCCAGCAGCTCGGCTTCCTTGTCCGCCAGAATCGCGTCGATATCGGCGACGGCGCGGTCGGTCAGCTTCTGGATTTCTTCCTGACCCCGGCGCTCGTCGTCCTCGCTGATATCCTTGTCCTTGAGCAACGACTTGAGGTCCGCCAGCGCATCGCGGCGGATGTTTCGCACCGCCACGCGCGCACCCTCCGCTTCGCCACGCACCACGCGTACCAGTTCGCGGCGGCGCTCCTCGGTCAACGGCGGCAGCGGCACGCGGATCACGTTGCCCGCCGTGGCCGGATTGAGCCCCATATCCGCGGTCATGATCGCCTTCTCGACGACCGGCACCATGTTCTTTTCCCAGGGCGTAACCGTCAGCGTGCGGGAATCGCCGACGCCGACATTGGCGACCTGGTTGATCGGCACGTCGTTGCCGTAATACGGCACCATCACGTGGTCCAGCAGGCTGGTATGCGCGCGCCCGGTACGGACCTTGGCGAGATCCTCCTTATACGACGCGATCGACTTCTTCATCCGGTCGCCGGCGTCTTTCTTGATGTCGTCGATCATTGGTGGCCTTCCAAAGTGATATTGCCGTGTTCAGCGAGACTGCCCGCGTTCGTGGCAAGGCGCGGCGCGCAGGCAATGGCCGCCCATTGTCAAGCGACGCAACGCAGTCCACGGGCGCGGGCAGCCTCGCCCACAAAAGTGAAAAAGTATATAACGGGAACGCCTATGCCCTCCAATCACCGCGTTGCGCTCCCTTGGCAGAACACGGCTATGCCGCGGTCGCGCGCCTTGTGTTTGGAGCGCATAGGCGTTCTGAACACGGCAATATCGCTTCGGAAGGCCACTAGGCTCCTTTTTCCGCCCCGTTGTTGACCGTCGTGCCGATGTCGCGCGCGCCGCAGACGATCCTCAGCAGATCGCCGGGACGATTGAGGTCAAAAACCCTGAGCGGCAGGTTATGGTCGCGGCACATCACAATCGCGGTCGCATCCATCACCCCGAGCTTGCCGGCCAGCACCCGATCGAAGGTGAGGCGTTCGTAGCGCACCGCGTCCGGGTGCTTTTTCGGGTCCGCCGAATATACCCCGTCGACCTTGGTGGCCTTGAGCAGCAATTCCGCATTGACCTCAATGGCGCGCAGCGAAGCGGCGGTATCGGTGGTGAAAAACGGATTGCCGGTACCGGCGGCAAAAATCACCACCCGGCCCTTTTCGAGATGCCGGACCGCGCGGCGGCGAATGTAATCTTCGCACACCTCGTTGATCCGCACCGCCGACATCACGCGCACATGCACGCCGGCGCGCTCCAGCGCATCCTGCATCGCGAGCGCGTTCATCACCGTCGCCAGCATGCCCATGTGATCGCCGGTCACGCGATCCAGGCCGGCGTCGGCGAGCCCCGCGCCGCGGAAGATGTTGCCACCGCCGATGACGACACCGATTTCGACGCCGAGCGCGGCGACATCGCGAATCTCAGCCGCAATGCGCTTGATGACTTTCGGATCGATGCCGTAGTCGGCATCGCCCATCAGAGCTTCGCCGCTCAGCTTGAGCAGAATCCGCTGATATTCAGCCCCCGGCTGCTGTGCGCTTGAGCCATCAACGGATTCGCTCACCACTAGCCGTTTCCTTTGACCTGGGCCATGACCTCGTCGGCGAAATTCTCGGCTTTCTTCTCGATGCCTTCGCCGACTTCAAAGCGGACGAATTCGAGCACCTTCGCCTTCGCCTCGGCCAGCAGCTTGCCGACCTTCTTGTCGGGATCCTTGACGAAAGGCTGACCGACCAGCGCAACTTCGTTGAGGAACTTCTGCATCCGGCCCTCGACCATCTTCTCGATGATATTGTCCGGCTTGCCGCTTTCGGCCGCCTGCGCCGCGACGATCTCGCGCTCTTTGGCGACCGTCTCGGCCGGCACGTCCTCGGGGTCTACGCAGACCGGCCGGCTCGCGGCGATGTGCATCGCAATATCGCGCGCCAGCGTCTCGTCGCCACCTTCGAGGGCGACCACCACACCGATGCGCGTGCCGTGCAGGTAATGCGCGATCGTCGCCTGCGAATGCTCGACAATCCGCAGCCGGCGCACGGCGATGTTCTCGCCCAGCTTGGCCACCAGCCCGCGGCGGACGTCATCAACGGTCTCTTCACCGCGCAGCGGCAACTCCAGCGCGGCGCCGAGATCGGCCGGCCTCGCCTTGAGCGCCAGCTCGCTGAATTCGCACACGAAACCCTGGAAATCGTCGCCGCCGGCGACGAAGTCGGTCTCGCAATTCACCTCGACGATCGCCGCGCGGCCGCTGCCGTCTTCGGCGATGCCGATCATGCCTTCGGCGGCCACGCGGCCGGCCTTTTTGTCGGCTTTCGCGAGACCGCTCTTGCGCATTTCCTCGACCGCGGCGTCGAGATCGCCGCCGGTCGCGACCAGCGCCTTCTTGCACTCCATCATGCCGGCCCCGGTGCGCTCGCGCAGTTCCTTGACCAGTTTGGCGGAAATTTCAGCCATCATTACTCCAGATTGAATTACTGCTTGCTGGCGTCGTTGCCAGTCTCCCCCTGATCCTCGACCGCCGGTGCCTCGCGGGCAGGCTCGGTCGTGGCAGGCTCGTCCTTCGAGGCCGCGGTGGTCTCGGCTTCGGCGTCTTCGGCGGCAGCCGCACCGGCATCGACGACTTCGGTCGCGGGCGCTTCGGCCTCGGCCGCTTCGCCTTCCGCCTTCTTCGCCGCCGTCTTTTTGCTGGTGCGCTTCTTCGCCGGCTTGGCCGCGGCCTTGCGGGCGGGCTTGCGTCCCGGCGCCTTGCCGGTCGGGTTGCCTTCCTCGTCCAGCTCGACGAACTCATCGCCCTCGCCGCCGATCTGCGGCATCATTTCGCGGCCCAGCAGGACGGCATCGGCCACGCCGGCCGCGTAAAGCTGGATGGCGCGAATCGCGTCATCGTTGCCGGGGATGACATAGTCGATGCCGTCCGGCGAGTTGTTGGTGTCGACGACCGCGACGATCGGAATGCCGAGCTTGTTCGCCTCGCGCACCGCGATCTTCTCGTAACCGACATCGATCACGAACAGCGCGTCCGGCAGGCCGGTCATGTCCTTGATGCCGCCCAGGCTGCGCTCCAGCTTGGACATCTCGCGGCGCAGGCCGACGACCTCCTTCTTGACCAGGCGATCGAACGTGCCGTCGGCGGCCATCGTCTCAAGCTCGGCCAGGCGCTTGATCGACTGGCGCACCGTCTTGTAGTTGGTCAGCATGCCGCCCAGCCAGCGGTGGTTGACGTACGGCATGCCGCAACGCTCGGCTTCCTTGACGATGGTGTCGCCCGCGGCGCGCTTGGTGCCGACGAACAGGATCGTGCCGCCGTCGGAGACCAGCTTGGAGACGTAGTTCATCGCCTCGTTGTAGGCCGGCAACGTCTTTTCGAGGTTGACGATGTGAATCTTGCTGCGATGACCGAAGATGTAGGGGGCCATCTTCGGGTTCCAGAAACGCGTCTGGTGGCCGAAATGCACACCGCATTCCAGCATCTGGCGCATGGATACGTTCGCCATGATCAATATGCTCCTGATTTGGGGTTGAGCCTCCATACGTCCCATGCCGCAACTCCGTTCGGGACGGAGCACCCGGCGACATGTGCCGGCGTATGTGAGAATTAATTTCGAAAATGTTGGTACATCCTGTACCAAATCCAATTCGTCCATCCCTGCCGAATCTTCGGCCGGTTTGCTAAAAAAGAGCGCGCTTTATACCATAGCGCGGCTGACTTCTCAATCCGCGAGCTCCAGATACTGCCATGCCAGTCACCATCAAAACGCCCGAAGAACAGGACAAAATGCGCGTCGCCGGCCGCCTGGCCGCGGAGCTGCTGGAGATGATCGAGCCGCATATCCGGCCGGGGGTGACGACCGACGAGATCAACACGATCATCCACGAACACATTGTCAACGTGCAGCACGCGACGCCCGCGCCGCTCAATTACCGCGGCTTTCCGAAATCCGTCTGCACCTCGGTCAACCACGTCGTCTGCCACGGCATCCCGAACGACAAGCCGCTCCGGGAGGGCGACATCATCAACATCGACGTCACCGTGATCAAGGATGGCTGGCACGGCGACACCAGCAAGATGTTCTTTGTCGGCGAACCGTCGATCAAGGCGCGCCGCGTAGTGGATATCGCCCACGACGCCATGGTCCTGGGCATCGACATGGTCAAGCCGGGTGTGCGCCTCGGCGACATCGGCCACGCGATCCAGCGCTATGTCGAGGGGCTGGGATGCTCGGTGGTGCGCGAATACTGCGGCCACGGCATCGGCCGGATCTTTCACGAGGATCCGCAGGTGCTGCATTACGGCGCGCCCGGCACCGGCATGGAACTCAAGACCGGCATGACCTTTACAATCGAACCGATGGTCAACGTCGGAAAACGCCACGTCAAGCTGATGCCGGACGGCTGGACCGTCATCACCAAGGATCACTCGCTGTCGGCACAATGGGAGCATACGATCCTGGTGACCGACGACGGCCACGAGATCCTGACGATGCGCTCGGGCGGGGAGGTTTAAGTCGCTAGTAGCTAGTCGCTGGGACTGAGTCAGAAAAACGCGCTCCACACTCAGTCCTGGCTACTCAGTCCTGGCTACTTGTACGTGAAAACGCCTCTCGAAACGACCCTGCGCCACTCGCTCGCTGGCGGCGACGCCGCCCTCGCCGACCGCTTCCGCGCCGGCGAAGATGTCGTCGCGCTGGTACGGGAACGCGCCGCGCGCGTCGACAATCTGATCGTGACCGCCTGGCGGCGCTGCTGCGCCGCGCCGGAAGACATGACTCTGGTCGCGGTCGGCGGCTACGGTCGCGGCGAACTGCACCCCTGGTCCGACATCGACATTCTGATTCTGGCTGCACCGGATGCGCCGGCCCGCCACCAGGACGCCCTGCAGCGCTTTCTGGCCCTGCTCTGGGATATCGGCCTGCATGTCGGCCACAGCGTCCGCACAGTCGCGGACTGCGCGGCCGCCGCCACCGACGACATCACCATCGTCACCAGCCTGATGGAATCGCGGCTGCTGTCCGGCAACGCCGCGCTGTATGCGGAAATGCGCGCGGCCGTCGCGCCGGATCGCATCTGGCCGGTCGCCGATTTCTTCCAGGCCAAGTGGCGGGAGCAGCGTGCGCGGCATGCGAAATTCGAGCATACCGCCTACAAGCTCGAACCCAACATCAAGGAGGGTCCGGGCGGGCTGCGCGATATCCAGACGATCGTCTGGGTGGCGCAGCGTCACTTCGGCGCGGCCACCGAGCACGGGCTGGTCGAGCACGATTTTCTGACCGAAGACGAATTCCAGGCGCTGACGGCCGGGCGCAATTTCCTCTGGCGGGTGCGCTTTGCGCTGCACCTGATCGCGGGCCGGCGCGAGGACCGGCTGCTGTTCGACCACCAGTTGCGCGTCGCGCGCCTGTTCGGCTACGAAGACAATCCCCACCTGCTCGGCGTCGAGCAGTTCATGCAGCGCTACTACCGCACGTTGATGTCGCTTAGCCGCCTGAACGAGATGCTGCTGCAATTGTTCCAGGAGGCCATCCTGCTCGACCCGGACGCGCCGTCGAAGCCGCTCGACGACGACTTCCAGGTCCGCCACCGCTTTCTCGAAGTGCGCTCGGACGATGTCTTTCGGCGTCGGCCGCGGGCCCTGCTGCGATTGTTCCTGGTGCTCGAACAGCACCCGGAACTGAACGGCGTCAGCGCGCGCACCATCCGGCTGATCCGCCGCGACCTGGGCCTGATCGACGACGCGTTTCGTGCCGACCCGGCGGTGCGGGCCTGCTTCATGGCGATTCTGCGCGAGCCGCGCGGCCTGAGCCACGAACTCAGGCGGATGAATCATTACGGGGTGCTGGGCCGCTATCTGCCGGCGTTCGGCGAAATCGTCGGACGCATGCAGTACGACCTGTTTCACGCCTACACGGTCGACGAGCACATTCTGTTCGTGGTCGGCAACCTGCGCAGCTTCGCGCTCAGTCGCCATGACCACGAATTCCCGCTGTGCAGCCGCATCATGCAGTCGCTCGACAAGCCGGAAGTGGCCTACCTCGCCGGCCTGTTTCACGATATCGCCAAAGGGCGCGGCGGCGATCATTCGACGCTGGGCGCAGTCGACGCCGAGCAGTTCTGTATCGACCACGGTCTCGGCCGCTACGATGCGCGGCTGGTGAGTTGGCTGGTGACGCATCACCTGAGCCTGTCGGTCACCGCGCAGAAAAAGGACATCAACGACCCGGCGGTCATCAACGCGTTCGCCGAGTTGGTCGGCGACCAGATTCACCTCGACCTGCTTTACATCCTGACGGTCGCCGACGTGCGCGCGACCAACCCGTCGCTGTGGAATTCGTGGAAGGCCAGCCTGTTCGGCGAACTGTATGCGAACACCCAGCGCGCGCTCAGGCGCGGGCTGGAAAATCCGATCGACAAGGACGAGCTGATTTCCGAAACCCAGGCACGCGCCCGGGCGCTGCTCGCAACCAGGCTGGACGAAGCGCGGGTGGATGCCGTCTGGGCCACGCTGACCGAAGACTATTTTCTCCAGCACACTGCCGACGAAATCGCCTGGCACACCGGGGCGCTCGCCGAACGCGATCCGGCAGAGTCGGTAACGATCATGCTGCGCACCGACAGCGGTCGCGGCGGTACCGCGATATCGGTGTATTCACAGCGCGACGAGCCGACCTTCGGCCGCGCGACTGCGGCCCTCGACCAGCTTGGCCTGACGATCGTCGACGCGCGCATCGTGCCGGTCGGCGACCACGTCAGCTTCGACACCTATGTCGTGCTGGAGGACACCGGCGAACCCATCGAGGATGAAGACCGGTTGGCGGAGATCAAGGCGATCCTGAAGCGTGAAATCGATCGTCCCGGCGCGCCCCCGATGACCGTGACGCGGCGTGCACCGCGCCAGGTGCGCCTGTTCTCGACGCCGCCCCTGGTGACGTTCACCGCCGACGCCCGGAACCGCCGCACCGTGATGGAAATAGCCGCCGGCGACCGGCCCGGACTGCTGTCGGAAATCGGCCGCGTGCTGGAACAGCAGGCGATTCACCTGCAGAACGCGAAAATCACGACCGTCGGCGAACGCGCCGAGGACGTGTTCTTCATTACCGCAAACGGCCGCACACTGGATGACGCAGCCGAAGCGCGACTGCGCGAGGCGCTGCTGGAGCGGATCGGCGCCGCGACGCGCTAAGGAAGAGCCCTTCGACAGGCTCAGGGCGATGGCCGGATAAGCCCAGCCCTTAAACAGACTTCAGAAACTCCCGGAAGCCCGGGCCCAATTCCGGGTGGGCCAGACCGTAGTTGACGGTCGCCATCAGGTAGCCGAGCTTGTTGCCGCAGTCGTAACGCGTGCCTTCGAACTGAAAACCGTGCACCGGCTCTTCCTTCAGCAGCGCGGCAATCGCGTCGGTCAACTGGATTTCGCCGCCCGCGCCTTTGCCCGTCTGCCGCAACAAATCGAAGATACGCGGTGTCAGCAGGTAGCGGCCCACCACGCCGAGATCCGACGGCGCATCCGCCGGTTGCGGTTTCTCGACCATGCCGCGCATCTTGAACAGGCGCTCGTCGGCCGGCTCCGAATCGATGATGCCGTAGCGCGACGTCTGCTCGTGCGGCACCTGCTGCACGCCGACGAGACTGCTGTGGTGCTTGTCATAGACGTCGCGCATCTGCGTCAGCACACCGCGATCGCCGTCGTCGATCAGATCGTCCGGCAAGACGACAAAAAACGGCTCGTTTCCCACAACCGGCTCCGCGCACAAAACGGCATGCCCCAGCCCCAGCGCTTCCGGCTGGCGCACGTACACGCACTGCACATCGGCCGGCACCAGGTCCTGCACCATGCGCAACTGCGCCTCCTTGCCCCGCAGTTGCAGCTCATTTTCCAGTTCGTAGGCACGGTCGAAATGATCCGGAATGGAATTCTTGTTGCGCCCGGTAACGAAGACCAGCACCTTGGCGCCGGCCGCAACGGCCTCCTCCGCCGCGTACTGAATCAGCGGCTTGTCGACGACCGGAAGCATCTCCTTGGGATTGGCCTTCGTGGCCGGCAGAAAGCGGGTGCCGAGGCCGGCTACCGGGAAAACGGCTTTTCGAATGGTCACAATTGAATCCTTTCACTAAAACAAAAACGACATAGAAAAACGCGCCCCGACACCACTGCCGGAGCGCGCCGGTCAAGCTGCAAGGGCAGCTGGTAGTTTACCTATTTCTTCGGGTCCGTAAACAGAATGTCGTCCTTGTTGTTCGCGACTGTCTTGTCGCCGATGCCCTTGACCTTCTCCAGATCGGACAGCGACTTGAACGGCCCGTGCGCTTCGCGGTACTTGACGATCGCCTGCGCCTTGACGAGGCCGATACCGCTCAATTCCTTCGCGATGGTGGAGGCATCGGCCTTGTTGATGTTGACCTGGCCCGCAAAAGCACTGAAAGCGAGACCGGCGGACAGCAGCATCGCTGCCATGATGGACTTTTTCATTATTTACCCCTATTTGGTTGTTTGGGTTGATCGACATCCGATTTCCCCAATTGCAAAATCGGATGCCACGCGCAGTCGATGGTATCAGTCTGATCAAATAGGTACAAATGCAGCCGAATCAGATCAAATGGGCGGCGTTCGCCGTTGTCGCACGGCCTCGAAGAGCGCGATCCCGGCCGACACCGATATGTTGAGACTCGCAACTGCATCGGTCATCGGGATGCGCGCGAGAAAATCGCAACGCTCCTTGGTGAGCCGTCGCAGCCCCCCGCCTTCGGCACCCAGCACCAGCGCGAGCGGACCAGCCAGATCAAAGTCGTACAGCGGCTGATCGGCCTCGCCTGCGAGTCCCACGGTCCAGATGCCGCGCTCTTTCAGGCTACGCAGCGTCCGGGCGAGATTGGTGACCTGCACGAAGGGCACGATCTCCGCCGCACCGCTTGCGACCTTGCGCGCGGCGGGAGTCAGCGAAACAGCACGATCCCGCGGCGCGATCACCGCGTGCGCGCCGGCCGCTGCCGCGCTGCGCAGGCACGCACCCAGGTTGTGCGGATCCTGCACGCCGTCGAGCACCAGCAGAAACGGCGGGCCATCCAGCTCGTCGAGCAACGCCTCCAGCGTTTGTTCGTTGCCCGGCGGCGCCGCATGGACCTCGCCCACGGCACCCTGGTGCGTAGCCGCGCCCGCCAGCCGCTCGAGCTCGTCGCGCGGCAGGCGCTCCAGCGGCACATTGCGCTTTGCCGCTTCGGCAGCCAGAACTTCCAGGCGATGATTGCTCCGCCCCCGCAACAGCCATAATCGGCCGAGGGTATTGCGCTTGAGCGCCGCTTCCACGGCGTGAATGCCGTAGACGATCGACTCGCTCATCGCCGGACGCGCCGACGCTTGCGGGCGGTCGCCGCCTTGCCGACCGGCTCGAAATCGATCTTGCGATCGTCGAGGCTCACGCGCAAAACACGCACGCGCAGCGCGTCGCCGAGCTGATAAACCTGCCCGCTGCGCTCGCCGACCAGTTGATGGCGAACCGGGTCGTGGCGGTAGTAGTCGTTGCTGAGCGAGGAGACATGCGCCAAACCTTCGACGAACAGATTCTTGAGCTCGACGAACAACCCGAAGGACGTGACCCCCGTAATCAGTCCGTCGAACTCTTCGCCGACCTTGTCGAGCATGAACTCGGCCTTGAGCCACGACACCGCATCACGCGTCGCCTCGTCGGCGCGCCGTTCGGTATCGGAGCAATGGCGGCCCAGGCGCTCCATGTCGAGGGGGCCATAGCGGAAATCGGCTCGCCCGCCGCCGTCCAGCACATGCCCGATCGCGCGATGCACCAGCAAATCCGGGTAGCGGCGAATCGGCGAGGTGAAGTGCGCGTAGGATTCGAGCGCGAGGCCGAAATGGCCTTCGAGCCGCGGGCTGTATACCGCCTGCGACAGCGAGCGCAGCAGCACGGTCTGGATCAGGTGCGCGTCGTCCCGCCCACCAATCTTCGCCAGCAGCTTCGCGTAATGCATCGGCTCGGGATTGTCGCCGCCGCCGAGACTCAGGCCCAACGTGCCGAGAAAATCGCGCAGTTGCGTCAGCTTTTCCTCGTTCGGCCCGGCATGCACGCGATACAGCGTCGGCATTTTGTGCTTTTTGAGGAATTTCGCGGCCGCGACATTGGCGGCAATCATGCATTCCTCGATCAGCTTGTGCGCATCGTTGCGCTGTGTCGGCTCGATCGCCGTGATCTTGCGCTGCGCATCGAAAATAATGCGCGTCTCGGTAGTCTCGAAGTCGATCGCCCCGCGCTTGTCGCGTGCCTTGCGCAGCGCCCCGTATAAATCATGCAGCGCCTCGATGCGCCCGATCAGCGCCTCGCGTCGGCGGCGCGCCTTCTTGTCGCCGGCGATCACCGCCGCGACCTCGGTGTAGGTCAATCGTGCCGCCGAACGCATCACGCCCTTGTGAAACGCCGCCCGGCTGACTTTGCCCGCACGATCGATGCGCATCTCGCAAACCATGCACAGCCGGTCGACGTTCGGATTCAGCGAACACAGGCCGTTGGACAGCGCCTCCGGCAGCATCGGTATCACTCGGTCGGGAAAATAGACCGACGTGCCGCGCAATTCGGCCTCGTCATCGAGAGCGCTATCAGGGCGCACGTAATGGCTGACATCCGCGATCGCGACGATCAGCTTCCAGCCGCGGCGCGTCGCCTCGCAGTAGACGGCGTCATCGAAGTCGCGCGCGTCCGCGCCGTCGATCGTCACCAGGTCCAGCTCACGCAGGTCCAGCCTGCCGGAGACTGCGTCGCGCGGAATTTCATCGCCGTACGCCTCCGCTTCCGCCAGCGCCGCCTCGGGCCACTCATGCGGCAGACCGTGCGCGCTGATCGCCAGCTCAATCTCGATTCCCGGCGCGTACTGGTCGCCCAGCACCTCGACCACCTGACCGATTGGCTGCGTGTGCCGGCTTGGGTATTCGATCAGCTCGATCCGCACCATTTCGCCTGGATGCGCCGCACCGCGCTTTTCCCGTGGAATCAGGATGTCATGATGCAGACGCGAGTTGTCCGGGCGCACGAAGCCGATGCCCTGCTCTTCGAAATAACGGCCGGCGAGTTCCGCCGGGCGCCGCTCAAGCACATCCACCAGGCGGCCTTCGCGCCGGCCCCGGTGATCTTCGCCGCTGATGCGCACCAGCGCGCGGTCGCCGTCCATCAGTTCGCGCATCTGCCCCGGCGGCAGAAAAACATCCTCGCCGTCCGCGTCGGGTTTCAGAAAACCGAAGCCGTCGCGATGGCCGATTACCGTGCCGGCCACCACCGGCAGATGCCGCGTCAGGCAGTAGTCGCCGCGCCGGTTGCGCAGAATCTGCCCGTCGCGCACCATCGCGCCCAGCCGGCGGTCGAGCGCGCGGCGGTCGACCTCGTCGGAGAGATCGAGCCGGGCCGCGATCGCACCGAAGTCGACCGGCGCCCCCAACTCCTCGAGCAGATCGAGGATCAATTCGCGGCTCGGAATCGGCCGCTCGTATTTGCGGGCTTCGCGCGCCGCGTGCGGATCGGCGCTGCGCCAATTTTTTTTCGTTTTTGCCATAAACTCGTTGGGGAAATGCTTCGTGAGGGCCGGCCATTGACATCAAGCCGGCCGGCTGGTTAAATTGCGCGCCTTCCCGGCAGCGATTCAAACGCTGCCGTATGCCGAGGTGGCGGAATTGGTAGACGCGCTGGCTTCAGGTGCCAGTGGGGGTAACCCCGTGAAGGTTCAAGTCCTTTCCTCGGCACCATTTGATGCCGTTCATTGTAATACAGATCAGGGTTGAACCAGCCTCGTCAGGTCTCATCTTGTACGGCGATCGGTTCGATCCCGCTGTTGTCGATCATCCGATTGAGCTTCGGCAGTTGTTGCTGCAGCACGTCGCGTAGCGCCTGCAACTGCTTGTCCACCCGCGTCGAAAGCTCGCCGAATACCTGGTAGTCCTGGCGCGTCGGCCGCCCGTAGCCGCTGCCGATTTCGGCCGCCAGTGCGGCCAGCTTGTTGTTAAGCCGGATCGGGTAGTTGAGCGGATCCTCGCCGGAATGCGACTTCGTCTGGATTAACGCATTCTCGATGTCGGTGAGCTTCGCGACCATCGGCTTCGCGGTCTTTTTGATCTCCGCCGCATGCGGATTGTCCTTCAGCCGGCCGAGATAGTCATTGATCGCGTCGCGCGCCTTGCGCAAACGCAGGATTGCCTTGTCCGTCTCGTCGAGCTTCGCGTGTACCTTCTTCAGCAGCGCGAGCTGCGCTTCGAGATCGGCCTGCGTCGCCTGCGAACGCGGGTCTTCGCGCACCTCAAAGCTGCGGGTGACGCTGTCCTTGCCGATCGTCAGCTTTACCTTGTACGTCCCCGGCACGATCTTCGGCCCGCGCATCGAGCCGAACCAGATCACCGCGCCCGGCACCTTCGTCGCGTCCGGATAACGCATGTCCCAGACGAAGCGGTTCATGCCGGCATGCGCCGGCACCACGCCCGGCTGCTGCGGCTCCTTGGGCGGATAGAAGTCGTTATTCTTTTTGAGCGGTTTCCCGTGGGCATCTGTCTGATTCGAGAAGCTGGCGATCTTGTCGCCGGCGGACGTCATGAATGTCAGCGAAACTTTCTCGTCTTTAGCCGCTGCTTTTTTCAGATCGAAATAAACGACGACGCCGCTATCCGGATTCTCGCCAATGCCGTACGCCAGCGCCTTGTCGAAATGGAACCCGCGCGTCAGATACGCCGGTTCCGGCTGGAACAGGTGATGATCGGCATTGGCAACCTCCCCCGACATTTCCCGAAGCGGCTGGATGTCGTCCAGCACCCAGAAGCCGCGGCCGTGGGTGGCGAGCACAACGGCGCTTGCGCGCGGCTGAATCGCAATATCGCGCACCGGCACCGGCGGCAGGTTCAGTTGCAGCGGTTGCCAGCGATCGCCGTCGTTGAACGATACGTAGACCCCTTCGAGCGTGCCGGCGAACAGCAGGTTCTTGTCCTGCGTGTCTTGGCGCACGACGAAGCTCGACTGGTCGTCGGGCAGGCCGTCGGTAATGCGGGTCCAGTGCGCGCCGTAGTCGGTGGTTTTATATATGTACGGCTTGAAATCGTCCTGCTCGTAACGGCGCGCGGCGAGATACGCGGTGCCGGCGTCAAAATGCGACGGCTCGATGATGCTGATCGTGGTGAGCTTCGGCAGTCCGTCCGGCGTAACGTTCCGCCAGTGCTTGCCGTCGTCTTTCGAGACATAGACCAGGCCGTCGTTGGAGCCGCTCCACAGCACGCCCTGCTTGACCGGCGATCCGGCCAGCGCAAATACCGTGTCGTAATACTCGACCGACGTGTTGTCCTGCGTGATCGGCCCGCCCGACGACTTTTGCTTGTCCTTGAGATTGCGGGTGAGATCGGGGCTGATGCGCGTCCAGCTCATGCCGCCGTTGGTACTGCGGAAAATGTACTGCGACGCGACGTAAAGCGCGTGCGGCGCATGTTGCGAGATCATGATCGGAAAGGTCCAATGAAAGCGCTCTTTCAGATCGTTCGCGGGGTGGCCCATCGGGTTTTCCGGCCACACGTTGACCAGCCGCCGCTGGTCGGTACGGCGGTTGTAGCGGATCAGGTAGCCGCTGTAGCCGCCGCCGTAGGTGATCCATGGCTTGCCCGGCACCGGCACGACGAAACCGCTTTCGCCACCGGCCACGTTCCAGATGTCGTCGGCGCTGATGCCGTAACTGCTGCTCGCGCTCGCGACCTCGACCGAGCCCCGATCCTGCTGCGCACCGTACACGTGAAACGGGAATTGCTTGTCGAGCGCAACATGGTAGAACTGGCCGGTCGGCTGATTGCGTTCCGAACTCCATGACTGGCCGCCATCCTCGCTGACGGCCGCGCCGCCGTCATTGCCGGCAATCATGATGTCCGGCTGCTTCGGGTTAATCCACATCGCATGCACGTCGCCATGCGGCAGGTTCAGCGCGCTGAAACTGTTGCCGCCGTCGGTGGACTTGAACACGCCGGCAACCTGCGGCGCGTAGACGATGTTCTTGTTCTGCGGGTCGGCGTAGATGCGGGTGAAGTACCAGGCGCGTTGCGTCAGCTTCGAATCATGGTTGACCCGCTGCCACGTTTTGCCGGCGTTGTCGGAGCGGAACACGCCGCCATTCTTTGCCTCGACCAGCGCGTAGACGCGACTCGAATCCGCGCCGGAAACCGATACGCCGATCTTGCCCAGCACGCCTTTCGGCAATCCCGGATGCCTGGAAATATTCGTCCAGTGCGCACCGCCGTCGGTGCTCTTGTAAAGGCCGCTGCCGGGGCCGCCACTCGACAGCATCCACGGCCGTCGGTAGGCCTGCCACATCGCCGCGTACAGCACGCGCGAATTGTGTGGGTCGATCTCGATGTCGATCGCGCCGGTTTTGTCGTTGACGTACAAAACCTTGTGCCAGGTCTTGCCGCCATCGGTGGACTTGTAAACGCCGCGCGCGTCGTTGGGGCCGAAAACATGACCGAGTGCAGCGACGTAAACGGTATCCGGATCGTGCGGATCGACCGCGATGCGGCTGATGACGTGCGTGTGGGCGAGGCCGATGTGCGCCCAGGTATGCCCGCCGTCGGTGGATTTGTATATTCCGTCGCCGGTCGCCATGTCGCCACGAATGTCGGACTCGCCGGTGCCGGCGTAAACGACATTGGGATCGGATGGCGCCACCGCCAGCGCGCCGATTACGCCGGCGTTGAGCTGGTCGCCAGACACCAGCTGCCAGGTCTTGCCGCCGTCCGTGGTTTTCCAGATGCCGCCGCCGGTGGCGCCGAAATAGAAGGTATCGGGCGTCGCCGCGTTGCCCGCAACCGCGATCGAGCGGCCGCCGAGAAACGGGCCGATATTGCGCCACTGCAGCGCGTCGTACGTCTGTTTGGGGATGGCCGCGGAAGCTGCGGCCACGTAGAGGGCGGCCGGGAGCAGGAACAAAACGAGGGCAAGACGACGAACGCTCGACATGCGACTTCCTTTTTGTAGTAAGTTCAGAATTCTAGCGTGGCGGCTGCTGCTGCACGCCGGGCGGCAGATGGCCGTGGCGACGCGGCTTGGGCGCCGGCGCCGGTATGGGCGTCTGCACAGTCGGCACCGCACGCCGAGGCGGATTCGGCGGTGGCATCGCTGACGGCCGCGCCGGTCTTGGATCTCGCCAGATCGGCGGCCTGAGCAGGTGCCGGTCGTCCGGAACGCCGTTATGCGGCGGGCGATGCCGGAAATCGCGGTACAGGTCCCGGGGCGGCGTGAAACGGGGGTCCGGCGGGCTGCCCGCCTGCGGCGCCGGGTTCACATGCGGCGACGGCGGCGGCTCTCGCTGCGGCCCCGGATGCCGGTGGGAGCGTCCATAGATAAACGGCGCATAAAACGGAAAGTAGAACGGATTGCCGCGGTTCAGGTAATACGTCGAGAAGTCGGGATCCCACTCGTAAGGATCATAAAAGGACCCGTAATAGCTGCCATAGGCTTGTGGCGCCGGCACCAGGATGTACCCGGGCGGCGGCTGGTAGCGCGAGTCGTAATAGCTGCCGGGCACGCTCGCGCAGCCTTGCAGCATGCCGGCGACAGCCAGTGCACCAGCCGCCGCCATCAGAGATTTGCGCATAAATTCAGTACCTTATCAACAGCGTACCTTCAATATACGCTGCCAGGGCGATCCGCAAAAGCCCGCGGTGCCGGGGTCCTACCGCCGCAATGCGCGCAATACTTCCCGCGTTTTCAGCGGCTGCCCGCCCAGATACAGATCCAGTGCCGAGCGCAGCAGCTTCTTGGCGTCCCGCGATGCCCGTTCGTCGTCCAGTTGGTCCGCCGCGAGTGCGAGCAGCGACGCGCCGCTTAGCGTCGAACCTGCCGCGCCGGGTTGGTGGAGGCGTGGCCCTTGTTCGAGTACGTATTCGTAGTCGCGGTCGGCCCGAACCGGGGCGCCGGAATCAATCTCGACCGTCAGGTTCAAGCCGTAGCCGCACGCGACGAGCAGGCGCTTTTCGAACAGGCGCAGCGGGATTTCTTCATTGCTGGTGCCGGCGAGTCCGGCCAGGCAGAACGCGTAGTCGTCGAAAAGTTCGGCATGCGGATCGTGGCGATGCAGCAGACGAATCAAAAGCTCGTTGACGTAGAAGCCGCACAGCAGGCGCGAGCCGGTCAGCCTGACGGGCGCACCGGTGGTCTCGGCGCCGGTGAGGGTTGCGAGATCGCCGCGGCCGGTCCACGACAGCAGCACCGGCTGGAATGGCTGCAGCGCCGCCTTGAGCTTCGAGGTGGGGCGGCGCACGCCACGGGCGATCAGGCCGACGCGACCGAACGGGCGGCTGAAGGCTTCGATCAGGCCGCTGCTGTCGCGCCACGGGCGCTGGTGGAGAATGTAGGCGTGTTGGAGTTGTACACGTTCCATCTATATCGGATGTAGGAGCGAGCGTCGCTCGCGATTATATATATTCGCGGCCGGCGGCCGCTCCTACCGGTTCAGCTGTCGCCCAGGCCGAGTTCGCGCAACCGGCGAACGTCATCGGTCCAGCCGCTTTTGACCTTGACCCAGAGTTCGAGAAAGACTTTCTGATCCAGTTCCCGTTCGAGGTCGAGGCGCGCGGCCTGGCCGATTGACTTCAGGACACTGCCCTTGCGACCGATCACGATGGCTTTCTGGCTGTCGCGCTCGACCCAGATCACTGCGCTCACCTTCAGCAGGCTGCCCTCCTCCTGCCAGCGTTCGACCTCGACCGCGACCGCGTGCGGCAGTTCCTCGCGCAGGACTTCCAGCAGCTTTTCGCGAATAATTTCCGCCGCCCACAGCCGTTGCGGCAGATCGGTCACCTGGTCGGCCGGGAACAGCGGCGGCGACACCGGCAGATGCGCGGCAACGACCTGTTCGAGACGCTCGATATTTTCGCCGCCGGACGCGCTCACCGGCGTGATGAAAGCAAAGTCGCGCTTTGCGGCCACGTCCTGCAAGTACGGCAGCAGCCGGTCGCGCGGCTTGACCCGGTCGATCTTGTTGACCACGATGCCGACCGGATGCGGGCTGTCCGCCAACCGCTCCAGCACGAAATCGTCGCCGTCCTGCCAGCGCGGCGCCTCGACCACCCAGAGCACCAGATCCGCGTCGAGCGCGGCGCCGGCCGCGGCCCGATTCATTTGCCGGTTGATTTCCTTGCGCTGGCCGCCGTGCAGGCCCGGCGTATCGATGAACACCAACTGTGCGTTCGGCGTGGTCTTGATACCGAGCACGCGCTGCCGCGTCGTCTGCGGTTTGCGCGACACGATGCTGATCTTCTGTTCGACGAAGCGGTTGAGCAGCGTGGATTTGCCGACATTGGGCCGGCCGATCAGCGCGACGAAGCCCGCGCGGAATTCGGTTTCCGAATCACTCATCGATAAGATGGCCCAACAGTTCTCCCGCCGCCTTCTGTTCCGCCAGCCGACGGCTGCGGCCGGTCGCGGTGACGTTCAGGCTGAGTGCCTCGATGCTCGCGTGAACGGTAAAAACCGGATCGTGCGGCGGGCCGCGATGCTCGATCATCTCATAAACCGGCAATGGCTGACTGCGCGCCTGAAGATGTTCCTGCAGGCGCGTCTTCGCGTCTTTGAGCGTGTCCGGCGCAGGGAGGTGTGCGAATGAATCGGCGTAAAGCCGTTGGATGGCCGACTCCGCGGCGGCGTAACCGCCATCGAGATAAATGGCGCCGAGGACGGCCTCAAGCGTGTCGGCCAGAATCGATTTGCGGCGATGCCCCCCCGATTTCAGCTCCCCGGGGCCGAGATCGACATACTCGCCCAATGACAGTTCAGCGGCGAGTGCCGCCAGTGCATCCCGATTGACGAGGCTCGCGCGTAGCCGACTCAGGTCGCCTTCGTTGAAGCCACGATCGAGATGAAACAGTTCCTTCGCAATAATCAGCCCCAGCACCGCATCGCCGAGAAACTCCAGGCGTTCGTTGTTGCGGCTGCCGCTGCTGCGGTGGCGCAACGCGCGTTGCAGCAATTCACGGTCCCGGAATTCATGGCCGAGCCGATCCGCAAGCAGCGTCTCGAGCGTCAACTTGGCGGCACCTCGATATTCTTGTTGAACGACGCGACCAGGCTCAGGTTGCCGATAAACGGCACGCGCTCTTCGTAATGCAGCGACACATCCGACCCGCCATCGCGGGCGGGCGTGATTTTGACCTGGTGAATCGACACCGCGTTGACTTCATTCACCTCGAATCGCCGTTCGATCGTATCGCGAATCGCATCCGGCGACTGGCCGTGCGCATGCTGCTCCACATTATTGAAGATGGACGAAATGGCGAAATAGTCGTAATACACGGGGAACAACCGCACCGCGATCAGGCCGACAAACCCGACCACGATGACGATCACGAGAATGCTGATCATACTGATCCCGCGCTGGCCGTTACTCCCAGTCATAATTTTTGCCTCAATCGATACCCGTACCGATGCGGCTCCACATCGGCATCGACGGGAAGCCGTCCCAGTTCATCCAGATGATGAACGCCTTGCCGACCAGATTCTTCTCCGGCACGAAGCCCCAGTAGCGACTGTCTTCGCTGTTGTCGCGGTTGTCGCCCAGCGCGAAGTACTCGTGCGGCGGCACGACCCAGCTGCCTTCCTTGCCGGGAATGTTCGGCATCGTGAGGATTTTATGATCGACGCCCATCAGATGTTCGACGCTGACCCGCGCTTCCCTGACGGTCGGTCCCGAGTACCAGCCGAGCGGCGTGTCCTTGATGCGTTTACCGTTGACGTACAGCGTCTCGTTCTTGTAGACGATGTGGTCGCCGGGCAGCCCGACGATGCGCTTGATGTAATCGACGCTGGGATTGCGCGGGTAGCGGAACACGGCCACGTCGCCGCGCTTCGGTTCACCGATACTGATGATTTTGGTGTGCGTCAGCGGCAGCCGAATGCCGTAGGCAAACTTGTTGACCAGGACGAAATCGCCCACCAGCAGCGTCGGAATCATCGATCCCGACGGAATGTGGAACGGTTCGACGATGAAGGCGCGCACCACCAGCACGATCAGGAACACCGGAAAGAACGAGCGCGCGTAATCGACCAGCACCGGATCGCGCGGCTTGTTGTCGGTGACTTGTCCCGGCATGTCCTGCTGCGCCGCTTCGAATGCCGCGCGCCGTTTCGGCGCGAACGCAAAGCGATCGACCAGCCAGACGATGCCGGTCAGGCAGGTGCCGAGCACCAGGATCAGGGCAAAGGTATAACTCAAGCTCATCGCTTGCTCCTGCTATTTTTCAACCCGCAGCACGGCCAGGAATGCTTCCTGCGGAATTTCGACCGAGCCGAGTTGTTTCATGCGCTTCTTGCCCGCCTTCTGCTTCTCGAGCAGTTTGCGCTTGCGGGTGATGTCGCCGCCGTAACATTTGGCCGTCACGTTCTTGCGCAAAGCCTTCACCGTGGAGCGGGCGATAATATGATTGCCGATCGCGGCCTGGATGGCGACTTCGAACATCTGCCGCGGAATGATTTCCTGCATCTTTTCCGTCAGCGTGCGCCCGCGCGCGTAGGCTTCTTCGCGGTGCACGATAATGGCGAGCGCATCGACGCGGTCGCCATTGATCATCACGTCGAGCCGCACCAGCGGCGCCGCCTGGAATCTCACAAAATGATAATCGAATGACGCGAAGCCGCGGCTCGCGGACTTCAGCCGGTCGAAAAAGTCCAGCACGATTTCAGACAGCGGCAACTCGTACACCAGCGACACCTGCGAGCCGGTATACAGCAGTCGCTTCTGCACGCCGCGCTTTTCCTCGCACAGCGTGATGACCGCGCCGAGGTGCTGCTGCGGCACCAGGATGCTCGCCTCGATAATCGGCTCGCGAATTTCCTCGATCTCATTCGGCGGCGGCAGCTTGGCCGGGTTGTCGACGGCGATGACATTGCCCGCCGTCGTCAGCACCTCGTAGATCACCGTCGGCGCGGTGGTGATCAGATCGAGTTCGTATTCGCGCTCAAGCCTTTCCTGCACGATTTCCATGTGCAGCATGCCGAGAAAGCCGCAGCGAAAACCGAAGCCGAGCGCGGTAGAGGTTTCCGGCTCGAAATACAGCGCCGCGTCGTTCAGGCGCAGCTTTTGCAGCGCTTCGCGAAAGGCTTCGTAATCTTCCGCCCGGACCGGAAACAGGCCGGCGAACACGCGCGGCTGCACCTGCTTGAAGCCCGGCCACGGTTTCGCGCACGGCCGGTCCGCCGACGTAATGGTATCGCCGACCGGCGCGCCGTCGATTTCCTTGATGCCGGCGACGACAAATCCGACATCGCCGGCTTCGAGCGCATCGCCATCCGTCATCTTCGGGCGAAACGCGCCGACGCGATCCACCTGGTGCGTGCGCCCGGTCGACATGACCCGCACTTTCTGGCGCGGCTCAATGCGCCCGTTCATCACGCGCACCAGCGAAATCACCCCGACAAACTTGTCGAACCACGAGTCGATGATCAGCGCCTGCAGCGGCGCCTTGCGATCGCCCTTCGGCGGCGGAATCCGCTGCACGAGTTGTTCGAGCAGCTCGGGCACGCCCTCGCCGGTCTTCGCGCTGACACGCACCGCGTCTCGTGCCTCGATGCCGATCACGTCCTCGATCTCAGCAATCACGCGCTCGGGCTCGGCCGCCGGCAGGTCGATCTTGTTCAGCACCGGCACGACTTCCAGTCCCTCGTCAATGGCGGTGTAGCAGTTGGCGACACTTTGCGCTTCGACGCCTTGCGCGGCATCCACAACCAGCAGCGCCCCTTCACAGGCCGTCAGTGAACGGGACACTTCGTAGGAAAAATCGACGTGCCCGGGGGTATCGATGAAGTTCAGGCGGTAAGTCTTGCCGTCGCGTGCAGCATAATCGAGCGACACGCTCTGCGCCTTGATGGTGATGCCGCGCTCGCGCTCCAGCTCCATCGTATCCAGTACCTGTGAGGCCATTTCGCGGTCGGTCAGCGCACCGCAGATTTCGATAAAACGGTCCGCCAGGGTGGATTTGCCGTGATCGATGTGGGCGATGATGGAGAAGTTTCTGATGTGCTCCATAGAGGAGAATAATGCGCAAAGAGCGGTATTTTACACGAACGGGAGAGGGCCGAGTTGCTAGTCGCTAGTACAGCACTAGCTACTCAGCACTAGCTGCTTCCGAGATAATCTTCCAGTGCATCGTCATCCAGACGACCGTAGCACAACTCGCCATCGACTCCTGCCAGCACCGGCACGCGCAGCCCGTAGCGCCGCGCCAGTTCCGGCGACGAATCGACGTCGACGACTTCGATTTGCACGCCGCGGCCGGCGCAGCGCGCCGCCAATTCCTGCTGCATCGCCTCGCACAAGTGGCAGCCGGCGCGGCTGTAGAGCGTCAGCACAGCGGTCACGGCGCCGGCGCCCTCAGCGCGACGAAGCGCGTGCCGTCCTCGTGGCGCACCAGCACCGGCGCCAGCTTGCCGGCCTTCAGCCCGCGCTCCAGCTTGTCAAGCTGCCCGACGCTGCGTACGCGCGACCGCGCCACCCGCAGAATCACATCGCCCGGCACGATGCCCGCACCCTTGGCGGCGCCCGAGGCGTATTGCACCAGCACGCCATGACTGATATCCAGCCGCCGGCGCTGGTCCTCGGACAGGTTGCGCGCGACGAGACCGAAGCGGTCGATGCGGCTGGTATCGACTACCAGCGCGAAATCGTCGGCTTCGTTTTTCAGCAGGCCGATCGTCACGGACAGCTGTTTGGGCACGCCGTCGCGCAGCACCGTCATCGACGTGGGTTCCCCGACGGCGGCGCGCCCGACCAGCGGCGGCAAATCGTCCGGTGCGGAAACCTTGTGGCCGCCAAAGCTGACGATGATGTCGCCGGGGCGCAGGCCGGACTGCGCGGCCGGACTTGCCTTGACGATATCGGTCACCACGGCGCCCACCGGCATCGGCATGCCCGTCGCCTGAGCCAGCGTCGGCGTCACCTGCTGCACGTTGACGCCCAGCCACCCGCGGCTGACCGCGCCATCGGCCTTGAGCTGGCGCACGACGTCGAGTGCGAGATCGATCGGCACCGCGAACGACACGCCGGTGTAGTCGCCACTCTGGCTGTAGATTTCCGAATTAATGCCGATCACCTCGCCGGCCAGGTTCAGCAACGGCCCGCCCGAACTGCCCGGATTGATCGGCACGTCGGACTGGATGAAGGGGACGTATTTTTCGCTGGCGAGGTGCCGATCGGTCGCGCTGACGACGCCGACGGTGATGGATTTCTGCAACCCGAACGGCGAGCCGATCGCGGCCACCCACTGGCCCGCCTTGAGCGCGTCCGAATCGCCGAGCTTCGCGGCCGGCAAGCCTTTGGCGGGAATCTTCAGCAGCGCGAGATCGCTGTCGCGGTCCGCGCCGACGATCTTGGCCTGAAAGCGGCGGCCGTCGGCCAGCGTCACCTCGACCGAGCTTGCCGCCTCGATCACGTGCGCGCAGGTGAGGATGTAGCCGTTCGCGTCAAGAATGACACCCGAACCCATCGCCGTCGCATCGTTGTCGTCGTTGCCGTTCGACGCGGCATAACCCGGCGGTGCGCCGAAACCGATACGCTCGATCCGGACATTGACGACCGACGGCGCGGCCTCGCCGGCCACCGCCGAAAAATCCGGCAGCCCCGCGGCAGCGGCGCCGCACGCGAACATCAGCAGGCACGCGGCCACGAAGCCGCGCCACGCGGCGGCGCGCGAACAGTTGATCATGCAATCCCCCTCCCCAGAGACAATCGCCGGAATATCACTCGCGTTTGTCAATCTCCACCGACTGCGCCACGAGCTTGACCGTCGCCGCCGGAACCTCGCCGACCACCGTAATCTGGTAGCCGTCGAGCAGACGCCCGTAGGCGTTGACGGGACCGCGGCTCGATGGTCCGCTCAGCGCATCTTTGCCATCCTTGTGCGGCGTCGCGAAAACCGACAGCGACGCGAGTCCATCAGTGAATACCAAGTGGCGCACCGGCGCATCCATATCGGCCAGATGCTGCATCTCATCAACCGTCAGCTTGTAGCCCGGCGGCAGCTCGCCGACTTTGACGGTCACATTCCGCCCCGTTCCTGCCGGCGCATCACCGGCGTCGGGCGGACGCCGAATGAAGCCGTGCGTATCGACGCTCGGCTTGATTTCGTCGGGCGGAATCTTGTCCGGCAACTCGACGTGCGTGAACATGACCCGCTCGATCGTGGTGCCGCCTGTGCCCACCAGCTCCGAGCGCAGCAGCAGATCAGTCTTCGCATCCAGCCATAGCCGATAACCATAACGGTAATCGTCCTTCGGCTGCAGCGCGACGACGACGCAGTCACGCCCCGCGGTGCGCTGATGGCCAAGCCGCTTCAATTGATAATATTTCGACAGGTCGCGCGTATCGGAGTGCGGCGCGAGAATGATCGGAAAGCGGCTCTCCGGCCGGTAATCGTGAACGATGATCATCTGCTTGCGCGGCAGCACGCATTCGACGGACTTGTGCTTGCGGATAACCTCGCGCGGCGTGCCGGTCAGCGAGGTCAGTCTTTCCTCGTCGCCGTGCGCGTCGACCCGGTGCACGACGTGCATCGCTTCCAGTTCACCCTGGTGCAGATAGACGAAGTTGCCGGTGTAATTGAGCGACTCCAGCGCGTGCGTCATGCGCTGCAGCAGTGTCGGCACTGACGCGGGCGCCGCCGCCGGCGTGCCGCTCGCGGCAAACGCGGGCAGCGCACCGCCCAACAGGCCGCACCAGACGATGGCGAGGCCCGCCGCCTTGCGGCTCATCATTCCCGGTGACCCTCGCCGGCGCGCGGGACGCGGGTGGAGGCACGATGGTCCGCGGACGGGACGGAAGCATAGAACGTCGCCAGGTGCAGGTACGGCAGCATGCCTTGGCGCCCCAGCGTCGGCGCGTCTTCGTTATGGTCGAGCAGGTATTCGTTCAACTCGCGGCGTACGGTGGGCGAGCCCTGATCCCAGCGCACGCTGGACATGGCGGCGTAATCGAAGTTCGGGCGCGGCGCGTGCGCCTGGGGCGGCACGACTTCGGCGGGCGCCGCGCTGCTGCCGACGGAAGTCGGCGTGCGCACCAGCATGACCGCCACGAGGCTGACCGACGCCGCGACGGCGGCGGCGCCAATCGGCCGCAGTACCTTTATCCAGCGGCGGCTCACGGGCAGTCGTGCAGCAGGTTCGATCGTGGAATCGGCGTCGAGGGCGGCCCGGACGCGATCCGCGACGCAACCGGCGCCGGCGGTCGGAAAGCCCCGCCGCATGACTTCGCCGATGACATGATAGGCGTGCCAGCAGCCGCGCAGCTCCTCGCTGCCGCCGTACTGGCGCAGCAGCAAAGCTACCTCGCCGTGATTGAGTTCGTCGTCCGCCAGTGCGGATAATTGTTCACGCAGCCTTTCTGTCATGGCTCAACCCACCAATTATTCCAACAGCGGCTTCAGTTTGCCGCTGATTGCTTCGCGCGCCCGGAAAATCCGCGAACGCACCGTACCTACCGGACACTCCATCGCTTCGGCAATTTCCTCGTAACTCATGCCTTCCAGTTCGCGCAGCATGATTGCCGTGCGCAAGTCCTCGGGCAGGTCGGCGATCGCCCGATCGACCGTCTGCCGGATTTCCTCGGTCAGCGCCAGGTCCTCGGGTGTGTCGAGGTCGCTGACGCGGGCCTGCATGTCGTACTGATCCGGGTCCTGCAGGTCCAGCCCGTTTTCGACCGGCCGCCGATTCCTGGCAACCAGATGATTCTTGGCGGTATTGATCGCGATCCGATACAGCCAGGTATAGAACGCGCTCTCGCCGCGAAACGACGCCATCGCCCGGTAGGCCTTGATGAAGGCTTCCTGGGTCACGTCCAGCGCCTCGCTCGGGTCCGACACGTAGCGCGATACCAGCTTGACGATTTTCTGCTGGTACTTGATGACGAGCGCATCGAACGCCGCGCGGTCGCCCTGGCGCACGCGTTCGACCAGCACATCGTCGGCCGGACGCTTAGCCATCGGCAACTACACTGTCCATAGACAAAACCGCGAACGGATAGTTCGCGCAGTTCAGCCCGGCCAGGCGACCGTTGGTACCGATTGGTCGGTTCAATAATGTCATTGGGAAAAATGGGTGGTCATATAGCCCCAAATCGAGCATCCGCGACGGCGGGCAGCCGTCCTCTCCCCCGCGAGCCCCGCATTGTAGCAGAGAGTTGGACAGCGTCAGGTTCGCGATCCGGCGGGAACGATCTCGCCGTGGCGCAGGCGCGTGCGCAGGCGGCGCAACGGCGTCGACAGCACGCCGCCGTTCCACAGCAGCACCGCCGGATGATGGCGGAACTTGAGAATGACGAGGCGGGAGCCGAGGTAATAGTCTTCGAGGATGCCGACGGTCGTGCCGCGACCGTCGATGAGTCGCCAGCGGCCGTCGCTCTGCCAGACCAGCGAGCGGATCGCCCGCGGCGCCGTCCGCTTCCCGTGCACCGCCCATTGGCGCGACAGGCTCAGCACGATGCCCACCGCCAGCACCACACGCACGGCGATGCCGATGGCGAGAACAGAGATGGCCATGGCGGCCAGCACGTGGATCGCGAGCAAACACCACAGCCAGAGCGGCTGCGGCCGAATCTCAAGCTCGACGCGAGGTTCGAAGTTGTGCGACGACATCAATCGTGGCTGCGTCGCCCGGTTCCTCGCGCCCGGTGACGTAGTCAAGGAGTTGCGGATCGGGCAGCATCAGCAGCTCGGCGAATACATCGCGTTCGCGCTGCGGCGCGGCATCGTACCGGTTGGCCAGGTAGCCTTCCAGCAGCACGTCAAGCTCCTTCATGCCGCGGCGGCAGTGCCACCTGAGGCGGCCCTTGTCGTTCAAATCCGGCGATCCGACAGCGCCCGCTTGATTTCGCCGATCGCCTTGGCCGGGTTGAGGCCCTTGGGGCAGACGTTGGCGCAGTTCATGATGGTGTGGCAGCGGTAGAGCTTGAACGGGTCCTCGAGCGCGTCGAGCCGCTCGCCGGTGGCTTCGTCGCGGGTATCGGCGATCCACCGGTAGGCTTGCAGCAGTGCCGCCGGGCCAAGGTAGCGGTCCGGGTTCCACCAGTAACTTGGGCAGGCGGTCGAACAGCACGCGCAGAGGATGCATTCGTAGAGGCCGTTGAGCTTGTCACGATCTTCGGGCGACTGCAGTTGTTCGCTGTCCGCCGGCGGCGGCGTCTGCGTCTTGATCCACGGCTCGATCGACGCGTACTGCGCATAGAAGCGGTCGAGGTCGGGCACCAGGTCCTTGATGACCGGCATGTGCGGCAGCGGGTAGACCTTGACCTCGCCCTTGCAGTCTTCGATTGCGGTGGTGCAGGCCAGGCCGTTGCTGCCGTTCATGTTCATCGCGCAGGACCCGCAGACGCCTTCGCGGCACGAGCGGCGCAGGGTCAGCGTGGAGTCGATTTCGTTTTTGATCTTGAGCAGTGCGTCGAGCACCATCGGCCCGCACTTGTCGAGGTCGACTTCGTAAGTGTCCGTGCGCGGCCGTTCGCCGGAGTCGGGATCGTAGCGGTAAATCTTGAACCGCTTGACGTTCCTGGCGCCTTCGGGCGCGGGGTGAAGTTTGCCTTTGCCGATCTTTGAGTTTTTCGGTAGTGTGAATTGCGCCATCTTTAAATCTCCAATTCTTCCCGAGTCCCGAACCCCGAATTCCGAATCCCGATCTTCAATACACCCGCTTCTTCGGCGGGAACGGTTCGATCTCGTCGCTCATCGTGTAGCTGTGGACCGGCCGATAGTCGAGCCTGACCTGGCCGTCGTCGCCGAGCCACGAGAGCGTGTGCTTCATCCAGTTTTCGTCGTCGCGATCCGGATAGTCCTCGCGCGCATGGGCGCCGCGGCTTTCCTTGCGGTTGATCGCGGAACTGACGGTCACGGTGGCATTCGCCAGCAGGTTGGCCAGTTCAAACGTCTCCGCCAGATCGCTGTTCCAGATCAACGAGCGATCGGTGACGTGCACGTTCGCAAACGATTCGACCACGCGATTCAGGCGCTTCTGCCCTTCCTCCAGCGTCTCGGCGGTGCGGAAGACGGCGACGTCTTCCTGCATGACCTTCTGCATCGACGCGCGAATCGCGGCGGTCGGTTGATCGCCGTTGGCGTAACGCACCTTGTCGAAGCGGTCGAGGATCTTTTCTTTCGAGGCGTCGGACAGCTTGCCGTGCGGGGTGTTGGGCTTGACGATTTCCGCACAGCGGTAGGCCGCGGAACGACCGAAGACGACAAGATCGAGCAACGAGTTCGATCCCAGGCGATTGCCACCATGAACCGAGACGCATGCCGCTTCGCCGACGGCCATCAAACCGGGAACGACCGAATCCGGGTCGCCGTCCTTGAGAGTCACGACTTCTCCATGGAAGTTGGTGGGAATGCCGCCCATGTTGTAATGCACGGTCGGCAGCACCGGGATGGGCTCGCGGGTCACGTCGACGCCGGCGAAGATGCGCGCGGTTTCGGAGATGCCCGGCAGCCGTTCGTGCAGCACTTCGGGGCCGAGGTGCTCGAGATGCAGGAAAATGTGATCCTTGTGCTCGCCGACGCCGCGGCCTTCGCGGATTTCCATGGTCTCGGCGCGGCTGACGACATCGCGCGATGCCAGATCTTTCGCATTGGGCGCGTAGCGCTCCATGAAGCGGTCGCCGTCGGAGTTGGTAAGGTAACCGCCCTCGCCGCGCGCGCCTTCGGTGATCAGGCAGCCCGCGCCGTAGATGCCGGTCGGGTGGAATTGCACGAACTCCATATCCTGCAGCGGAATGCCGGCGCGCAGCGCCATCGCATTGCCGTCGCCGGTGCAGGTGTGCGCGGAGGTGCAGGAGAAATAGGCACGGCCGTAGCCGCCGGTGGCCAGGATGACCATGTGCGCCTGGAAGCGGTGCAGCGTGCCGGTGGTGAGGTCCCACGCCATCACGCCGCGACAGGCGCCGTCGTCGTCCATGATCAGGTCGATGGCGAAATACTCGATGAAAAATTGGGCGTTGTGCTTGAGACTCTGCTGGTAGAGCGCGTGCAGCATCGCGTGGCCGGTGCGATCCGCCGCGGCGCAAGTGCGCTGCGCGGTGCCTTCGCCGAAGTTCGTGGTCATGCCGCCGAACGGGCGCTGGTAAATGCGGCCGGAGTCGGTGCGCGAAAATGGCACGCCCCAATGCTCGAGTTCGATTACCGCCTGTGGCGCTTCGCGGCACATGTATTCAACCGCGTCCTGATCGGACAGGTAGTCGCCGCCCTTGACGGTGTCGTACATGTGCCAGGCCCAGTGGTCCTCGCCCATGTTGCCTAATGATGCCGCGATGCCGCCCTGTGCCGCGACCGTGTGACTGCGCGTTGGAAACACCTTGGTGACGCAGGCCGTGTTGAGCCCCTTCTCGGCCAGCCCCAGCGTCGCCCTCAGGCCAGCGCCGCCGGCGCCCACAACCACGACGTCGTAACGATGATCGATGACTTCATATGCTTTCGTCATGCCTCAAACTCCGACGAACGCGATTCTCAGCACGGCCAGAATGCCGGCGATCGCGAGCAGAAAATTGAACAATCGAAGGACAATCAATGTCGCGGTTTTGAGCCACTTCGTGTGGACGTAATCTTCGACGATGACCTGCAGGCCGAGCGCTGAATGATAAAAAATGGCGGTGACCAGCAGGATCAGCGCGAGCATGATCCAGGGCTGGTGTATCCAGGCGATCGCGCCCGCGTAGTCGGCGGTAAAAACGGTGTACAGCAGCGAGAAGCAGAACCACAGCAGCAGCGGAACCAGCGCGATCGCCGTGAACCGCTGCGCGATCCAGTGTCCGGTGCCGTGATGGGCTGCGCCGTAGCCGCGCACTTCGCGAAGCGGCGTCCGATAATTGCTCATGCCCCGCCTCCCATGACGATGAAGCCGAAGATCCAGGTCACGATCGTGCACGCCGCGGCGATGCCGATCACCACCCAGCTCACGTTATGCGCGACGTGGATGTCGAAGCCCTTGCCGGCATCCCAGAACAGGTGGCGAATGCCATTGCACAGGTGATAGAAAAAGGCCATCGCCCACAGCATCAATAATGCGATGCCCCACCCGGAGTGGAAAAAGCCCTGTGCGATCACGTAGCTGTCCGGCCCGAGCGCGGCGCAAATCAGCCAGAACACCAGCGCGGCGGAGCCGACGGACAGCCACATGCCCGACGCGCGGTGCATGATCGACGTCGCCATCGTCAGCGGCCATTTGTAGATTTGCAGGTGGGGCGAGAGAGGTCTGTCAGCGGTATTCATTTTGTGCCTCTAGAAATCGATGCACCGGCCTTTCTTCTCCCAGTCGCCGTAGCGCGTCGGCTCCGGTCCCTTGGGTCCGCCGTGTTCCTTAACCGGCTTTGCATCATCGTGCCGATCGGTGGCATCCGAAGACCGCTCAGGGTCATTCGGCTCGTTTTTGACGGAATCGTCCATTCAGCAGTCCTTGACGCCGAGCGGGAACGGGATAAGGTGATAACGGTGCGATAACGGCGGAATGTTACCATAGTCTGCACCCTGACCGACATTCTCCCGATGACTGACGAGCCCAACACACCCGTGCTCTGCGGGCTGAAAGATCACGCCCTGATCCGTGTGAGCGGCGCCGACGCGCGCACCTTTCTGCAGGGCCAGTTGAGCAACGACGTGCGGGAGGTCACGCCCGCACAAAGCCGGTTGGCGAGCCTGAATACGCCGCAGGGCCGTACGCTCGCGCTGATGCGGCTGTTCGAATTCGAGGGCGAGCTGATGCTGTCCCTGCCCCGCACCCTGCAAATGCCGATCGTCGAGCGACTGCGCAAATACATCCTGCGCTCGCGCGTCGAGTTGGCGCCGGCGGACGATCTGGCCGGTTTCGGCCTCGCTGGAGAATCGGCCGCGGCCGCTTTGGGCAAGGCGGGCATTACGCCGCCGGCATCGGTAAACGAGGCCTGCGCCAAAGAAGGGATTGTCGCGATCCGCGTCCCGAGCCCGTCCGGGGACCGCTTCGAATTGTACGGCCGCGGCGAGGCGATGGCCGCGGTTGGAAATGCGTTAAGCGACCTATGCGGCCGCGCCGATCCGGAAACCTGGCGTCTGCTCGACACGCTCGTGGGCATCCCGCTACTGGGCCCGGAAACCAGCGGCGAATTCGTCGCGCAAATGCTGAATCTCGACCAACTCGGCGCGATCAACTTCAAAAAAGGCTGTTATGCAGGCCAGGAAATCATCGCGCGCGCGCACTACCGCGGCCAGGTCAAGCGCCGGCTGAAACTGCTGTTCAGGAACGCGCCGGCGCGGCCGGGCGAATCGATCAATATCGCCGAGAACGTGTCCGCCGCCGTTGTGCAGAGCGTACCTCGACCGGAGGGCGATTTTGCCGTGCTGGTCGTCGCGCCCGTCTGACGGCTGCTTTTAGGCCTGCGGCCGCATCAGCGGGAACAGGATCACATCGCGAATCGACGGTGCATCGGTGAACAGCATCGTCAGGCGGTCGATGCCGATGCCTTCGCCGGCCGTCGGCGGCATGCCGTATTCCAGCGTGTGGATGTAGTCTTCGTCGTAGTACATCGCCTCTTCGTCGCCACCCGCCTTGGCGGCGGCCTGCTCGCGGAAGCGTTCGGCCTGGTCTTCCGGATCGTTCAACTCGGAGAACCCGTTCGCCAGTTCACGCCCCCCGATGAACAGCTCGAATCGATCCGTCACCGACGGGTCGGCGTCGTTGCGGCGCGACAGCGGGGACACTTCCGTCGGATACGCCGTCACGAACGTCGGCTGAATCAGCTTCGCCTCGACGGTCTTTTCGAAGATCTCGATCAGCAGCTTGCCCGCACCATATTCCGGCTTGACCGGAATATCCAGCTTCGCGGCAGCCTCGGAGAGATAATCGCGATCATTCAGCCGCGCGGCATCGAGATCGGGATTGTGCTCGGCCACCGCATCCTTGACCGAGACGCGCCGGAACGGCTGCCCGAAATCAAAATGCTCGCCCCACGCGTCGAGTTCCGCGGTGCCGTTCAACGCCTGCGCCATCGTCCGGATCAGCGCTTCGGTCAGGTCCATCAGGTCGTTGTAATCGGCGTAGGCCTGGTACAACTCCAGCATCGTGAACTCGGGATTGTGTCGTGTCGAGATGCCTTCGTTGCGGAAGTTGCGATTGATTTCGTACACGCGGTCGATACCGCCGACGACGAGCCGCTTCAGATACAGCTCCGGTGCGATGCGCAAATACAGCGGCATGTCGAGCGCGTTGTGATGCGTGATGAACGGCCGTGCGATCGCGCCGCCCGGGATCGGCTGCATCATCGGCGTTTCGACTTCGCGAAAATCGAGCGCGTCGAGAAACTGGCGCGTGTACGCAATGATGCGCGTACGGATCGCGAAGCGCCGCCGCGACTCCGGATTCATGAGCAGATCCAGATGACGCTGCCGGTAGCGCGCCTCCTGGTCCGTCAGGCCGTGGAATTTTTCCGGCAGCGGCCTGAGCGACTTGGTCAGCAGGCGCAGCTCGGTGACGCGCACGGTCAGTTCGCCCGTCTTCGTCTTGAACAGCACGCCGACTGCGCCGCAGATGTCGCCGACGTCAAAGCCTTTGAAGTCGGCATAGACGCCTTCCGGCAACGCGTCGCGCTCAACGAAAATCTGCATCTGACCGGTCGCGTCCTGCAGCTTGGCGAAGCTCGCCTTGCCCATGACGCGCTTCGCCATCATCCGCCCCGCGATATGGACGGTCACCGACTCGGCTTCGAGCGCCTCGGCCGACTTGCCGTCGTAGGCGTTGTGCAGGTCGAACGCGTTCGCGTCGCGGCGAAAGTCGTTCGGAAACGCGTTGCCGCGGCGGCGCAGTTCGGCCAGCTTTTCCCTGCGCGTGGCGATCAGCGCATTATCGTCCTGGTCGGTCATGGCTTGCTCCCTGTCTAGAGCCCTTGTTTAAGGCTCGCTTCTATAAATTGATTCAAATCGCCGTCGAGCACCGCCTGTGTATTACCGGTTTCGACGTGCGTGCGCAAGTCCTTGATCCGCGACTGGTCGAGGACGTAATTGCGAATCTGGCTGCCCCAGCCGATGTCCGACTTGCCTGCCTCGACGTTCTGCTGCTCGGCGCGGCGCTTCTGCATTTCCAGTTCGTATAGCTTCGCCTGCAACTGTTTCATCGCCGTGGCGCGATTCTTGTGCTGCGAGCGATCGTTCTGGCATTGCACGACGATGCCGGTCGGCAAATGCGTAATGCGCACCGCGGACTCGGTACGGTTGACGTGCTGGCCGCCGGCGCCGCTCGCGCGATACACATCGACGCGCAGATCCGCAGGGTTGATGTCGATCTCGACGTTGTCGTCGATCTCCGGCGACACGAACACCGCCGCGAACGAGGTGTGCCGGCGATTGCCGGAATCGAACGGCGATTTGCGTACCAGCCGGTGCACCCCCGTTTCGGTGCGCAGCCAACCGTAGGCATACTCGCCGGCAAAGCGAATCGTCGCACTCTTGATGCCGGCGACTTCGCCCTCGGACACTTCGATCAGCTCCGTCTCGAAGCCCTGCTGCTCGCCCCAGCGCAGGTACATGCGCAGCAGCATGTTGGCCCAGTCCTGCGCCTCGGTGCCGCCCGAACCGGCCTGGATGTCGAGAAACGCGTTGCTCGCGTCCATCTCGCCGGAGAACATGCGGTGAAATTCGAGCCGCGCGATGTCGGCTTCGAGGCTGGCCGTATCGGCGCCGATTTCAGCGACGGTCGTTTCGTCTTCCTCGGCGGCGGCGAGTTCCAGCAACTCGCGGGCATCCGCGATGCCGCTGGTCAGTCGATCGATTGTGCCGACGGTATCGGAAAGTTGCGCCCGCTCCCGCCCCAGATCCTGAGCCCGTGACGGATCGTCCCAGACCCCAGGGTCTTCCAGCTCGCGATCGACTTCTTCCAGCCGTTCCTTGCGCCGGTCGTAGTCAAAGATACCTCCTCAGGGCGCGGCAACGGCCCTCGAGGTCATCAAGCTGGGTGGCGATGGGATTGATTTCTTCCATGGGAGGGTCGGCGGCTCAAAAGTGGTGGGCCGTGTAGGAATCGAACCTACAACCTTGGGATTAAGAGTCCCCTGCTCTGCCAGTTGAGCTAACGGCCCGCATTGATAATTATACTGGGGTGGACGATGGGACTCGAACCCACGACAACTGGAATCACAATCCAGGGCTCTACCAACTGAGCTACGCCCACCGTTGAGGCGCGTAATCATACCGGGTTTTGCCGGGCGCGTCATCCTTGAAAATTGACGCTAACCGCGCCGGCTCGTATTATCCTCCGTTCTTTATCGGGGTATAGCGCAGCCTGGTAGCGCGTCTGCTTTGGGAGCAGAAAGTCGGGGGTTCGAATCCCTCTACCCCGACCACTTTAGAGGCCGAGATTTGCGCCTGTAGCTCAACCGGATAGAGCATCGGCCTTCTAAGCCGACGGTTGCAGGTTCGAGTCCTGCCAGGCGCGCCAGCCACGGGCGCATAACAAGGTCCAGCATGCCAGCAGACTTGATCGACGGGAAGGCGCTCGCCGCCGAAATTCGCGAGAACATCCGCCAGCAGGTTGCCGAACGCACCGCCCGCGGCGAACGGCCGCCGGGCCTGGCGGTCGTGCTGGTGGGCGACAATCCGGCGTCGAAGGTGTACGTCCGCAACAAGCGCGCCGGCTGCAAGGACATCGGCTTCGTCTCGAAAGCCTACGATCTGCCCGCTTCCACCGGCGAAGCCGACCTGCTGACCCTGATCGACCGCCTCAACGACGATCCGGAAATCGACGGCATCCTGGTGCAACTGCCGCTGCCGGAGCATATCACGCCCGCGACCGTGATCGAGCGCATCCGGCCGGACAAGGACGTGGACGGTTTTCACCCCTACAACGTCGGCCGCCTCGCGCAGCGCATTCCGCTGCTGCGACCGTGCACGCCGCTCGGCGTGATCCGGCTGCTGGAGCGCTACGGCGTGGACCCGGTCGGCAAGCATGCGGTCGTGGTCGGCGCGTCCAACATCGTCGGGCGGCCGATGGCGCTGGAGCTGCTGCTCGCGGGCGCGACCGTCACGGTCTGTCATCGCTTTACCCGCGATCTGCAACCGCTGGTCGAGCAGGCGGAACTGCTGGTCGTGGCAGTCGGCAAGCCGGGGTTGGTACCGGGCGAGTGGGTTCGGCCGGGGGCGGTGGTGATCGATGTCGGTTTCAATCGGACCGAGGCGGGCTCGGTTGGTGACGTTGGCTTCGAGGCGGCGCGCGAGCGCGCGAGTTTGATTACGCCGGTGCCGGGTGGGGTCGGCCCGATGACCGTGGCGATGTTGCTCGCGAACACGCTGCAGGCGTCGCAGTCGCATCCGCTCTGAAAAAAGTGCCTGGTGCTGAGTCGCTAGGACTGAGTTAAGAAACACGATTCTTCACTCAGCACTAGCTACTCAGTCCTAGCGTCTATCCCTATTCTCTTCGCCAGTCGGTGCCGCCGCCCGGTCGATCTTCCAGCGCGACTCCCTGCGCCGCCAATTCATCGCGAATCCGATCGGCCGCGGCAAAGTCGCGTTGCCGTCGCGCCTCGGCGCGCTGCTCGATCAGCCGCTCGATGTCCTCATCCGCCAGGCCGCCGGCTGGCGCGCCGGCCCGCAGATACCGTTCCGGGTCGTCCTGCAATAATCCCAGCACTCCGCCCAGTTCTTTCAACAGCCCCGCCTGCTGCCGCGCCGCCTCCGGATCGCTGTCACGTAAGCGGTTGATATCGCGCGCCAGGTCGAACAGCACGCTCAACGCGAGCGGCGTGTTGAAATCGTCATCCATTGCCGCGAAGAAGCGCTCGCGCGCCTCGGACTGATCCGGTGCCGGCGCCGGCGATGGCTCGATTCCACGCATCGCCGTGTACAGCCGCTCGAGGCTCGCGTGCGCGTTGGCGAGGTTGTCGTCGCTGTAGTTGAGCGGGCTGCGATAGTGGCTCGCAAGAATGAAGTAGCGCACGTCCTCCGGCCGATACCGCTTGAGCACATCGCGGACGGTGAAGAAGTTGCCGAGCGATTTCGACATTTTTTCTTCATCAACCTGCACGAAGCCGTTGTGCATCCAGACGTTGACGAACGTCTCGCCGGTCGCCGCCTCGGACTGCGCGATTTCGTTTTCGTGGTGCGGGAACTGCAGGTCCATGCCGCCGCCGTGAATATCGAAATGATTGCCCAGCGCGCGCGTCGACATTGCCGAGCATTCGATGTGCCAGCCGGGTCGACCCTCGCCCCACGGCGACGGCCAGCTCGGCTCGCCGGGCTTGGCGGCTTTCCACAACACGAAATCGACCGGGTCGCGTTTGCCCTCGCCGACTTCGACGCGCGCGCCGGCGCGCAGTTCGTCGATACGCTTGCCGGACAGCTTGCCGTAACCGGCGAAGCGGCTGACCGCATAATTCACGTCGCCGTTGCCGGCGACGTACGCGTAATCGTCCGCGACCAGCTTCTCGATCATCGCGATCATCGCGTCGATCGACTCGGTCGCGCGCGGCTCGACGTCCGGACGCAGCACGCCCAGCGCCGCCTCGTCCTCGTGCGTCGCCGTGATCATGCGCTGCGTGAGTGCGCCGACCGGCTCGTCGTTTTCCGCCGCGCGACGGATGATCTTGTCATCGATGTCGGTGATGTTGCGCACGTAGGTCAAATCGTAACCGCGCGCGCGCAGATATCGCGCGACCATGTCGAACACGACCAGCATCCGCGCGTGGCCCATGTGCATGAAGTCATACACCGTCAGACCGCAGACGTACATCCGCACCTTGCCGTCTTCGAGCGGCCGGAACGTTTGCTTCGTACGCTTCAGCGAGTTGTAGATTTGCAGGCTCATCGGGATTCGTTGGCATGTAACTTGAGCGCGTTTTCCAGGCGCGTGCGAATGCGATCCGGCCCGAGCAGGTTCCACACTCGAGCCAGTTCCGGCCCGTGCGTCTCGCGCGTCAGCGCGGCGCGCAGCGGCATGTAAAGCTGCTTGCCCTTGACCCCCGCCGCTGCGCCGAGCTGCTTGACGTAGCTTTTGAACTCAGCGCCCGGCACCAGGCTTTCCAGCGCAGCCTCGAAAAAACCCGGCGCCGCGCTGACGATCGCCGCGCGCGCCTCGACGCCCGGCGCCACTTCGGAATAAAGCGCCTGCGCCCAATGCCGCGCCTCGTGCGGCCGAACCACGTTGTCGCGGACCGCGTGCACAAACGCACCGGCATCGGCCGGCGGCACCAGCGCCGCGACGTCCGGCTCGGCCGTCGACATCCACGCCCATAGCGCCTCGTCGGACGTGTGCGCCACCGCCTCCTTCTGCCAGTGTCGCAGTTGATCGGCATCGAAATGCGCCGGGCTTGATCCCAGCCGGCTGAAATCGAAAGCCGCGGCGAGCGCGCCGACATCCGCGTATCCGGGATCGTCCGCATAATGATGCCCGAGCCGCGCCAGGTAATTCAGGACTGCGCCCGGCAGAAATCCCTGCTCGCGCAGTTCGCGCAGGCTCGCGCTGCCGTGGCGCTTCGACAGCGGCGTGCCGTCATCGCCGACCAGCAGGCCGAGATGGCCGTAGCGCGGCGCGACAAGATCGAGCGCCTCCAGCAGCAGCATCTGCCGCGGCGTGTTGGCCAGATGATCTTCGCCGCGCAGCACGTGCGTGATGCCCATCAACGCATCGTCGAGCGCATTGCAGAAGAAGAACGCCGGGGTGCCGTCTGCGCGACGGATGACGAAATCGCCGATCGCGTCGCTCGCAAACGTCTGCGGTCCGCGCACCAGATCGTCGAACAGCAGCTCGCGGCCCGGCGGTACACGAAACCGTAGCGCGGGCTTGAGACCCTTCTGCAGCTTTGCCTCGACCTCATCTGCCGCCAGCCCGGCGCAGGTGCCGGCATAGCGCGGCGGCTGCCCGGCTGCACGCTGGGCGGCGCGCGAGGCAGCCAGTTCTTCCGGCGTGCAGAAGCAGGGGTACGTCAGGCCGGCATCAGTCAAGCGATCGAAGTAGTCGGCGTAAATCGCGGCGCGCTCCGACTGCCGGTACGGCCCGCGTGGCCCACCGACATCCGGCCCCTCGGCCCACTCAAGCCCCAGCCAGCGCAAGTCGTCGAGCAGCGCATCGGCCCATTCCGGCCGCGAGCGCGTCGCGTCGGTATCTTCGATACGGATGACGAAGGCGCCGTCAGCGTGCTGCGCCGCCAACGCGCTGAGCAGCGCAGTGCGGACATTGCCCAGGTGCAAAAAGCCTGTCGGGCTGGGCGCGAAACGGGTGCGAACGGGTGCGGACATGGCGCGCAATAGTAACAGTTTTCGATACTGTGACGCCGTTGACACTTGTTTCGGAACCGCCGCCGTGCGCGTCGGACTAAACTGGTAAGCGCCGATAATTCATCGGCGGCGTGTTATTGCCGCCCCGGTTCGGGCGGCCTTGCAAAGGAGTGTGACTATGTCCCCTACCCCCCGACGCGGTGAAAAAGATCGCGAACAACAGCAACATCAGCAGCAACAGCAGGAGCAAAAGGACCAGAAGCAGCGTCAGCAGCGCGAGCGGCAACGCGAGCAGCGTCAGCAGCGCTAGGCTGTTGTACATCATCCTTTCAAAGCCATCGCCTTCGCGGTGGCTTTTTTTTGCCGGCCCGCGCCGTTACCATTCTCCGGCTACGAAGTTCACCGGAGACAGAACAATGATTGGCCAATTTCTTCGCAAGGTCATGGGCGCCGGCTTTGCACTTTCGCTCGCCGGTACTGCCGCCGCCGCGCCACAGGCGGGCAATCCGCATCCGGTGGTCGCGCTGCAGACCAACATGGGCACCATCGTCGTGCAACTCGACCGCGCGCGCGCACCGCTCACGGTCAAGAACTTCCTCGAGTACGTGCGCTCCGGCTTTTACGACGGCACGATCTTTCACCGGGTCATTCCCGGCTTCGTCGCCCAGGGCGGCGGCTTCACCAAGGACTACCGCGAAAAGCCGACGGGCCCTGCGATTCCGAACGAATCCGGCAACGGCCTGAGCAACGTCCGCGGCACCATTGCAATGGCGCGCGAAAACGCGCCGCATACCGCGACCGCGCAGTTCTACATCAACCTCGCCGATAACCTGAACCTCGACCCGCAACCGAATCGCTGGGGCTACGCCGTGTTCGGGCATGTCATCAAGGGCATGGATGTTGTCGACAAGATCGCCGCCATTCCTACCGGAGCGGCAGGACCGTTCAGCTCGGACGTGCCGACGAAGCCGGTGGTGATCGAGAAGGCCACGATCGTCAAATGACGACAGCGTTTATTTCAGACCTGCACCTGGACGCGTCGCGTCCGGAAGTCACGCGGCTGTTTCAGGCCTTTCTCGCCGATGAGGCACGCACGCTCGATGCGCTCTACATCCTCGGCGACCTGTTCGAGGCCTGGATCGGCGACGACGACCCGGACCCGCACCACGCTGCCGTCAAGCGCGACCTGCGCGCGCTGACGGCGGCCGGCGTACCGGGTTACTTCATGCACGGCAACCGCGACTTCCTCATCGGCGACAGGTTCAGCCGCGAAACCGGCCTGCAGATACTGGACGACCCGGTCGTCGTCGACCTGTATGGCGTGCCGACGCTGATCACGCACGGCGACGCGCTATGTATCGACGACCTGGATTATCAAGCGTTTCGCCAGACGGTCCGCGAGCCGGCGTGGCAGCAGGCTTTTCTGTCGAAGCCGCTGGACGCACGCCGCGGGTTCGCTGCCCAGGCGCGCGCAGAAAGCAAGCGCCTGCAGCGCGACAAATCTGCCGCCATCATGGACGTCAATCAGAACGCGGTCGAAGCGCTCATGCGCGAGCACGGCGTCACGCGCATGATCCACGGCCACACGCACCGCCCCGACACGCACCACTTCACAGCCGACGGCGAGCAGTTCACCCGCATCGTCCTCGGCGACTGGTACGACCAGGGCAGCATCCTGCGCTGCGATGCGGACGGTTGCCGGCTGGAGCGACTGCCGCTGTAGAGCGACTTACCTGAGCGTACGACAAATTCTCTTTGCATGCCGTGCATGAAGTGCGGCTTGCCGTCCGGGCCGGGCGTAAAGCAGATCAGCCCATATTTGCCCGGCTTCATATCCACCTGAATCACCACGCGCGCGCCTGGCAGAACATCGGTAATACCGCCCGCGCCGTGCCCCGGCATCGCGCCATGCGGCTTTTCGACCCATGCCTCCAGATCTCGGTTTCCGAGGTTTGGCGGGTAGCGCACCATCGTCATCTCGTGCGGCTGGTGGCCTGCATTGATTACCTCGATCACATGGTGGCCCGCCGTAAGCGGACGCGACAATTTGAACGCGTAGTCACGCAGCGTGATCGTCGTATCAGCCTTCGGCAGCGGCGCCGGCGCGCCCTTTGAAGGCGTTACGGTGAACGGCGTGATCATGCCGTGCATGACATGCGGCTTGCCATCCGGCGCCGGAATGACGCAGAACGCGACGTAATGACCCGGCTGCAGCACCAGCGTCGCATTCGACTCGCCGCCCGGCCCGGGCGTATTCGGCCCACCGACCGGGTGCATCCACGTCGGAGGCGGCCCGGGACGAGCAAACGCGGCCATCACATCGGCCAGCGTCTTGCCATCATCCAGCTTCATGACCTCCAGGTGATGTTCCTGGCGCCCTTCGTCCTTCAGTACGAAAGTCGTCAGTCCGGCGGGGATCGACGCCGGCATGGTGAAGCTGTACTCGTGCGCCACGACGGTGACCACGTGCGAGCCGGGCGGCGCGACAAAGCCGGTGGCATGCGCGACGGCTAATCCGGGAACGAAAACGGCCGCCAGCAACACGCCGGCGCCCAGAATGGAGCGGTTGAACATGGTCTAACTCCCGCTGCATGAACAACAACATCCGGAGTTTAGACCCGAATTGACCGGTGTGACGCTTTTTTTTCGCCCTCCAAGTGCTCGCCACAAGCAATTCCTCGGAATTGCCCAGTGGGCAAAGGCTACTGGCATACAGAAACTCAATGGCCGCCATACCGAGCTAACTATATTTAGGCGACATCAAATACAGTGACGTAAGCCGTCTAAAGCAAACGTGTGAAAGCCGCTCCCTTCCTCTGGTTGACCTGCCGAGATTTCCAGTGCAGGATCAGGCGATCTAAAATCTGGCATAAGCTGACGATTTCAAGGCAATCACAACGTCCGTAACATTTGTACCGGTCGGACCTGTGCATAAGAGATCGTCGCTGGCTTCGAGAAAGGTTCCCGCGTCGGCATGGGTGAGCGCTTGTTTGGCATCGTGTCCCGCCGCTCTGCCGCGCGCGATGGTGCCACCGTCGATTATGGCGCCGGCGGCATTCCCGGGGCCGTCTTTGCCGTCTGTGCCGGCGGCCAAAAGCGTGATGTCGTGATCTCCATCCAGTTCAATTGCCGCGGCCAATGCAAGCGATTGGTTGCGCCCTCCTCTGCCCGGGTTCGGCGGTAACTGCACGACCGTTTCGCCGCCCCAGATGTGGATGCCCGGCGGCGCTTCGAGTAGTTGTTTCGCCAGGTCTGCGCCGGCTTGTTCGGCTTCGCCTTGCAGGCGTTGTTCGCGTATGAATGCTTTGAGGGCTCGCCTTTCGGTTTCGGCGGCAGCGCCGGTTATTGCGTCGCCAACGCTGGCGATGATCGTTCGGTCGATTTGTCCGTCGGCGACCATTGGTGCAGATGGGGTGGCCTTGGTGATTAGCGTGCTTACCCATACCGGAAGCGGCGGAAGCGGCAATGACTCGACTGGCCCCAGCGGACCGGAGCCGATGTCGGCGATGTGGTCGCCGCGCACGTCGGAGATGTAGAGGGCCGTCGTATGGTGGTCGCGTATGCGGTTCAGCAGGCCGCCGCCCTTGATGCTGGAGACGGCTTTGCGGATTGCGTTTGTTGTCCGGATGTCGAGGCCGCTGCCCAGCAACCATCGGTTCAGTTTGATGATTTCTTCGCGCGCGATGCCTTGTGCCGGGGCTTCAACCAATGCGGACGTGCCGCCGGATATCAGGAACAGGTACTCGACTTGCGGGGGTGATTCTTTCAGGAATGTCAGCAGGCGGTGGCCGGCTTCGAAGCTGCGGTTGTCGGGGATTGGGTGGCCGGCCTGGCGGAATTCGATGTGCGGTGGCAGGTCGGGTTTGTCGTTGCCTGATGTGGTTATTATCAAGCCTCGAGCCATGTGATCTCCCAGGACATCCAGTGCGCCTTGAGTCATGCCGGTTGCGGCTTTGCCCAGGGCTAGTACTTCGATGGGGGTTTTGCCGGCAACGTTTTGCCGGCTTGCCACGAGTGCCTTCCTGACCCTTTCGCGGGCGTCTACGGCGGCTACTGCTGCGTGGAACAGATCCTGTAGCAGGCGCCGCCGATCTTCCACGGATTTATGCGTCTACCTCGACTTCTTCCAGCGCGGCGCGGTTGCGGGCGGCCTTGGCGCTGTCCGAGCGCAGGATTTCGAGGTGGCGCAGGTAGTCGGGCGTCACGTCGCCGGTGACGTAGCGGCCGGAGAAGACGGAGTCGTCGAATTGCGTAAGATCGGCGCGTTCGTGCTTGACCGCGTCGATCAGGTCGTCGAGGTCCTGGTAGATCAGCTTATCGGCGCCGATGATCTTCGCAACTTCCTCTTCGGTGCGACCATGTGCAACCAGTTCCGGCGCGGACGGCATGTCGATGCCGTAGACGTTGGGGAAGCGCACCGGCGGTGCGGCGGACGCGAAGTAGACGCGTCGCGCGCCGGCCTCGCGCGCCATCTGGATGATCTGCCCGGAGGTGGTGCCGCGCACGATCGAGTCATCCACCAGCAACACGTTCTTGCCCTGGAATTCGAGGTCGATCGCGTTCAGTTTCTGCTTGACGGAGCGCTTGCGCTGCTGCTGGCCGGGCATGATGAACGTGCGGCCGATGTAGCGGTTCTTGATGAAGCCTTCGCGGAACTTGATGTTAAGCGCATTGGCGAGTTGCAGTGCGCTCGACCGGCTGGTGTCCGGGATCGGCATAACCACGTCGATGTCGTGATCGGGCCATTCGCGCCGGATTTTCTCGGCCAGCTTTTCGCCCATCCTGAGGCGCGCCTTGTACACGGACACCTTGTCCATGATCGAGTCCGGCCGCGCGAAATACACGTATTCGAAAATGCACGGCATGAGTTCCGGGTGCTCCGCGCATTGTTGCGTATGCAGATTGCCGGCGGCGTCGATCAGCACCGCTTCGCCGGGCGCCACGTCGCGGATCATGTCGAAGCCGAGCACGTCGAGCGCCACGCTTTCGGACGCGATCATGTATTCGTTGCCGCCCGGCGTCGGGCGGCTGCCGAACACCAGCGGCCGGATGCCGTGCGGATCGCGGAAACCGACGATGCCGTAGTCGGCGATCAGCGCGACGATCGAGTACGCGCCGCGGCAGCGCCGATGCACGGCGGAGACGGCGGCAAAGATGTCCTCGGGACTCAACTTCGTTTTGCCGCGCTGTTGCAGCTCGTGCGCGAAGACGTTGAGGATCAGTTCGGAATCGGAATCGGTGTTCAGGTGGCGCAGGTCTTCGCGAAACAGCAGCTGCTGCAGTTCGGTCGCGTTGGTCAGGTTGCCGTTGTGACCAAGACCGATGCCGTACGGCGTGTTGGTGTACAGCGGCTGGGCCTCGGACGTCTGCGATGAACCTGCGGTTGGATAGCGGACGTGGCCGATGCCCATGTTGCCGGTGAGCCGCAGCATGTGGCGCTGCTGGAACACGTCGCGCACGAGGCCGTTGTTCTTGTGCAGATGCAGACGTGGACCATCCGCGGTCATAATGCCGGCCGCGTCCTGCCCGCGATGCTGCAGGACCGTGAGCGCATCGTAAATGGATTGGTTGATGTTGCCTTGGCCGACGATGCCGACGATGCCGCACATGCTTCAATGCTCCTCGCTATGGAGTTTGGTCGCCGCCTCGACGACCTTCTTGCCGGACAGGTCCGGATGCGCCGAATCAATCGGCAGAACGTGGCGCAGCCAGGTGGCGACCGGGTCCACGTAAGGCATGAATCTCGACTGCTGCCAGGTCTGCGTTTTCGGCAGTTGGGTCCACTGCGCGACGATCACCAGCGCCGCGACGAAAACCAGCCCGCGGCCGAAACCGAACACCGCGCCGAGCAGCCGATCGGTGCCTGACAGGCCGGTCTTGTCGACCAGCGCGCTGACCAGGTGATTCAGCACCGCGCCCACGATCAGCACCGCCACGAACAGGATTCCAAAGGCTAATATGATGCGTATTGCGTCGGATTCAATGGCCGTGAACCAGCGGCTGAACGAGCCGGCGAACGTGAGCGCGAGCCAGAAGGCGGCGATCCAGGTGCCGAGGGAGATCGCCTCGCGCACGAAACCGCGCATCAGGCTGAGCAGAATCGACAATACAACGACGGCGAGTATGAAGTAGTCGATCCAGACCATCGCGGCGGTCCTCGGGATGAGCCGCTATTGTATCAGGGGTTGGAGACGACTTCCGTGGGGCCGCCGGACGCGGCGGCAATCGCCGGCGCGAGCTTCTCGGCCTGGCGGCGTGCGTCGACCGGGCCGACACGCACACGATAAACCGTCTGGCCGCCACTCTTGGCCTGCAAAATAAAGGCATCGAAGCCCTTCTGCTTCAACCGATTCGTGAGCCGCTGCGCGTTATCATGATTGGCGAAGCTGCCGGCCTGCACGACCCAGCCGGGCTGCTGCGCGGCCGGATCGGCGGGAGCGCTGTCAGCTTTCGAAGCCGCCGGCTTTGCCGTAGCGACTTTCGTCGATTGCTGCTGTGGCGGCGGCACTTCGACCGGCACGGTCTTGGTCTTGACGGTGGCGGGTTCGGGATTCACGGCCAGATCGACAGTACGCGTGGCCGGCGCCGCGGTGCGGTCGATCTTGCCGCTGCGCTTGTCGGCCGGCGCCTTGCCGGCCGCGACCAGCGGCGAGATCGGCTCCGGCGGCGTGTTGCGCGTCAGGCTCATCTGGTAGGTGCTGACGCCGGTGACCGCGGCGGGAAGTTCGACATTTTTTGTGACCATGCCGGCGGGTGCGGGCTCGTCGAAAAACATCGGAATGAAAATGACGGCCAGCGCCACCAGGATGCACGCGCCAATCAATCGCTCTTTCACTGCCTCCCTCCGATTAACTCTCTGTTGCCGCGTCCCCTGCGGGCGTACCAATGTTCACGCACCTCGGCGACCGTCAAAAAGGAACCGCAGACAACAATGCGATCGCCCGCTTGCGCTACGGCGTTCGCCTGCTGCCACGCTTGCCAGGGCGTGCCGGCAAGGCTGCTGTTGGCGGCTGTCGTCGCCGCCGTGCGCGCCTGTAATGCCGCGGCTTCGAGGCCGCGCGGCCCACCAAGATCAGCCAGGTACCAGTAATCGACCTGCGGCGCGAGCGCCGCTGCGACTTCGTCCGCCGCCTTGTCGCGCAAGATGCCCAGAACGGCCAGCGTGCGGCCGGCACCGCGCGAACGCTCCAGGCTTGACGCCAACGCCCGCGCTGCGGCCGGGTTGTGCGCAACGTCGAGTATTGTAGCCGGTTCACCGGGGAGCGTTTCAAATCGGCCCGGTAAACTTGCCGCAGCAATGCCGGCACGGATAGCTTCGACCTTGATCGGCAGTGACTGGTTCAAGGCTTCCAGCGCCGCGAGTGCGGCGGAGGCGTCGTCCAACTGGTGCGGGCCGGGCATTGGCTGGGGCGGCAGGCCGCTCCAATCCACTTGAGGAGAGCCGAAATGCCAGCCGCGCTTTTCCGGCTGCCAATCAAAGTCACGGCCGATCAGTCTGAGGTCGGCGCCGATTGCTTCGGCCTGCGCCAGCAGCGACGCAGGCGGATCGCGATCCGCGCAGATCGCAGGCCGGGCGGCGCGATAAATGCCGGCCTTTTCGCGGCCGATCGATTCGCGATCCGGGCCAAGCCACTCCATGTGGTCCAGCGCGATGTTGGTGACGATCGCGCAATCGGCATCGACGATGTTGACGGCGTCCAGCCGCCCGCCGAGGCCAACTTCCAGGACGGCGACATCGAGTTGCGCGCGCCAGAAAATATCCAGCGCGGCGAGCGTGCCGAATTCGAAATAGGTCAGGCTGATGTCGTTGCGGGCTCGGTCGACGCGCTCGAAAGCTGCGCACAGCGTCGCGTCGTCCGCTTCCGCGCCATTGATTCTGACGCGCTCGTTATAGCGTTCCAGATGCGGCGAGGTGTAGGCGCCGACGCGGTAGCCGGCAGCCTGGAGGATCGATTCGAGATAGCGGACGCAGGAGCCCTTGCCGTTGGTGCCGCCGACTGTGATGACGCGCGTCGTTTCCGGGCGCGGCGTCAGCCTGGCCGCGACGGCCGCGACGCGGTCGAGGCCCAGGTTGATCGCGGTTGGGTGAAGGCCCGACTGCCAGTCCAGCCATTGCGACAAGGTTTCAAAGCGCATTCGTGCGGGAGGTGACGAGTCGCTGCCTAACCTGCCGTCGCTCCGTCCCCGGGTTTGTTCCGCGACAGCAGCGCCTGCACCGGCTGGTGCATCAGCATCGTCAGCAGGTTCGCGACGCGATCGCGCATTTCGCGGCGATCGACGATCATGTCGATCGCGCCATGCTCGAGCAGGAACTCGCTGCGCTGGAAGCCTTCCGGCAATGTTTCGCGCACGGTCTGTTCGATGACGCGCGGACCGGCAAAGCCGATCAGCGCCCGCGGCTCGGCGATGTTGATGTCGCCCAGCATCGCGAGGCTCGCCGAGACGCCGCCGGTGGTCGGGTCGGTCAAAACCGAAATAAACGGGATGTGGCGCTTGGCGAGCTTGGCAAGCGCGGCGCTGGTTTTGGCCATCTGGAACAGCGACAGCAGCGACTCCTGCATGCGCGCGCCGCCGCTGGCGGTAAAGCAGATCAGCGGTGCCTTGTCTTCGAGCGCCGCGTTGGCGGCTCGCACGAAGCGCTCGCCGACGACCGAACCCATCGAGCCGCCCATGAAGCGAAACTCGAAAGCGCACGCGACGACCGGCTGGCCCTTGAGGTGGCCCTTCATCGCGACCAGCGCGTCGTTTTCGCCGGTGTTCTTTTGCGCCTGCGCGATACGCTCCTTGTAGCGCTTGCTGTCCTTGAACTTGAGTGGATCGAGCGGTTCGATCGCGGCGCCGATCTCGGTGCGCGAATCGGGATCGAGAAACGAGTCGAGCCGCTGGCGCGCGGTGAGGCGCATGTGATGGCCGCACTTCGGGCAGACCTGCAGGTTGCGCTCCAGGTCGGCGCGGTACAGCACGCCGCCGCAATGCGGGCACTTGCTCCACAAGCCTTCGGGAATGTTGCGCTTGCGGCTGCCTTCGGTGTTGATGCGCGACGGCATCAGCTTTTTGAACCAGTTCATACTCTATCTCTTTAAGCCGGTGCGGCCATTGCGTTATCCAGCGCGGTGCGCAATTCGCCGACGAAGTCCGCCGCGGCCTGGCGCCGGGCGGCGTCATTGTCGGCTGCGACGATGCGTTCGATCAAGGCGCTGCCGACGACGACCGCGTCGGCGACCTGCGCCAGTGCGGCGGCGGATTCGCCGCTGCGAACGCCGAAACCGACCGCGATCGGCAGGGCAGTGTGCGTGCGGACATCCCGCAGCTTGTCGGCCACGGCAGCCGTGTCGAGGGTGCCTGCGCCGGTCGTCCCCTTGAGCGAGACGTAATAGATGAAGCCACTTGCCAGCGCCGCGATGCGCTTGATCCGCGCGGCCGTGGTTGTCGGCGCAACCAGGAATATCAGGTCGATGTCGCGCTCGCGCAGCAACGCGTGCAGCGAGGCTGCCTCTTCCGGCGGCAGATCGACCGCGATGACGCCATCGACACCCGCTTGTGCCGCCGCGTCGGCAAAAGCGGTCGCGCCCATGGCCACGATCGGATTCAGGTAGCCCATCAGCACGATCGGCGTTGAATCGTCCCGGCGGCGGAACGCGGCCACCATGTTGAGTGCATCGGCGAGACGTACGCCGTGCGCCAGTGCCCGTTCGTGCGCGGCCTGGATCGCCGGACCGTCTGCGGTCGGATCCGAAAACGGCACGCCGAGTTCCAGAATGTCGGCGCCCGCTTTGGTCAGCGTGTGCAACAGGCCGGGCGTCATTTGCGGCTCGGGATCCCCGGCGGTGATGTAGGTGACGAGCGCGCGGCGGTTATGCGCGCGCAATGCTTCAAAGCGTGCGACGAGCCGGCTCATAGCTCCATTCCTTCGAGCCGCGCGACGGTGTTGATGTCCTTGTCGCCGCGCCCGGACAGGTTGACGATCATGATCGCGTCGCGCTCAAGTTTCGGCGCAAGCTGCGTCGCATAGGCGATCGCATGGCTCGATTCGAGCGCCGGCATGATGCCCTCGACACGCGTCAGCAGATGAAACGCCGCGAGCGCCTCGTCATCGGTCACCGTGACATACGTCGCCCGGCCGCTATCCTTCAGCCACGCATGCTCCGGCCCGACACCCGGGTAATCGAGACCGGCCGAGATCGAATGCGTCGGCAAAATCTGCCCGGCCGCGTCTTCGAGTATATAAGTGCGATTGCCGTGCAGCACGCCGGGCCTGCCGGAGGACAGCGACGCGGCGTGCTCGCCCTCGCCCGATCCTTTGCCGCCGGCTTCGACGCCGTAGATCGCCACGTCGTCGTCGAGGAACGGATGAAACAGCCCGATCGCATTGGAGCCGCCGCCGACACAGGCGACCAGCGCATCCGGCAGCCGGCCTTCCGCCTTCAGGATCTGCTCGCGCGCTTCTCGGCCGATCACGGTGTGAAAGTCGCGCACCATCATCGGGTACGGATGCGGTCCGGCGACGGTGCCGATGATGTAAAAGGTCGAATCGACATTCGTCACCCAGTCGCGCATCGCCTCGTTCATCGCGTCTTTCAGCGTGCGCGAGCCGGACTTGACCGGCACGACCGTCGCACCGAGCAGGCGCATGTGATAGACGTTGACCGACTGCCGGGCAATGTCTTCGGCGCCCATGTAGACGATGCATTCAAGCCCCAGTCGCGCGGCCACCGTGGCGGTGGCGACACCGTGTTGCCCGGCGCCGGTTTCGGCGATGATGCGGCGTTTGCCCATGCGCTTGGCGAGCAGCGCCTGGCCGATCGTGTTGTTGATCTTGTGCGCGCCGGTGTGGTTCAGGTCTTCGCGCTTGAGGTAGATGCGCGCGCCGCCGGCGCGTTCGGTGAGGCGATCGGCGAAATACAGCGGCGACGGCCGGCCGACGTAGTCGGCGAGGTCGCGCTCGAACTCCGCGCGAAAGTCTGGGTCGTCGCGATACTGCTCGTAGGCGGCGGCAAGTTCCTCCACCGCCGCCATCAGCGTTTCGGCGACAAAACGGCCACCGTAGTCGCCGAAGCGGCCGTTGGCATCCGGCCAGTTTGTCTTGTCAGTTGCCTGCACGATTAACCTCTGCAACGAACGCGGCCATGCGTTCGCGACTTTTGATTCCGGGACTCGATTCGACACCGCTCGACACATCGACCGCCCACGGCCGCACTGTCTCGATCGCCCTGCCGACGTTGTCCGGGCCGAGTCCGCCGGCCAGCACCACCGGCAGCGGCAACTCGATACGGCGCCAGTCGAACGTCCTGCCCTGGCCACCGGACTCGCCGCGGGCGTGGGCGTCGAGCAACAGCGCACGCGCGTGCCGGTAATCGCGCGCGGCCGCATTCAGATCGACATCGTCCGCCATCGGCAGCGCCTTGATGTACGGTCGCTCGAACGATTCGCAAAACGCCGGCGACTCGTCGCCGTGAAACTGCAGCAGGTCGATCGGCAGCGTCCTCAGCACCCGCTCGACGGCGTCCCGTTCCGGATCGAGAAACAATGCTGCGACGGTCACGAACGCCGGCAGCGCATCGATCACCGCGCGCGCCTGTTCCAACGTCACCGCCCGCGAGCTCCGCGGGTAAAACACCATGCCGATGGCGTCCGCACCCAGTCGCGCGGCCGTTGCGGCATCGTCGGCGCGAGTGAGACCACAAAATTTGATGCGGACGCGGGACATTGACGATCTGCGCGAACGGGAAAACGTTATAGATTACCAGACTTCGCAATCGCGTCGAAAACCGCCCGGCTTTCCGGCCCGAGCGGCAAGTCGAACGCATCCGGGTAGCGCACGCCCATGAACCGCAAGCCGGCGGCGGGCGCCGTGATGCCGCCGGCGGTGCGGTCGCGGCCTTCAAGTACTTCAGCCGCCCACTCCGACGGCCGTTTGCCGGTGCCGATCGCGATCAGGACACCGGCGATGTTGCGCACCATGTGATGCAGAAAACCGTTCGCCGCCACGTCGATGACGACACGATCGCCGTGGCGCGCGACCGTCAGCCACAGCACACGCCGCACCGGCGAGGCCGCCTGGCATTCGGCGGCGCGAAACGCGGAAAAATCGTGCTCGCCGATCAGCGACCGCGCGGCACGGAGCATCGCCGCGACGTTGAGAGGCAGGCGCACGGCGGCGAGGTAGTCATGCTCGATCGCCGGCCGCGTGTCGCGGTTGACGATCGTGTAGCGGTAGTGCCGGGCGCGCGCGCTGAAGCGCGCATGAAATTCGGGCGGCGCAACGCGCAGCCAGCGCAGCACGACATCCGCCTGGAGATTGGAGTTGGTACCGAGAAGCCAGGAGCGTTCGCTACGTTCGGCGTCGGTATCGAAATGAATGACCTGCCCTTCGGCATGCACGCCGGCGTCGGTGCGGCCCGCGCAAGCGACCTCGACAGGCCGGTCTGCCACGATCGACAGCGCGGCCTCTATATCGCCCTGAACCGAACGCGCGTGCCGCTGGCGCTGCCAACCGGCGAAGTGACTACCGTCGTATTCGACGCCGGCTGCAATGCGAACCACTGAGCTACCGGAAGACATCGAGCCAATGGCAGCCCCGGCTCCAAACGATTTTGGATTCTTTCCCGAACCCCGGCTTCTTCATCAGCCGACTTTATCGAGGAGTTCGCGCGCCTGGTCCTGGTACTGCTTGGCGCCCTCCTCGATCACCTCCTCGAGAATGCTGCGCGCACCCTCCGGGTCGCCCATGTCCATGTAGGCGCGGGCGAGATCGAGCTTGGTGCTCATTTCGTCGAGGCCGCCGTCATCGTCGAAACTTTCCGCTTCGGATTCGTCGTCGTCCGCGGCCAGTGTTTCCAGCGGCGAAAAGTCCTGCTCCCCTGCCGTCGGCAACTCGACCGGCTGGCTGTCGCCCGACGGCTCCTTGGGGAAGTTGGTGTCGACGAATTCCGACAGTTCACGGATGGCGTCCTCGAATTCCGTTTGCGTATCGGTGAGCGAACTGCCGCTGTAACCGGCGTCACCGGTTTCAGGGTTCAACTCGGCTTCCAGTTCGCTCAGGTCGAAGTCGGTCGAGGCACCGGCAGCCGCCGGCGTATCCACATCGAACGAATTTTGGAACTCCGGCTGCGCCTCCGCCGCCGGTTGCCCGGAAGTTTCTTCGGCTACAGGCTCGGCTTCACCGCCATCCGCGGCGGACGTCGAATTGCCCAGGTCGAAGTCGAAGTCCAGCGCCTCGTCGCGCGGATCGGCAATGACTTCATCCGGTTCCTCGTCTTCGCCCGGCAACTCGGTGGCGGTGTCCGTACCGAGTTCCGTGGACAGCTCGGTCGGCATTTCCGTATCGACCGAGCCCGGCAGCGTCTGCTCGAAGCCCGCCGCGAACAACGGCTCCTCTGGCACCAGTTGCCGCCCCATCGTCGTGACCTCTTCCCACTCGGCAGGATGATCCGCTCCCCAGTCGGAGGCGTACTCCTGCGCGGCGCTGCTGAAACCGGCGGCATCGCCGGCGGCAAAGTAAATCCGGAACAGCTTGAGCTTGAGTTCGTCGCGGCCCGGCTCGGCCGCGATGCCCTTGAGGATGATTTCGGCCGCCTGATCGTAAAGGCCGTAATCGACATGAAAATCGGCTTCCGCGATCGGATCCTGCGCCTCGTCAGCGGCGGACTCCGCAGACTCCGCCGCCGCGTCGTCGTCCAGCGGGACCGCGGCGGCGCCTGCGAATTCTTCTGTCTGAAGGTCGGAGTCGGCCTCGGCCTCGTCGGCCTGGGGCTCGTCGATGATCATGACGGGCTCTTTGCCGGCGGCGACCGCCGCTTTGCGCCGCTGCTTCCGGATCACGATGAACGCCACGATCAGCACCAGCACCACCAGCAGGGCCGCGAGGAACAACGGCTTTGTAAGGTGGGCGATCACGCCTTCGAGGCCGACAGTCTTCGCCGGCTTGCCGGTATTCTGCCGACGCGCCTGCTGTTGCAACTGTGCAAGCTGCTTGTTGGTCACGTTCAGCATGCGCTGCGTCTTGGCCAACTGTTGCTTGAGGTCGTTGACCTGGCCCGCCAGCTTGGCATTGCGATCTGCGGCGTCGCTCGCTTGCTGCTGGGCGGCGGACAACTGCTGCTTCAACTGCGCGAGCTGCGCGCTGTCGGCACCCGGCGCGGCGGCAGACTGAACGGCATCCGCGCTCGGCGCCACCAGTTGCAAATGCGCCTGGGTATCGGCGGCCGGCGCAGGTGCTGTCGGGCTCGCCGCGGTTACGTCAGTCGGCGACTTGGCGGCCGGCGTGGCAGCCGACGATGCCGTCGCAGACGACACATTTGCCGGGGCCGGCGATGCTGCGAGGTAGCGCTGGTTGGCACTCTTCACCGCAGCGATGGCATCGCGGCGACTGATGGCGTTGACGGTCGCGGCATCCGGAATCTCAAGCACATAGCCCGCTCGCATGCGGTTGATGTTGCCGGCGAAAGCGTGCGGATTATTGCGATAAATCGCGATCATCATCCGATCGATCTCGGCCGGATCGCCGGAAGTCAGGTTGCTCGCGATCCCCCACAGCGTGTCGCCGCGCTGGATGGGGCCGTAATTGCTGCCGGCGGCGGACGTCGTCGTCGCCGGCGCCATCTGCGCGGGCTGCGCCGCCGGCGCGGCGGCGACGGTCGAGGCCGCAGCGGGCGCGGCTTGCATGGTACCGGCTGCCGGCGACTGCACGGCAGCGGCGCCGGACGAGGCCGCGTAATTGGGTGGATCGAGCAGCACGGTGTATTCCCGCAGCACCTGGCCGCTGGACCACCGCGCGGAGACGATGAAAGTCAGGAAAGGTTCGCGGACCGGCTGGCTGCTGGTGACGTGAACGTGGTAGCCGTCGGCGCCATTGACGACAACGAACTTGAGCGATTGCAGAATGCCGCTGCGCTCGACCTTGGCGCGTTGAAATGCCGCCGGCCCCGCCAGCGACACCTGCAGCCCGGCCGCCGACGGGCTGTCGACGCCCACCAGCGCAATGTCGGCATCGAGCTTCTGGCCCAGCGCCGAATGCAGCTGAATATTACCCAGACCCAGCGCGAACGCGCCGAACGACAGCGATCCAAGACTCAGGATCAGCCCCGAGAGGGCCAGTAATCGTCTCATTTTCGCTCCCTGTTCCACCCGCACCCGGGCCTTGATAAATCTGCCTTAATGCCAACAGCGCCAAGCAACTCGGCGATTTTCTTCAAGCATCGCCTTATGACATTGCGCCAACTATAGCCGATAAATGGTTTTCTACCAATATTTCGGCGATTTGAACAGTGTTGAGGGCGGCGCCCTTGCGAATGTTATCCGCGACCACCCACAGGTCGAGCCCGCGCGGGTGGGAAATGTCTTCGCGAATGCGGCCGACGTACACCGGGTCGTGCCCCGCCGCCTCCGTTACCGCCGTCGGAAACTCGCCTTTTCCGAAGCCGTCCAGCAACTCGATGCCGGGCGCCTTCGCCAGCAGGTTGCGCGCGTCGGCGGCGGAGAGCTTCTTGCGCGTCTCGATGTGCACCGCCTCGGAGTGACCGTAAAACACCGGCACTCGCGCGGCGGTCGCGTTCACCTGAATGGACGCCTCGCCGAGAATCTTGCGCGTCTCCCACACCAGCTTCATTTCTTCGCGGGTGTAGCCGTTGTCCTGGTATTCGTCGATCTGCGGCAGCACGTTGAACGCGATCTGCTTGGCCATCTTGCCCGGCTCGACCGGGCGGCCGTTAAGCAGATTAGCCGTCTGGTGCGCCAACTCTTCCATGGCCTTCTTGCCGGCGCCGGAGACTGCCTGGTAGGTGGCGATGTTGATGCGCTCGATGCCGGCCGCGTCGTGCAGCGGCTTCAGCGCCACCATGAGCTGCATCGTGGAGCAGTTCGGGTTGGCGATGATGTTGCGCTTGCGGTACCGGCCGATCGCCTCCGGATTGACCTCCGAGACGACCAGCGGCACATCATCGTCGTAGCGAAACTTCGACGTGTTGTCGATCACCACGCAGCCGGCCGCGGCCGCCTTGGGCGCGTACTCGCCGGACACCGAGCCACCGGCCGAAAACAGCGCGATATCGACGCCACTGAAATCGAACGTCGCGAGATCCTGTACTTCGAGTTCCTTGTGGCCGAATTCGACGGTGCGCCCGACCGAGCGGCTGCTCGCCAGCGCAATCACCTCGCTTGCCGGGAACTTCCGCTCGGCAAGAATCGACAACATTGTTTCTCCGACCGCGCCCGTCGCGCCGACCACGGCCACCTTAAAGTCCTGCATTAAAAAATCCCGAAAATAGCTGTAAATTCAATCGCGTAGCAGACTATTTTAACGAATTTCGCGTTCTCCCGCCAATGTCGGGGTAGAAGCACTTACATCCCCGTTCTGGGCACGATGGCGTAAATAATGATCCATTAACACCAGCGCGAGCATGGCTTCCGCGATAGGCGTAGCGCGAATGCCGACGCACGGGTCATGGCGGCCGTGGGTGACCACTTCCACGGGCTCTCCGGCCGTGTTGACCGTGCGTCCGGGCAGGCGAATGCTCGATGTCGGCTTGAGCGCGATACTGACCACGATCGGCTGGCCGCTGGAAATGCCGCCCAGCGTGCCACCGGCGTTGTTGCTCAAAAAACCTTCCGGCGTCATTTCGTCGCGGTGCTCGGTCCCCTTCTGCATGACGGCCGCGAAACCGGCGCCGATTTCGACGCCCTTGACCGCATTGATGCCCATCATTGCGTGGGCGATCGCCGCGTCAAGCTTGTCGAATACCGGCTCGCCCAGGCCCGGCGGCACGCCCCGCGCGACGACCGTCACCCGCGCGCCGACCGAATCGCCGGATTTGCGCAACGCGTCCATGAAGCCCTCAAGCTCGTCGACCTTCGATGGGTCGGGGCAGAAGAACGGATTGTCGTCGACCGTCGCCAGATCGACCGGCTCGAGCGCGATCGGCCCGAGCTGCGCCAGGTAGCCGCGGATTTCGATCCCCAGCCGCTCGCGGAGGTATTTGCGGGCGATCGCGCCTGCCGCCACGCGCATTACCGTTTCGCGCGCTGAGGCGCGCCCGCCGCCGCGGTAATCGCGCATTCCGTATTTGTGCAGGTAGGTGTAGTCGGCGTGGCCGGGCCGGAAGCGGTCGGCGATGTTCGCGTAGTCCTTCGACTTGGCATCGACGTTGTCGATGACGAGGCCGATCGGCGTGCCGGTGGTCTTGCCCTCGAAGACGCCGGACAGAATCCGCACCGTGTCCGGCTCGCGGCGTTGCGAGGTGTGGCGCGACTTGCCGGTGCGGCGGCGTTCGATATCGGCCTGCAGATCCGCCTCGGTCAACGCAAGTCCGGGCGGGCAGCCGTCGACAATGCAGCCGAGCGCGGGGCCATGGCTTTCGCCGAAGGTCGTGACGGCAAACAGCTTGCCGAACGTGTTACCGGACATCGCTCTCCTCCAGGTCGGCGGCCGCAATCAGAAACACGCCGCTGCCGCCGCGCCCGAAATCCAGCCATGTAACCGGCAGATCGGGGAAGCGTGCTTCGAACGCCGGCTGGCTGGCGCCGACTTCGCCGATCAGGATGCCGTTCGGCGCGAGATAATCCGGCGCGTCGCGCAGGATGCGCTCGATGCAATCCAGCCCGTCCTCGCCTGCCGCCAGCCCCAGCGCGGGCTCGTGACGAAACTCGGGTTCGAGCTCCGCCATCTCGGCGGCGTCGACATAAGGCGGATTGGTGACGATCACGTCGTAGTGCGCCGGCGGCACGTCGGCCAGCAGGTTCGACCGGATCAACCGCACCCGCTCGTTCAAATGATGCCGCGCCACATTCTCGTCCGCGACGGCGAGCGCATCTTCCGAAATATCCACCGCGTCCACCTGCGCATCAGGCAGGTAATGTGCGCAGGCGATCGCAATGCAGCCGCTGCCGGTGCCGATGTCGAGCACGCGCCCGATCGCATCGGGCTCCGCCCACGGCTCGAACTGGCGTTCGATCAACTCTGCGATCGGCGAGCGCGGCACGAGCACGCGTTCGTCGACGTAAAAGTCGAGCCCGGCGAACCCCGCGGAATGTGTCAGATAGGCGAGCGGCTTGCGGGTGTCGATCCGCTGCGCCGCGAGTTCGGCGATCGCTGCTTTCTCGTCATCCGTCAGATGCGCATCGAGCAACCACGACGGCAGGTCGTGATCGAGATGCAGCACGTGCAACACCAGTGCGAGCGCCTCGTCCACCGCATTGCCCGTGCCGTGGCCAAAAAAAAGGCCGGCTTCATTGAACCGGCTGGCGAGGTAACGCACCCAATCGGCAATCGTGGGCAACGCGGCCATATCTGTAACGAAGCGCGGCATCTACTTCAAATTCAGGCAAAGGAAGTGCGTAACTATACCGCAGAGTGTAGTATTCCGGCGCCATGTCAGCCTACAACCCCAAGCGCTACGACCGCCTCGCCGCGCTGGCGCAATACCCGCTGCCGCAACACGGCCTGTCGCGGCTTTGGCGCTACATCACGCGCCGCGAACAGCCATGGCTCAAGAACCGGCTGATTCGCGCGCTGATCAACCGCTACGACATCGACCTCAGTGAAGCGGCAGACCCCGATCCGGCGCACTATGCCAGCCTCAATGCGTTCTTCACTCGCGCGCTGCGGCCCGATGCACGGCCGATTGACCGCGCACCCGATAGCTGCGTATCGCCGGTAGATGGCCGCGGCAGCCAGTTCGGCATGATCAACGAAGGCCGCATCTTTCAGGCCAAGGGGCGGGAATTCGACGTGCGCGAACTGCTGGGCGGCGACACGGCGCTGGCCGAGCGCTTCGCCGGCGGCAGCTTCGCGACGCTGTATCTCGCGCCGCGCGATTATCACCGCGTCCACATGCCGCTCGACGGTACGCTCGAACGCATGATTCACATTCCGGGCCGGCTGTTCAGCGTCAATCCGGCCACCACGCGCGCGGTCCCGCGCCTGTTCGCCCGCAACGAGCGGGTCGCGATGCTGTTCACGACCGCGGCGGGACCCATGGCAGTCGTGATGGTGGGCGCGATGCTCGTCGGCAGTATCGAGACGGTCTGGGCGGGCGAAATCACGCCGCCGCATGGCAAGCGCATCCGCGACTGGCGTTATGACGATGGTAGCGAGGCGGCGGTGACGCTCGAGCGCGGCGACGAACTCGGCCGCTTCAACATGGGCTCGACCGTCATCCTGTTGTTCGCGCGGGGCGCGGTCGAATGGACCGCCGGACTCGGCGTCGATTCAAGGGTGTTGGTTGGGCAGCGTATTGGTTCCGCCCGGCTGATTGGAAGTTGAACTTACAATCATCCGGCCCGATTACGACTGATCGTCTCCAGCAGCACCGCCGCAATTGTCTCCAGTCCCGCCCGATCGTCTTCGTCAAAGCGGCGCAGATTCGGGCTGTCTATATCCAGCACGCCCAGCAGTTTTTCGTCAGCCACCAGCGGCACGACGACCTCCGAGCGCGATGCGCTGTCGCAGAAAATGTGGCCGGCGAAGGCATTCACGTCCTCGACGACCAGCGACTTACGTTCGGCCGCCGCAGTACCGCAGACGCCCTTCCCCATCGGAATGCGAATACAGGCCGGCTTCCCCTGGAACGGCCCGACCACCAGTTCGCCGTCCTTGAGCAGGTAGAAGCCCACCCAGTTGACATCCGGCAGCGCGTAAAACAGCAGCGCGCTGAGATTGGCGGTGTTGGCAATCAGGTCCTTCTCGTCATGCACGAGCGAGCGCGCCTGCTCGGCCAGCTCCGAATACAAGGACTGTTTATTGGTGTTGTCAATTTCCTTCAGTTCAAACATCACGCGTTCTCCGCTGTGAAAGCTGTTACGTCGCCGATACGCTCGCCCCGGCATGCCAGCATGACGACGCGATCGACCCCGACTGCCACGCCCGCCGATTCGGGCAGGCCCGCTTCGAGCGCGGCGAGAAAGCGGCGGTCGATCGGCGGCTCGGCCAAGCCCTGTTTGCGTCGGTACGCGAGGTCGTGCTCGAAGCGGCGCCGCTGTTCGTCGGCATCGGTCAGTTCGGTAAAACCGTTGCCAAGTTCGAGGCCGTCGAACAGGACCTCGAACCGTTCGGCCACCGGCGGCTCGTCCTGTCGCACGCGTGCCAGCGCAGCTTGCGACACCGGGAAGTCATAAATAAAACACAGTCGATCCTTGCCCAGCGCCGGGTAGACGCAGCCGCCTGCCAGCAGGTCCAGCCAGCCATCGCGGTCGAGCGGCCCCGCGCCGCCCAGGCCGGCGCGTTCCGCCGCCGCTTCAAGCGCATCCGGCGGCGCTGTAAACGGATCGAGTTCGAGCCGGCGCACGAACGCCTCGCGGTAGCTCAGATATTCCGGCTCGGTCTCGATGCCGAGCACCTGCGCCAGCAGGTCCGCGACTTCCGCCATCAACCGGTGGTAATCCCAGCCGACCCGATACCACTCGAGCAGCGTGAATTCCGGGTTGTGGTGGCGCCCCGCTTCGCCGGCGCGGAAGACCTTGCAAAGCTGGTAGATGTCGCCCGCGCCTGCCGCGAGCAGGCGCTTCATCGCGAACTCGGGCGACGTTTGCAAAAAGCCGCCGTCGGCGGCGATGCTGTCGAGGTGAACGTCGGTTACGGCGGCTTTCGAGAGCAACGGCGTTTCGACTTCGAGCACATCGCGCCGGGCAAAGAATGCGCGAATGGTGGCAAGGATCTCGGCGCGTTTGCGGAGATTGGCGATTGGCGCCGTGGGGTGCCAATCGGGTTGCCGGCAACCGCCTTCGGCCTTACGCCCGCCTACATCTACCCGAATCCCGAACCCCGAATCCCGAATCCCGCTCTTAATCACTCCTTCGCGCGCGCCACGTAGGTGGCCGTGCGCGTGTCCACCTTGATCATCTCGCCCTGATCGACGAACAGCGGTACGCGCACGACGGCGCCGGTTTCGAGCGTCGCCGGCTTGCCGCCGCCACCGCTGGTGTCGCCACGCACGCCCGGATCGGTTTCGGTGATCTGCAGGACGACGAAATTCGGTGCCTCGACCGACAGCGGGTCGCCGTTCCAGAGGATCACGTTGCACATGTCCTCGGGCTTGAGCCATTGCACGGCACCCTCGACCGCCGCCGGACCGGCGGCGAACTGCTCGAACGTGTCCGGCTTCATGAAGTGCCAGAACTCGCCGTCGCTGTACAGGTACTGCATTTCGGTTTCGACGACGTCGGCGCTGTCCACCGTTTCGCCCGACTTGAAGGTGCGGTCGATCACGCGGTCGGTCTTGAGGTTGCGGACCTTGACGCGGTTGAACGCCTGACCCTTGCCGGGCTTGACGAACTCGTTCTCGACGATCGTGTACGGATCGCCGTCGAGCATGATTTTGAGACCGCCTTTGAATTCGTTGGTGCTGTATGTGGCCATAAAGGTAAACTTGCCGTCCCGCAGATTTAAACGCCCTATGATAACCGGAACACAGACGCGCTGGCAGACTGAATTGCAACAGGCGGTGACCGATCCTGCCGAGCTGCTCTCGATGCTGGCGCTCGATCCGGGGCTGCTGAGCGGTGCGCGCGCCGCGACCGAGCTGTTCCCGTTGCGCGTCCCGCGCGGGTTCGTGGCGCGGATGCGAATCGGCGACCCGCACGACCCCCTGCTCCGCCAGGTGCTCCCGGTCGACGCCGAAACCGCACCCGCGCCCGGCTTTACCATCGACCCGGTCGGCGACATTGCAAGCGCGGCGCGGCCCGGGTTGCTGCACAAATACCACGGCCGGGTGCTGCTGGTGGCGACCGGCGCCTGTGCGGTCAACTGCCGCTACTGCTTCCGGCGACATTTTCCATACGCGGACGAAAACCCGCGTACCGGCCGCTGGCGGGATGCGCTCGCCTACATTCGCGCCGATGTGACGATTTCCGAAGTCATCCTCAGCGGCGGCGACCCGCTGTCCCTCGCGGACCGCCGACTGGCCGAGCTCGCCGCGGCGATCGCCGCCATCCCGCACGTGCGCCGCCTGCGCATCCACACGCGCCAGCCGGTCGTGCTGCCATCGCGGATCGATCAGGCGTTCCTGGACTGGTTCGCGCCGCTGCCGATGCAGAAGGCCATCGTCGTACACGTCAACCACGCCAACGAGGTCGATACAGCCGTGGGCGCCGCCTTTGCGGCACTGAAAGATGCCGGCGCGACGCTGTTCAACCAGTCCGTGCTGCTACGTGGCGTGAACGACTCGGCCGACTGCCTTGCGGCGCTCAGCGAAACCCTGTTCGCGGCCGCAGTGATACCCTATTATCTGCACCTGCTCGACCGCGTCGCCGGTGCGGCGCATTTCGAAGTGCCCGAGTCGCGTGCGTTGGCGCTGCACCGGGAGTTGCGCCGCCGATTGCCGGGCTACCTTGTGCCGCGGCTGGTTCGCGAACAAGCCGGCGCGCCGAGCAAGTTGCCAGTCTTTTAACCCGGGGAGATTTTTTTGCCAGAACAGAGCATCCTGCCCATTCTCGTCGCCAGCAAGACGCAGAATGATGCCGAGCACCTGAACGGGCTGCTGCGCGGTCTCGGCATGCGCGTCCGGTCCGGCTGGGCAGGCGATGCGGAAACCCTGGACAAGGCGCTCGAAGCGCACCCCGAGTTGATCTTTCTCGTCGCCGACGCGCCGCCGCTGTCGCTGGATGACGTGGTACGTCTGCGCGATTTGCGCACGCCGGAGACACCGGTAATCGCCGTCGGCAACCGTATCGACAAACTGAACATCACGGCACTGATGGCGAAGGGCGCGCGTGACCTGGTCGCGATGGACAATGCGGCGCATCTGAAAGCCGTGATCGAGCGCGAGTTGCCGGTCGCACGCATGGCGGCGCAACTGCAGCGATACGCGGATGCGCTGTCGGACTACGAAACGCGTCTGAGCGAATTGCTGAGCCAGTCGGCGGACGCGATCGCGTATGTGCAGGACGGCATTCACATGCAGGCCAATCCGGCATACCTGAAATTGTTCGGCTACCAGTCGAATGAGGATATCGAAGGCATTCCGGTCATGGATGCTTTCGATGCCACGTCGCAAGCTGCGCTCAAGGCGGCGATCCAGCAGGTGATCAAGCACGGCAAGGCGAGCGAAGGGCTGGCATTGAAGGGCGTCAAAGACGGTGAACCATTCGCGGTCACGGTGTCCTTGTCACCCGACACCATCGAAGACGAGCCGTGCGTGCGGCTGGCGGCGCACGTGGCACAGGCAGAAATATCGCCGGAGCTTGAGCAGCAGTTGAGCGAGCGCGAGCGCGAAGCCAATGCGCTCAAGGCATCGCTGGCCGACATCCGCCACCGCGATCCGCTCACCGGCGTCTACCACCGCGCCTATTTTCTGGAGCATTTGAAGACGGTCAAAGCCGGCGACGAGACGGTGCGCGCACTGGCGCTGGTTACGGCCGATCAGCTTGAAGCCGTCGAAGCCAGCGTCGGCGCGTTCTCCAGCGACCGGATCATTAATCGGCTGGTTGAACTGATCAATGCGAGCGTCAACAAGAACGAGCCGGTCGGACGTTTCGACGACGATACGTTCGCGATCGTGCTGACGCGGCCGGCACTTGCCGATGTCGAACAATGGGCCGGGGCGCTGTGCAAGGCGGTTTCAAAAACGATTTTCGAGACCAAGGGCGGCTCGACCAGCATGACCTGCAGCATCGGCATCACTGAAATCGATGCTCTGGCCGGGCCGGAGTTGCTGCTGTCGCAGGCGATTGAAGCAGGCGAGGCGGTGGCCGAGGACGGCGGCAACAGGTACCTGGTATACAAGCCGGCTGCGATCGCCGAGGACGGCGGATCGGACGCGAGCTGGGTGAAGCGCATCACAAGCGCGTTGAAGGACAATACGCTGAAGCTCGCCTACCAGCCGATCGCGAGTCTCGACAACAGCGAGATCGAATTACAGGACGTGCTGGTGCGTATGGACGCCGGCAACGGCGAAATGATTTCCGCGGCCAAGTTCATGCCGTACGCGGAGCGCCACCACCTCGTGGCGGCAATCGACAAATGGGTCATCTCGCACCTGCTGCCGGTAGTCGCCGGCGAGCGCAATGGACGCGACGTGCGCTTTTTTGCGCGCATCTCGACGCAGTTCCTGACGGACCCGAAGATGCTCGAATGGCTGCGCAAAACGCTCAAGAGCGCGCCATCGCTGCCGCCAGGGGGGTTGATATTCCAGCTTGCGGAGAGTTATCTCGACAAGTATCTCAAGGAAACGAAGCTGTTCATCGACGCGCTACAGAAGGCGAACTGCGCGATCGCCATTTCGCAGTTCGGCGTGGGGCGCAATTCGCCCGGCGTGCTCGATCATCTCAAGCCGGATTTCATCAAGCTTAGCGACGAACTCACGCGCGAAATCCAGACCGACAACGCCAAGCGTGACAAGGTACTCGCGCTGGTGGAAAAGGCCCATGCGAAAAAGATTGAAACCGTCGCCCAGCGGGTCGAAAGCGCCGACACGATCGCGGCGCTGTGGCAAATGGGCGTACAATACATACAGGGTAACTATCTGCAGGAGCCGGGCGCGACCATTGGCTCCGCCGATCGCGGCAAGCTCGGCGCTTTTGGTTAGCCGCCGAACTTCGACCCCAGCACCAGTCCGTCCACCTTGCGAAAACCGCGCGGCAATTTGCTGCCGCGCCGCCCGCGTTCGCCGACGTAGCCGTCCAGTTCGGCCGGCTTCAGTCGCATGTGCCGCTGGCCGCTCAGAATCACCAGCGTATCGTCGGCAGGCACGCTCAGCATCGCCACCAGGTATTCCTCGCGCGCGGCGGCTTTCTTCGCCGGGATCGCCATCAGCTTGTTGCCTTTGCCACGCGCCAGTTCAGGTAACTCGCTGACCGGAAACACCAGCAGCCGACCTTCGTTGTCGACCGCCGCAAGACGGTCGCTCGTCGCGTCCGCGACCGCAGTCGGCACCAGCACCGCCGCACCTTTCGGCACGTTCAGCAGCGCCTTGCCCGCCCGATTGCGCGACGAGGCTTCCCCGAGACGCAGCACGAAGCCGTAGCCCGCGTCGCTCGCGACGATCCAGCGGTCATCATTGTCGCCCGCCATCACGCCGGCGAACGTCGCGCCGTCCGGTGGGTTGAAGCGGCCGGACAGCGGCTCGCCCTGCCCGCGCGCTGATGGCAGCGAGTGTGCAACCGTGGTGTAGGCGCGGCCGGTCGAATCGAGGAACACGGCCTGCTGGTTGCTGCGCGCTTCGGCCGCGGCCAGGAATGCGTCGCCGGATTTGTAACTCAGCGCCGCGGCATCGACGCCGTGCCCCTTGGCGGCGCGCACCCAACCCCGCTGCGACAGCACCACCGTCACCGGCTCGCTGGGCAGCAACTGGGTTTCGTCCAGCGCCTGGGCCGCCTGGCGCTCGACCAGCTGCGAACGGCGTTCGTCGCCGAACTGCGCCGCATCCTGCTCGAGCTCGGTTCGCACGAGCTTGCGCAGGCGCGCCTTGGAGCCGAGCGTCTTGGTCAGCGTGTCGCGCTCGGCGGCGAGATCAGCCTGCTCGCCGCGAATCTTCATTTCTTCGAGCTTGGCGAGATGGCGCAGCTTCAGTTCGAGGATCGCCTCGGCCTGCTCGTCGCTCAGTTTGAAGCGTGCGATCAGCTCGGCTTTCGGATTGTCCTCGTAGCGAATGATCGCGATGACCTCATCGATATTCAGAAACGCGATCAGCAGACCATCCAGAATGTGCAGGCGCCGCTCGACCTTCTCCAGCCGGAACTGCAGGCGGCGAGTAACCGTGTCCAGCCGGAACCTGAGCCACTCGTCGAGGAAGTCGCGCAGATTCTTGACCCGCGGCCGACCGTCGATGCCGATCACGTTCATGTTGACACGGTAGCTGCGTTCGAGATCGGTGGTCGCGAACAGGTGCGCCATCAGCGCTTCGACATCGACGCGGTTAGAGCGCGGCGTAATGACGAGGCGGATCGGGTTCTCGTGATCCGACTCGTCGCGCAAATCTTCGACCATCGGCAGCTTCTTCGCGCGCATCTGCGTCGCGATCTGCTCGAGCACCTTGCTGCCGGACACCTGGAACGGCAGCGCCGTAATGACAATGTCGCCGTCGTCGCGCTCGTACACCGCGCGCACGCGTACGCTGCCGTTGCCGGTGCTGTACATCGCCAGCAACTCTTCCGCAGGCGTGATGATCTCGCCACCGGTCGGGAAATCGGGGCCCTGAATGTGTTCGACCAGTGCGGCAACATCCGCCTTCGGATTGTCGAGCAGATGAATGCAGGCCTGCGCGACCTCGTTCAGGTTGTGCGGCGGGATGTCGGTCGCCATACCCACGGCGATGCCGCTGACGCCGTTCAACAGGAGGTTGGGCAGGCGCGCGGGCAGCAGTTTGGGCTCCTCGAGCGTGCCGTCGAAGTTCGGTTGCCAGTCGACCGTACCCTGTCCCAGTTCGGAAAGCAGCACCGCCGCGTACGGCGTGAGGCGCGACTCGGTATAGCGCATCGCCGCGAACGACTTCGGATCGTCGATTGAGCCCCAGTTGCCGTGGCCATCGATCAGCGGGTAGCGGTACGCGAAGGGCTGCGCCATCAGGACCATGGCCTCGTAGCAGGCCAGGTCGCCGTGCGGATGGAATTTGCCGAGGACGTCGCCGACGGTGCGGGCGGATTTTTTGGGCTTCGCGCCCGCGTTCAGGGCCAGTTCCGACATGGCGTAGACGATGCGGCGCTGGACGGGTTTCATGCCGTCGCCTATGTGGGGCAAGGCGCGGTCCAGGATTACTGACATTGAGTAATCGAGGTAGGCCTTTTCGGTGAACGCTTTTAACGGTTGGCGTTCGTAGTTTGATTCGAGATTTGCTGTTGCCATAAGTTTCGTTCGCGCTTCGCGCGGAGTGAATTTATGCCGGTGTCCGGCCCGGCAGCTTGCGCTCGATGTCGCGAATTAAGAGCCGCCCTTCCTGGTCGGCGCTTTTATCCCCCTCATCCCCACCTTCTCCTAATGGGTGCTCGATCAGGCACTTCCGAAACTCAGGATAACCAGCCAAACTTCGCCAAGTCGACTCTGCCCCGCCGATCGAAATAAACGCCTTCGTCTTCAAGCAGCGTCCGCTGCTCCGATGCGCCGTAGCCGGATTTGCGCCTGCTGACTTCGCCGCGCGAGTTGATGACCCGATACCACGGCACGTCACTTCCGGCAGGCAGCGCGGCCATGGCATAGCCAATCTGCCGCGGTGTCGACGCGCCGACGTGTCGTGCGATGCCGCCGTAGGTTGCGACGTAACCCGGAGGAATGGCACGCACGGCAGCATAGATGCGCTGATAAATCGGTTTCTCTTCCCGAATCCCGACACCCGACTCCCGAACCCCGCTCCCTCTCATACTTCCGCGAGGTTGCCCTTCTCTTCCAGCCACGCCTTGCGGTCGGGCGAGCGCCGCTTGGACAACAGCATGTCGAGCAGGTCGTCGGTTTTGTCGTTGCCGTCGATCGTCAGTTGCACGAGCCGACGAGTGTCGGGCGAGATGGTCGTCTCGCGAAGTTGTTGCGGGCTCATTTCGCCCAAGCCTTTAAAACGCGTGACCGAGACTTTGCCCTTGAGCTTTTCGGCTTCGATACGGTCGAAGACGGCTTGCCGCTCGGCGTCGTCGAGCGCGTACATGACCTGCTTGCCGATGTCGATGCGGTACAGCGGCGGCATGGCGATGAAGACGTGACCCTGCTCGACCAGCGGGCGGAAATGCTTCAGGAACAATGCGCACAGCAGCGTTGCGATGTGCTGGCCGTCGGAGTCGGCGTCGGCGAGCACGCAAATCTTGTGATAGCGCAGGCCCTTGAGGTCGTGGCTGCCGGGTTCGACGCCGATGGCGACGCTGATGTCGTGCACTTCCTGCGAACCGAGCACCTGCGCCGGGTCGACTTCCCAGGTGTTCAGAATCTTGCCGCGCAGCGGCATGATCGCCTGGAATTCGCGGTCGCGAGCCTGCTTGGCGGAGCCGCCGGCCGAGTCGCCCTCAACCAGGAACAGTTCGCCACGAGTCGGGTCCTGGCTGGTGCAGTCGGCGAGCTTGCCCGGCAGCGACGGTCCGCTGGTGACTTTCTTGCGCACGACCTTTTTGCTCGTGCGCAGACGTGCCTGGGCGTTTTCGAGCGCGAGCTCGGCGATCTTTTCGCCCGCATCGGTGTGCTGGTTCAGCCACAGTGCGAACGCGTCCTTGACGACCCCGCCGACGAAGCCGGCGCACTGGCGCGACGACAGCCGCTCCTTGGTCTGCCCTGAGAACTGCGGGTCGTTCATCTTGACCGACAGGACGTAGGACAGCCGGTTCCAGACATCGTCCGGGGTCAGCTTGACGCCGCGCGGGATCAGGTTGCGGAACTCGCAGAATTCGCGCACCGCGTCGGTCAGGCCGGTGCGCAGGCCGTTCACGTGCGTGCCGCCCTGGATGGTCGGGATCAGGTTGACGTAGCTTTCGGTGATTGGCTCGCCCTCCCCCGGCAGCCAGGCGAGCGCCCAGTCGACGGCTTCGGTCGTGCCTTCGAAGCTGCCGGTGAACGGTTCGTCCGGCAGGCGCTCGGCGTCGTCGAGCGCTTCGGCCAGGTAGTCGGTGAGCCCGGCTTCGAAATACCATTCCTGTCGCTCGCCGCCCTCGACGGTCAGCGTGACGTGCAGGCCGGGACACAGCACGGCCTTGGCGCGCAATACGTGCTCCAGCCGCGGTATCGACAATTTGGGCGAGTCGAAATAGTGGGCGTCGGGCCAGAAGTGCAGCGTGGTGCCGGTGTTCTGCTTGCCGACCTTCCCAATCGCTTCCAGCGCCGAGACGGTGTAGCCGTCCTTGAACGCCATGTTGTATTCCTGGCCGCCGCGGCGGATCCAGACTTCAAGGTGGCTGGACAGCGCGTTGACGACCGAAACGCCGACGCCGTGCAGACCGCCGGAGAAGCGGTAGTTGCGTGCGGAGAATTTGCCGCCGGCGTGCAGCCGCGTCAGGATCAGTTCGACGCCGGGAATCTTTTCTTCCGGGTGCAGGTCGACCGGCATGCCGCGGCCGTCGTCGGCGACTTCCAGCGACCCGTCCTTGTAGAGCGTGACGTCAATGCGTTTCGCGTAGCCGGCCAGCGCTTCGTCGACGCTGTTGTCGATGACTTCCTGGGCGAGATGGTTGGGGCGGGTGGTGTCGGTATACATCCCCGGGCGTTTGCGCACGGGGTCGAGGCCGCTCAGAACTTCGATGGCGGCGGCATCGTATTGGCTGCTCATGGCGAGCGATTGTACCAGTCGCTGCGCGTCAGTCGATATCCGCGAGCAAACTTCGGCGAAGATTTTCGAGGACCGGTTCGACCGTGTGCCGATATTCCTGATGATCGATACCGGCGCCGAGGGAGGCGCCGTTCTTGAGCGCGCTGATCGACGCGTCGTCGAGGTCGAAGCGCAGGAAGTGGACGGCGGACGTCTTTTCCGGCGTCGCGCGCTCGAGGTCTTCGTCGGCGAGGGCGGTGATGCGTTCGCAGCCGTTGACCTGGACCCAGACCTGGTGCTCGATGCCGACGAGGCGCGCCAGTGCCTGGCGCCGTTCGGCGACGTCCGTGAACTCGATCAGCATGGTGGCTTTCCAGTTGCGGCCGTCCGGGATCAGCGGGTTGTAGGCATCCAGCTCGTCCTGGATACCGGCCGCCTCGAAAATCCGTTCGACGCGCAGCATTTCCTGGATCTGGTACTGGATGGTCAGGCGATCTTCGAACAGCAGCGTGACGTTCGGGCCGATCGCGAGGTTGCGGTCGCGTTTGTGGCCCAGAACACGCTGGCGGAATTCCATGCGTTTGTCGGCGTATTGCTCAAGGCTTAGCAGGTCGTCGCGCGTTAACTTTTCCATCGGTTTGTCCTATGCGGTGGGGGTGCAAGTCGCTAGGACTAAGTCGCTAGGACTAAGTTTCTTTTCTTGACTCAGTCCTAGCGACTCAGCACTAGCGACTTTGCCTAGATGCCGTAAGCCTGGCGCAGCAGGCCCAGCGGGTGCGCCGGCTTGTCGCTGCTCTTGAGCCCGTTCATGATCTGGTCGCCGGCCATGGGGCAGTCGCTCGCGTAGTGCGCGGCCGCGGCCTTCTTCACGCGATTGACTACCGGCTTGCCGATTTTCATCGATGTCTCGTGAAACTCCGCCTTGACCGCGTAGGTGCCGTCGTGGCCGGAGCAGCGTTCGATCGTGTCGATCTCGGTGCCGGGCACCATTTGCAGCAGGTCGCGGGTTTTGAGACCGATGTTCTGCACGCGCAGGTGGCACGGGACGTGGTAGGCGACCTTGCCCAGCGGGTTTTTGAATTCGGTGTTCAGTTTACCGGCCTTGTGGCGCAGCATCAGGTATTCGAACGGGTCGAACATCGCGTCGCGGACCTTGATAACGTCGGGGTCGTCCGGGAACAGCAGCGGCAGTTCGTGCTTGAACATCAGCACGCAGGACGGCACCGGGGCGACGATGTCGTAGCCGTCGTCGACCAGTTTGGCGAGCACGGGGATGTTGCCGTTCTTGAGCTTTTCGACGCTTTCAAGATCGCCCATTTCGAGCTTGGGCATGCCGCAGCAGTTTTCCTGCGGTGCGAGACGCACCGGGATGCCGTTGTGTTCGAACACGGCGATCAGGTCTTCGCCCAGTTCGGGACGGTTGTAGTTACCGTAGCAGGTGGTGAACAGCGCAACCTTGCCGGTGGTGCCTTCGGCCGGTTCAGCGGTGAGGGCGGGCTCTGCCCGGCTCTTCACGCGCTTGCGCAGCGTCTTACCGTGGAATTTCGGCAGCACGGCATCCTGGTGGACGCCGAATGTCTTGTGCAGCGCCTTTCGGGCGATGCTGTTGCCGTTCACCGCGTTGACGGTTTCGGCGACGATGGGAATGCCGAAGAACTTGCCCATCGTGTCGGTGGAACTGAGGGTGCGATCGCGAAATGAGGTGCCATGGTTCCGGCGCTTGAACGTCTTGGCACGCAGCATCGTGTGCGGGAAATCGACGTTCCACGGGTGCGGCGGCACGTAGGGGCACTTGGACATGTAGCACATGTCGCACAGATAGCAGTGATCGACGACTTCCCAGTAGACCTTGCGGTCGACGCTGTCGAGTTGCATGGTTTCGGACTCGTCGATCGCGTCGAACAGCGTCGGAAACGCGTTGCAGAGGTTGAAACAGCGCCGGCAGCCGGCGCAGATGTCGAAGATGCGCTCCATCTCGCCGACGAGCGCATTTTCTTCATAGAACTCGGGATTGCGCCAGTCGATCGTGTGGCGCGTCGGCGCGACGAGGCCGCCTTCGCGTTTTTCGGCTTCGGTCATGGATGGTGACTTTGTGTTTGCCGTTGTTGAGAACCCTCACCCCAACTCCTCTCCCGACGGGAGAGGGGCCATAGCCTGATCGGGAGCTTCTTGCTCCCTCGCCCTTCGGGAGAGGGTGAGGGTTCTGCGCGGCTCAGCCTTCCAGGCTGTCCAGCGCCTTCTGGAAGCGATTGGCGTGCGAACGCTCGGCCTTGGCCAGCGTCTCCATCCAATCGGCGATTTCGTCGAAACCCTCGTCACGGGCGTCTTTCGCCATGCCCGGATACATGTCGGTGTATTCGTGGGTTTCGCCGGCGATCGCGGATTTGAGGTTGAGCGCGGTCGGGCCGATCGGCTCGCCGGTCGCCGGATCGCCGACCGCTTCGAGGTATTCCAGGTGACCGTGCGCGTGGCCGGTTTCGCCTTCCGCGGTGGAGCGGAATACCGCGGATACGTCGTTATAGCCTTCGACGTCCGCCTTGGCGGCGAAATACAGGTAGCGGCGGTTCGCCTGCGATTCGCCCGCAAATGCGTCCTTCAGGTTCTGCTCGGTCTTGCTGCCCTTAAGCTCCATTGCCGTCCTCCGGATGTGGGATAATACAATTTAGACTTAGTCTAAAACCACTGGAAAGGTAAGCCGCGCGCCGGATAAAGTCAACCACGGTCCGCTCCTGTTAAAATGTCTTGCTATGCCTCAGAAACAAGCATCGTCCACGCCGCCGGCCGGCCCCCAAACCGGCGGCAATCAGCTCGACTTCGAAGCGGCGCTGAAAGAGCTGGAAACCGTCGTCGCCCAGCTCGAGCAGGGCGACATCAGCCTCGACGCGGCGCTCAAGCACTTCGAGCGCGGCGTCCAGCTGACCCGCATCTGCCAGCAGGCGCTCAGTGAAGCCGAGCAGAAGGTCGAAATCCTGTTGAAGGACGGCAGCACCGAACCTTTCGAGCCGGAGGATTAGCATGGATATGAAAAGCAAGCCTGCGGCGCCGATCGCGGACGTGCAGTCGAGCGCGGACACGCGTCACATTCCGATCCAGAAAGTGGGCATCAAGGATATCCGCCACCCGGTGCGCGTCCGCGACCGCTCCGGCGGCGAGCAGCATACGATCGCGATGTTCAACATGTACGTCGATCTGCCGGCGCGCTTCAAGGGCACGCACATGTCGCGCTTCGTCGAAATCCTCAATCGCCGCGAGCGGGAGATTTCGGTGGCGTCGTTCCATGAAATGCTCGGCGAGATGACGCGGCGACTGGATGCACAGTCGGGCCACATCGAGATGCACTTCCCGTATTTCATCACCAAGAAGGCGCCGGTGTCGGGCGTCGAAAGCGTGCTCGATTACGACGTGACGTTTCTCGGCGAGCGCCGCGGCGACGAGAACTGCATCCAGGTCCGGGTCGTCGTGCCGGTGACCAGCCTGTGCCCGTGCTCGAAAAAAATATCCGACTACGGCGCGCACAATCAGCGCTCGCACGTGACGCTGACGACCCGCCTGAAGGGCTTTGTGTGGCTGGAAGAGCTGATCGACATGGTCGAGGCCGAAGCGTCGTGCGAACTTTACGGGCTGCTGAAGCGGCCGGACGAGAAATATGTGACCGAGCGCGCCTACAACAATCCCAAGTTCGTCGAGGATATCGTGCGTGATATCGCCGTTCGACTCGATCGGGACGACCGCATTCGCTATTATCAGGTTTCATCCGAGAACTTCGAGTCGATCCACAATCATTCGGCGTACGCGCAGGTGGAGCGCGACAAGGATTCGAACGAGAGTTGACAAACCAGCGGCTGAATCCCGGTTGATTTCCGGCCGGCCGCGACTCATTATTCGCGGGATGACCGTATTGGAAGGGACATGGACGACAGCACCGTAAGAGGCCGGGAGTTGACCGAACGAGCCGAAGCGGAACACCTGCAAGAGAATTCCAGCGATCCACAGCACGAGGCCGATCGGCGGCAGCGACAGACCCGTCGCCTGCAGATACTGAACCGCGTCGCGCAGCTGGTCGCGCGCGACCTGGACATCAAGCGGATCGCGCAAACGGTGGCGGATGCCACGACCGAACTCACAGGCGCCCAGTTTGGCGCTTTTTTCTACAATGTGGTCAACGACGGCGGTCACTGCGAAAAGCATTTCGCCGTGTCCGGCGCCCCGCGCGGCGACTTCGAAAAATTCGGCGTGCCGCGCGACTCGTCGCTGTTCGGCCGCACGTTTTGCGGCGAAGGCGCCATTCGCTGCGACGATGTTCGCACCGATCCCCGCTACGGCAATAATCCGCCCCACCGGGGCATCCCCAAAGGGCACCTGCCGGTGGTGAGCTATCTCGCGGTGCCGGTGGTGCTGCGGTCCGGCGAGATCCTCGGCGCCCTGTGCTTCGGTCACGAGCGCGCGGGCGTCTTCACCGCGGAGACCGAAGAACTGGTGGCGGGCGTCGCCGCCCACGCGGCCACCGCGATCGACAACGGGCGTCTGTACGAGGCGGCGCAGGCCGAAATTGAGCGCAGCCGGCGGGTGGAGCACGCGGCGCGCCATTTGGCAGCGATCGTCGTGTCGTCCGACGATGCGATTATCAGCAAGGACACGAACGGCATCATCCAGACCTGGAACAAAGGCGCCGAGAAGCTGTTCGGCTACCGAGCCGAGGAAGTCATCGGCAAGTCGATCACCATCCTGATTCCACCGGATCGCGAAGACGAGGAACCGATGATCCTGGCGCGCATCCGGCGCGGCGAGTCCGTCGACCATTACGAGACCGTGCGCCAGCGCAAGGACGGCTCGCTGGTGGATATCTCGCTGACAGTGTCACCGATCCATGACTCGTCGGGCAAGGTCATCGGCGCGTCCAAAATCGCGCGCGACATCACGGAACGGCGGATTATCGAGGCGCGCCGCGAACTGCTGCTGCGCGAGGTCAATCACCGCGCGAAGAACATGCTGCACAACGTGCAGTCGATTGCGGTGCAGACGCTGCGCAACACCACATCGCCGGAAACCTTTCAGAAGGTTTTCCTGGCCCGGCTGGGAGCGCTGTCGCACGCCCACGACCTGCTCGCGCGTGCCGAATGGCGCGGCGCGGCACTGGCTGATCTCATCGCACTGGAACTGGCACCCTACTGTGGCGCCGGCGGCCCGAACTGCACGGTCGGCGGCTGCGATGATGTGCAACTCAACGCGCGAGCGGCGCTGGCGCTGGGAATGGCGTTCCATGAACTGGCGACGAATGCCGCCAAATACGGTGCGCTGTCGGCGGCAAGCGGGCAGCTTGAAATCCAATGCCAGGTAACGCCCGGCGCGGACGGCACCGAAATGCTGCACATCGACTGGATCGAGCGGGGCGGGCCGCCGGTCAGCAAACCGAGCCGCCGCGGCTTCGGGTCACGCCTGATCGAGCACGGCCTCGCGTACGAGCTGGAAGCGGAAGTCAGCCTCGACTTCGAGCCGGAGGGTGTGCACTGCTGGATCTACATGCCACTGGCGCCGACGGAGCCGGGAACCACTCCAGAGACTGTCGCATGAGCCCGGACGCTCAGAGCTCCGCATTGTCCGGCCTGCGCATTCTCGTGGTCGAGGATGAGATGATGCTCGCCATGCTGATCGAAGACTGGCTCGAGATGCTCGACTACCAGGCCGTCAAGGCGGCGCGGCTGGAAAAGGCCGTGGCGCTCGCAGAAAGCGAGGATTTCGATGGCGCGCTGCTTGACGTCAACCTGGGTGGAAAGCGGTGCTACCCGATTGCCGAGGCGCTCGATCGACGAGGGATCCCCTTCATTTTCATGACCGGGTACGGAGGCGACATGCTGCGCGAGGACTTCCGCGACCGGCCGGTGGTGCAGAAGCCGTTCCAGTTGGAGGAGATCGAACGGCTGATGACCGACACATTCGTGTCATGACGTCGCCGGTTGAAATCGAATGGCGAAACGTCAATGATAGGCGAGCAATAGAGGGATCAGCAGGAGGTGAATCTCCAGGAGGGTTGCCGATGGCAATAGCCAAAAGAATAACTGCCGACATGTTGTTACAGTACGAAAATGCGCTGCTGATTGGAAAGAAGCGCCCTGACGCTGGCGCTCGGCGAACTCGCTCCGACGCTGTCGGCGAGGGACAGCCCAAGCGCGGCTTGCGCATTCTCGTGGCCGAAGACGAAATGATGCTCGCCATGTTGATGGAAGATTGGCTGGCGATGCTCGATTGTGAAGTCGTGAAAGCGCCGCGGCTGAAGCAGGCGCTGGCGCTGGCCCGCGATTGCAGTTTTGATGGCGCGCTGCTAGACGTGAATCTCAACGGCGAAGAATGCTATCCGGTCGCCGACGTGCTCGATGGACGCAGCATTCCGTACATTTTCATGACCGGCTACAGCGCCGAGATGCTGCGCGAGGACTATCGTGACCGACCGCGAGTCCAGAAGCCGTTCCAGCTCGACGAAATCGAGCGACTGATGGCGGAACACTTCACAGCCTCCGACGCCGGGTAGGCGCAGACCGCCCGCTTCTTAATGCGCGCCCAGCCGTTCCAGCAGCGTATATAAAAACTGCTGGGTGAACTTCAACTGGCATGGCATCGATGCGCGTTCCATCAGCCCCGCATTGACGCGCACAATCGCGGTCGGCGCGACCACTTCCAGCGTCACCGTCCGGCGGACGCCGTTCAGATAAGCCATTTCGCCAAAGCAATCGTCGCGCCGCAACACACGGATCAATTGCCCCCCCTGCCGCACCGCGACTTCGCCCGAGACAAAAATCAGAAAGCAGTCTTCCATCTCGCCTTCGGTCACGATCCGCTCGCCGGGCAGGTAATCGCACCACTGGCTTGCGTTCATCAGCTCCCAGATTTCCGGATAGCTGAAGTTGCGGAAGAACTTCAGCTTGCGCATTTTGTTGAAGCGCTCCTGCTCGGCCAACTCGGCGACTGATTTATCCAGCTGCCGGAACGCACCGGTCAAGTCGCCGGCAAACTCGAGCCCCGTCTGGTAGCGCTTGGCGGGATCCTTGTTCAGAGCGCGAAACACGATCCGCTCGAGCACTGCCGGCACGTCGCGGCGCAGGCGGTGCAGCGGCACCGGCGTCGACCAGGCGATGCGGCGGCGCAACTCGTCGATATTGGCGCCATCGAACGGCCGCCGGCCCGCCAGCATCTCGTACATCACAATGCCGAGGGAAAACAGGTCCGAGCGCGGCGTCACCTGCGGATCCTGCTCGCGAATCTGCTCCGGCGCCATGTAGCTCGGCGAGCCGATCAGGCCGCGCTTGCCCTTGAGCGCCGAGTTCGCCGTCTGAGCAATGCCGAAATCGATGATGCGCACGCCGCCGGTTTTGGTCAGCAGGATGTTGCTCGGTTTGATGTCGCGGTGCACGACCCCTCGGCGGTGGGCGAAATCCAGCGCCTTCGCGCATTTGAAAATCACGTCCGCAACGCGGTAAATCGGCAGCGCGCGCGCCGGTTTGGCGAACACCGTCAGCGGGTCGGCATTGCGCACGTACTCCATCACGACGTAGTAGCGCCCGCCGTCCTCGCCCGCATCGTAAATCGGCACGATACTGGGATGCTGCAGCCGCCCGACCAGGTGCGCCTCGTTGAAAAAAACCCGCCGATGGGTACGGGCGCGCCCTTCAGGCAGGTCTTCCGCAGCGGGATACAGCTTGAGCGCCACATCCTTGCCGAGATACGGATCGTGGCACAAATAGACTCGGCTGGTACTGCCGACGCCCAGCTCGCGCGTCACTTCGTATTTGCCGATGCGTTCCGGCAGTGCCGCTTCGACACGTTGGTTATGAACTAGTGTATCCACTGTGCTATTGCGAGCCATATGACACCAGCATAAATGCCGGCGACGATGTCGTCCAGCATGATTCCGATGCCACCGCCGACGTGACGGTCGAGCCAACCGATGGGCGACGGTTTGACGATGTCGAAAAATCGGAACAGGACGAAGCACGTTCCCAGCGACAACAGGCTGAACGGCGCGATCGCGAATGCGACCTGGTAGCCCGCGATTTCATCGAACACGATGCCCGAGTAGTCATGCACGCCCAGCCGACGCGCGCTCTGTCCACAAATCCAGATACCGACGATGCACAGCGCGACGATAACGCCCCCTCGCCACCACGGCGGGAGCAACGCGAGACCGTATGCGATCGGCACAGCCACGAGCGTACCGAAGGTGCCAGGCGCACGCGGCGCCAGACCCGCGCCAAACCCGAACGCCAGCAGATGCACCGGATCGCGCAGGATGTCGGCGGCGCGCGGGCGCCGCGTCGGCTCGGTGTTCATTGTTCCCCTGGTTATTGAAAATGCTGATAGCCAGCCGTGTCAGCATGCCACAACGTCCCGTCCGGCGCGATACAGCGAACTCCCCGCTCATCCGCGATGCTGCCGATGTCGTGAATCGGCGCCCAGTCGTCGCGCCAGGCAGCGCGTAATGCATCGACCTTCGTCGACGGCACGGTGAAACACAATTCGTAGTCGTCGCCGCCGGTCAGCGCCAATTGCGGATCGGCGCCCGCGGCTGCCGGAATCCGCTCAAGCTGAAGATCCGCACCAACGCCGCTGGCCTCGATCAGATGACCCAGATCCGCCAGCAGGCCGTCCGAGATATCGATGGCGGCCGATGCATATTCCCGCAGCGCCGTCCCTTCCGCGACCCGCGGCTGCGGATAGAGAAACCGATTGCGGTCGCTACTTTCGCGTGAATAGGATTTAAGGCCGGCGGCGGCTTCGCCGAGGGCGCCGGTAACGAAGATTCGGTCGCCGGACTGCGCGCCGCTGCGGCGCATGGCTTTGCCTGCCGGCACGATGCCGCAGGCGCCGATCGTGATGGTCAGCGGTCCGCGGGTCACATCGCCGCCGACGAGCGCGACATCGAATGCGTCGGCCAGTTCGAAAAATCCGGCGGCAAAATCCCCGAGCCAGACTTCGTCAGCTTCAGGCAAGGTCAGCGCGAGCGTCGTCCAGGCAGGCGTCGCGCCCATTGCGGCGAGATCGCTCAGATTGGTGGCGAGTGCGCGGAAACCGACTGCATGGGGCGGTGCGCCGGCCGGGAAATGCACGGCTTCGACCATCGTGTCGGTAGTCATAGCGAGCTCATGACCGGGCGGAGACTGCAGAAGCGCGGCGTCGTCGCCGATCCCCAGCGGCACGTCCGGCCGGCCGTGCGGCCGGCGAAAATACCGCTCGATCAGCTCGAATTCATTCATCGCGCTTGCGGTGCGCAGTCTCGACGGGTCGCAATTCGACGGCAGCTCGGTCCAGCACCGCGTTGATGTATTTATGGCCGGCCTCGCCGCCATAGGCTTTCGCCAGCTCGACCGCCTCGTTGATGACGACACGGTACGGTACCTCGACGTGGTCGCGCAGTTCCAGCAAGCTGCACCACAAAATTGCGCGCTCGATCGGGTCGATCTGCGTCATCGGCCGGTCGAGCCAGCGGCTCGCCAGCGCGTCGAGTTCATCGACGGCATCGGCGGCCGCCATGAAGAGTTCGCTGAAGTACTCGGTTTCGCGCCGTTCGCCATGCTCGGCGACAAATTGCGCCAGCACGGCGCGCGGCGCGTCGCCGGTCAGCTGCCATTGATACAGCGCCTGCATCGTCAGCCTGCGGGCGCGCGAACGAACATTCGAGCGGCTCATTTGAAACGCCGCAATACGGCGATCATTTCCAGCACCGCCAGCGCCGCTTCCTCGCCCTTGTTGCCACCCTTGGAATTGGAACGATCCAGCGCCTGCGTTTCGTTGTCGCACGTCAGCACGCCGAAGCCGATCGGCAGGCCGGTATCCAGCATCACGCGGCCGAGGCCGCGGGTGCATTCGCCGGCGACGAATTCAAAGTGCGCGGTGCCGCCGCGGATCACTGCGCCGAGCGCGACGATGCCGTCGAAACGCTGCGTCGCCGCAAGCTTTTGCGCGGCCAGCGGGATTTCAAATGCACCCGGCACCTGGACCACTTCGATCGCCTCGTCGGCAATGCCGTAACGTTTCAGCACCCGGCGCGCACCGGCCAGCAATCCGTCGACGATAAAATCGTTGAAACGGGAGGCGACGATCGCAATGCGTGCATCGGCGACAGCCAGGTCATCGCTGCCGGCAGGGGTGTAATCGGACATGGTCTAGTTCACATACTCGACGACTTCCAGGCCAAAGCCCGAAATGCCGTGCATTTTCTTCGGGGCGCTCAGCACGCGCATCTTGCGCACGCCAAGGTCGATCAGGATCTGCGCGCCGACGCCGTAGGTCTGCAGCACCTGAGCACCGTCTTCGCGCTCGTCGTCACCGGCCGGCTTCGCCGGCAGCGATTCCAATGTCTGCACCAGCGCGGCAGGGTCCTCGGCGTGATCCAGCACGATCGCCACACCGCCCTCCTTCGCAATTCGCGCGAGCGCATCGCGAAAAGGCCAGCCGAGCGCCTCGGAGCGCACCGCCAGCACGTCGCTCAAGGTGTTGCGCAGGTGCACGCGCACCAGCGTCGGCGTGTCGGCCTTCACTTCACCCGCGACCAGCGCAAAATGGATTGTGTCGCTGACGTGGTCGCGGTAGGCGATCAGCCTGAGCGTTCCGAACTCCGTGTCCACCTCGCGCTCGAACAGGCGGGAGACGCTCTTTTCCTTCTGCATGCGGTAATGAATCAGGTCGGCGATCGTGCCGATCTTGATGCCGTGTTCGCGTGCGAACGCCGCCAGTTCCGGCGCGCGCTTCATCGTGCCGTCATCGTTGACGACCTCGCTGATGACCGCCGAATGCGATGCCAGCCCGGCCAGCCGCACCAGGTCGATCGAGGCCTCCGTGTGACCGGTCCGGCACAATACGCCGCCCTCGCAATAACGCAGCGGGAAGATGTGACCCGGGCGCATGAAGATATCCGGCGACGATGCCGGATCGGCCAGCGCGCGAATGGTCGCGGCGCGGTCGTGCGCGGAGATACCGGTGGTGGTGCCGATCCGGCAATCGACCGACACCGTGTAGGCCGTATGGCGCGTTTCGGTATTTTCCGAGACCATCTGCGGCAGGCGCAGCTCCTCGAGCCGCTTCGCAAGCATCGGCATGCAGATGATGCCGCTGGTGTAGCGGACGAAGAACGCGATCGACTCCGGCGTCGCCTTTTCCGCCGCCATGATCAGGTCACCCTCGTTCTCGCGGTCCTCGTCGTCCATCATGATGACCATACGGCCGGCGCGGATGTCGGCGACGATGTCCTCGATGGAATCGAGCTCGAGTTGGTCGTTATGTTTAGGTTGCAGCATGAATGGCCTTCGCGCTGATATTCAGCCGTTCGAGGTAACGCGCGATGATATCGCATTCCAGATTGACACGCGTCCGCGGCGCATAGCCGCCGATGATCGTGTGTTCGAGCGTGTGCGGAATGATGTTGACGCCGAAGCGGTTGTCGCTCACCTCGTTGACGGTCAGGCTGATGCCGTCCACCGCCACCGAACCTTTCGCCGCGACGTAGCGCGCGAGCGCCGCCGGCAGTTCGATCTCGAGCCGAACCGATCGGGCATCGTCGCGCCGCGCAAGCACTTCCCCGACCCCGTCGACGTGTCCCAGCACCAGGTGGCCGCCGAGCAGACTCGCCGGCGTCGCCGCGGTTTCGAGATTCACGCGGTCGCCGCGCCCGAGGCCGGCGAAGGTCGTGCAGGCGAGCGTCTCGCCGGAAACGTCCGCGCCGAAGTGCGGCGGTGCGAGCGTCGTGACCGTCAGGCAGACGCCATTGATCGCGATGCTGTCGCCCTGGCGGATCGCCTCGAAATCCAGCGTCGGCGCGGTGATCTCGATGCGCGCATCGCCATCGGCGAGGTCCATCGCCGTCACTTCGCCAATTGCCTGGATGATACCGGTAAACATTCAGCTTCCGCTCACTTCGTAGGTCAAACGCAAGTCGTTGCCGACGTGGCGCGCCTCGCGCAACCGCAGCCGCGGCCGGTCGGCCAGCCGGGTCAGCTCCGGCAACGCGAACAGGCCCGGCCCCGCTTCGCCCAGCAACGTCGGCGCCAGGTAAACGACAATTTCATCGACGAGACCTGCCGCGAACAGCGCGCCGTTCAGCCGCGCGCCCGCCTCGACCAGCACCTCGTTGCATTCAAGGTTCGCAAGCCGGCCGATCGCTGCCGCCAGATCGACACGGCCTGGCTGCGATTCAACGCGCTCGACAGTCGCACCCGCAGCTTCGAGCGCCGAGGGGTCGGCACCCGTCGCGGTAAAGATCAGTACGTTGCCACCTTCGCCGAACAGTCGTGCGTGCGGCGACAGACGCAAGCCGCCGTCGATCACCACGCGCAGCGGCTGGCGTGTCGTTTCGATATCGGCATCGCGTACCGTCAGGCGCGGATCGTCGGCCAGCGCCGTGCCGATACCAGTCAGGATCGCCGAGCTGCGCGCCCGCAGCCGATGCACGTCGGCGCGCGCGGCGGAGCCGGTAATCCACTGACTTTCACCGGATGCCAGCGCAGTTCGGCCGTCGACGCTTGCGGCGATCTTCACTCGCACCAGCGGCCGCCCGGCGGTCATGCGCATGATAAAGCCCGGATTAAGTTCGGCCGCCGCATCGGCGAGCACGTCCGCCTCGACTGCAATCCCTGCCGCTTTCAACTTCGCCAGCCCCTGGCCTGCGACCCGCGGGTTCGGATCGGTCATTGCCGCGACCACTCGCGCGACGCCCGCGTCGATGAGCGCATCCGCGCACGGACCGGTGCGGCCCTGGTGGCAGCACGGCTCCAGCGTCACGTAGGCGGTCGCGCCGCGTGCGCGTTCACCTGCGGCTTTGAGCGCGACGATTTCGGCATGCGGCCCGCCGGCCCGCTCATGCCAGCCTTCGGCGACGATTTCCCCGTCGGCCACTAGCGCGCAGCCAACGCGGGGGTTCGGGTCCGTGGTATACAGACCGCGACGCGCCAGCCGCAAGGCGCGAGCCATGAAATTGAAGTCGTTGTGATTTGGCATTTCCACTGCTTGGGACTAAGGACTGAGGACCAAGTAAAGCGCCATCTCATTCTTCACTCAGTCCTTAGTCCTAAGTCCTCAGTCCTCAGTCCTCAGTCCTTCTTCCCGCCTTCAGGCAAGAGCGACATCTGCTCGCGATCCTTCGCCGGCGTCTGCTGCAGGCGGTCGACTTCTTCGCGAAACGCCTCCACGTCCGCGAAGCTGCGGTAGACCGACGCAAAGCGCACGTAGGCGACTTCGTCCAGGTCGCGCAGCGCCTCCATCACCCAGTCACCCAGTTCGCGCGAACGCACTTCGCGCTCACCGGTCGTCTGCAGGCGGTGAATGATGTTTTCCAGCGCCGCCTCGACCCGCTCGGTGTCGACCGGACGCTTTTCAAGCGCGCGCAGCATGCCGGTTCTCAGCTTGTTTTCGTCAAACGGCGTGCGCGTGCCGTCGCGCTTGACGATGCGCGGCATCACCAACTCGGCGGTTTCGAAAGTGGTGAAGCGCTCGGTGCAGCTCGCGCACTCGCGCCGGCGCCGTACCTGGCGGCCCTCGCCAGCGAGCCGCGAGTCGATTACGCGGGTTTCTTCATGGCCGCAGAAAGGACAGTGCATTTCATCCGCTGGCGGCCGCGCGCTCCACTTCCGGAGCGGGGTACACCGGGAAGCGTCGGCACAGCGCCAGCGCCTGCTCGCGCGTGCGCTCGATTACGCCCGCGTCGTCGATGTTGTCGACCACGTCGGCGATGCAGTCCGCGAGTTGCCGGACTTCGGCTTCGCCCATGCCGCGCGTGGTGACCGCCGGCGTGCCGATGCGCAACCCGCTGGTCACGAACGGCGAGCGCGGATCGTTCGGCACCGCGTTCTTGTTGACGGTAATGTTGGCGTGGCCGAGCGCCGCGTCCGCGTCCTTGCCGGTGACGCCCTTGTCGATCAGGTCGATCAGCAACAGGTGGTTGTCGGTGCCGCCGGTGACGATCTTGAGGCCGCGTTCGTTGAGGCGCTTCGCCATCGCGCGCGCATTGGCGACCACCTGCGTCTGGTACGTCTTGAACTCCGGCTGCAGCGCTTCGAGCAGCGCTACCGCCTTGGCGGCGATCACGTGCATCAGCGGCCCCCCCTGCATCCCCGGGAACACCATCGAGTTGAGCTTCTTTTCGATTTCTTCGTTGGCGCGGGCGAGAATCATGCCGCCGCGCGGCCCGCGCAGCGTCTTGTGGGTGGTCGTTGTGGTGATGTCGGCGATATTGACCGGGCTCGGATAGACGCCGGCGGCGACCAGGCCCGCAACATGCGCCATGTCGACTACCAGGTAGGCTCCCACCTCGTCGGCGATATCGCGGAACCGCTGCCAGTCCATCACCCGCGAATAAGCGGAAAAGCCGGCGACGATCACCTTCGGCTTGTGCTCGCGCGCGAGCGCCGCGACCTGCTCGTAGTCGACTTCGCTGCCGTCTTCAGTCAGCCCGTACTGCACCGCGTTGAACAGCTTGCCCGAGAAATTGGGTTTGGCGCCGTGCGTCAGGTGGCCGCCATGAGCGAGGCTCATGCCCAGCAGCGTATCGCCCGGCTGCATCAGCGCAAGGTAGGCCGCCATGTTCGCCTGCGAACCGGAGTGCGGTTGGACGTTTGCGTAGTCGGCATCGAAGAGCTTTTTCGCGCGCTCGATCGCGAGGCGCTCGGCCACATCGACAAACTCGCAGCCACCGTAGTAGCGCTTGCCCGGATAGCCCTCGGCATACTTGTTCGTCAGCACCGACCCCTGCGCCTCCAGCACCCGGGGACTCGCATAATTTTCGGACGCGATCAGTTCAATGTGATCTTCCTGACGGCGCGCTTCGGCCGCGATCGCCTCGGCCAGCTCATCGTCAAAGCCGGCGATGCTCATGTCGACATTGAACATGCTCGTACCCCAGTACTGAAAGGAAAGGTGTTTATTATAGAACGAAGGCGTTCAGGAAGCTTAACTGCTGGCTGAGCCACGTCATGCGACCCGTCAGCACCAGTACGCCCACCGCAATCAGCAGCACGCCCGCCACAATCTCGACACCGCGGAAAAAGCGCCGGAAGCGCGTGATAAAGCTGATCAGATAATTGAACCCGAGCGCCGCGGCGATAAACGGCAGGCCGAGCCCCAGCGAATACACCGTCAGCAGCCCGATGCCCTCCGTCACCGTGCTGCGGGTCGCTGCCATCGCCAGCACGCTGCCGAGAATCGGGCCGATGCAAGGCGTCCAGCCAAACGCGAACGCCATTCCGATGCCATAGGCGCCGGCAAGCGAGCGCGGCCGCTCACTGGTCTGGTAGCGCTTCTCGCGATACAGGAACGGAATGCGCAACAGCCCGGTAATGTGCAGCCCGAAGACGATGATCACCACGCCCGCGATGCGGGTAAAAATCGCGCTGCTGTGAAACAGGAAGCTGCCGATGCTGGTCGCCGACGCCCCGAGTGCCACGAAGATTGTCGTGAAACCGAGGACGAAAAAGATCGCATTGACGGTTACGCCACGCAGCAGCGTGACCCGGTTGGCAACGGCTTCGCCGCCGCCCGCAGAAGCCGCAACCGCGAAATCCTGTTGTGAAACACCGGATATGTAAGATAAATAACCCGGTACCAGCGGCAGGACGCAAGGGGACAGGAAAGAAACAATGCCGGCGACGAGTGCCGCGAAAATGGAAATGTCGTTCACTTGGCAATTATCGCAAGAGAAGGCGGCTGGTTCCAGCCGGATCGCGGTTCGGGTAGGTGTGCTTGAGCCGGTGGGGTAAGGTCTTTCCAGAACGCCGTAGATCCATCCATGGAGGCTCCGGTGTCAACATCCTGTTGCCAACGGTCTGGAAAGACCTTACCCCACCGTCTCTCCCGTCCGTTATCGTGGGTTTTAGGGGAGCAATTCACTCCCCTCACCCTAACCCTCTCCCTGAGGGAGAGGGGAAAGAATGGTGGGCCGACCCAATGCCGCGTTCGCAGTGAAGGAGGTGGTGCGGTGGCTTTCCTCAGGGCTGTGTGAGGCAGGATGCCGAACCCAGAGCCTACAGGGATGTATTTACGGCGTCCCTGAGGAAAGCCACCGCATCGCCTCCCGCGATAACCTCAACGCCGCCCGATGCCGTAATAAATGAACCCGGCCCCACGTAAATAATCAGGATCAAAAACGTTGCGCCCATCAAAAATAACGGGCTCCGTCAATGCCGCCTTGATGCCATCGAAATCCGGACTCCGGAACGGCCGCCATTCCGTCATCAGCACCAATGCGTCGGCGCCGGCGCAGGCTTCGTCCGCCGAATCGCACAAGATCAGGTCGTCGCGCTCGCCGTACAGCCGGCGCGTCTCGCCCATCGCCTCGGGGTCGAATGCCCGTACTTGCGCGCCGGCCTTCCACAATGCCTCCATCAGCACGCGGCTCGGAGCCTCGCGCATATCGTCCGTGTTGGGCTTGAACGCCAGGCCCCACAGCGCAATCGTGCGACCTTTCAGGTTGCCGCCGAAATGCTTGTCGATCTTCGAAAACAGAATTTTTTTCTGATCGTCGTTGATCTGCTCGACCGCCGCCAGCAAGCGTCCATCGTAGGCATACTGGCGTGCGGTCCGCTCCAGCGCCCGCACATCCTTGGGGAAACACGAACCGCCGTAACCGGCACCGGGATAAATGAAATGGTAGCCGATGCGTGGATCCGACCCGATGCCGATGCGCACCTTCTCGATGTCCGCGCCGACATGATCGGCGATGTTCGCCATCTCGTTCATGAAACTGATCTTGGTCGCGAGCATCGCGTTCGCCGCGTACTTGGTCAGTTCCGCCGAGCGCACGTCCATTACGATCATGCGGTTATGGTTGCGGTTGAACGGCGCGTACAGATTTTCCAGCAGCTCGATGCTGCGCTCGCGCTCGACGCCGACGACGATGCGATCCGGCTTCATGAAATCATCGATCGCCGCGCCTTCCTTCAGGAATTCCGGATTCGACACCACGTCGAAATCGACGTTCGTGCCGCGCTCCGAAAGCACCCCCGCGATCGTCTCACGCACCCGGTCGGCAGTACCGACCGGCACGGTCGACTTGTCCACGACCAGCTTGAAATCGTTCATGTGCTCGCCGATGCTGCGCGCCACCGCCAGCACGTATTGCAAATCGGCCGAACCATCCTCGTCCGGCGGCGTGCCCACCGCGATGAACTGGAACAGGCCGTGCGCAACGCCGGCGGCGATGTCCGTCGTGAACCTGAGCCGGCCGGCTTCGGCGTTGCGGTGGATCAGCTTGTCGAGGCCGGGCTCGTGGATCGGCACGTCGCCGCGGTTGAGCCGCGCGACTTTCTCCGCGTCCACGTCGACGCACAACACATGATTGCCCACATCGGCAAAACAAGTGCCGGTGACCAATCCCACGTAACCCGATCCGAAAATAGTGATATTCACGCTTATTCCTTTCTCTGCGTCCTTGTAGATTAGATTAAAAGTCAGTAGTGTCCCAACGTCATTGTATTGACGCCGTGTAAGTCGTTGAGTAGTCGAGGATATTCCGTGTCATTGGCTGGTTTCGATTTGAACATCGCTCGTAATATTTGGGGTCTTTTCGGCCCAACCGCGAGCACCGC
>DASSNE010000023.1:0-53946 GCA_035688265.1 Gammaproteobacteria bacterium
ACCTCACTGCCCACTTCGACGATCTCACCGGAATACTCGTGGCCGACGGCCATCGGGACGGGGATCGTTTTCTGTGCCCAGCTATCCCAGTTGTAGATGTGCAGATCAGTGCCGCAGATGGCCGTCTTGCGCACCTTGATCAGGACGTCGTTGTGGCCGGGCTCGGGCTTCGGCAATTCCTCGAGCCAAATACCCGGCTCCGCCCTTGACTTGACGAGTGCGCGCACGGCGTCAGTGGATCACGCCGAGCTCGCGGCCGACGGCCGCGAACGCGTCGATCGCGCGGTCGAGCTGCTCGTGGGTCAGGCCGGCCGACATCTGCGTGCGGATGCGGGCCTGGCCTTCGGGCACCACCGGATAGGAGAAGCCGATTACATAAACGCCGTGCTCGAGCAGGCGGTTCGCCATGTCCGTCGCGAGCCGCGCGTCGCCGAGCATCACCGGAATGATCGGGTGCTCGCCGGGCCGGAGCTCGAAGCCGAGTTTTTCGAGGCCTGCACGAAAATGCGCGGCGTGCTCGTGCAGCCGGTTGCGCAGGCTCGGGTCGCGCTCGACGAGATCGAGCACGGCCAGGGACGCCGCCGCAACCGCCGGTGCGATCGAGTTCGAGAAGAGATACGGCCGCGAGCGCTGGCGCAGCCAGGCGACAATCTCCTTGCGCCCCGATGTGCAGCCGCCCGACGCGCCGCCGAGGGCCTTGCCGAATGTGGTGGTGATGATGTCGACGCGCCCGAGCACGTCGCGATACTCGGGGCTGCCACGGCCGTTGGCGCCGATGAAGCCGGTCGCGTGCGAGTCGTCGACCATTACCAGCGCGCCGTAGCGGTCCGCCAGGTCGCAGATCGCGCCGAGATTGGCGATCACGCCGTCCATCGAAAACACACCGTCGGTCGCGATCAGCTTGCGCCGGCAGCCGGAGGCTTCCTTGAGCCGCGCTTCCAGTTCGTTCATGTCGTTGTTCGCGTAACGGAAGCGCTGCGCCTTGCAGAGGCGCACGCCGTCGATGATGCTCGCGTGGTTCAGCGCGTCGCTGATAATCGCGTCGTTCTCGTCGAGCAAGGTTTCAAACAGGCCGCCGTTGGCATCGAAGCAGGACGAGTAAAGAATCGTGTCCTCGGTGCCGAGGAACTTGCTCAGGCGCGCCTCCAGTTCCTTGTGCACGTCCTGGGTGCCGCAGATAAAGCGCACCGACGACATCCCGAAGCCGTGCTCGTCGAGCGCCGCATGCGCGGCCTTGATGAGTTCCGGGTGACTCGCGAGCCCAAGATAGTTGTTCGCGCAGAGATTAATGACTTCCTTGCCGGCCGTGGTCTCGATCGCAGCGCCCTGCGGCGTGGTGATGACCCGCTCCTCCTTGTACAGGCCCTCATCCTTGAGCGATTGAAGCTGGCTGTCGAGTTGTTCGAGGAATGTTTTGTCCACGGCGGCCTCCTTGGGGAAAGGGGGTGATTATAACAGCCGGTGGATCGCCTTACGTTTGTGGCTTGATGCGAAATTTGTATGTGTAGTGAGCTTTGTACGAGACCGCCTTTCCATCCACCCGTTTTATTTTGAATTTGGAGCGCAGCAACGCTTTCGTAGTCGCTTTGTCGAACATTCCTGCTGGCGCCGAATCAGCAACGACCGGGTGGCGCACATGGCCTTGTGTATCGACGGTAAAGACAAGCGTCACAACAGCCGCAACGTGATTGAGGATGTCCGTTGCCGGATAGGCTGGAGGGGCTGACGCGAGATTTTTTGGTAAGGAGTGCGCTTTCTTCCCGCCGGGGTTACCAGGCAACGCGAAGGTGTACAGAAATGAAGCCCGAGATGCCACGGGGCTGTTATTAACCACTCTCGGGTTGAACTTGGAAGCAGTTAATGCTTTTAAAGCTGCAAATTCAAATATACCTGCTGGGCGTGAATAGACCACCTTTGCGTCGCATGTAGTGCCATCCGGCTCTATAGTAAAGCTTAAGAGTACCGCCCCCTCGGTCTTTGCGTAAGCAGCAGTAGCTGGATACGTCGGCTTGGCTGGCATCACCGGCACAGCCTTTTGCACTCTCTGTGATGATTCCGATTTTCCTTGTGCGCTTGATGAAGGAATCTTTGATTTGCAAGGAGGGGGAATGTCGTGCAAAGACATCATTTCTTGTTGAAGTTCTTGACTGGAATGTGCCCTGTTCCGGTTGCCATTAGAGTCAACGCACGCGTCCGGCCGCGACTGAGCCTGCTGGCGGTCATCACTATCGGGTAGGCAAAACGTGTATTTGAATGTCGCCCTGGACGGAGCCGGCTCCCCGTTGACTATTTTTGGTTTGAACTTGGACCGCGTCAGCGCTTGAAGCGCCGCCTGTTCAAAAACGCCGGCTGGCTGGGAGCCCATCAATGTGACGCCACAGACTCCTCCGTCCTTACGAATCGTGAAAGCGAAAGTTACGGTCCCCTCAACTCCACGAAACAGTGCCGCGGCGGGGTACTTGGGTTGTATAGGTACGACCGGAAAGGCTTGCTCCGCTTTGTCGTAGCCCGGGCCTCGCAATGCCCCCGATGAACATTCCGGTCCCATCTCGCCGGCGACTGTCGCTTGGCGAGGGCCGGTCGGACGTGTACCCGCGCATCCGCCTATAACGACAACGATGGCCGCAGCGACAAAACCAGTGAGAGCGACTCCGTAAAGCTTCTGCCTGTTCACGATCCCCACCTTATTGTGACAAAATCGCATTTAACTATAGCGCAAAACGGAGTTGCATCATGGCTCGCCCCGAGACCCCACTTGTCGCCGCCGATGTCGTTATTCGGCTTGAGGATCGCCCCGATACGCCGATCGTGCTGATCGAGCGGCACAATCCGCCGTACGGTTGGGCTTTGCCGGGCGGATTTGTCGATCTGGACGAGACCGTCTCGGCGGCGGCAGTGCGCGAGGCGCAGGAGGAGACGGGCCTCCAGATCGAACTCAAGGCCCTGATCGGCTGCTATTCGGCGCCGGGGCGCGATCCGCGCGGGCCGACGATCAGCGTGGTGTTTGCGGCGACGGCAACCGGCGAGCCCGAGGCCGGCGACGACGCCAGGGACTGGCAGCCGGTTGACCCGGCCAATCCGCCCGAGCTGGCGTTCGATCATGCGCTGATCCTGGCCGACTATTGCGACTGGCTGAACGACGAGACCTATCGGGCGCGGGTCCGATAACCGCCCCACCTGACCAGACGTTAATGTTGCGGCGGCTGCTGAATTCGGCCGCAATCCGTATAATCTGCGCCTGAATCGGATCTGGGGATTTTTTCATGCAGAATTCGGCGTGGCGGACAGCGTTCCTGTGCCTGTTCGTGGCCATCGTCTGGTTCGGCAATCTGCAGTATCGGGACCTGTTCCAGACCGACGAGGGCCGCTACGCCGAGATTCCCCGCGAGATGGTCGCGACGGGCGACTGGATTACTCCGCACCTCGACGGCTTCAAATATTTCGAGAAGCCGGCGCTGCATTACTGGATCACCGCGACGATTTACGAGCTTGCCGGCCAGCACAACTGGACCGCGCGGCTGTGGATCGCGCTCGCCGGTTTCCTCGGCCTGGGGATGACGTGGATTGCCGGCGCGAAGCTGTTCGGCGAGCGTACCGGGCGCTACGGCGCGCTGATGCTCGCCGGCAGTTTCTATTACATCTTCATGGGGCACTTCAACACCTTGGACATGGGGCTCGCGTTCTTCATGTGCGCGTGCCTGTTCGCGTTCCTGATTGCGCAGAACCGGCCTGACGACAAGGCGCATTTGCTACGCTGGATGCTCGCGGCCTGGGCCGCCGCCGCCCTGGCATTGCTGACCAAGGGGCTGGTTGCGCTCGCGATTCCCGGGGTGACATTCGTGCTGTATTCGATTACCAGGCGCGATCTCGCCATCTGGAAGCGCTTGTGCATTCTGCCGGGGCTGGCGCTGTTCCTGGCGATCTCGGCGCCGTGGTTCGTAGTCGTCTCGTTGCGCAATCACGACTTCTTCCATTTCTTTTTCGTCGTCCAGCATTTCGAGCGCTACCTGACGCCGATCGCGCATCGCACCGGCCCGTGGTACTACTTCATCCCGGTGCTGATACTCGGGACGCTGCCGTGGCTGTGGCAGGGCATAGCAGCATTGATACGCGGCGCGGCGTCGGTTTTGCGACGCGATGGCAGTCTCGAATCTGCACCACTCACCACTCACCGCTCACCACTCACCGCGCCTTTCGACCCGGTCTGGTTCCTGTGGCTGTGGGTCGTGGTGATTTTCCTGTTTTTCTCGGCGTCGGACTCGAAGCTGGCGAGCTACATCCTGCCGCTGATGCCGGCTTTCGCACTGCTGATCGGCCGCGAACTGGCGCGTCACGAGCGCAAGAGCCTGATGAGTGCAGCGGCGATCACGCTCGCGCTGGGCGCCGCCTGCCTGATCTATGCCATCTGGTACCTGCCGCATTTGCACAGCGACTCGGTGCCGGCGGCGCTGTACGCCGGGATGGTGCCCTGGGCCGTCGGCGCGGCCATCGTATTGATCTTGGCTGCCGCGGTCGGATTCGGGCTGATTCGTCGCCGTCCGGCCGCGGCGATTACGCTGATTGCGCTCGGCTGGCTGGTTTCGGTGCAGGTGCTAAGCAGCGGCGGCCAGGTTCTGTCACCGGTGTATTCGACCCGCTACCTCGTCGCACAATTAACAGGCATCGACACCCGCGGCGCGCCGTTCTACAGCGTCAAGGAATACGAGCAATCGCTACCGTTTTATCTCAAGCGGACGGTGATTCCGGTGGATTACCAGGGCGAGCTGGCATTCGGCATCCAGCGCCGCAAGAACCCCGGGCGCTACATTGCCGACATGGCGACATTTGAGCAGCGCTGGCGGGCGGATTCCCGCGCATTCGCGATTATGTCGCGCGACGACTATCATGCGCTGCGGCATGCGGGTATTCCGATGCGGGTGATCGCCCGCGACCCGCAGCGGGTGATAGTGACAAAGCCGTGACGATAACCGCATTCCTGTTGATTCTGGCCGGCGTGTTGCTGAATGCGTTCGCGCAGTTCCTGCTCAAGGCCGGCGTCAACCGGATGGGCGCGATCGGGCTCAACTGGAGCGCGCTGGTGCGGGCCGGCTGGCACCTCGCGCTGGAACCCTATATCTATGGCGGGCTGGGCTGTTACGTCATCAGCGTGGTCGTCTGGATCCTCGCGCTGTCGCGGGTGCCGGTCAGCGTCGCCTACCCGATGCTGTCGATCGGCTACGTCGTCACCGCCGTCGCGGCCTGGGCGTTCCTCGGCGAAACCGTGACACCGCTTCGCCTCGTGGGAATCGGTATCATTATCGTTGGTGTGTTCATCGTTGCACGGAGTTAGTGTGAGCGACTATCTGCCTTTCACCCGCCCGACGCTCGATCAGGAAACGATCGACGGCGTGGTCGAAGTGCTGAAATCCGGCTGGATTACGACCGGTCCGCAGGTCGAGCGGTTTGAAGTGGCGCTGGCCGACTATGTCGGCGGCGGTCGCCAGGTGCGCGCGCTGACATCGGCGACCGGCGCGCTCGAAATGGCGCTGGTGCTGGCGGGCGTCGGGCCCGGCGATGAGGTCATCGTACCGGCGATGACGTTTGCGGCGAGCGCCAACGTGGTGGTGCGGGTCGGCGCGAAGCCGGTATTCGTCGATGTCGACCTGGATACGCGCAATCTGCTGATTGACGCGGTCGAGGATGCGATCACGCCGAAGACGCGTGCGATCATGCCGGTGCATTTTGCCGGGCTGCCGGTGGACCTCGACCGCATTTACGCGCTGGCGAAAAAGCACGATCTGCGTGTCATCGAGGATGCCGCGCACGCAATCGGCAGCAGCTACAACGGCAGGCGCATCGGCTCGTTCGGCGACCTGGTCTGTTTCAGCTTCCACGCCAACAAGAACATGACGACGATCGAGGGCGCGGCCGTCTCGGTCGCTGACGCCGACGCCGTGCGTCAGCTCGAACTGCTGCGCTTTCACGGCATCACCAAGCTGGCCGACGGCGGCATGGATGTGTCGGTCGCGGCGGGCAAGCACAACATGACCGACGTATCCGCGCGCATCGGCCTGTCGCAGCTTGCGCGCCTCGACGAGTTCAACGGCAAGCGTCGCGCGCTGGCCAAGCGGTACTTTGACAACCTCGGCAGTGGTTCGCCGGTGCGGCTGCCGGCAGAAGGCGATGACGGCCATAGCTGGCACATGTTTGCGCCGCTGGTGCCGTTCGAACGCATCGGCCTCGACTTCGCCGGTCTGCGCGACAAGATGCACGCACAGGGCATCGGCATCGGCCGCCATTATCCGGCCGTGCCGCTGTTCAGCCTGTACCGCGACATGGGTTACCGCGAAGGGCAGTTTCCGAACGCCGAGCGTATCGGCCGTGAAACGGTGACGTTGCCGCTGTTTCCGGCAATGCAGGTGGCGGATGTCGACCGCGTCTGCGACGCGCTGCGCAGCATCCTGGGCGCAGGCTGATGGTCGTCCACGCCGACATCGCCCCGGGCCGCCGCGCCACCGACCGTGTCGAGTCAGCGGTCGAACTGTCGGTCGTCATTCCGATTTACAACGAAGAAGCCGGTCTCGCCGCGCTGTTCGAGCGACTGTACCCGGCGCTCGATGCGCTGGGCCGCAGCTACGAATGCCTCCTCGTCGATGACGGCAGCGCCGACAATTCAGCCGCCTTGCTGCGTCGGCAATTCGAGGCGCGTCCGCGCGAGACGCGCATCATTTATCTGCAGGCCAACTTCGGCCAGCACGCCGCGATCATGGCCGGCTTCAAGTATGCGCGCGGCACAAAAGTGGTGACTCTCGACGCCGATCTGCAAAATCCGCCGGAGGAAATCGGCAAGCTGCTGGCCAGCATGGACGAAGGCTACGACTACGTCGGCACGATCCGCCGCAGCCGGCATGACAGCGCCTGGCGCCGTGCGGCGTCGAAGCTGATGAACCGCATCCGCCACCGCATCACCAAGGTGCGCATGACCGACCAGGGCTGCATGTTGCGCGGCTACGGTCGCGGTGTCGTCGACGCGATCAACAACACGCGTGAAATCAACACGTTCATTCCGGCGCTCGCGTACCTGTACGCGGCCAATCCCGTCGAGATCGAAGTAGAGCACAGCGAACGCGCGGCGGGCGAATCCAAGTATTCGCTGTACCGGCTGATCCGGCTGAACTTCGATCTGGTCACCGGCTTCTCGGTCGCGCCGCTGCAAATTTTTTCGTTCCTGGGCGTGCTGATTTCATTCGCCTCGCTCGGCCTGTTTGTCTACCTGATGGTCAACCGGTTCCTGCACGGGCCGGACGTCGGCGGCGTGTTCACACTGTTCGCCATCGCGTTCTTCTTTATCGGCATCCTGCTGTTCGGCATCGGGATGCTGGGCGAGTACATCGGCCGCATTTACCAGGAAGTGCAGCAGCGGCCGCGTTACCTGATTCGCGGCATTCTTGAAGAGCGGGACGACGCCGAATGACATCGGCGGTCGTGTTCGCGTACCACAATGTGGGTGCGCGCTGCCTGGCCGTGCTGCTGGCGCAGGGCGTCGAGGTGCCGCTGGTGGTGACGCACGCCGACGACCCGGACGAGAACGTCTGGTTCGAAAGCGTGGCGGCGCTGGCGCGGCTGCATGACATTCCGGTGGTGACGCCGGCCGTGGCCGGGTTGCCCGCGCTGGCGGAGCGGGTCGCGGCGTGCGCGCCCGACTTTCTGTTTTCGTTCTATTATCGGCACGTGCTGCCGGGGTCGATTTTCGAGTTGCCCGCGCGCGGCGCGCTCAACATGCACGGTTCGCTGTTGCCGAAGTACCGCGGCCGGGCGCCGGTGAACTGGGCGGTGCTGAATGGCGAGACCGAAACCGGCGCCAGCCTGCATTACATGACGGTGAAGCCGGATGCCGGTGCGCTGGTGGATCAGACCGCGGTGCCGATATTGCCGAACGACACGGCGAAAGAAGTTTTTGACAAGGTGACGTGCGCCGCAGAAATGACGCTGGCGCGGGCGTTGCCGGGTCTGCTGAACGGATCTGCGCCGCAGCGGCCGCTTGATCTGACGCAGGGCAGCTATTTCGGCCGCCGGCGGCCGGCCGATGGCACGATCGACTGGGCGCAGCCGGCCCGGACCGTGCATAACCTGGTGCGCGCCGTGGCGCCACCGTATCCGGGCGCGTTTACGACGCTTGGCGGCCAACGGCTGCGGGTGTTGCGCAGTTTTTACCGGCAGGAGCCGGCGCGGCACGCCGACGCGGCGCCGTGTTTGTATGCCGAGGCGGGTGCTTTGCATGCCGATTGCCGGGACGGCCGGCGCTTTCGGGTGCTCGCCTGCGAACTGGACGGGTCGCCGCTGACGGCGGCCGATTTTGAAAGCCGTTTTGGCGGCGACCCTCAACCGTTGGGAGAATAACGTGCGGAAGGTTTTGATTCTCGGGGTAAACGGCTTTATCGGCCATCACCTCAGCAAGCGCATCATCGAGACGACCGATTGGGATGTGTATGGCATGGACATGGCGTCGGATCGCGTCGAGGTGCTGCTCGACAATCCGCGCTTCCATTTCTTCGAGGGCGACATCACGATCAACAAGGAGTGGGTCGAGTATCACGTGCGCAAGTGCGACGTGGTGCTGCCGCTGGTGGCGATCGCGACGCCGGCCGTTTACGTGCAGGATCCGCTGCGCGTGTTCGAGCTCGACTTCGAGGCCAACCTGCCGATCGTCCGCCAGTGCGTGAAGTACAAGAAGCGGGTGATCTTTCCGTCGACGTCGGAGGTGTACGGCATGTGCCGCGATCCGGCGTTCGATCCGTACGAGTCGGAATTGATCCTCGGGCCGATCGAGCGGCAGCGCTGGATTTACAGTTGCTCCAAGCAGTTGCTGGACCGCGTGATCTGGGCATACGGCGACAAGGTCGGTCTCGACTTTACGCTAATACGGCCGTTCAACTGGATCGGCCCGGGCCTCGACAGTATCCATACGCCGAAGGAGGGCAGTTCCCGCGTCGTCACGCAGTTCCTGGGTCACATCGTGCGCGGCGAGGATATCCGGCTGGTGGATGGCGGCGCGCGCAAGCGGGCATTTACGTACATCGATGACGGCGTCGATGCGCTGATGAAGATCATCGAGAACAAGAATGGCGTCGCGAGCGGGCGGATTTACAACATCGGCAATCCGGACAATAGCCATTCGATCCGCGAGCTGGCGGAGATGATGATGGAGATCGCGCGCGAGATTCCGGAATATGCGACCAGCGCGGCGCACGTGAACCTGATCGATGTGCCGGCGGACGATTATTACGGCAAGGGTTATCAGGATGTCGAAAACCGTGTGCCGTCGGTCGAGCACACACGCCGGGAATTGGACTGGGAGCCGAAGATCGATATGCGCGGCGGGCTCGAGCGTATCTTTGAGGCGTACAAGGGTGATGTGGCTGAGGCTCGGGAGTTGATTGATGGGTGAGAGGTTAGTGGTTAGTGGTTAGTGGTCAGTGGGTAAGAGATAAGAAGGACGATTCTTAGCCGCTCACCGCTAATCGCTGACCGCTCACCGTTCCTATGTTCATTGCTCTGAAAATTGATGTCGATACGCTGCGTGGGACGCTTGAGGGTGTGCCGCGCCTTGCGACGCTGCTGTCGCGCCTGGACATCAATGCCACGTTCCTTTTCAGTCTCGGCCCCGACCACACCGGCCGGGCGCTGCGTCGACTGCTCCGGCCAGGCTTTCTCAAGAAGGTCATGCGCACCTCAGTCGGCAGCAATTACGGCCTCAAGACTTTGTGCTACGGCACGTTGCTGCCGGGGCCGGACATCGGTCGGCGTGGCGCTGACGCGATGCGCGCGGTGCGCGATGCCGGCTTCGAGGTCGGCATTCACACCTGGGACCACGTCCGCTGGCAGGATTACGTCGCTCGCCGTGGCGCGGAGTGGACGCGCCGCGAAATGGCGCTGGCGGTCGAACGCTTTCGCGACGTATTCGGTGATGATGCCAAAACCATCGGCGCGGCCGGCTGGCAGATGAATTCGCACGCGTTTGCGCTGGAGGAAGACTTCGGCTTCGACTACGCAAGCGATACGCGCGGGACACAGCCATTCATCCCGGTCGTCGATGGCCGACGCTTCCGCTGCCCGCAATTGCCGACCACGCTGCCGACGCTGGACGAACTGGTCGGCCGGGATGGCATTATGATTGAAAACGTGGCGGAGCATATCGTGGCGGCTTCTTGCTCCCCTCGCCCTTCGGGAGAGGGGCCGGGGGTGAGGGTCGGGACTACGTCAACCTCAGGTGAGCCAAAAGTCAATCGCGGTCGGGTACCCTCACCCCAACCCCTCTCCCGAGGGGAGAGGGGCTTTAATGACTGCCATGTCTTTACGCTGCATGCGGAGCTCGAGGGGCTGGCTTACCTGGAGATTTTCGAGCGCGTGCTGCGCGAATGGCAGGCGCGCGGCTATGACATCGGCTCGACGCGCGACCTGTTCAGCACCCTCGACGTCGCGGCGCTGCCAGCAATCGAGGTGGTGCGTGCCGAAGTGCCGGGTCGCTCGGGCGACCTGGCGGTGCAAGGAACGCGGTCCCGCCTGTTATAATGGGCTATTTCATTCAGCCCGGACCAACAAAGGATCTTCAATGGCCTATCAGCACGTCAAGCTGCCCGATGGCGGCGAGAAAATCACCGCGCAGAACGGCAAACTTTCGGTTCCCGACAACCCGATCCTGGGGTATGTCGAGGGCGACGGGATCGGCGTGGACATCACGCCGGCGTGCCTGAAGGTCTGGGACGCGGCGATCGAGAAAGCCTACGGCGGCAAGCGCAAGGTGCATTGGGCTCAGCTTTATCTGGGCGAAGCCGCGGCCGCGAAATATGGCGGCGATTATTTCCCTGCCGAGACGCGCGATGTCATTACCGATCTGAAGGTCGCCATCAAGGGGCCCTTGACGACGCCGGTGGGCGAAGGCTTTCGTTCGCTCAACGTCGCGCTGCGCCAGGATCTCGATCTGTACGCGTGCGTGCGGCCGGTCAAGTACTATCGTGGCGTGCCGTCGCCGCTGCGCGCGCCGCAGAAAATCGACGTGGCGATTTTCCGCGAGAATACCGAGGACGTTTACGCCGGTATCGAGTACCAGGCGGGCTCGGCGGAGAACGCGAAGCTGGCGAAGTTTCTGCGTGACGAACTCGGCGCCAATTTCTTCGACGGCAGCGGCCTGGGCGTGAAGCCGATCAGCGAGTTCGGCTCCAAGCGGCTCGTGCGCAAGGCGATCCAGTACGCGATCGACTACGGCCGCGACAGCGTGACGCTGGTGCACAAGGGCAACATCATGAAGTTCACCGAGGGCGCGTTCCGCAAGTGGGGCTACGAGCTTGCGAAGGACGAATTCGGCGACGTGACGATCACCGAAGACGAGCTGTGGGACAAGTACGACGGCAAGCGGCCCGAGGGCAAGATCGTCGTCAAGGACCGCATCGCCGACATCATGTTCCAGATGATGCTGCTGCGCCCGGACGAGTTCAGCGTGATCGCCACGCCGAACCTGAACGGTGACTACCTGTCCGACGCGGTGGCGGCCGAAGTCGGCGGCGTCGGCATCGCGCCGGGTGCGAACATCGGCGACAACGTGGCGGTGTTCGAGGCTACGCATGGCACGGCGCCGAAGCACGCCGGCAAGGACAAGGTCAATCCCGGCTCGCTGCTGTTCAGCGGCGTGATGATGCTGGATTACATCGGCTGGCCGGAGGCCGGCAAGCTGATCGCGAATGCCTATGAAAAGGTGGTCGGCGACAAGGTCGTCACGTACGACTTCGCGCGCCAGATGGAGGGCGCGAAGGAAGTGAAGACGAGCGAGTTCGCTGACGCTCTGGTCAAAGCGTTGTAGGAGCGGCCGCTGGCCGCGATTACATTGAATCGCGAGCACCGCTCGCTCCTGCAGGAGAACAGATTTGGCGGTTGAGGCAAACATTCAGTTGACGGCGTCGAGCGTTATCTTCGACCAGGTTCCGCAGCAGTCCGAACTGCGCGCGAGGATGAACGAGCTGTACCTGGCGGACGAGGAAGAGTGCCTGGCGCGGCTGTTGCAGATCGCGCGGCTCGACGACGCGGCGCGCAAACGCGTTATTGCGCGGGCGCGCGAGCTGGTCGAGGCGGTGCGGGAGAATGCCGACACTAAGGGCGGCATCGAGGCATTTTTGCACCAGTACGACCTGTCGTCGCAGGAAGGCATGGTGCTGATGTGCCTGGCCGAGGCGCTGATCCGCATTCCGGATGACGACACCGCCGACAAGCTGATTCGAGACAAGCTCGCCAGCGGCAAGTGGGAAGAGCACCTGGGCGCGAGTTCGTCGCTGTTCGTCAACGCGTCGACCTGGGGCCTGATGCTGACCGGCCGCGTGCTGAAACTCGACCGCGAGGCGGCGGATGTCGGTCGCTTCATGGATCGCACGGTGTCGCGGCTGGGCGAGCCGGTGGTGCGCGCGGCATTGCGCCAGGCGATGCGCATCATGGGCCACCAGTTCGTCATGGGCCGCACGATCAAGGAAGCGCTCAAGCGTTCCAACAGCCGCGAGAACCGCAAGTATCGCCATTCGTTCGACATGTTGGGCGAGGCGGCGCTGACGGAAGTCGATGCGCAAGGCTTTTTTGACGCCTACGCCGGCGCGATCGACGCCATCGAGACCGGTAGCGACGTTTTTTCAGCGCCGGGTATTTCGGTGAAGCTGTCGGCGCTGCACCCGCGTTACGAGTTCGCTCAGCGCGAGCGCGTGCTGGTTGAGCTGACGCCGCGCCTGCTGGCGCTCGCCGAGCGTGCCGCGAAAGCTGGTATTGCGCTGACCGTCGATGCCGAGGAAGCGGCGCGCCTCGACCTGTCGCTCGACGTGATCGAGCGCGTTTACCGCTCGCCGTCGCTCGACGGCTGGGAAGGTTTCGGTCTGGCGGTGCAGGCCTACCAGAAGCGCGCGATCCGCCTGATCGACTGGCTGACGGCACTGGCCCGCGAAGTGGGTCGGCGGATTCCGGTACGCCTGGTCAAGGGCGCCTACTGGGACACCGAAATCAAGCTCGCGCAAATCGACGGGCTCAAGGATTACCCGGTGTTCACGCGCAAGTCGTCGACCGACGTGTCGTATCTTGCCTGTGCGCGCAAGCTGATCGAGGCGGGCGATGCGCTGTACCCGCAGTTCGCGACGCACAACGCGCACACGCTGTCGAGCGTGTTCGAAATGGCCGGCGAACGCCGTGACTTCGAGTTCCAGCGTCTGCACGGTATGGGCGAGGAGCTTTACGGCGAAGTCGTCGGGCCGAAAAAGCTCGGCATGAACTGCCGTGTTTACGCGCCGGTCGGGCGGCACAAGGAACTGCTGCCGTACCTCGTGCGCCGGCTGCTGGAAAACGGCGCCAATACGTCGTTCGTCAATCGTATTGTCGACGAAAAGGTGCCGATCGACGACATCGTGTCGGACCCGGTCGCGACGACGGATGCGCTGCACGTCAAGCGGCATCCACGCATTCCGCTCCCTCGCGACATCTACGGTGACGACCGCGTCAATTCCGGGGGCGTGAATTTCCCCGATCTGGCCGAGTCCGTACCGCTGGCCGAAGCCATTGAAGCGGCGTTGCGCCAGGACTGGCGTGCGGCGCCGTGGGTGGGCGGCAAGCCGCTGGACGGCAAGTCGCGCCCGGTGCTCGATCCGAGCGATCGGCGCCGGCATGTCGGCGAAGTGTTTGAGGCAGACGAGCGCGCGGTCAAGCAGGCGCTGGATCTCGCTTATGCGGCGCAGCCCGGTTGGGATGCGACCCCGGCCGATCAGCGCGCGGATATCCTGTTGAAGGCGGCCGATCTGTATGAGTCGCATCGCGCCGAACTGATGGCGCTGGCGATTCGCGAGGCCGGCAAGTCGGTTCTCGACGCGATCGCAGAGGTACGTGAAGCGGTCGATTTTTTGCGCTACTACAGCCTGCGCTGCCGGCACGACTTCGGCCAGCCGATGAAAATGCCGGGCTACACCGGCGAGCGCAACGAGTTGTCGCTGCACGGGCGCGGCGTCTTCGTCTGCATCAGCCCGTGGAATTTCCCGCTGGCGATTTTCACCGGCCAGGTCAGCGCTGCGCTGGCGGCGGGCAATAGCGTGCTCGCCAAGCCTGCCGAGCAGACGTCGCTGATCGGCGCGCTCGCCGTGCGGCTGCTGCACGAGGCCGGCGTGCCCGGCGATGTGCTGCATTTCCTGCCGGGCGAGGGCGGCATCGTCGGTGCGGCTGCGGTCGCCGACGAGCGCGTCGCCGGCGTCGCGTTTACCGGCTCGACCGAAACGGCCAAGATCATTCACAAATCGCTTGCGAACCGGAACGGCGCGATCCCGGTGCTGATTGCCGAGACCGGCGGGCAGAATGCGATGCTGGTGGACAGCTCGGCGCTGCCGGAACAGGTCGTCAAGGATGTGATCGAGTCGGCATTTCATAGCGCCGGTCAGCGCTGCTCCGCGTTGCGCGTGCTGTTCGTGCAGGAAGAGATTGCGCCGCGCGTGATCGACATCCTGTCCGGCTTCATGGAAACGCTGCAGGTCGGCGACCCGGCGCTGTTGAGCACCGATGTCGGCCCGGTCATCGACGACGAGGCGCTCAAGAACCTGGCGGCGCACGTCGAGTGGATCAAGCAACAGGGGCGCGTGATTGCCGAAGCGCCGGTGCCGGCCAGTTGCAGCCATGGCAGCTATATCGCGCCGGTGGCGATCGAGATCGACCGACTCGACATCCTGAAGCGCGAGGTGTTCGGTCCGGTGCTGCACGTGATCCGCTACCGCGCCCGCGAACTCGACAAGGTGATTGCTGCGATCAATGAAACCGGCTACGGCTTGACGCTCGGCGTTCACAGCCGCATCGACAGCCAGGCGCGTTCGATCGAACGGCGGGTGCGCGTCGGCAACGCCTACATCAATCGCAACATGGTCGGCGCGGTGGTCGGCGTGCAGCCGTTCGGTGGTCAGGGCCTGTCCGGCACCGGGCCGAAGGCGGGCGGTCCGCATTACCTCTTGAGATTTGCGACGGAGCGTACCGTGACTATCAATACTGCTGCAGTCGGGGGGAACGCGACTTTGCTTTCACTCTCCGAGTGAAAGCAAAGTCGCTAGTGCTGAGTAGCTAGTAGCTAGTGTAGAGAAGCAAGACGACCATTCTTGTCTTTACTCAGCACTAGCGACTAGCGACTAGCAACTAGCTACTAGCGACTAGCGACTATATTTGAGCTATGACTATAAGTATTTTCGACATCTTCAAAATCGGCATCGGCCCGTCAAGCTCCCACACCGTCGGCCCGATGCGCGCGGCGCGCCAGTTCCTGCTCGATCTCGACGACCGCGGCCTGCTGGCCAATGTTGCGCGGGTGCAGACACAGCTTTACGGCTCGCTCGCGCTGACCGGCAAGGGTCACGGCACCGACCGCGCGATCCTGCTCGGGCTGTCGGGCGAGACGCCGGACGGCGTCGATCCCGATGCGATCGAAGCCACGCTGGCGCACATCCGGGCGGGCAAGCGTATCCGGCTGCTCGGCAAGCGGGAGATCGACTTCGACGAAGAGGCCGACGTGCTGCTGCACCGCGACCAGGTGCTGCCGAAGCATTCCAACGGCATGCATTTCACCGCCCGCGATGACGGCGGCCAGGTGCTGCTCGCCGAGGAGTTCTATTCAATCGGCGGCGGCTTCATTATCCGCGGCGATGCCGAAGCCGGCGATGCGGCCGATGGCGAAGATGTAGCCGTGGCTTACCCATTCGATTCGGCCGCGGAGTTGATGGCGCATGCGAAGCAAAACGGTCTCGCGATTCACGAGTTGATGCTTGCCAATGAATCGGCCTGGCGGCCGGAGGCAGAGACGCGGGCTCATTTGCTTGGAATCTGGCAGGTCATGCAGGATTGCGTGAGCCGCGGGATGCGCGAGGACGGCGTGCTGCCGGGCGGGCTCAGGGTCCGCCGTCGCGCCCCAAAGTTGTACCGGGACCTCAAATCGCAGGAAAAAGCCGGCGATCTGGACGTCATGGACTGGGTCAACCTGTTCGCAATGGCCGTTAATGAAGAAAATGCTGCCGGTGGTCGGGTTGTGACTGCCCCGACGAACGGCGCCGCCGGTATTATCCCAGCCGTATTGCATTATTATGTGCGCTTCGTGGACGGAGCGGACGAGGCCGGTGTGCTGCGCTTTCTGCTCACTGCCGGCGCGATATGCATTCTTTACAAGAAGAACGCCTCGATATCGGGCGCGGAAATGGGTTGCCAGGGCGAAGTCGGCGTAGCCTGTTCAATGGCTGCCGGCGGCTTGGTCGCGGCGCTCAATGGGAGCAACGAACGCGTGGAAAACGCTGCCGAAATCGGCATGGAACATAATCTGGGCCTGACCTGCGATCCCGTCGGTGGCCTGGTGCAGATTCCATGCATCGAACGCAACGCGATGGGTTCGTGGAAGGCCATTAATGCCGCGCGCCTGGCAATTCGCGGCGACGGTGAGCATCGTGTATCGCTGGACCAGGTCATCAACACGATGCGGCAGACCGGCCGCGACATGCAGAGCATTTACAAGGAAACGTCTCAAGGAGGATTGGCTGTCAACGTGACCGAGTGCTGACGGGATGGCCTTTGGCCGCAGCCGACTCTCGCGCTCGATAGCGCATCCTATCGCGATCAACTATGGCTTGAGTCTGTTTGCGCTGGTCGTGGGCCTGTTGCTCACGGCGTGGGCATGGCGGCTGGCGGTGCGCAGCCAATCGGCGGCCGAGCAGGCGCAATTTCGCCACGTTGCACAACAGGCGGCCAATACCATCCGTGATCGCTTCACCGGTTATGCGACGCTCGTCAGGAGCGGCCAGGCGCTGTTCGCATCCGCGGAACGGATTGAAGCGCAACGCTGGCGCGATTTTGTTCGCCATCTTTCACTCAAGCAGAATTATCCCGCCGTAGTCGCATTCGACTATGTCGCTCACGTGCGCGACGATCAGCTGTTGACATTTCAGCAGAACATGCTGGATCAGCGACGCGGCTTCAAGCTGCACGACCTGGCTTCCGGCCCTTTGCACTGCATTATGCAATACGAGGCGCCGCTGCGACCGGATTCTCCCGGCCCTGGCGGCGACATGTGCGGATGGCCGAACTTGCGGGCGATGATCGAACAGACTATCGCTACCGGTTCCATCGTTGTCAGCCACCGCATTTCTCTCAACACGCGCCCGGTGCCGGATCGCATCGGCGTGGTCATGACCGGCCCTGTCTATTGTCAGACGCCAGGCGATGCGCCACATTTGAGCGGCTGGGTCAGTGCGGTACTGTCCATCAACCGGATTCTTGCCGGCGTCCTGGCGACCGACTCCAAGATCGACATGAGCGTGGTGGATGCGAGCGGCGCCGTCGTGCGCGGCAGCGGGCAGTCAGCCTGTCGAGATTCCGCCTTGTCGACGCCATGTCTGACCGAGCGGATTCCGCTGACGTTGCCGGGACGCGACTGGACGCTGGTGTTCCGTCAACCGGGTATGACTGCCTTGAACGCATGGAAGGTCGCCGCGGCGGGGCTCGTTATCAGTTTGCTGCTTGCGTTGACGCTGCTGCAATGGGGCCGCGTGCGTACGCGGGCGCTGGCGCTGGCCAACGATATGACCGACGCGCTTCGCGACAGCGAAAATCTGCTGTTGTCCGTCACCAACAATATCTTTGAAGGTATCTATCGCGGTCTGCCCGAAGCGGGCTTGCAATACATCAATAAATCGCTCGCGACGATGTTCGGCTACAAGAACGTCGAGGAGATGCGCGAGGCGGGCGCAATTCTGTACGCCGACCCGCGCCGCCGCGACGAGTTGCGTGACCTGCTGGAGCGCAACGGTTATTACCGGGGCGAGGAAGTGGAATACGTACGCCGCGACGGTAGTCACTTTATCGGCGTCAACAACGCCGTCGCCGTTTACGACGACAAGGGAAAGATGCTTTATTTCGACGGTGCGATCAGCGACATTACGGCACGCAAGACTGCGGAGGCGCGACTTTGGAACCTGGCGCGTTACGACTCGCTCACGGGGCTTTCAAATCGTGCCAGTTTCCGCGACAAGGTGCGCCAGGAAATCAACCGGGCGTCGCGCGCACACGGCCGGCTTGCGGTGTTGTTTCTGGACATCGACCGCTTCAAGACCGTCAACGACTTTCTCGGCCACAGCGCCGGGGACAAGCTGCTGAAGGCGGTAGCAGAGCGCATTCACGTTTGCCTCGATCCGGAAGACATCGCCGGTCGCGAGGGCGGCGACGAATTCCTGATTCTGCTCACGGACGTGTCCAGTCCGGACGCGGCGCTCAGGCGCGCCGAAGAAATGCTGCAGACGGTCGCCGGCAGCTACACGATCGACGGTCACGACATTGCGGTCACGCCGAGCATCGGCGTGAGCCTGTACCCGACGCACGGCGACACCGTCGACGTGCTGATCCGCGACGCCGATGCTGCGATGTACCACGCCAAATCTCGCGGCCGCTATAACGTCCAGTTGTTCACCCCGGATCTCGATGTCGATCGGCAGGCGCGGGTGGAGCTTGAGAACGATTTGCGCGACGCGTTGAAGAACGGCAGCTTTACCTTGCATTACCAGCCGCAGGTGGAGCTTGCGACCGGCCGCATTGTAGCCGCGGAGGCGCTGCTGCGCTGGCATCATCCGCAGAAGGGCGAGATTCCACCCAACGATTTCATTCCCGTGGCCGAACAGTGCGGCCTGATCGTACCGATCGGCGAATGGGTGCTGCGCGAGGCCTGTCGCCAGAACCGGGCCTGGCAGCTCGCCGGGCTGCCGATCGTGCCGGTCGCCGTCAATATTTCCGCGGTGCAGTTTTTGCGTCGCACGCTGCATCACACCATCTTCGACGCATTGCGCGCTGCCGATCTGGCGCCGCAATTCCTTGAGCTGGAGCTGACCGAGACGGTCGTGATGCAGGACATTGAGCGCACCTCGGACGTGCTGGACAAGCTTCAACGCACCGGCATTCGCTTTGCGATCGACGATTTCGGCACCGGCTATTCCAGCCTGAGCTACCTGCGCTGGTTCAAGATCGGCAAACTCAAGATCGACCAGTCTTTCGTGCGCGACATCACGACCAGCGCGGATCACGTCGCGATCATCGAGGCAATTATCGGTCTTGCGAAGAACTTCCACCTGCGCGTATTGGCGGAAGGTGTCGAAACGCGCGAGCAGCTTGAATTTTTGCGCGAGCAGGGTTGCGAGGACGCGCAGGGTTACTATTTCAGCAAGCCTGTCGCGGCTGACGAGTTCGAACATCATCTTCGCGCCGAAGTTCTCGCTCCCGACTCTGAAGCTGATAGCATGACGGGATAGCCAAGGAGAGGACAATGTCAATCAGGATCAAGCGTATTTATGAAGCACCGGCCCGCGGTGACGGCCGGCGTGTGCTCGTCGATCGTGTCTGGCCTCGCGGAATCAAAAAGGACGAGGCGAAGCTCGACGACTGGCTGAAAGATGTCGCCCCGAGCACGCCGCTACGCAAATGGTTTGGCCACGATCCGGACAAGTGGCCGGAATTCCGGACGCGTTACCGCAAGGAGCTTGATGCTCAATCTGAGGCTGTCGGGCTGCTTGCCGGTTACGCCCGCAAGGGCACGTTGACCTTGCTTTACGGTGCCCGCGACGAGCAGCACAACCAGGCAGTGGTGTTGCGCGATTACTTGCAAAAGAAGACAGCATGACTGAAACCGCACCGTCCACGGCACTGTTTACCGACCTCTACGAGCTGACAATGGCCCAGGCCTTCCACGATGAGGGCATGGCGGGCACGGCGGTATTCGAACTGTTCTTTCGCGAGCTGCCGCCGGAGCGGAATTTTATTCTGGCCTGTGGACTCGACGACACGCTGGCGTACCTGGAAAATTTTGCGTTCCGGACCGACGAGATCGACTGGCTCGCCGGCACCGGGTTGTTTTCCGATGGTTTCCTGAACAAGCTGGCGACGCTGCGTTTCGACGGCGATGTCTTCGCCGTGCCGGAAGGTACGCCGGTTTTCGCCTATGAACCGGTGATGCAGGTCGTTGCGCCGCTGCCGCAGGCCCAACTGGTTGAGACGTGGCTGCTCAACCAGATTCATTACCAGTCGCTTGTTGCGAGTAAGGCGGCGCGCGTGGTCGCCGCGGCAAACGGCCGGCCGGTCATGGATTTCGGGGCTCGCCGTGCGCACGGCAGCGATGCGGCGAACAAGGCGGCGCGCGCCGGCTACATCGGCGGGCTCGCCGGCACGTCCAACGTCTTTGCCGGTCGGCTCTACGGCATCCCGCTACACGGCACGATGGCACACAGCTACGTGCAGGCGCATGACAACGAGGCGGCGGCGCTGGCGGCATTCGTCGATCGTTACCCGGAGACGACTGTGCTCGTCGACACGTACGACACGATGGCGGGCCTCGACACGGTCATTCGTCTCGCAACGGAGCGCGGAGCGGCGTTTCCAGTCGGTGGTATTCGCATCGATTCCGGCGATCTTGTCGAGTTGAGCCGTCGTGCCCGTGAGAAGCTCGATGCGGCGGGGTTGCAGCAGGTCAAGATCGTACTGTCGGGCGGCCTCGACGAAGACAAGGTGGCGCGGCTGGTGCATGAAGCACCGGTGGACGCGTTCGGCGTGGGCACCGCGATGGTGGTGTCGGCGGATCGGCCGTCGTTCGATTGCGCCTATAAGCTGGTCGAGTACGACGGTCGCCCCCGTCTCAAGGCGTCAGCGTCCAAGCTCCTGTTGCCGGGCCGCAAGCAGATATTCCGACGCCGCGACGGCAATGTATTCAGTGGCGACACGCTTGCGTCGCAGGATGAAAAGCCGACAGGCGAGCCGCTGCTCACGCCGGTCATGCGGGCGGGACGACGAATCGGAGGCATCGCCGGATCAGTGCGCGACAGCCGGGCGTTCTGCCACGACCAGATCGCGATGCTGCCGGCGCGCCTGCGCCGGCTGGACAAGGCCGAAGTCGGCTACCCGGTGGCGGTCAGCGATTCGCTGCGCCGGTTGCAGAAACAGGAACTGGCGCGCCTCGGTCTCCGCGGCTAGCGTCCGTTCGGATGGCGCTAGCCGCCGCCGGATGAGCCCTTGAAGCCGGGTTCGCCCGGCCCCGGCTGATGTTTCGTCGGCCCGAACAGCAGTTGCTGCGGGTTGCGCTGGAGGCTGCGACTCAAGTCTTCCAGCGCGTGCGCGGTGTTCTGCAGATCCGTCATGGTGGCGCCGAGCTTCGGTAATGTCTGATGTGCGAGTTCATCGGCGGCAACCGTCCCCGACTGCGCAAACGACTGCATCCTGTCGCTCAGTTTATGCAGTGATTCGGTCAGATCCGTCAGATGTGCCGCCAGCTTGTCGGCGCGGTGCAGCGTATTGCGGGCATCCCGTGTCAGCCCGGGAAGCCCCGAAAGACTTTCGTCCAGATGCTTTTCGAGGCGCGCAAGCCGCGCCGTAAGCATCTCGGTATTGCGGAGGATCGCATTAATATGCTGGCGGTTGGACGGACTGACAATGCTTTGCAGCGCGTCGGCCAGCCCGTTCAGCTTTTTGATCAGCGCATGTCCCGACGAGGTCAGGCTGCCGAGGCCGGCGCCGTTGAGGGGGATTTTCGCCGGATGCTCGTCCGATGTCGGCAGCCGCTTTGAACTTTCACCGCTGTCGTTGAGCTCCAGCGTCGACAGCCCGGTGACGCCCTGGGCATTGAGCGTGGCGTAGGTACTCGCGGTGATCGGAATTTTGCCGGCGATGCTGATCCGGATAAACGTCTTGCGCACATCGTGAGGCGCCAGGTGAATCGCGGTGACGTTACCGACCGGCACGCCGCGGTAATAGACCGTCGACTGGCCGTGCAGTCCCATGATCGACTTGTTGGCGACGACGACGTAAGGGACCTCGGCGGCGTGCGAGCCGCCGAACCAGTACAGGGAGAAGGCGATTGCGGCTCCGAGCACGAGCACAAAGACGCCGGTGACGAGGGCATAGGCGCGCGCGGTCACGACTGCAGAATCCTTCTCGCATATTCACCATGAAAGAAGCGGCGTACAAACGGGTGGTCGCATTGCACGACTTCGGCGACGGTGCCCACCGCGACGACGCGCCGGTCTGCAAGCACCGCAACGCGGTGGCAGAGGTCTCTGACTGTGTTCAGATCATGCGTAATCAGCACCACGGTAAATCGCAGCTCCCGATGCAGGCTGGCCACCAATCGCGTAAACCCTTCGCTGGCGATCGGATCGAGACCCGATGTCGGCTCGTCGAGGAACAGCAGTTCCGGTTCGAGCGCCAGCGCACGCGCCAGCGCGACGCGCTTGACCATACCGCCGGACAATGCCGCCGGCAACAGGTTGGCAGTATGGGCGTCGAGGCCGACCATTGACAGTTTCATGCACACGAGCTCGTGAATCAGGTCTTCGCTGAGTAACTGCAACTCGCGTAGCGGCAGGGCGATATTGTCGTATACCGTCAGGGCCGTAAACAAGGCGCCGCTCTGAAACAGTACGCCGTAGCGGTCGCGCAGCCGCGTGCCGGGGCGGATCGGTTCGCCAAACAGCGTAATGCGCCCCTCGGTCGGCGTCTCCAGGCCGATCATTTCGCGCATCAGCGTGGTTTTGCCGCTGCCCGAGCCGCCGACGATGCCGAGGATCTCGCCCTGGCGGACGGTCAGGTTGACGTCCTGATGCACGATGCGGTCGCCGAAACGCGTGCCGACGTGCTCCATCGTAATGACGTTGGGGACGGTTTCCGGCACTGCGTTCATGTCAGCATCCCCGCGCCCTGGAACACGATCGCGAACACCGCGTCGGCGAGGATGACGACGGTGATCGACGTGACGACTGACTCGGTGGTTTCGTGGCCGAGGCTGTCGGTGTTCGGCTCGACACGCAGACCGAAATGGCAGGCGGTGATCGCGATCAGCACGCCGAACACGAAGGCTTTGCCGAGCCCCAGCCACAGGTTGACGATCGACACCGTGAGCGGCAGTTGCACCAGAAACTGCTGAAAACCGATGTGCAGCGACAGGCTGGCCGAGAAGATACCGCCGGCGAGTGCCATCGCGTCGGTCCAGATGGTGAGCAGCGGCATCGCGATGCCGAGCGCGACCAGCTTCGGCCAGATCAGCCGGATGCTCGGCGAGATGCCCAGCGTCGCCAGCGCGTCAAGTTCCTGCGTCACGCGCATCACGCCGAACTGTGCCGTCATCGCCGAACCGGACCGGCCGGCGACCAGGATTGCGGCGAGCAGCGGACCGAGCTCGCGAATGACGCCGACGCCGAGGATCGGCACGATAAACGACTGGGCGCCGAAGCCACGCAACTGCACGGCAGACAGGTAGCTGATGACGACGCCGATCAGGATGCCGACGATCGCGGTGATCGGCAGCGCGCGAGTGCCGGCGTCGTGAATCGTCGCCGAGATCTCGCGCCACGGAATCTTGTTGGGATGGCGGATGAGCCATGCGGTGTCGAGCGCCGCCTGGCCGATCAGGATCAGCAGATCGCGGGGGTGGATGATGAGCGCGTCGTGCCAGTGTTCGATGAAGCGGATGATCGGGCCGAGGAATGTGCGCCGCGGCGGTCGGACGTCGACCACCGTGCGACCGCTCCAGCGCTCGAACAGGCTGCGATGTTCCTCGCGCAGGTCCACTTCCGGCGGGCGCTTCTCGCCCCAGGTCTCCCACAGCGCGAACGCGCCGACGCTGTCGAGTGCCTCGATGCCGGTCAGATCCCATGCCATCGGACCCGCCTGCGACAGCTCTTTCAATTGCCGGCGCAGCGGGCCCGAGCGCAACGAAAAGCCGCGCAGGTTCCAGTTGCCGGCGAGTATCACTGTCGGCAGACCGGAATCGGGATGGCGGACTTCAAGCTCGGGCGGGGCGAGTTCGGTCGCGGCGAGATTGACCATAACGGAAAGGTTAATCGGGACGTGCCGTAAAGGCAATCGGTGTGCCGAAAGGCGTATAATTGCCCGTTTTTATCCTTTCGGGCCGCCCCTTTGATCGAGAACCTTCGCAACATCGCCATCATCGCCCACGTCGACCATGGCAAGACCACGCTGGTGGACCAGCTTTTGCGCCAGTCCGGCACGTTCGACGTGCGCGCGGCGGTGCCCGACCGGGTGATGGATTCGAACGATCTCGAGCGCGAGCGAGGCATCACGATCCTGTCGAAGAACACCGCGATCCGCTGGCAGGATTACCGCATCAATATCGTCGATACCCCCGGCCACGCCGATTTCGGCGGCGAGGTCGAGCGCGTGCTGTCGATGGTCGATTCGGTGCTGCTGCTGGTCGACGCGGTCGACGGGCCGATGCCGCAGACTCGCTTCGTGACCCAGAAAGCATTTCAGCACGGCCTGAAGCCGATCGTGGTGATCAACAAGATCGATCGCGACGGCGCGCGGCCGAGCTGGGTGCTCGACCAGACGTTCGACCTGTTCGACCGCCTCGGCGCGACCGAGGAACAGCTCGATTTCCCGGTGGTGTACGCCTCGGCGCTGCTGGGCCACGCGAGCCTCGATCCGGCGGCGCAGGGTTCCGACATGACGCCCCTGTTCGAGACGATCGTCGCGCACTGTCCGCCGCCGCCGGTCGATCTCGACGGTCCGCTGCAGCTGCAGGTCAGCTCGCTTGACTACTCGAGTTACGTCGGCGCGATCGGCATCGGCCGCATCACCCGCGGCCGGCTCGCCCGCAACCAGGCGGTGACAGTCATCGACCGGCACGGCAAAACGCGCAACGAGCGCGTGAACCAGGTGTTCGGCTTTCTGGGCCTCGACCGGGTGGAAGTCGACGCGGCTCGCGCGGGCGACATCGTCGCGTTCACCGGCATCGAACGGCCGCTGATTTCCGATACGCTGTGCGACCCGGAGCATGTCGAGGCGCTGCCGGCACTGACGGTCGACGAGCCGACCATCAGCATGCAATTCGAGATCAACAACTCGCCGTTCGCGGGCAAGGACGGCAAGTTCCTGACCAGCCGCCAGGTGAAGGAGCGTCTCGATCGCGAGGTGCTCAGCAACGTCGCGCTGCGGGTCGAGCCGACCGAGGATCCGGAGAAATTCCGCGTTTCCGGCCGCGGCGAACTGCATCTCGCGATTCTGCTCGAAACGATGCGCCGGGAAGGTTATGAACTGGCGGTCTCGCGGCCGCAGGTAATCGTGCGCGAGCGCGACGGCAGGCTCGAAGAGCCGTTCGAGACGCTGACGGTCGATGTCGAGGAGGCGCACCAGGGCGCGGTCATGGAAGCGCTCGGCGCCCGTGGCGGCGATCTTACCGACATGGTGCCTGATGGCCACGGCCGGGTACGGCTCGACTACACGATTCCCGCGCGCGGCCTGATCGGCTTCCAGACGACGTTCCGGACGCTGACATCCGGTACCGGGCTGCTGTACCACATCTTCGACCACTACGGCCCGGCCAAGGGCTCGGCGCAAGTGCGACGCAACAACGGCGCGATGATTTCCAACGCCGAGGGCAAGGCAGTAGGCTATGCGCTGTTCAACCTGCAGGAGCGCGGCCGCATGCTCGTTGCGCCGGGCGAGCCCGTGTACGCCGGCCAGATTGTCGGCATTCACGCCCGCGACAACGACCTGACCGTCAATCCGCTCAAGGCGAAGCAACTCACCAACATTCGCGCCGCTGGCAAGGATGACAACGTCCTGCTGACGCCGCCGACGCGGTTCACGCTGGAGCAGGCGATGGAGTTCATCGAAGAAGACGAATTGATGGAGGTCACGCCGCATCACATCCGTCTGCGCAAGCGGCACCTGACGGAATCGGATCGCAAGCGGGCGGGTAGAAAAGCAGCTAGTGCTCAGTAGCTAGTGCTGAGTGAAAAATGACACCTCTTACACTAGCCACTAGCCACTAGCGACTTGATTTATGAACGAAATCTACAAAGAAGGGGTCGATCGGTTCGCGGAATGGTTCGCCCTGGCGCGGGAGCAGGCCGTCAACGAGCCGACCGCGATGACGCTGGCGACGGCCGATGCCGATGGCCGGCCTGCCGCGCGCACGGTGCTGCTCAAGCAGTTCGACGAGCGCGGTTTCGTTTTCTATACCAATACCCGCAGCCGCAAGGGCACGCATGTCGACGCCAACCCGTACGCGGCGCTGTGCTTTTTCTGGCCGGGGCTGATGCGGCAAGTGCTGGTCGAAGGCGAGGTGCAGCGGGTGTCGGACGAGGAGGCGGACGCCTATTGGGCGACGCGGCCGCGCTTGAGCCAGGTCGGCGCATGGGCGTCGCAGCAGTCGAGCCTGCTCGACGCGCGTGAAACGATGGAACGGCGGCTGGCAGAGTATTCCGGGCAGTACGCGAGCGAGACTGTGCCGCGTCCGTCGCACTGGACCGGCTACCGCATTGCGCCGACGATGATCGAGTTCTGGCAGAGCCGTCCGGGGCGCCTGCACGAGCGCGAGCGCTACTGGCGCGACGGCGAAAGCTGGAAGAAGAGCCTGATTTATCCGTAAATTGCAGGAGCGGCGGGTGCCGCTCCTGCAATGTTGTCGGCAATTATTTGCTGGACGCCGCCGGTGGCTGCGAACCGGTCGCCGGCTGCGGCGCGGTGGTCGCCGGACCAGTCGACGATGCGGGCGCCGGCGCAGCCGTCTGCTGCTTGTTGATGTCTACCTTCGCCTCGCTGCGCAGCTTGTCTACGTAAGCCTGTACTTCCTGCGAGCGCAGTTGCTGCTCGATCGACGCCTTCACGTCCGACAATTTCGGCTTCGGCATCTTGCGCACGTCCTGCAGCAGGATCACGTGCCAGCCGAAGCGGGTCTTGACCGGCTGCTTGGTATATTCGCCTTTCTTCAGCTTCTCGACCGCCTCGGCGAACGGCTTGACCATGTCGGACGGGCTGAACCAGCCCAGTTCGCCGCCGTTCTTGGCCGACGGGCCGGTCGACATCTTTTTCGCCAGCTTGGCGAAATCGGCGCCGTGATTCAGCTTGTCGATCGCCTTCTCGGCCGTCTTCTTGTCGTTGACCAGGATGTGGCGCGCCTTGTATTCCTGCTGGTCCATCGACTGAACCTGCTTCTGGTAGGCCTGCTGAACGTCCTGATCGGAGATCGGGTTTTGCTGGATGTGCTGCTGAACCAGCGCCTTCGCCAGCAGCGAGTCGCTCTGCAGCCGCATTTCGGTCTGGATTTCCGGCTTTTTGGCGAGGCCCTGCTGGCGCGCCTGCTGCGCGAGAACCTTGAGGTCGATCAGGCGGTCAAGCAGTTCGTGGCGGATCTGTGGTGACGGCTGAATGCCGTGGCCGCGCTCCTGGATGATGTTGTCGATCGTATCCTGATGGATGACTTCGCCATTCACGGTCGCGAGCACCGGCGAGGTGTCCTTGCCGGCGCTGGTGCCCGAGTGGGCGTTTCCGCTGTCGGCGACGGGATTTGAATTGGCGCTGCCGTTATTGTTGCCGGAGCCGTTGCAGGCGGCGAGGGCAAGGCTGGCGGCTACAATCGCGCACGCGGAAAGGAGTTTGAACTTCATGAAATGCTCGCTTTCGGGTTAAGAGTGGCTTTATGGAACTTGCGCTTCAAGACTCAAAGCATGAATGTCTGTCTTCATCATATCACCCAGCGCCGCGTAAACGAGCCGGTGGCGTTCCAGCGGCGCCACGCCGCGAAAACGCTCGGCCACGATGCGGACGTGAAAATGCCCCATGCCTGATTGCGCGCCCGCATGGCCGGCGTGCAAGTGGCTGTCGTCCCGTACCTCGAGCGCCGTCGGCGAGAACGCCGTCTCGAGGCATTCGCGGATGGCGTCGACACGGCTCATGGCAACGTCTGTTTGAACGGCTTCACTGTGACATTGCCATACACGCCGGCGGCGACATACGGATCGGCTTCGGCCCAGCTTTTGGCGTCGGCGAGGGTATCGAACTCGGCAATGATCAGGCTGCCGGTGTAGCCGGCGGGGCCGGGATCGGGCGAATCGACGGCCGGGAAAGGCCCGGCAAGCAGCAGCCGCCCGGCCTGTTGCAGCACCTGCAGCCGATCGACGTGCGCGGCGCGCGCGCCGGCACGCTTGTCGAGGCTGTTCGGCGTGTCTTCGCCCACAATCGCGTAAAACATCAACTTTCCTTTTCGGTTTCCATTTCGACGTGCCGGCTGAGGTAAATCGCCTGGCCGATCACGAACAGCAGGGTCGCGCCGAGCACGCCGTAAAACTTGAAATCGACCCACTGTTCGGTGGTCAGATTGTAAATCACCCAGGTGTTGATGCCGCCCAGCAGCAGAAAGAACAGCGCCCAGCTCAGGTTGAGCCGCTTCCAGATCGGCGCCGGCAGGTTGATTTCGGAATTCATTGCCCGCATGCCGCGTTCGATGAGCGTCTTCTTGCCGATGAACTGGCCGCCGATCAGCACGATCGCGAACAGCCAGTAGACGACGGAGAACTTCCACTTGATGAACGCCGGATCGTGCAGCGCAATCGTAATACCGCCCAGCACCACGGCCAATACGGTGACGGCCACGGGCATCGTCCGGAAGCGGTGCTCGCGCCAGCGGCTCACGGCAAGCTGGATCACGCTGGTGCCGATCAGCACGCCGGTCGCGACATAAATCCCCGCGAGCTTGAACACGATAAAAAACAGGACGATTGGGAGGAGTTCGAACAGGGCGGCCATGATTCCGTGGCTTGGGTTGGCGAATGTTGCGGGACGACTATGATAGCCTACATCGAACCATTAATTGGAGCGGCGGGGCGCTGAATCATGAGCCAATTTTTCGAGATACATCCCGAGACCCCCCAGCTTCGCCTGATTCGTCGCGCGGCGGAAATCCTGCGCGACGGCGGCGTGATGGCCTATCCTACCGATTCGACCTATGCACTGGGCTGCCAGGTGGGTGAGAAGAGCGCCGCCGACCGGATTCGCCGGCTGCGCGGCGACAGCGGCGAGCACAAGCTCACGCTGGTCGTTCGCGACCTGTCCGAGCTGGCGATCTACGCGCGGGTCGAGAAGCCGGCGTTTCGCCTGCTGAAGGCGCTGATGCCCGGTCCCTATACGTTCATTTTGCCGGCGACGCGCGAGGTGCCGCGGCGGCTGGTGCATCCCAGGCGCAAGACGATCGGCATCCGGGCACCGGCGCATCCGATCGTGCAGGCGCTGCTCGAGGAGCTGGGTGGGCCGCTGATGAGCGCCAGCCTGATTCTCCCCGGCAACGAGCTGCCGGAAACCGACCCTGAGCTGATGCGGCCGCGTATCGGGCACGGCGTCGACCTGATCATCGACGGCGGGCCGTGCGGCGTTGAGCCGACCACGGTGGTCGACCTGACGGCGGAGCCGACGGTAGTGCGCGCCGGCAAGGGCGACGTTCAGCGGATCGAAGCCGTCCGCTCGGTACGCGAGGGCGTCAGGCTGCAAGCGTAGCGGATCACTTACCGGTATAATCCCGCCGATGCACCTTAACCTCATCCAGAAAATTGTCATCTGGGCCATTCCGGTTTTATTTGCGATCACCCTGCACGAAGTCGCCCATGGCTGGGCCGCGCGTCGGCTGGGCGATCCCACGGCGCAGATGCTGGGACGCCTGACTCTCAACCCGATCAAGCACATCGACCCGATCGGCACCGTACTGGTGCCGGCGCTGATGCTGATCCTCGGCGGGTTCCTGTTCGGCTGGGCGAAGCCCGTGCCGATCACCGCGCGCAACTTCAAGAATCCGCGCCGCGACATGGCGCTGGTGGCGCTGGCCGGGCCGTTGTCGAACCTGGCGATGGGCATCATCTGGGCGGTGATCATCCGCTTCGGCGTGATGATCAACTCCCAGTGGCTGAGCGTGCCGCTGGTGCTGATGGGTGAGGCGGGCGTGCTGATCAATGCGATTCTGCTGGTCGTGAACCTGCTGCCGCTGCCGCCGCTCGATGGGGGGCGCGTGCTGACGGGGCTGATCCCGCCGCGCATGGCGGCGCAGGTGGACCGGATCGAACCGTTCGGCTTCGTTATTATCATCGCGCTGCTGGTGACGGGCGTTCTCAATATCATTGTTGCGCCGCCGATTAACGCGCTGCGCATCGGGCTGCTGATGCATATCGGCGGTTTGGGCTGAAAACGCGCCCCGGGGGGTAATTTGGATTCTATTGGCGACGCCAACCGGCGCATCGTATCGGGCATGCGGCCGACCGGCCGGATGCATCTCGGCCACCTGCACGGCGTGCTGCGCAACTGGATCAAGCTGCAGCACGAGTACGACTGCTTCTTCTTTGCGGCCGACTGGCACGCGCTGACCACGCACTACGAGGACACGCGCGGCATCGAGTCCGATCTGTGGGCGATGATCGTCGACTGGCTGGCGGTCGGCATCGATCCGGGCGTTTCGACGATTTTCGTCCAGTCCCGCGTGCCCGAACACGCCGAACTCCACCTGCTGTTGTCGATGATCACGCCGCTGTCGTGGCTGGAGCGCGTGCCGACCTACAAGGAGCAGCAGGAAAAGCTCAAGGGGCGCGATCTGGCGACCTACGGGTTTCTCGGTTATCCGTTGCTGCAGAGCGCGGATATCCTGATTTACCGCGCCGGCCAGGTGCCGGTGGGCGAGGATCAGGTCGTCCATGTCGAGATGACGCGCGAGATCGCCCGCCATTTCAATTACATCTACGGGCGTGAGCCGGACTTCGAGGAGCGCGCCGAAGCGGCGATTCGCAACCTTGGCCGCAAGGCCGGCGGGCTGTACCGCGAGCAGCGCCGCAAATACCAGGAGCAGGGCGACGTCGAGGCGCTTGAGGTCGCGCGCGCGATGCTTGCGAGCCAGACCAGCCTGACGATTCGCGACCGCGACCGGCTGCTCGGCTATCTCGAAGGCAGCGGCCGGAGCATCCTGGTCGAGCCGCAGGTACTGCTGACCGAGACGCCGAAAATGCCGGGGCTGGACGGCCAGAAGATGTCGAAGTCCTACGGCAACACGATCGCGCTGCGCGAAGAACCCGAATCGATCGAGAAGAAGGTGCGCACGATGCCGACCGATCCGGCGCGCGTGCGGCGCACCGATCCCGGCGAGCCGACCAAGTGCCCGGTGTGGGACTTTCACAAGATCTACTCCGACGAGAAGACGCAGAACTGGGTGCTCGAGGGTTGCCGCAGCGCCGGCATCGGGTGTCTTGAATGCAAGCAGGCGATGCTCGAACCGATGCTGGCCGAGCTTGAGCCGATCCGCGAACGCGGCAAGGAAATCGAGGCCGACCCGGAGCGGGTGCGCGGCGTGATCGCCGACGGTAATGAGACTGCGCGCGACGTGGCGCGCGATACGCTCGAGGTGGTGCGCGAAGCCATGCACCTTAACTACCGCTGATGACCGAGCCCGCACCGGAGAACACCACGCCCGAGCAGGCTGAAATGCCCTTTGCGGTCGTGCAGGGCGCGCCGGTGCTGCAACTGCCGCGTGACCTGTATATTCCGCCGGATGCGCTCGAAGTTTTTCTCGAAGCGTTCGAAGGGCCACTCGATCTGCTGCTGTACCTGATCAAGCGTCAGAATCTCGACGTGCTCGATATTCCAATTGCCGAAATCACCCGGCAGTACATGGAATACATCGATCTGATGAAGGATCTGCGGCTCGAACTTGCGGCCGAGTACCTGGTGATGGCCGCGATGCTGGCCGAGATCAAGTCGCGGATGCTGCTGCCGCGCCCGGTCGAGTCGGAAGACGAGGACGATCCGCGCGCCGAACTGGTGCGTCGGTTGCAGGAATACGAACGCTACAAGCAGGCGGCCGAGGATATCGATGCGCTGGAGCGGCTGGAGCGTGACGTACTGGTCACGCAAGTCGACTTCAGCGAGCGCAAGATCGTACGAACGGTTGCGGAAGTGACGCTGCAGGAAATGCTGATCGCATTCAAGGAAGTGCTGGCGCACGCCGAGAAATACGCGCATCACCAGGTCGAAGCCGAACCGCTGTCGCTGCGCCAGCGGATGTCGGACGTGCTCGCCGCCGTGCGCGAGAACGAGTACCGGCCGTTTACCAGCCTGTTCAACGCCGAAGAAGGGCGCATGGGCGTGGTGGTGACGTTTCTTGCGCTGCTCGAGTTGATTCGCGAGTCATTGATCGAAATTGTGCAATCCGAGCCGTACGCGCCGATTCATGTGAAGGCGCGCGCCGGCCGTGTGACTGAAGACGAGGAAGACAGCGATGAGCAATGAGCCACCCGCGTTGAAGCATGTGATCGAAGCGGCGCTGCTGGTGGCCGGCCGGCCGCTGAATCTCGACGCGCTGCTGGGGCTGTTCGACGAAATCGAGCGGCCGGAGCGCAGCGAGATGCGCGCGGCGCTGGACGAACTCGCGGAGGATTTCGCCAATCGCGGCATCGAATTGAAGGAAACCGCCAGCGGCTTCCGGATCCAGGTCCGGGCGTCGGTGAGCGAGCGAGTCTCGCGGCTGTTCGAGGAACGGCCGCAACGCTACTCGCGTGCGCTGCTGGAGACGCTCGCGCTGATCGCCTATCGCCAGCCGCTGACGCGCGGGGAAATTGAAGACGTGCGCGGCGTGTCGGTGAGCAGCAACATCATGAAAACGCTGCAGGATCGTGGCTGGGTACGTGTCGTCGGCCATCGCGACGTGCCGGGCCGGCCGGCGCTGTATGCAACCACGCGCGAGTTCCTCGACTACTTCGGCTTGAAGAGCCTCGACGAACTGCCGACGCTGGCGGAACTGCGCGATATCGACAGCATTAACGTCGAGATCGACTTCGACGGTGCGGAAGAAGCCGTCGCCGAAGCGGTCGCGGAGCACGCGGCAGCGGAAGGGGACGCCATGGACTCGATCGAAGACGACGGCGACGACAGGCCACAAGCCGCGTCATCATCGTGAGTCATCCGCCCGCCGAACGATTGCAGAAGTTATTGAGCGCGGCGGGGCTGGGGTCGCGTCGCGAAATCGAAGGCTGGATTCGCGACGGTCGCGTAACGGTCAACAACCAGCCGGCGCAGTTGGGCGACAAGGCGACGGCGGCGGATCGCGTCAAGATCGACGGCCGACCGGTACGGCTTGATGCCGAAGCCGGCCCGCGGCGGGTCATTGCCTATCACAAGCCGGAAGGCGAAATCACTACGCGTGACGATCCGGAAGGCCGGCCGACGGTGTTCGAGAATCTGCCGCGCCTGCGCCGCGCGCGCTGGATTTCGATCGGCCGGCTGGACGTCAACACGTCGGGACTGCTGCTGTTCACCACCGACGGGGAACTGGCGCATCGTGTCATGCATCCGTCGACCGAGCTGACGCGGCGCTACGCCGTTCGCGTGCTCGGCGAAGTGGAAGAAGAAGTGCTGGCGCAATTGCGCAAGGGCGTTCAACTGGATGACGGTCTTGCGCAGGCGGCGAGCGTCGAGGCCGCCGGCGGCAGCGGCGCCAATCGCTGGTATCACCTGACGCTGCGCGAAGGCCGTAACCGCGAAGTCCGCCGCATGTGGGAATCGCAGGGTCTGACTGTCAGCCGGTTGATCCGCATCGGTTACGGGCCGATCGAGCTGGGGCGCAGTCTGCCGCGTGGCAAGTGGCGCGAGTTGACCGACGGGGAAATGAAGGCGCTTTATACGAGCGCCGGACTAAGGCCGCCGCAGGCGGACTCGGCTGGGCCCGACCGCAAGCGCAGGCGAGGCGGCGGCGAACGCAAATCGCGGTCATCCGCTACTGGCAGTCGAAGGTCTCGCCGCTGATTCCTTTGCTGTCCGGCCCGAACAGATACAGGTATGTGCCGACCATGTCTTTCGGTTCGGGTAGTTTGCTGCGGTCTTCGGCGGGGTAGGCGGCGAGGCGCATTTTAGTGCGGGTCGCGCCGGGGTTGATGCTGTTGACGCGCAGCGTGCCGCGCGATTCGGTTTCGTCGGCGAGAATTTGCATCATCGCTTCATTGGCGAATTTCGATACTGCGTAAGCGCCCCAGTAGGCGCGGCCCTTGCGGCCGACGCCGCTGGAGGTGAAGACCAGCGACGCATCTTTCGATTCATAGAGCAGCGGCAGGCAGGCTTTCGTCATCACGAATGCGGCGTTGACGTTAACGTGCATGACGCGCTGCCACATCTCCACTTCGTAATGCTCGATCGGCGACATCAAGCCGAGAATGCCGGCGTTGTGCAGCAGTCCGTCGAGCCGGCCGTATTCCTTGCGGATGTTTTCGGCGAGGTCGTGGTAGTCGGCTTCGTTGGCGCCTTCGAGGTTGAGCGGATAGATTGCAGGCTCCGGTCCGCCGGCGGTCATGATCGTGTCGTAGACCGCTTCGAGTTTTTTAATCGTCCGGCCGAGCAGGATGACGGTCGCGCCGTGCGCGGCGAAGCTCTCGGCGACTGCGCGGCCGATGCCGTCGCCTGCGCCTGTAACCAGGATGACGCGATCCTTTAACAGATCCGGGGCGGGTTGGTAATTTTCTGGTATGTGCTTTGGCATGGGTTGGTGCTGAGATTGGTTGAGATTGAAGGCGTATGGCTTCGTTACCGGCGCCCACTCCGGCAGCTTGTTTTCCGGGACGCCGTAGATCCATCCCTGGAGGCTCTGGGTTCGACATCCTGTCTCACACAGCCCAGCAAACAACTGCCGGAGCGTGCACCTGCGGTTTCGTGAGTTCATCCGGAAGGTGGCGGCCGTTCGTCCTGAGCTTGTCGAGGGACTCTTCGGTCTTATACCGGCCTACATTTCGTTGCGTTCCGATTCGTCCGAAATCGCTTCCAGTACGCGCGTTGCTTCGTCTATCGTGTTCAATTCCTCGATTTCTTTCTTTGCGCTGACGCCCATTTCCGGGAAGCGGCGTGCTGCCGGCAGCACCTGGCGCTCCAGGGAGCCGACCGCTTTGTTGAAGTGGTTGACGCTTTGGCTGAGCGATTTGCCGAGTTTGCTCAGGTGGTCGGTGAAGGCAGTGATGCGCTTGTAAATGTCTTCGCCGAGCTTGCGAATGTGTTCTGCGTTTTCGGCCAGTGCCTGTTGCCGCCAACCGAACGCAACGGCACGCAACAGCGCGATCAGGCTGGTCGGTGTCGCGAGAATAACCTTGTTGGCAAAGGCGTCTTCGAGCAGCGCGGGGTCGTGTTCGAGCGCCGCGGCGAGAAATTGTTCGCCGGGAATGAACAGCACGACGAAGTCGGGCGCGCCGTCGAATTGTTCCCAGTAGGCCTTCGTCGCCAGTTCCCGCATCCGGCCGCGGACGTTGCTGGCGTGGCGCTTGAGGCATTGCTGGCGTTCCTCGTCGGTTGCCGCTTCGACGGCGCTGAGGTAGGCGTCGAGCGGCGCCTTGGCATCGACGATGAGTTCGCGCTTGTCGGGCATGCGCACGATCATGTCCGGCCGGATTCGGCCGCTGTCGCCGTCGCGGCTTTCCTGTTCGTAGAAGTCGCAGCGCTCAATCATGCCGGCGAGTTCCGCCAGGCGGCGCAATGTCATTTCGCCCCATTGGCCGCGCACTTCGGGGCGCTTCAGGGCGCTGACGAGGTTGTGCGTTGCGGCGTGCAGGGTCTGCTGCGTCTCGGCGACATGGCGTAGATTTTCGGATAGCGTACCGTATGCCTGGCGGCGTTCCTTTTCGATTTCCTGAATTTGCTGGTCGGTTTTCTTCAGCGCTTCGTTGATTGGCTTGAGCAACTCGGTGATCGCCTGCTGGCGCTTTTCGAGATCGGCACGTGCATCGACTTGCTGCGCTCCGAGGTTTTCCCTGGCGAGCCGCAGGAAGGTTTCGCTGTTGTGCTTGAGAATGTCGTTGGCGACTGTGCTGAAGGCTTCGCCCAGTTGGCTGCGGCCATCGGTCAGCGCCGCGATTTCGGTTTCCAGCCGCGCGATTTTGACGTCGCGCTCGGCAACCGCTTTGCCGGCGCGCAGTTGCGCGGCGAGGTAGCCGATGGCGATTCCGCCAATCGCGGCGATACAGAGATACAGGACAATCACGCCGGACGCTCGAAGTGCATCAGGTAGTTGACGTCCAGTCCGGGACCCAGCCGGTAGTCCTTGAACAGCGGGTGGTAGTGCATGCCGGTGCTGCCGGCGAGGCTGAGGCCGGCGGCGCGAGCCCAGTCGTCGAGTTCGGACGGGCGAATGAATTTCGCATATTCGTGAGTGCCGCGAGGCAGCAGGCGCAGCAGGTATTCGGCGCCGACGATGGCGAAGGCGAAGCTCTTCGGCGTGCGGTTGATCGTCGAGAAGAACGCCATACCGCCGGGTTTCAGCAGCGTTGCGCAGGCGGCGACGACCGAGGCCGGTTCCGGCACGTGTTCAAGCATTTCCATGCACGTCACGATGTCGAAGCAGCCGGGCGTTTCGGCGGCCGCGGCTTCGGCGCTGACTTTGCGGTAATCGACTTCGACGCCGCTCTCGTGCCGGTGCAATTTGGCCACTGCCAGCGGCGCGTCGCCGAGGTCGATGCCGGTGACGCGGGCGCCGCGCGCGGCCATGCTTTCAGCCAGAATACCGCCACCGCAACCGATGTCGAGCACGGTTTTGTCGGCGAGGGGGGCGTATCGGTCGACGTAGTCGAGCCTGAGCGGGTTGATCTGGTGCAGCGGGCGGAACTCGCCGTCCGGGTCCCACCAGCGCGAGGCCAGCGCCTCGAACTTGGCGATTTCGGCGGGATCGACGTTGCCTGTTTCCGCGGTCGCTGTTTCCATTACTGGGTCTGATTTCGTTCGGCGGCGATTTTCTGCCCCCATTGTATCGTCTTTTGACGAATCGCCTCGGCGTCAATGCCGGTAAATTCGCGACCGCGCACCTTGCGCTCGCCGGCGATCCAGACGTCGGTGACGCGTTCGCGGCCGCCGCTGTAGATCAGTTGCGAAATGACGTCGTAGACCGGCTGCTTGTCGAGTCCGCCGAGATCGACTGCCGCAATATCGGCCCATTTGCCGGTTTCCAGCGAGCCGATTTCCCCCGCGAGCCCCAGCGCCTGCGCGCCGTTCAGCGTCGCCATGCGAAGCACGTCGGCGGCCGGTGCGGCGTCCGCGCGCCCGGCCACGCCCTTGGCGAGCAGGGCGGCCGTTTTCATTTCGCCCCACATGTCGAGGTCGTTGTTGCTGGCGGCGCCGTCGGTGCCCAGCGCGACGTTGACGCCGGCCGCCATCAGGCCGGCAACAGGGCAGAAACCGCTGGCGAGCTTCAGATTGGACTCGGGGCAGTGAATGACGTTCGCACCGGTGGCGGCGACGCGCTCGATTTCGGCCGGCTCCAGTTGCGTCATGTGTACCGCGAGCAGATTCGGGCCGAGCAGGCCCTCGTCGTCGAGGTAGGCCAGCGGCCGGCGCTGCCAGGCGTCCAAGCCGTTCTGCACTTCCGCCGCCGTTTCATGGACGTGCATGTGAATCGGCAAGTCGAGTTCATCGGCGTACACGCGCACCTGCCGCAACAGTTCGGTGGAAACGGAATAGGGCGCATGCGGGGCCAGCGTAAACGAGACGAGCGGATCGCCTTTGTAATCGTCCCTGACCGCCAGCCCTTTCTTGAGGTAATCGCGGCCGTCGTCGGCCCATGCGGACGGGAAGTCGATGACGATAATGCCGGCCGAAATGCGCATGCCGAAACGCGTGGCCGCGGCGACCGACGCATCGGCGAAGAAGTACATGTCGTTGAGGCAGGTGACGCCGCCGGCGAGCATTTCCGCCAGCGCCACCTCGGCGCCGTCGGTGACGAATTCCGCCGAGACCCAGCGGCTTTCCGCCGGCCAGATGTGATCGTTGAGCCAGGTGTCGAGCGGCAGGTCGTCGGCATAACCGCGCAACAGGTTCATCGCCGCGTGGGTGTGCGCGTTGACGAGACCCGGTACCAGCGCGTGGTCGGCGAGCGTCACGACATCGTCCGGCTCGTAACGCCGATGCGCGCTCTCCCGTGGCAGCAGCGCAACGATGCGACCGCGATTGATGGCGAGGCTGTGATCTTCCAGCACGACGCCGCTCGGTTCGACGGGCACGATCCAGCGTGCGTCGATCAGCAGGTCGATGCGCTCAGACACGTGAGGGCAGCCGCGGCCGGTCGATCTCCGCTTCCTCCGCACCCGGCGCTTCCAGCCGGTGCACGTGCACTTCCTGTTGTGGCGGCGGCATTCTCAGGCCGGCGTTGTCGAACTCGCGCTTGAGCGCTTCGTACATGTCGGTGCGGGCTTCCCAGTATTCGCCGGTTTTGAACCAGACCTTGAGCACCAACTGGATGCTGTTGCCGTCGATGCCGTTCACCCAGATCACCGGCGCGGGATCCTGCAGCGCACGCGGATCGGCCTCGGTCAGCTTTTTCAGGATCGCCTTGGCGGTTTCGATGTCGTCGCCGTAGCGGATCGTGACGTTGAGATCGAAGCGGCGCGTATCGCGGGCCGAATAGTTGGTGATGTTCTGATCGTAGATTTGGGCGTTGGGTACGGAAACGACCTGGTTTGTCGGCGTGCGCAGCGTGGTGCGAAAGATCCTGACCGTCTCGACGGTACCGGCAGTGCCCGCCGCCTCGATGTAATCGCCGGCTTTGAACGGACGCTGCATCATCAGCAACACGCCCGCGATAAAGTCGGACGCCGAGCTTTTGAACGCCAGCCCGATCGCCAGGCCCGCTGCCGCCACCAGCGTCAGCAGCGAGGCCGGCGGAACGCCCATTCGGTCGAGCGCGGCGATCACGATCACCACCATCAGGACGATATAGATCACCGTCGCGAGGAAGCCGGCGAGGGCGGTTTCGATCTTGTGCCGGATCAGGCGCCGCTCGATCAGCCGGCTCACCCATTTCGCCAGCCGCCAGCCAACCAGCAGGATGACGATCGCCTCCAACAGCGGGGCGCCATATCTTCCGAGAACGGCCCACCACCAGTCGGCGTGCAGCAGCGAACCGAGATTGTTGAAGTTATTCATACGGCCGCGAGTATAACAAGAACGCCGCGCAGCATTTGCCCGTAAAATAGCAGCATGGACAGGCTCGCGACCCCCGATATCGCCGCATTGCGCTGGACCGGCGATCACCTGCAAATGCTCGACCAGCGCCTGTTGCCGGCACAGGAAATCTGGCTTGAATTGCAAACCGCCGCCCAGGTGGCCGATGCGATTCACGCCATGGCGGTGCGCGGCGCGCCGGCCATCGGTATTGCCGCCGCCTACGGCGCGGCCTTGAGCGCCATCAACAACGGCGAGCGCACGGCGGCAATTCAGGACGACATCAACTTGCTCAGCCGCGCCCGCCCGACCGCCGTCAACCTGCACTGGGCGCTGGAACGAATGCGCCGGAAGCTTGAAACGGAAGGCCCTGGCGCACTGCTCGCCGAAGCCGAAGCCATCCACCGCGAAGACATCGAGCAGAACCGGGCGATGGGCGAACTCGGAGCGCAACTGATCGAGGGACCGGCGCACGTGATGACGCACTGCAACACCGGCGCGCTCGCCACCGGCGGCCACGGCACCGCACTTGGCGTCATCCGCACCGCATTCGCGGCCGGCAAGATTGAAGCCGTCTATGCGACCGAAACGCGGCCATGGCTGCAAGGCTCCCGGCTCACCGCCTGGGAACTGGCGCACGACCATATCCCCGCCACCCTGATCGCCGACTCTGCGGCTGCAACGGTCATGGCCACGCGGAAGATCGACTGGATCATCGTTGGCGCCGACCGCATCGCCGCCAACGGCGACACCGCCAACAAAATCGGCACCTACAGCCTTGCGGTCCTCGCGCAACAGCACGGTGCCCGCTTCATGGTCGTCGCTCCGACATCCACTATCGATTGGCAGACCGCCAGCGGAAAAGAAATTCCCATTGAGGAACGCGAGCCGGGCGAGCTTTGGCGCGCGGCATCGCAGGGCGAGTTGCCTGCCGATCTGGCCGTGTACAACCCGGTGTTTGATGTGACGCCGGCAGAGTTGATCGATGCCATCGTGACGGAGCGGGGTGTGGTAACAAGTCCCACGACAGAACGGATGGCGTGCCTGAGAAGCTCAGGGTGACCGGAAGCATAAATCAAAGCCCTTGGGGCGGCGCCAACGTAGGTGCACGCTCCGGTAGTTGCTTGCCGGGCTGTGTGAGACAGGATGTCGAACCCAGAGCCTCCAGGGATGGATTTACGGCGTCCCGGAAAGTAACTACCGGAGTGGGCGCCGGTGAAGAAACAGCATGTCCTGACGTTGCCATCCATGGCGTCTGGATTTACGCAATCCCATCCATGGATTGCGCCCTCCGGGCCAGCCTTGGACGGCTGTTCAAATCCATGCCCGATGGATTTGTCCGGCTTCCAAGCCGGAATGACGGGAGGTCGCTGGCGCGTCCCTTGTGGTAAAATAACCCGTTAAATTCCCGCATTCACTGACACACACGGGGCGAGCCTCGCATGGCTGAATTCGCGCGCGAAATTTCCCATATCAATCTCGAAGACGAGATGCGGCAGTCGTACCTCGACTACGCCATGAGCGTAATCGTAGGCCGCGCATTACCCGACGTCCGGGACGGCCTCAAGCCGGTCCACCGCCGCGTTCTCTACGCGATGAAGGAACTCGGCAACGACTGGAACAAGGGCTACAAGAAATCCGCGCGCATCGTCGGCGACGTCATCGGTAAATACCACCCCCACGGCGATGCCGCCGTCTACGACACCATCGTGCGCATGGCGCAGCCGTTCTCGATGCGCTACATGCTCGTCGACGGCCAGGGCAACTTCGGATCGGTGGACGGCGACGCCCCGGCGGCCATGCGATACACCGAAATCCGCATGGCCAGGATCGCCCACGAAATGCTCGCCGACATCGACAAGGAAACCGTCGACTTCGTCCCCAACTACGACGAAACCGAATCCGAGCCGGGCGTCCTGCCGGCGCGACTGCCGAACCTGCTCGTCAACGGCTCGTCCGGCATCGCCGTCGGCATGGCCACCAACATCCCGCCGCACAACCTCGGCGAAGTTATCGATGCATGTGTTGCGCTGGTCGACGACCCAGGCCTCACGATCGAACAACTGATGCAATACCTGCCGGGCCCGGATTTCCCGACTGCCGGCATCATCAACGGCGCCCGCGGCATCAAGGAAGCGTACCTGACCGGCAAGGGACGCGTGTACATGCGCGCCCGCACGCACATCGAGGAAGACGAGCGTACCGGCAAGCAGACCATCGTCGCCACCGAACTGCCTTACCAAGTCAACAAGGCGCGGCTGGTCGAGCGTATCGCCGAACTCGTCAAGGACAAAAAGCTCGAAGGCATCTCCGCGCTGCGCGACGAATCCGACAAGGACGGCACACGCGTCGTGATCGAACTCAAGCGGGGCGAAGTCGCCGAGGTGATGCTGAACAACCTGTACCAGCACACCGCGATGCAATCCGTGTTCGGCATCAACATGGTCGCGCTGGTTGACGGGCAGCCACGCTTGCTCGACCTCAAGACGATGCTGGAAGCCTTCATCCGCCATCGCCGCGAAGTCGTTACCCGCCGCACCGTGTACGACCTCGGCAAGGCGCGTGACCGGGCGCACGTCCTGGAAGGCCTGGCTGTCGCGCTGGCCAACATCGATCCGGTGATCGCCTTGATCAAAGCGTCGCCCGGTGCGGCCGAAGCCAAGGCCGGCCTGATGGCGCAGCTCTGGGAGCCGGGCATGGTCACCGGCATGCTGGAGCGCGCCGGCGCGGAGGCCTCACGGCCGGCGGGTCTGGGCCGGGAATTCGGCCTCGTCGACGGCGGCTACCGATTGTCCGAAGCACAGGCGCAGGCGATTCTCGACCTGCGGCTGCAGCGTTTGACGGGTCTTGAGCAAGACAAAATTATCAATGAATACAAAGAATTGCTCGATAAAATTAAAGAGCTTGCTGATATTCTCGCTTCCGAAGAGCGGCTGCGCGAAGTGGTGCGCGGCGAACTGGTCGAAATTCGCGCGCAGTATGCCGACGAGCGCCGCACCGAAATTCTGACCGACCACCTCGACCTGACGCTCGAAGATCTGATCGCCGAGGAAGACGTCGTCGTCACGCTGTCGCACGAGGGCTACGCCAAGGCGCAGCCGGTCAGTGCGTACCGCGCCCAGCGGCGCGGCGGGCGCGGCAAGAGCGCGACCAGCTTCAAGGACGAGGACTTTATCGACACGCTGTTCGTCGCCAGCACGCATGACACCATCCTGTGTTTCTCGAGCGCGGGCAAGGTGTACTGGCTCAAGGTGTACGAGTTGCCGCAGGCGAGCCGCGGCGCGCGCGGCAAGCCGATCGTCAACCTGCTTCCGCTGGAAGGCGAGGAGCGCATCACCGCCGTGCTGCCGGTGCGCGAATATACGGAAGACTGCTTCGTATTCATGGCGACCCGCAACGGCACGGTCAAGAAAACCTCGCTCGAGCAATTCTCGCGGCCGCGTTCGTCCGGCCTGATCGCGCTGGACCTGCGCGAAGGCGACGAACTGGTCGGCGTCGCGATCACCGACGGCAGCAAGGAAGTCATGCTGTTCGCGAGCAACGGCAAGGCGATTCATTTCCGCGAAACGGACGTACGCGCGATGGGTCGCACCGCGGCCGGCGTGCGCGGTATCCGGCTGGCGACGGGCGCGGTCGTCAACGCGCTGATCATCGTCGGTGATGGCGACATCCTGACGGCGACCGAAAACGGCTATGGCAAGCGGACGGCGGCGAGCGATTACCCGATGCGCGGCCGCGGCGGGCAGGGCGTGATCTCGATCCAGACCGGCGGGCGAAACGGCCAGGCCATCGGCGCGATCCAGGTCGTCGACGAAGACGAAATCATGCTGATCAGCAACGGCGGCACGCTGGTACGGACCGGCGTTGCCGACATTTCCGTGCTGGGCCGCAACACGCAGGGCGTCCGCCTGATCCGATTGGGCGAGGGTGAACAACTGGTCGGTATCGACCGGCTGGTGCCGATCGAGGAAGACGGCGACGAGGAAGGCGGCGAAGAATGACCGTATACAACTTTGCCGCCGGCCCGGCGGAACTGCCGGACGCAGTACTCGACCAGGTGCGGGACGAATTGCGCGATTGTCGCGGCAGCGGCATGTCGGCCATGGAACTGCCGCACCGCCGGCCGTTGTTCCAGAAGATCGCTGCCGAGGCGGAAGCCGACCTGCGCGAACTGCTGGCGATGCCGGACGATTACGCGGTGCTGTTCATGCAAGGCGGCGCACGGTTGCAGGCGGCGGCAATGGTCATGAACCTCGCCGCGCACGGCTCGCATGCCGCCTTCGTCAAAACCGGCCACTGGTCGCGCGGCGCGATGGAGATCGCGCGGCCTTACATGCGGGTTGAAACCGCGGGCGACGCTGAGGCCAGTCACTATCGCGATATCGTCCCGGCAAGCGAATGGCGCGTCGGCAAGGATGCCGCCTTCGTGCACTACGTGGCCAATGAAACCATTGGCGGCGTCCAGTATCGCGAGACGCCGGATTTCGAAGGCGCGCCGCTGGTGACCGACATGACGTCGGAACTGCTGTCGCGGCCGCTCGACATTTCGCGCTTCGGGCTGATCTATGCCGGCGCGCAAAAAAACATCGGGCCGGCCGGCATGACAGTCGTGATCGTGCGCCGCGACCTGCTGGGCAAGGCGCTGCCGACGACGCCGGGCGTGCTGGATTACCGCCAGCAGGACGAAACGCATTCCATGCTCAACACGCCGCCGACCTGGTCGTGGTACGTCGCGGGCCTCGTGCTCAAATGGCTCAAGGGGCTCGGTGGATTGAGCGCGATCGAGGCCATCAATCGCCGCAAGGCCGGACAGCTTTACGAGACGATCGACGCCAGTGACTTTTACACCAACAACGTCGCGCCGCGCGCGCGGTCGCTGATGAACGTGCCGTTCCTGCTCGCCGATGCGGCGCTGGAACCGGTGTTCCTCGAGGAAGCCGAGGCGGCGGGACTCGCCAATCTGCACGGCCATCAGTCGGTCGGCGGCGTGCGCGCCAGCATTTATAACGCAATGCCCGAAGCGGGCATCGCGACGCTGATTGATTTCATGCACGATTTCGAAAAACGACACGGTTGACCGAATGGACGCAGTTCAGACAAATAAAGCCACTGATTTCACCGGGCTCGCCGTGCCGGGGGTGCGCGAACTCAAGCCCTACGAGCCGGGCAAGCCGATCGGCGAGGTCCGGCGCGAGTACGGCCTGACGGAAATCGTCAAGCTCGCGTCGAACGAGAGCCCGCTCGGGCCGAGCCCGAAAGCCAAGGCGGCGATTCAAGCGCAGCTCGACGAGCTGGCCATTTATCCGGACGGCAATGCTTACGATCTGAAGCAGGCACTGGCGGCGCGGTGGGCGGTGGCGGCGGATCAGATCACCCTGGGCAACGGTTCCGACGAGTTGGTTCGCATCCTGGGCGAGGTGATGCTCGACAGCAGCCGCAACGCGGTGATGTCGCGTCACGGCTTCGTCAGCTATGTGATCGCCACGCGCGCGGTCGGCGCGGAACTGCGTATTGCCGACGCCAATCCGGCCGATGCGCCGATGCCGTACGGCCACAACCTCGACGCGATGCTGGCGCTGATCGACAACGACACGCGGCTCGTGTTTATCGCCAATCCCAACAACCCGACCGGCACCTGGCTGACCCGCGACGAGCTGGTGCGTTTTCTCGACGCGGTTCCGGCACAGGTCGTGGTCGCGCTCGACGAAGCCTATTTCGAGTACGTCGACGAAGGCGACTACCCGAACGGCGTGCGCCTGCTGGAAAGCTACCCGAACCTGGTTGTCCTGCACACGTTTTCAAAGGCGTACGGTCTCGCGGGACTGCGCGTCGGCTATGGTATTTCGCATCCGCAGCTCGCCAACCTGATGAATCGCGTCCGGCCGCCATTCAACGTCAACGCGCTGGCGCAAGTCGCGGCACAGGCGGCGCTGGCCGATATCGCGCACCTCGACGAGGCGGTGCGAATGAACCGTGAAGGACGCGCGGAACTCGAACGGGCGCTGACGGAGATGGGTCTGTCGTATCTGCCGTCGGTGGGCAACTTCGTCACCGTCGACGTGCGCCGCGACGGCCGCCAGGTCTTCGAACTGCTGCTACGCGAGGGCGTGATCGTGCGCCCGATCGGCGGCTACGATCTGCCGACGCATCTGCGCGTGACGGTGGGTTTGCCGGAAGAAAACCGGCGCTTTATCGACGCGCTGAAAAAAGTGCTCGCGGACGCGTGACGGCCTATAACGTCTCCCCCGGCGGCAGCCTGCGTGGCGCGCTCGACATCCCCGGGGACAAGTCCGTTTCCCACCGCGCATTGATCCTCGGCGCACTCGCCGACGGCGTAACCGAAATCTCCGGCATACTGCCCGGTGCCGACTGCCGCTCGACCGCCGAGGCTCTGGCGGCGCTGGGTGCGGAAATTGCCTGGACGGACAACATGCCGGTGACCGTGCGTGGCATAGGGCGCGATGGGTTGAAAGCCGCTGGCGCGCCGCTGGACCTCGGCAATTCCGGCACGGGGTTTCGCTTGCTTTCGGGCGTGGCTGCCGGGCAGCCGTTCCGCACCACGTTGACCGGGGACACGTCGCTGCGACGCCGGCCGATGCGACGCATCGTCGAGCCGCTTCGGAAAATGGGCGCCGCCATCGACGCCGCGCCGGGCGATGTCGCGCCGCTGGTTATCGAGGGGCGCCGCCCCCTCCAGGCGCTGCACTACCGGATGCCGGTCGCGAGCGCCCAATTGAAGTCTTCGTTGCTGCTGGCGGGGCTGTTTGCCGACGGCGAGACGGCTTGCCTGGAGCCGGCGCCGACCCGCGATCATACCGAACGGCTGCTCAAGCAGTTCGGGGTCGACATTGTGTGCCAAAACGGCTGGATCGGCGTGCGCGGCGGAAGCCAGCTTCATGCCGCGGCGGTGCAGGTGCCGCGCGACCTGTCGTCTGCCGCGTTCCTGATGGTCGGCGCGACGATCGCGCCCGAATCGGACGTCTGGCTCGAAGGCGTCGGCATCAACCCGACGCGTACCGGCATGCTCGAAATTCTCCGCTCGATGGGCGCGCGCATCGACATCGCGAACCCGCGCCAGTACGGCGATGAGCCGGTGGCGGATCTGCATGTGCGCGCCGCGCCATTGCACGGCATCGACATTCCGCCGGCGCTGGTGCCGCTGGCAATCGACGAATTTCCGGCGTTAATGGTCGCCGCGGCCTGTGCCGATGGCGAAACCACGTTGAGCGGCGCAGCCGAACTGCGCGTCAAGGAGAGCGACCGGCTGGCGGCGATTGCGGCCGGGCTGACGACGCTGGGGGCGCCTGTGGAGGTGCTGCCGGATGGGCTGCGGGTGGAGGGCGTCGGGCGTTTCTGCGGCGGTACCATCGACAGCGGCGGTGATCACCGCATTGCGATGGCGTTCGCGATGGCAGCGCTGCGGGCGGATGCGCCGCTGCGAATCGAGGACGTGGACAATGTGGCCACCTCTTTTCCGGACTTTGCACATGTTGCCCGGGTGGGCGGCCTGGCGATCGAGGAGGTCGCATGAGTCAGGCGATACCGGTCATCGCCATCGACGGTCCCAGCGGTTCCGGCAAAGGCACCATCAGTCGCCTGGTCGCGCAACGGCTCGGCTGGCACCACCTCGACAGCGGCGCCTTGTATCGCATTCTGGCCCACGCGGCAGCCGAAGCGCATATTCATCCGGAGGAGCCGGCGCGTATTGCGGCGCTGGCGCCGGCGCTCGACATCCGCTTCGTGCCGGACGACGAGGATGGCAGGATTCTGTTAAATGGAAACGATGTGACGTCGGCGGTGCGGGCCGAATCCTGTGGCAACGCCGCCTCCAAAATCGCGGTTCTGCCGGAGGTGCGCGCGGCATTGGTCGAACTGCAACGCCGTTTCCGCGAGCCGCCGGGACTGGTCGCCGACGGCCGCGACATGGGCACCGTGATTTTCCCCGATGCCGGCGCCAAGATTTTCCTGACGGCGAGCGCCCTCGAAAGGGCGGAGAGGCGTCATAAGCAGTTGAATAAGAAAGGGTTAAGTGTTAGCCTTGACAGCCTTTTGCGAGATTTGGAGGAGCGCGACCGGCGTGATGCCGAGCGCCCCATCTCGCCATTGACACCGGCGCCCGATGCGCACGTGATCGATACCACGGCCAAGTCGATCGATGCCGTAGTCGCCGAGGTACTGGATTTTATGGAGAACGGGACAGGACGTCCGCGTTCATTTTGACGTAACCCGTAAAACCGGGAGCGGATTTGCGGTTAATTGTTGCCGAAGGGCACGGGACGACGACTTTAATGAGTGAATCTTTTGCTGAACTGTTTGAAGAAAGCATCGCCAACAAGGAGATGCAGCCGGGCGCCATCATCAACGCGATCGTCATGTCGATCGGCGACGATGTGGTTATCGTCAATGCGGGGCTGAAATCCGAGGGCGTAATCCCGGTCGAGCAGTTCTATAACGAAAGCGGCGAAGTCGATATTGCCGAGGGCGACGAAGTCGAAGTCGCGCTTGATGCAGTCGAAGACGGGTTCGGCGAGACCCGCCTGTCGCGCGAAAAGGCCAAGCGTGCGCGTTCCTGGGCGCGGCTGGAGAAAGCCCACGAGGCCGGGGAAATCGTCCACGGCTACATCAGCGGCAAGGTCAAGGGCGGCTTCACGGTCGACATCGAGGAAGTCCGCGCGTTCCTGCCGGGTTCGCTGGTCGATGTCCGTCCGGTTCGCGACCCGACCTACCTCGAGGGCAAGGAACTCGAGTTCAAGATCATCAAGCTCGACCAGCGGCGCAACAACGTCGTCGTCTCGCGCCGCGCAGTGGTCGAGGAAGAATACAGTGCCGAGCGCGAACAGCTGCTCGAAAACCTGCAGGAAGGCCTGATCCTCAAGGGTATCGTCAAGAACCTGACCGACTACGGCGCGTTCGTCGATCTCGGCGGCATCGACGGTCTGCTGCATATCACAGACATGGCCTGGCGGCGCGTCAAGCATCCGTCGGAAGTGGTCGAGGTCGGCGACGAAATTGAAGTCAAGGTGCTCAAGTTCGACCGCGAGCGTAACCGCGTGTCGCTGGGCTTGAAGCAACTCGGCGAGGATCCGTGGGTCGGCATTGCGCGCCGCTATCCGATCGGCTCGCGCCTGTTCGGCCGCGTCACGAACCTGGCCGAATACGGCTGCTTCGTCGAGATCGAGGAGGGCGTTGAAGGCCTGGTTCATGTCTCCGAGATGGACTGGACCAACAAGAACGTCAATCCGGCGAAGGTTGTCCAGGTGGGCGACGAGGTCGAGGTCATGGTGCTCGACATCGACGGCGACCGCCGCCGCATTTCGCTTGGTATGAAGCAGTGCCTGGCGAATCCGTGGGACGAGTTCGCGGCGATGCACAACAAGGGTGACCGGATCGTCGGCTCGATCAAGTCGATTACCGACTTCGGCATCTTCATCGGCCTCGATGGCGGCATCGACGGGCTGGTGCACCTGTCCGACCTGTCCTGGGACATCCCGGGCGAGGAAGCAGTGCGCAACTTCAAGAAGGGCGACGAAGTCGAAGCCGTGGTGCTGGCCGTCGATCCCGAGCGCGAGCGCATTTCGCTGGGCATGAAGCAGCTCGAGAAGGACCCGCTGTCGAACTTCCTCGCGGCACATCCGAAGGGCAGCATCGTCACCGGGACCGTCAAGTCGGTCGACGCCAAGGGCGCGGTGGTCGATCTGGCCGAGGGCATCGAAGGCTACCTGCGTGCCTCCGAACTGTCGCGTGACCGCGTCGAAGATGCGCGCAGCGTGCTCAAGGAAGGCGAAACGGTCGAAGCGAAGTTCATCGCCGTCGATCGCAAGAGCCGGAGCATCAATATTTCGATCAAGGCAAAAGAGCTCCACGAAGAAGCCCAGGCGATCGACGACTACAGCAGCAAGACTTCGGCGGGGACGACCACGCTGGGGGACTTGCTCAAGGAAAAGATTGGCGGCGACGAAGAAGCCTGATCGGTTAAAGCCCGCCGGCGCCGGCTTTGGCCGCGCCGGCGGATCGTTCCGGGGCTTTGGATTCAGACAAAGGGTGGCCGATTCATGACTAAATCAGAATTGATCGAGTTCATGGCTCGCGAACAGGCTCACCTGGCGCCCAAGGATATCGAACTGGCCGTCAGGATGATCATCGATCAGATGAGCAATGCGCTGGCGCGGGGCGGGCGCATCGAAATTCGCGGGTTCGGCAGCTTCTCGCTGCATTTCCGTCCGCCGCGCATGGGCCGTAACCCGAAAACCGGCCGTGCGGTCGCGCTGGCCGGCAAATACGTGCCGCATTTCAAGCCCGGCAAGGACCTGCGCGAGCGGGTCGACTTCAACCGGACGCCCGCGCAGCTGGAGTCGCCGGTCCGGGCACAGACTTCGGCGGCAGGCTGACCGACGTCACCAGCGCCGCGCGGTTCGCCGTCGTGACGATGTGTCCATGAGGATGGCTTGCCCATGCTGCGGTTCCTGAGTTCCATAGTTGTTTTGATCGTCTTCGTGATCGGGGTGTTGTTCGCGCTGCGAAACGCCTCCCCGGTCAGCGTCGACTACATCTGGGGCGTGCTTCACGCGCCGCTTTCCTACGTGGCGGTCGGCGGGTGTATAGTCGGTCTGGTGCTCGGCTTTATTGGCTGCAGTCTGGAAATGATTCGTCTGCGGCGCGCCAACCGCAAGCTTCGGCAGGCGGCGCGCGACGCGCAGGCGGAAGTCACCAGCCTTCGCAAAGTCCCCCTGCAAGATGCCCATTAACCAATTAGTTGGCCTGTTCGTACTGGTGCTGGTGTCGATCGGCGTCGGCTGGTGGCTGGGCCGGCGCGGCCGCGGCAACGGCGGCAGCGGCCTGCCGTTCCCGCGCGTCGAATACTTCAAGGGGCTGAATTTCCTGCTCAACGAGCAGCCGGACAAGGCGATTGAAGTATTCATTCGCATGGTCGAGGTGGATTCGGAAACCGTCGAAACGCATTTCGCGCTCGCGAGCCTGTTCCGCCGCCGCGGCGAAGTCGATCGCGCGATTCGCCTGCACCAGAACCTGATCGCGCGACCCAATCTCAACCGCCGCGACCGCAATCAGGCGCTGCGCGAACTGGGCGAGGATTACATGCGCGCGGGCCTGTTCGATCGCGCCGAAACGCTGTTCCTCGAACTCGTCGACGTACGCCCGCACATGGAAGTCGCACTGCGTCACCTGGTGGCTATTTACGAGCAGCAAAAGGACTGGGATCAGGCAGTCGCGATGCGTCGCAAGCTGGAAGCGGCGACGGGCGACAACCAGAACGCCATCGTGGCGCACTACTTTTGCGAACTGGCCGCCGCACGCCGCGATGCCGGCGACTCGCGCGGCGCACACAAGCTGCTGAAGCGTGCGCAAACCTTCGACCGCGACAACGTCCGCGTCGGCATCATGCTGGGCGAGCTGGCGCTGCAAACGGGCGAGGCCGCGCTGGCTGCGCGACACTTTCGGCGTGCGCTGGAAAGCGACATTGTCTTTGCCAGCGAAATCCTGCCGCCGCTCGCGGAAGCTTACCGGCAGCTCAATATGGAGAACGGCCTGGATCAGACGGTGCAGGCGCTGGTGGATGGCAATGCCAATGCGGTCGCCGAATTCGCGGTAGCGACAATTCGGCGGCCGGAATTGGCAACCGCGGCCACCGAGCGCTGCGTCAGCGATTACGTCCGTACGTCCAGCGCGCTGCAGGGCCTGCACGAGATTCTGGGCGCAGTTCTGGATCGGGCCGACTGTTCGCTGGACCCGGAGAACCTCGCGCCGTTGCAGCAGGCATTGCGACGCCTGCTGGCCGAGGGTGCAAGCTATCGCTGCCACCAGTGCGGCTACGCCGGCAAGACCCTCTACTGGCAGTGTCCCAGCTGCCGAACCTGGGGCAGCACCAAGCCGTACCACGATTTTTCGCTCGCGCCGCGTCGCGTGACGCCGGCTTTGCCGCCGCTGTCGCCAATTCGGGTGCATAGCGCGCAATGATTTGCAGGGATTGGGTTGTGGTGGGGGCGGAGGGGTAACTCCTTCCAAAAGACGCCGTAAACCCATCCATGGGGGCTTCCCTCGGACATCCCTGTCCTCAGAGACTTTTGGAAGAAGCTACCCCACCGCCTCGCGACGCTTTTGTATTCCGACCGGAAGAGTAGCGCCATCTTTCTCCCTCCTTCTCCGTCAGGGAGAGGGTGAATTCACCACAACGTGTCGGGGCGGGGGTGCGGTGCCTTCTCCCAGGGCTGTGTGAGGCAGGATGCCGAACCCAGAGCCTCCACGGACGGATTCACGGCGTCCCTGGGAGAAGGCACCGCATCACCGCCCCTCGCGACAGCCTAAAACCCACAAACTCAACCATCACCAAACCCCCTAAAACACAATTTGCTCATTGTCCCGAAGCCCGCAATCTGTTAGCTTGTACTCCCGGTTTTCGCCATCCCACTCAGCCAGAAAATCGGGTATCTCGATGACTCATTTCATCTTCGTGACCGGCGGCGTTGTGTCGTCCCTCGGCAAGGGCATCGCGTCCGCCTCCCTCGGCGCCATTTTGCAGGCACGGGGGCTGAAGGTGACGATGGTCAAACTCGACCCGTACATCAACGTCGACCCGGGCACGATGAGCCCGTTCCAGCACGGCGAAGTCTTCGTCACCGAAGACGGCGCCGAAACCGACCTCGATCTCGGCCATTACGAGCGCTTCGTCCGTACGACGATGGGGCGCAACAACAACTTCACCTCCGGCCGCATTTACGAAAGCGTGATCCGCAAGGAGCGCCGTGGCGACTATCTCGGCGGCACCGTGCAGGTGATTCCGCACATCACCGACGAGATCAAGCAATCCGTGCGCCAGGGTGCCGGCGACGCCAACGTCTGCCTGGTCGAGATCGGCGGTACCGTCGGCGACATCGAATCGCTGCCGTTCCTTGAAGCCATCCGCCAGCTCGGTATCGAACTCGGCCGGCAGCGCACGCTGTTCATGCACCTGACACTGGTGCCGTACATTGCGACCTCCGGCGAGATCAAGACCAAGCCGACCCAGCACTCGGTCAAGGAGCTGCGCTCGATCGGTATTCAGCCGGACATCCTGTTGTGCCGCTCCGAGCAGCCGCTGCCGGAAGATTCGCGGCGCAAGATCGCGCTGTTCACCAACGTCAACGAGCGCTCGGTCATTTCGGCGGTCGACGCCGACGACATCTACAAGATTCCGCTGCTGCTGCACGCGCAGCAGCTCGACGAGATCGTCTGCGAGCATTTCCGGCTCGATGCGCCGCCGGCGGATCTCGACAGCTGGCGGCGCATCGTCGAAGCCAAGGCGCACCCGGAAACAAGCGTCGACATCGCAATGGTCGGCAAATATATTGAATTGACCGATGCTTACATGTCGCTCAACGAAGCGCTGATTCATGCCGGCATCCAGACGCGCACGCGTGTCAACATTCATTACTTCGATTCGCACCGGATCGCGCAGGAGGGCGCCGACTGCCTGGCGAACATGGATGCGATCCTGGTGCCCGGCGGGTTCGGCGATCGCGGCATCGAAGGCAAAGTGCTCGCGGCCGGCTACGCGCGCGAGCATGAGATTCCGTACCTCGGCATCTGCCTCGGGATGCAGGTGGCCGTCATCGAATTTGCACGCAACGTGGTCGGACTTGCCGGTGCTCACAGCACCGAGTTCGACGACTCGCCGGCGCATCCGGTGATCGCGCTGATTACCGAATGGCTGGACCAGGGGGGCTCGCTCGAGCAGCGTAGCGCGGCGTCCAACCTGGGCGGCACGATGCGCCTCGGCGCACAGGAATGCCGGCTGAAGCCCGGCTCGCTCGTCGCGCGCTGCTACGGCGCGGAAACGATTGTCGAGCGGCATCGGCACCGCTATGAATTCAACAACAACTACCTCGATCAACTGACGAAAAAGGGCATGATTTTCTCGGGTTTCTCCGTCGACGGCCTGGTCGAGGTGGTCGAACTGCCGGATCATCCCTGGTTCATCGGCTGCCAGTTCCACCCCGAGTTCACTTCAAGCCCGCGGGAAGGTCACCCGCTGTTCAGCAACTTCATTCGCGCCGCCCGCAATCGCGCGCATGGCGAAGTTCGCGAGGCGGCACGCGCGTGAAACTCGACACATTCGAGATCGGACTCGACCAGCCCTTCTTCCTGATTGCCGGCCCCGACACGCTCGAAAGCGAGCAGCTTGCGCTCGAGGTGGCCGGCACGCTCGCCGAGATTACGCAGCGGCTCGGCATCGGCTACGTGTTCAAGGGGTCATTCGACAAGGCCAACCGCAGCTCCGGTCAAAGCTATCGCGGCCCCGGCCTGGAAAAGGGCCTGAAGATACTCGCCAAGGTGCGCGAACAGGCCGACGTGCTGGTGCTCACCGACGTACACGAATACACGCCGGTGGACGAGGTCGCGGCAGTGGTCGACGTCATCCAGACGCCGGCGTTCCTGTGCCGGCAGACCGACTTCATTCAGAACGTCGCGCGCCAGGGCAAGCCGGTGAACATCAAGAAAGGCCAGTTCATGGCGCCGTGGGAAATGGCCAATGTGGCGGACAAGGCGCGCGCGACGGGTAACAACGACATCATGTTGTGCGAACGCGGCTTCAGCTTCGGCTACAACAACCTTGTCGTCGATATGCGCGGCCTCGCGGACATGCGCGCGACCGGCTGCCCGGTAGTATTCGATGCCACGCACTCGGTGCAATTGCCGGGCGGGCTCGGCGCCAGTTCCGGCGGCGAGCGGCAGCATATTCCGCTGCTTGCACGCGCGGCTGTCGCCGCCGGCGTCAGTGGCGTTTTCATGGAAACGCATCCGAACCCGGACGAGGCGCTGTGCGACGGGCCGAACTCGTGGCCGCTCGCGAAGATGGAAGAGTTGCTCGAAATGTTGAAGACGTTGGACCTCGCAGTGAAGGCGCGGCCGTTTGTGGAAGATGGAATAGTAGCTAGTCGCTAGTAGCTAGTGCTGAGTAAAAGAGATTACTGTTGACTCCGTCCTAGCGACTAGCGACTAGCAACTAGCGACTAGCAACTAGCGACTAGCGACTAGCAACTAGCGACTAGCAACTAGTGTACTGCGACAGAATTAAAGGAACATAAAGTCGTATGTTCTGTCTTAGTCAGAGAGTGGAGCGAAACAGGACAAGCGAAATGCGAGTTGCCGCAGCAATTAAACTGACCCCGCAAGAAGAACAGCGAC
>DASSNE010000009.1:0-104556 GCA_035688265.1 Gammaproteobacteria bacterium
GGTAAACGGGCACGTCGGTCAGCGATACGGCCACATCCCACTGTTGATCGAGCATGTGATCGCGAGCGATATCGAGCACCTTCGGCTCATCGTCGCCGCTGCCAATGAACGGATCGCTCACTACCGGTACTTTCCAGCAGATGCGATCGTCCACATGCTCTTTCAGCAAAGCGGGAAGCTCGGCGGCCAGCCTGGTCGCGATGGCCTCGGGCATGTCGGGCGCTGCGACCAAGCCCAAAGTGCGCGTTTCGGGAGCCGCTTCGGGGTTGTCTTGGGATGCGATGGCGTTCAGAGGTCCCTCCTTGGACATGCGATCAAGTTAACACAGTCTTACTCCTTCTCCCCTTCAAGGGGAGAAGGTTGGGATGAGGGGTGGCGCCGCTTTGCGGCGCAATTCGATTGCCCCTCACCCTGACCCTCTCCCCCAATGGGGGAGAGGGAATCGAAATCCCGCCCATTAATTGCCGTAAATCGCGTCGATCGTATCGGCGACGGCGACAACCTCCTCGATCGCCGGATCAAAACTCGCATCCCGCCGCAGTCGCCGTGCCCAATCAATAATCGCGCGGCCGCCCCAATCGCCTTCGTCCGCCGGCTCGCACAACACCTCGACCGCCGTGCCCCGGTAAAGCTCGGTGCGGAAATCGTAGAACGAGCCGTTGACGTTCTTCAGCGCCATACCTGCCTGCGTCCCGTAGACAGCAACCTGGATGTCGGCGTCGCGGCCGATCGGCAGCCGCCACGAGCAGGCGAGATCGACGCCGACGCCGCCGGCCAGATCCAGTCGCGCGGTCGCATAATCCTCGACCTCGTCCGTATCAGGCTGCAATTCGTGGCCACCCGCGAAGCAGCGACTGGTAACGGCCTCAACCGCCGGGAAATCCAGCAGCCAGCGCGCCAGGTCGACCAGGTGGATGCCGAGGTCGGTAACGCAACCGCCGCCCGCCGACTCGCGGCGGTAAAACCATGGCTTGTCCGGTCCATAGGCATTGTGAAACACGAGCGACAGCGCGTAGATGTCGCCCAGGTCGCCGTTGCGAATACGCTCGCGCATCTGCTGGATGCCGCGCACGTAGCGATACGAAAAATCGACCCCCAGCAGCCGGTTGTTCGCGGTGGCGCTGGCGATCACCTCCCGCGTTTCCGCGCCGGAGCGGGCGAGCGGCTTCTGACAGAACACGGCCATGCCGCGGTCGAGCGCCTGGATCGTCTGTGCCGCATGCAGCGCGCTCGGCGTCGCGATCACGATGCCATCCAGGTCCTGGCTGAGCAGCGCGTCTAAGTCCGCGCAGGCGGCCGCCTCCGGCGCGACGGCGCGTGCCTCGTCCAGGCACTCCGGTGCGCTGTCGGCGAGTGCGACAATTTCCGCGCCGCCGCTGTCGGCCAGCGCGCGCATGCGGTGCCGGCCGATCCAGCCGAGGCCGAGGAATCCAAGCCGCGGCACCGAAGTCTCCGGCGACCCGGACTCGCCGCTGGGTGCGGCGATGCCTACCTCGCCGTCCATTACTGCGCCTCCGTCAACACGACAGCCTTGGTAAAGCCGGCCGGCCGCGTCTGTGCGGCCTTGAGCGCCTCGCCCAGCGCCGCCAGCGGGAACTGGTGGGTGATGACCCGGCGTGCATCGAAGTCGCTGGCAGCGGCCGCCGCCGCGGCGGCACGCATGCCATCGACGGCCACGGCCGGATCGCGTTCGTGGGCATTAATGACGTCGATGCCGCGCCAGTTCCACAACTGCATATTGACGTTGCGCGGCCCGTCCTGGTGAAAGCCCGCGATCACCAGCCGGCCGCCGAACCCGGTCAACTCGCCGCCCAGATCGAGTGGCCACTGCTTGCCGGTCGCCTCGATCACCCGGTCGCACCAGCGGCCGCGGGTCAGCCGCTCAACCGCCGCCATGATGGCGTAGTGGTCTTCCATCGGAATGGTCTCGGCGGCGCCCATCGCGCGCGCCTGCTCCAGCGAAAACGGCGAGCGTGAAATCGCGATGACGCGCGCGCCGGCATTCGTCGCAAGCCGCGTGACCAGAGAGCCCAGGAACCCGGCGCCGACGACCGCGACCGTCTGGCCCTCGCGAACATCGGCGCGTCGAAATATATTCATCGCGCAGCCGAACGCTTCGCCCGGAAACGGCAGCCCGTCGAGCGCGTCGGGCAACGGCACGACCGCATCGGCGTCCGCCAGATCATATTCGGCATAGGCGTGGAAGCTGCGCGCGGCGACGCGGGTGCCGGGTTCGATCCCGTCGACGCCCTCGCCGCAGGCATCGACAATGCCCCAGCCTTCGTGCCCCAGGTCGCCGGGCGGCAGCGGATAGTTGAACCAGTCGCGGCCTTCGAAGGCCGGCAGATTCGACGCGCAAATGCCGCAGCCCTGCAGGCGCACGCGCACCTCGCCGGGGCCGGGAACCGGGCGCTCGATTTCAGTGAATTCAAATCGGCCCGGAGAGGCCAGGACAGCGGCGCGCATCAACGGCTCAGCGCCCGCGATTTCCTTGGGGTTTGCAGACATGGGGAGCATCCTTGCTTGATTTTTAGGTACTTCCTGTCAGTCTAACATGAGCGCGAAGGCCATCAATCAAGGAGGATGCCATGACCGGCGAAAGCCATACCACCACGGACCACGAGACGATCAAGCACTGGGTTGAAGCGCGCGACGGGCTGCCGGCGACGGTGCGCGATACCGAGTCGCGAGGCGAAAAGGCGGGCATACTGAGGATCGAGTTCCCGGATGCCGATGGCGACGATCAGAGGCTGGAGCAAATCGGCTGGGACGAGTTCTTCGACAAGTTCGAAGAATCGGATCTGGCGTTTTTATATCAGGACGAAACCACCGGCGGCGACACCAGTCGGTTCTTCAAGTTCGTGTCACGCGAGAAACACTAACGAATCGTCGACTCGCGTTCCACAAAATGCCCTGCAAATGTTGCGGCATTGATGCGGGCCTTTGCCTGAACGGACTCGACGTGCCCGTTCAGAGGTATATTGACAATGGAACGCTACTCATGACATAAAATATCGGTTTTTTAAAACAGTTGGGGAAGGTCAAATGCATAAGCTGGCTCTTGCTGTCCCGCTCCTCATAAGCATTTACGGATGCACACCGTTACACGAAGTCAGGATGTCCGATCTGGCGGCGCCAAGTTCGCGATTTGTTGTGGATGAAACCAAACCGGATGACTATCCGGGGTTTATGCTTGGTGAGGGAAATATTTACAGTTGTCGATACGGCATTCATTTGGAATCGGCAGATGAATTTCATCCACCAAAAGCGCAAATGTTCGCCGAAATTCTGGCGCAGGCATTGCCGGGCATCGTTCATCATCGGGTCGTGCTGAAGCGATTTGATGTCTATTTTAATAAGAGAACAAATACGCTAAAAACTGCTAATGGGGCGATTATAGGGGGCATTATTGGCGGCGTCGTTGGCGCGGCGATCATTAACTCCGGCGGAGACAACGACAACGTTTCAGTGTTCAAAAAAATCATTTTGATTCGCAATCCGCTGGACGTAAAACACAGTCCCGATGCCCATCAGGTCGGCTGCGACAACGCGCACGAAGGCGAATACTATGCTTCTGACATCGCGCCGGGCAACGATGTCGTAGTCACTTGGCTGACGTTCGAGGTTGACTCTGAGCCGTATCGCTTCGAGAGCTATTATCAGTTCAAGCCGCATAGCGAGAAAAATGCCGTTCAAAGGGCCATTCCCAATGCGATACGAATGACTATCGAGGGCGCGGCGTCCAAAATCAAACTGGGCGGCCCATCCGACGGCGTGACAGCGGTCACGGCGAAAAAAGGCTGACGCAAAACATGGCGCCGGTATCGTCGGGAATAGGGTTTCCAGCTCTCCGGAGAAGCCTGTTTGTTTTTGCTTTGCTAGTTACAATTGCCGGCCTCGTGGCGCCTTGTATCACTTTGGCGAGTACACCTGATTATCACGATCTCGCCATCGAGGCTGCCAGTAATGCATCTGCACTCGAGGAACTAAAACTCGCCGCCAACAAAGGCGTTCCGGGCGCACAGGCCAATCTCGGATGGCTATTCGCAACAGGTCAAGGTGTCGCCTTGAACTATGACGAGTCAGCAGCATGGTTTAGAAAAGCTGCTGAGCAAGGGGATGTAAGAGGAGAGTACGGTTTGGGCCTGGCCTACGCGCGCGGCGACGGAGTTGCACAAAGCTACGCCAAGGCGGCGTACTGGTATCGGAAATCCGCCCAACAGGGTTTTTGGCCGGCAAAAAATAATCTCGGTATTCTGCTCGTTAAAGGCTTGGGAGTTGCCCGAAATTATGCTGAGGCTGCGCGCTTGTATCTCGAGCCTGCCAAGCAAGGCAATGCACTTGCCCAAGCGAGCCTCGCCTGGATTTATGAACACGGTGGCGAGCCGCTGCAAGATTATCGCAAGGCAGCGCATTGGTACCGCATGGCTGCCAACCAGGGCAATGCAGACGCGCAGAACAATTTGGGGGTGATGTATGTCAAGGGCCGAGGTGTTTCGCAGGATAATGTAGAAGCAGCGAAATGGTTTATCCTGGCAAAGGCGGAAGGGCAAGAAAGCCTTGCAGTACTAAAGCGCAGGATGACCGCTCCTCAAATCGCGAAGGCAGAACATTTGGCTCGTGAGTGGCAGGACGCGCATCCGCAACCGAAGGGGAAATAACGGGATTTAGCGAGGCGGCCGCAATTCGCCTCGTATGAGTCAGACGCCCCAGCGCAGCGCCGCGGCCGTGACGTTGTCGCTCGCCGGCTGCGTCTTGGCCTCGGCGCGGCGCGTCACCGCTTCGAGCGCGTTTTCGAGTTCCGGCTCGGCGCGCAGTTGCTTGATGATCTCGGCTTCGCCCAGCGCGCTCCACAGGCCATCGCTGCACAGCAGCATGATGTCGCCACTGCCCAGCTCAACCGGCTGCGCAATCGTGAAACGTGGTTCGGACGGCTCGCCGCCAAGGCATTCTTCGACGTAGTTGCGCAACGGGTGGGTTTGCATGTCGTCGTCGGAAATCTCGCCGGCCTGGTAGAGCGCCTCGACCGCGCTGTGATCGCGGGTGCGCGCCGCGACCGAGTCGCCGCGGAGCCAGTACACGCGGCTGTCGCCGACGTGCGCCCACTGCGCCACACCTTCGTCCACGAGGCAGATCGTGCAGGTCGTTCGCGGCCGCTTGGCGATCGGCTGTTTCGCACCCAGCTCGTACACAGCCCGATGGGCGTCAATGAGCGCATCCGCCAGAAATTCCGCGGTGCTCTTGCCGCCGCGCAAGGCCTTGAAGCTGCGGCTGAGGGAGTCGACTGCCGTTTGCGCAGCTGCCGCGCCGTCTGAATGGCCGCCCATGCCGTCGGCCACGATCAGCAGGACACGGGTATCGCCGATCAGGATCGCGGCGCGGTCCTGATTTTCGCGCCGATTGCCGAGCCGGGTCGCCTGCGCGGTCTCGATATTCACCCGATCTCGTTCCTCCCGATGCCCCACGAAACGCCCGCCGCCGAGCGCCGGACGGCGCGTCAGCGCCACCCGCCGCAGATGCGAGCGCGGAACCGCTCGCGTGACCGTGGCCATCACGAGCTGGAATAGCTTACCATTCCGCCTCGACTCAGGAGCTGTCAGAGTCGAATACATGAGCGAAACCTTACATCGCCGGCAGCGGCAAAGAGGTGACGCAGGTTGCACTTTTGTGTCGTCGAACGGCGACAGTTAGGATAATTACACCCAAATGATACAAAGTATGACAGGGTACGCCCGCGGCGAGAGCCGGGGCCCATGGGGCGCGCTGACGGTTGAATTGCGTTCGATCAACCACCGTTACCTGGAAACCGCTTTCCGGCTGCCCGAGCCGCTACGGGGCCTGGAGGCGGAGCTGCGCCGGCAGATCGGCGGGCGGATCAAGCGCGGCAAGGTGGACGTCGCCGTGCGGCTGGAAGCAACCGCCGCGGCCGCCGGCGCGCTGACGGTCGATCATGAACTCGCCGCGGCAGTGGCCGCCGCGGCCCAGGGCGTGGCGGCGCAGATCGACAACGTCGCGCCGCTCGATCCGCTGGACCTGCTGCGCTGGCCGGGGGTCGTGCGCGAGCCCGCGGTGAATGTCGACGAACTCGCCGCAGCCGCCGCCGAGCTGCTGGCGGCAACGCTCGAGGACCTGGTCGCCAGCCGCCGCGCCGAGGGTGACCGCATCGACGCGATGCTGCGTGAGCGCGCCGGCGCGATCGGCGAGTACGTGGCTGCCGTGCGTGTCCGGCTCCCGGCGGTCCGCGAGCAGTTGCGCGCCCGGTTGCTGACGCGACTCGAAGAACTCAACCTCACGCCGGACGACGACCGGCTCAGCCAGGAGCTGGTTTACACTGCACAAAGGATCGATGTGGCCGAAGAGCTGGACCGGCTGGACAGCCACATCGTCGAACTGGAAAAGGCGCTCACGCGCAGCGAGCCGGTGGGCCGACGGCTGGACTTCCTGATGCAGGAATTCAACCGCGAGGCGAACACGCTCGCCTCCAAGTCGCAGGACACCGAGACCACGCAGGCGGCGGTCGAAATCAAGGTGCTGATCGAGCAGATGCGGGAGCAAGTGCAGAATGTCGAGTGACGCCCGCCGGGCGAAGCTGTATCTGGTCGCCGCGCCGTCCGGCGCCGGCAAGACCAGCCTGGTGCGCCAGGTGGTCGCCGAAAACCCGCGGCTGATGGTCTCGGTCTCGTTCACCACGCGACCGCAGCGCCCGCGTGAGCAGGACGGCCGCGATTATCACTTTATTTCGGAAGCCGAATTCGCGCGCATGGTGGCCGAGGGCCGCTTCCTGGAATACGCGCGCGTGTTCGACTACCACTACGGCACCGGCCGCGAGCAGGTCGAGGCGAGCCTGGCGGCCGGCATTGACGTGCTGCTGGAAATCGACTGGCAGGGCGCGCGCCAGGTGCGCGCGGCCATGCCGGACGCCGTCACGATCTTTATCCTGCCGCCGTCGCGCGCCGAGCTGGAGCGCCGCCTGCGCGGCCGCCAGACGGATGCCGAAGACGTGATCGCGCGCCGCCTGCGCGATGCCGAAGCCGACATGTCGCACTGGGACGAATTCGATTACGTGATCGTCAACGACAACTTCGACCACGCGCTCGGCCAGCTCAAGGCAGTCATCGGCGGCGACGGCCGCGCGGCCCATCCGGACCGGGCCGAACTCAAGCCGTTGATGCGTGAATTGCTGCATTCCTGAGCCCCGAATCCGACTTGCAATTCCGGACAGGGCGGGGCAGTATTGCCGGCCATATGTAAAGCATTGGCGTTGAATCAGGGGCGGGGCCGCTAGTGCAATTGGATCAGACTACCAGGCTTGTTGGAATAATCGGCCTCGTCAGCCAGGGCGCGGCCGGCCTGTTGCTGGCGCTTCTGTTCTTCCTGTTGCGACCCTACGCCATCGGCCGCCGCTACTTCCTCAAATGGGCCAACGCATGGGTCCTTGTCGCGGCCGCTGTCGCCGCGCTGGTCTGGGATCAGACCGCGACCTTGCCGGCCGCGAATTTCATTTATGAATCAGGCAAGCTGACGGCTTTTGCGCTGCTGTTCTGCGGCACGCTGGAATATGCGCGCGGGATCGGTCATCGGCTGGTTCTGCCGTTGCTGGGGGCGGCGGTCCTGTGGGCAGCCATTGGCTTCCGGCTGAATCCGTCAATTACCGGCGTGATGGTGACGCAGGCGCCGGCCGTTATCCTTTTGAGTCTGGGCAGCGCACATTTGCTGCTGAGCGTCCGGGCGCCGCGACGCAACACCGGCGGCGTCATGAGCGCGTGCATCTTCATCCTGATCGCCATACTCTGGGGCCTCTACTGGATCGCCGTGGCGAATGGGGTACAAGGGCAGCCGCACGACCTCCCCAACTGGGCCTTGCGCTATGCAGCCTGGTCGGACCTGGTACTCGACGTGCTGTTGGCGTTCGGCATGGTGCTGGTGCTGCTCGATGACGTACGCAGCGAGACCGAAGCCGCGCATGCGGAGCTGAACGCCGCGCACGCACAGCTTCGGGAAGAGGCGCTGCGCGATTCGCTCACGCGCGTGCTCAACCGCCGCGCCTTCAACGACGGCGTCGGGCTTAACGGCAATGGCGGCGGAACGGTGCTGGTATGTGATCTCGACGACCTGAAGGAAGTTAATGACAACTACGGCCACAAAAGCGGTGACGGCTTGCTGAAATATTTCGTGGCGGTCGTGCAACCAAAGCTACGAAGCGGCGACAAACTGTATCGGTTCGGTGGAGACGAATTTCTGATGGTGCTGCCGGGAATGGGCGCCGACGATGCGCTGGCGCGGATCGAGAGCGTGCTCGCTGCCGCCCCGCCGCTCCGGCTGCCGGAGATCAGCGCTGAATTGGACCTTAACGTCAGCGTCGGCGCCGCCGCTTATGGCGAATCGACCAGCCTTCACGACGCGGTTGTGGGGGCCGACAACGCGATGTATGCGCACAAGCGCCGGCGCAAGCTTGAGCTGGGCGCACACGAGTTGCCCGCAGCCGATTATTGACCCGCCGGCGCCGCCGCGCCGCAAAACGAATTGACATTATGCGCGCGATCGAATACCTTAAGAATCACTATTCAATATGATGTGATCGATCGCGCGTGCTTATGGAAAGCGACGAACGGGTATTAAAGTCACTGGGTGAGCGCCTCGCGCGTCACCGCCTCAACCGTAACCAGACGCAGGCGCAGGTGGCGCGCGAAGCGGGCGTCGCCCGTCGCACCATCTACAAGGCCGAGAACGGCCTCGTCATCGACACCCAGAGCCTGGTGCGCATCCTGCGCGCGCTCGATCTCCTTGAACGCTTGGAAGCGCTGGTGCCGGAAGCGCGCGTCAGTCCGATGGCGCTGGCCGAGGCGCGAGGCCATGTGCGCGAGCGCGCCAGCGGCTATCGCAAAGCCAGGGATAATGATGAACCCGCCGCGGAGTGGACATGGCCCGACGAGGAACGGTAGCCGAAGTCCACCTCTGGGGTGCACAGATCGGCGCTGTGAGTTGGGATCCGGACCGCGAACTCGGCGCGTTCGAATATGCGCCCGCGTTTCGCGACAGCGGCATCCAGGTCGCGCCGCTGACGATGCCGCTTGGCCCGGCGATATACGAGTTTCCGGAACTGGCGCGCGCGTCCTTCCACGGCCTGCCGGGCCTGTTGGCCGACTCGCTACCGGACAAGTTCGGTCACGCCGTTATCGACGCCTGGCTCGCCCGCACCGGCCGCTCGCCAGCCGATTTTTCCCCCGTCGACCGGCTGCTTTATATCGGCAGGCGCGCGATGGGCGCGCTCGAGTTTCACCCGGCGCGCGCCCGCCGCGAAGGCGCTCATCCGATCGACGTGGCCGAGCTGGTCGAACTCGCCAGCCGCATCCTCACGCGGCGCGAACATTTCCACGCCGATCTCGGCCACGACGGCGACGAGCGCCGCCAGGCGATGAAAGACATCCTGCAGGTCGGCGTCTCGGCCGGTGGCGCGCGCGCCAAGGCGATCGTCGCCTGGAACCCGGACACCAACGAAGTGCGCTCGGGGCAGGTGCCGGCGCCGGCTGGCTTCGGCTATTGGCTGCTCAAATTCGACGGCGTGTCCCACAACCGCGATCGCGATATTCTCGCCGACCCTCAGGGCTACGGCCTGATCGAATACGCGTACCACCACATGGCGCGCGCCGCCGGCATCGAGATGACGGAGTGCCGGCTGCTGGCCGAAAACGGCCGCCACCACTTCATGACGAAACGCTTCGATCGCACCGACAGCGGCGACCGCCTGCACATGCAGTCGCTGTCCGGCATCGCCCACCTCGACTTCAACCAGGCCGGCGCCCACGGCTACGAGCAGGCGTTCCAGGTCATCGAACGTTTGAAGCTCGGCAAGGACGCGATCGAAGAACAATTCCGCCGCATGGTCTTCAACATCGCCGCTCGCAACCAGGATGACCACACCAAGAACATAGCGTTTTTAATGGACCGCCGCGGCCGCTGGTCGCTGTCACCGGCATTCGACCTGAACTTCGCCTACAACCCCAGCGGCCAATGGACCAGCCGCCACCAGATGAGCATCAACGGCAAGCGCGAAAACATCACCCGGGACGATCTCCTGACCGTCGCCGACCGCTTCCGCATTACGCTGCCACGCGCGAACAAGTTCGTGGACCAGGTAGCGGATGCCGTTGCACGGTGGCCGGAGTTTGCGAAGGAGGCGGGGATTGGTGGGCAGCGGACCATGGAGATCGGGCGACTCCACCGCAACCTGCGCTGAGTGTGGCCGCTGCCGAATGGTATAATGTACTTGTGAGTCGCACGCTTTCCAACGCTAATCCCTACATGCGCGACGCCGCTGTGCGCCAGCGAACCGTCCTTCGTTCAGTTGCTACATCATCGGCCGTCGAGGGAATTCGCGCGCCCTTCAAAGAAATGGGCCGCAAAGACGCCAAACCGGCTTCTCCGGCACAGAAATCTCGGCGATCCACTAACCGCTAAGGATGACGCTCTTGTAGTCCGCCCGCGCGGACGCGGTGCCATCGGGGGCGATGTCGGGGCCGAATGCGGCTGGTAGCCGACTTCTCGGAACCAGTCGAGCGCAAACTGTTCAAGCTGGTCTTCGGTAATCACCGGCGCCCCCAAATCATTTTGCGCTAGAATAACATGTCACTATCCCCCGGCAGCCTTGGCGCGATGGCGAAGTCTTTATGGAACAGGTCATTAATCTTCACGTCGAAAAACTACCAGAGGGCGTTTATCTCGCGACTTCCGATGACGTTCCCGGTCTGGTCGCCCAAGGCCGCACTATCAGCGAAACGGTTGAAATCGCCCGCGATGTCGCGAAGAAGCTGCTTGAGGCTCAATCCGAACGGAATGGCAATCCGCAATTAAAGCCAGTCGGCGACTCGTTCGATTACCCAATCATCGTCGGGTTCTGATGGGCCGGTTGAGTGGATTCCGCTATCGGGACATTGTTCGGCGGCTAAAGAGATTCGGTTTCCAATTTGATCGGCAGGCAGCCGGGAGCCACGAAATCTGGTTCAATCCCGAAACTAACCGCTACACCACCATTCCGAATCATCCCGGCGATCTCCCGGAAGGGACACTGCGCGCCATTCTGCGGCAGGCCAACATAGCGCCGAATGAATTTCTGAATATACAGAAGTAGGTCGGCTCCTCTGGCTTGACCGTACAGTGTCTGATCCAGAGATTCCGGCAACTAAGACGATAGTCGCTCCGTTCTCAAAATTAAAACAATTGTAACCAACTTGAGGAAGACGCAGTCGCAGTTGGCGTCGTCTGGAATGGGGTATAGATGTTGCCAAAGAGCGGTGGCGCGCCAACCGGGCGCTTTTGAGGCGTGATGACGCTGTCCGCCTCAGCGCCGGCGGCTTGGCCGGCAACGCCTTCACCGGCAGTGGACTCCGCCGCCGGCGCGAATGCCGGCTCGGCAGTCGGGGTCGCCGTCACCGTGTCAAGTGTAAGGTCCGCAAAGCCTGGACAAAGGGTTGTGCTCGGAGCGCGCGCTGAAGCTGGCGCTGGCGGAGATGTACGTGCAGGGCGTGTCGACGCGCAAGATGGCCAGGATCACCGAGGAGCTGTGCAGCTTCGAGGTCAGCTCGGTTGAAGTGAGTCGCGCGGCGTGGAGCGCAGCTTGGCCGCCGCAGTCCAAAGTTTCTTGTCGAGATCGTTGAGAAACGTCTGCTCGGCCTGGCCGCTCTGTGCCATTTGTCCCCTCTGCCTGTTGCCGGAGCAGCAACTATAGCAAGGAATAGCCCTTGGTAGCGAAGAGGGTAGCGAGGGCGGGATTTGAACCTGTGAACGGCGGCTTCCGGGCCTTCTGGCGGAACTTTGCGGGGGTTTTTCCGGTCTGGTACTCTGCGAAACCCTATGTTCCGCCGCGCCGGCGATCGCGGGCGCTTTATACCAATAGCAGGAGACCATTAATGAAGACTGCTTTAACTGCGTGCGTTCTTGCCGTTGCCGGTCTGGGCGTGGGCACCGCTCCCGTTTTCGCGAGTCCGGGGCCGCAGCCGGTACCGCGCAAGTTCCATGTGCCGGCGCCGCGCGATATTCCGTATCCGGGCACTATACAGATTCACGTCGATGCCACCGATCTGGCGCATCGCATCTTCAGCATTCACGAGGTGATTCCGGTCAGCAAGGCCGGCACCTTCACGCTGCTGTATCCGCAGTGGATTCCGGGCAACCACGAGCCGAGCGGGCCGATCGACAAGGTCGCGGGGCTCATGGTTTATGCCAACGGCAAGCGCCTGCACTGGATTCGCGTGCCGGAGAATGTTTACGCGTTCCAGGTCCAGGTGCCGCAGGGCGTGAGCAAGCTGGACGTCGATTTCAAGTTTCTGTCGCCGCAGAACCACGATCAGGGCCGCGTGGTGATGACGCCGGAAATGCTCAGCCTGCAGTGGAGCAAGCTGGCGCTGTATCCGGCCGGCTATTATGGCCGCGACATTAACGTGCAGCCGAGCGTGACCTTGCCGAAGGCCTTCAAGTTCGCGACGGCGCTCGAGGTCGCGCACCAAAGCGGTAACGATGTGACCTTCAAGACGATCGACTTCGAGAACCTGGTCGATTCGCCGATGCTGGCCGGCAAGTACTACAAGCGCATCAACATCACCCCCAAGGGTACCGATGCGCCGGTGCATCTGGACGTGTTCGCCGACGCGGCGAAGGATCTGAAGATCAGCAAGCACGAGATCGAGTTGCACCGCAACCTCGTGGAGCAGATGTACAAGCTCTACGGCGCGCATCACTACAATCATTACGATTTCCTGATCTCGCTCAGCGACAACCTGGGCGGCATCGGTCTGGAGCATCACCGCTCCAGCGAGGACAGTTTCGGTCCTGACGCGTTCACCGAATGGGACAAGCACTGGGCATCCCGCGATCTGCTCGCGCACGAGTTCAACCACTCGTGGGACGGCAAGTATCGTCGCCCGGCGGGTCTGTGGACGCCGAACTTCAACGTGCCGATGCGCGATCGCCTGCTGTGGGTCTACGAGGGCTTCACGCAGTACAACGGTTTTGTGATGGCGGCGCGTTCGGGCCTGTGGAGCAAGAAGCAGGCGATGCAGCGGCTGGCGAGCGTCGGCGCCCGCTACGACCGCGGCCGCCCGGGTCTTGAGTGGCGCACGATTCGCGACACCACCAACGACCCGACGATCGCCGAGCGCGCCCCGCTGCCGTATCGCAACTACCAGATGAGCGAGGACTATTACTCCGGCGGTCAGCTCATCTGGCTGGCGGTGGATGCCAAGATCCGCGATCTGACGCACGACAAGAAGAGCCTCGACAACTGGGCGCGCGAGTTCTTCGGCATGGACAACGGCGCGTGGGACATCAACACGTACAACTTCGACGACGTGGTCAACTCGCTCAACAATGTCGTGAAGTACGACTGGGCGAACTTTCTGGAGTCGCGTTTGATGGGCCACGGCAACCTGTCGAAGGCGTTCGAGGCCGAGGGCTGGAAGCTCGTCTATAACGACAAGCCGAGCGACGCCGTCAAGGCGTTCGAGGGGCGCTTCCACTACGTCGATCTCGAGTACTCGCTGGGCATCAACGTCGATCACGATGGCAAGATGCGCGACGTGCTGTGGAACAGCCCCGCCTTCAAGGCCGGCCTTTCCCCGGGCATGGTCATCCAGGGCGTCAACGGCAAGAAGTTCAGCACCGATGCGCTCAAGGATGCCGTGAAGGAGGCCAAGACGGACAAGGCGCCGATCAAGCTGCTGGTCACGAACTTCAACGACTATAAGACCGTCACGATCGACTATCACGGCGGCCTGAAGTATGCGCACCTGGTGCGCATCAAGGGTCGGCCGGATTACCTGTCGCAGGTGCTCGCGCCGCGCAAGTGATCACGTGGGTGAGGGGGAGCTGCCCGGCTCCCCCTCAGCCCGTTTTGTACGACTTTTTGTTCTCGTGAATCTGGTCGGACGAGTTCGGCGTGATTCGCAGGCGAAGCCATTCGGCAAACTCCTCCATTCCAAGAAGTCCTTCAGCCAGCGCCAGAAAACGTGGGAAAAGTTCGACATCGGTAGCGACGAGACGCAGCCGGTTGAGCTCAATGAATGTTTCACAGGCGACGGCTGCCGTACGCTTGTTGCCATCAACGAAGGGATGGTTTCGCGCTAAACCATATGCCAGCGTCGCAGCGAGCGTTGCCATATCAGGAGTCGGGTCACTGTAGGCGTAGGTCTGTTGTGGGCGCGCCAGCGCGGATTCAAGCAGGCCCTCATCCCGCACGCCGGCTGTACCACCGTGTTCAGACAACTGACGGTCGTGTAGCGCGAGCACGAGCGGTTTGCTCAACCAGACGATCACGTTAATTCTCCGCCAGCTTGTGCAGCAGGTTCCGGCGTCGCCGCATTACCTCTTCCGCCACCTCCATCTGGCGAGCGAACTCCTCATCGTAAGGCATCAACTTGATCCCGTCGGGCGTTTCAGTGACATAGACCGTGTCGCCTTTTTTCAGCCGCAAGCGGGCGAGCAGTTCCTTGGGCAGCACGATGCCGGCTGAATTGCCGACGGTGGTAATCTTGAGTTGCATGGCAGGATTCTCCGGGTGACCCTGTCACTCATTATAACGAATGTATGAACTCAAGGACGAGATGCATGATCAAGCGCCGGCGCTGCGGCAAAGGCTTCACGTACTGCCGCGCCAATGGCGAAACCATCCGCGACCGGGCCATGCGCCGCTGGATCGCGTCGCTGGCGATTCCGCCGGCGTGGACGGATGTCGAGATCGATCCGGACAAGGACGCAAAAATTCACGCCACCGGCCGTGACGCCGCCGGGCGCAAGCAGTACATCTACAACCCGACGTGGCGCGAGACCCGCGACCACGAAAAATACGACCGCATCATCCGCTTTGCGCAGAAGCTGACGACGATGCGGCGCATCACCGGGCAGCATCTCACCCGTCACGACAACAGCCGTGAGAAGGTGCTGGCGTGCATGGTGCGGCTGATCGATACCGCCTACTTCCGCCCCGGCAATGCCGCCTACGCCAGGGAAAACGAGTCATACGGCCTGACCACGCTGCGTTCCCGGCACCTCACGATCGAGGGCGACGAGCTGATCTTTCGCTACGTCGGCAAAAGCGGCCAGGCGCAGGAAAAGCACGTGGAGGACAAGCGACTCGCCCGCATCGTCGCGGAACTCGACCACATTCCGGGGCGCAAAATCTTCAAGTACTTCGACGAGCAGGGCAACAAGATCGACGTCGTGAGTGACGATCTGAATGCTTACATTCGCGAGATCATGGGCGAGGATTTCAGCGCCAAGGACTTTCGCACCTGGGCCGGTACGTCACTGGCCGCGCTGGCGCTGGATGCCTGCGGCGTCGCGGAGACGAAAAAACAGGCCGAAGTCAACGTGCGCGAAGCCATTCGTGTCGTGGCGGAGCGACTCGGCAACACGCCGGCGATTGCGAAGGGAAGCTATATCGATCCGCGCGTGATCGACTGTTACCTGAACGGGCGCACGCTGCACGACTTCATGAACGGCGTCGAGCCGGGCGAGGCCATCACCAGTCCCGCCGAGCGCGCCGTGCTGAAGCTGCTGCGGAGTTCATGAATAGGGGCTGATTGTCTGTGGCTTGAGCGGCTCGAGCGCCGGCCCTTCAATCACGCTGCCGTCGAGCCGGAAGCGACTGCCGTGGCACGGGCAGTCCCAGGTGCGTTCGGCATCGTTCCAGTGCACGTCGCAGCCCAGATGCGTGCACGTCGCGCCAAGCACCGTCACTTGGCCCCGTTCGTCGCGGTACACCGCGAGCTTTTTGCCGCTGGTCTTGATCAGCCGGCCCTCGCCCGGTTGCACTTCATCCAGCCAGTCGCCCGCGTCCGCCGCGGTGACTTTCTTCGCCAGCTCGGCGATCACGTCCAGGTTCTGCTTGACGAACTGCTTGGCGGACTTGCCGGGCGTAAACCGGCTGGGCTTGTACAGGTCGCCCCAGCGGCTGTCGCGGCCGACGATTTCGTCGCTGATGATCGATGCCGCCAGCGTTCCGTACACGAGTCCGTCGGTGGCGAAGCCGGTCGCAAGGTACAGGTTCTCGTGGCGCGGACTCTCGCCAATGTAGGGCAGCATGTCACCGGCGCGATAATGCTGCGCCGACCAGTGCCAGGCGATATCGGCGATGCCGAAGTGCTTGCGCGTGAAGCTTTCGAGCTGCTCGTAGCAGTCGGCGGTATGCTGCACTTTGCCCGTCTGGTGCTTGAGGCCGATCACCATCAGGTAACGCTCGCCGCCGGCTGCATACGAGCGGATCGAGTGCTTGGGCGTATCGGCGCTCCAGAAAATCCCTTCCGGATAATTATTGGCCTTGAGGCGCGCCGCGAGACCGTACTCGCGTGCCGGCTGCATCGCCGTCTGCATCATGAAGACGCCCTTGGGCGTGTGCGTTGCCAGCACGATGGCGTCCGCGCTGATCGCGCCGCGCGGCGTCGTCACCGTGCCGGCCTTGGCATCGATGCCGGTCGCCGGCGTGTGCTCGAAGATGCGGCAGTGGTCGCCCAGTCCGCGCGCCAGCCCGCGTACGTAGGCGAGCGGGTTGAGCTGTGCCTGGCCGGGGATTCGGACCGCGCGGTCGATCTCGAACGGCAGCGGCAGCCGGTCGACCAGGCTCGCCTCCAGGCCCACTTCGCGCGCGACCTCGTACTCGTGATCGACCGCATCGCGCGCATCCGCCGAGGCGTCGGCGGTGGCGTAAAGATGCCAGTCGCGCGCGCCAAAGCCGCAGTCGATGCCGTATTCGCGCACGATCCTGCCGATTGTCTCGATCGCGCTCCGCCGCGACTGGACCACGCCCTTCACCGTGTCGGCGTCCCATTTTTCCTTGATGCGGAACAGGTGCTCGTCGACCGTCGCGTACAGGTTGCCGGTCGATCCGCCGGTCGCGCTGCAGCCGATTTCGTGCGCCTCGACCAGCGCGACACGCCGGGCCGCACGGCTCAACTGCAGCGCCGTAGTCACGCCGGTAATGCCGCCGCCGACGACGGCGACATCGACGGCAATATCCTCTTCGAGCGCGGGAAAGTCGGCGGGCGGCGACAGCGCCTGCCAGATCGATCTTGTATCCATATTTGGCCTCCTTGCCTTGTGGTCTTTCAGGGCGATATTCCCGAGTTTCAGCGCCCTGGAGAGTCGTCCGGGCAAGGCGCCGGGCCGAAAGCGTAGCCGCCTACGGTGAGGGCCGGCAACGCAGCACGGGCGGCTCTCCGGGGCGCCCGAAGGGAGATCGCCTGCCGGCCCCTGGCCGCGTTGCGGCAACTTGACATGGATGGCCATGCCGGCGTCACCGCGCCTTGCCAGGAACCGGCAGGCGAACTCTGAAATCGGGAATATCGCCTAGAAAGACCACTTGTATAATAAAACCGCGCCGGAGGCCATAAAACTATGGTTTGTGCCGGAGGGTATTCGCTATAATGGGGGCTCGAACCGATCCACCTGTGATGAACCAGCAATCCAATCTTTACGACTCAGCCGCCCAGGAAGCGGTCGAGCTTGCCAATGGCATGGCCGACTCGCATCCCGAAGCCGACCTGTGGGACATCGCCGACGGCATGCTTGCCGGGGCGGTGCATTACTGGCTGTTTGCCAACAAGCCGTGCGGCGATCCGCGCTGCGAAGACTGCGCGCCGCTGTCCACGCCCGAAGGCCGCCTCGCTGAGCTCAAGCGGCTCGTAGCCCGTTTCGCCGAGGAAAGCGACTACTATCATTCGCCGGACGATCTGTTGTCCGGCAGAGCTTGAGCCTGCTTCCGCTGTAGGAGCGAGCGTCGCTCGCGATTATTCAATTCGCGGCCAGCGCCGCTCCTACAACTCTGCACGCCTGAGGTACGCCGCCAGCGGCACACTTAGGACAAATAACCCCGCCAGCGCCAGATACACCGGCAAAAAGCCGAAGTGCACCGCGGCCCACAGGCCGATGATCGGCCCGGCGCTGCCGCCGGCATCCCCGAATACCTGGTAAATCGCCGTCGCGCGGCCGCGCCGCGCGCGTGGCACCTTGTCGCCCATCAGTGCCAGCAGCGGGATGGTCATTGCGCCAGTGCCCGCGCCGATCAGCAGCAGCCCGACGAACATCAGCCAGAGCGACCCGGCGAAGCCGATCAGCGCGAAGCCCGCCGCGATCAGCAGCGCGGTGGGAATCAGCCACGTCGTGCGTTGCTCGCGACTGCCGAGCCAGCGGCCGACGCCGAGCGAGGCGATCGCGCGCCAGATCATCAGCACCGCCATCAGGACGCCGGCGCTGCCTTCGGCGCCGAGGCCCGGCAGGTACAAGTGGCGCTGCTCGACCAGCACCACCAGCGTCGCCAGCAGCACGCCCGATACCGTGAACAGCACCAGCGTGTTGTAACTCCAGATCGCGCGCAACAGCGGCTGGCGCAGCATGGCGCGCCAGCCGGGCTGCGGCGCATTCGCCTCCGGTGACGGCGGCGGCCGCACATTCGGAATGGCGATCAACGCGCCGAGCGCCGCCGCGAAGCTGAAACAGGCGGCGGTGGCGAAGGCCGCGTCGGCGGAAACGATGTCGGCCAGTAATCCGCCGACCAGCAGCCCGCCCGGCACGCCCAGGCTGATGGCGCTGCGCACGCGCGCGGTGACGAGCCCGCGGTCGCCGTGTCCCGACAGCGCCAGCACGGCCGCCAGAGAGCCGACGAACAATAGCGACGAGCCGACGCCCCAGATCACGCGGCCGATCAGGAACCAGGCCGCGGGTGCCGGAAAGTGCAGCGCACCGACATAGGCCAGCGCCCCCAGCCCTTCGATGAACAGTCCGGCGGTGACGGGCCATTTGCCGCCGTAACGGTCGGTCAGCGAGCCGACCACCGGGTTGAAACCCAGCCGCGTAATTCGATTTGCCGCCAGAATCAGGCCGACCAGCAACGACGACAGGCCGAGGCGTATCCCCAGCGTCGGCAGGATCGGAAATACGACGCCGCCGCCGATCCCGCCGAAGAAGGTCATGATGGCGATGCGGCGGCTGGCGCTGGTGGCGGTGGTCGGCAGCTTCTACTCCTCGTCCAGATATCGATAAAGCGTGCGGCGGCTGATGCCCAGCAAAGCCGCCGCACGCCGCTTGTTACCCTGCGTCTGATCGAGTACGTGCCGCACGTAACGGCGGGTGACGTCAGCCAGCGGCGCCGGCGCGGAACCGGCCCGCAGCGGCTCCGGCAGCATTTCCGCGTCGGCTCGCGCGGCGTTTGCCCGGCGCATGCGAGCCGGCAGATGTTCAAGCTTAAGTTCGCTGTCGCGGCAGAACGTCACGGCGCGTTCCACCGCGTTTTGCAGTTCACGCACGTTGCCGGGGAACGGGTAGTCTCCGAACCGTTGAAGCACGGCCGGCGAAATGTCGGGAGCATCCCGCCCCAGTGCAGCGGCGTAACGCTGCAGAAAGCGCCCGGCGAGCAGGTCCACGTCGTCGCCTCTTTCGCGCAGCGGCGGCACGCGGATGATGAAGGCTTCAAGACGAAAATAGAGGTCCTCGCGAAAACGGCCGTCCCAACGCAGCGCGTCCAGATCCCGATGCGTCGCCGTAACCACCCGCACGTCCACCTGATGATCCTCGCGCCCGCCGACGGGCCGGATACGCCCATCCTGCAGCACGCGCAGCAGCTTAGCCTGCAGCGGCGCGGGCATGTCGCCGATTTCGTCGAGAAACAGAACGCCGGCATCGGCCTGGTCGAACAGGCCGCGCCGCGCGCCCGCGGCACCGGTGAAGGCCCCCGCCCGGTGGCCGAAAAATTCGCTTTCCAGCAGTTCGCCGGGAATGCTGGCGCAGTTCACGGCGAGGAACGGGCCGTCGCGCCGCGCGCTTTCGGCGTGCAGCGCGCGCGCCACCAGTTCCTTGCCGACGCCGCTTTCGCCGACGATCAAAACCGGCCCCTGGGCTTCCGCCACGACCCGAATCTGTTCGAACAATGTCCGCATCGGCGGGCTGTGCCCGAGCAGGCCGTGAAAACCGCTTTCGTCCAACAGACTGCGGAAGTGCCGGACTTGCGCGCGGGCCCTGTGATGTTCCAGCGCGCGCCCGATGCTGACCAGCAGGTGGTCAACGTCGAGCGGCTTGGTCAGGAAATCGTCCGCACCGGCCTTGAGCGCTTGCACCGCCGTATTGACGCTGCCGTAGGCGGTGATCATGACGAAAGCCGGGGGCGGGTCGAGGCGTCGCGCAGTTTGCAGCAGCGTCATACCGTCGCCGTCCGGCAACCGGAGGTCGCTCAGTACCAGCGCCGGCGGGTGCCGGTGCAAGGCGTCTTGCGTTGCTTTGACCGAGGCGGCGGTTTTCACACGGTACCCCGCGTCCTCCAGTTCCTCTCGGATCAGCGCGCTCAACGATGCGTCGTCTTCGACTATCAGTACATGCTCGCGCCTGCTCATACCGGTTCCATCAGGGGCAGATCGATCCGGAAGCAGGCGCCGCCGGAACGGCAGGCGACGACGTCGATCCGGCCGTCATGATCCAGAACGATGCTTTGCGTCAATGCAAGACCCAGGCCAGTTCCGCCGGATTCGCTCGCGGTGAAAAATGGCTCGAAAACGCGCTCCCGCAAGGCCGGTGGAATCCCCGGACCGTCGTCCTCGATGCTGAACTGCACTCGATCACCGACCCTTTCCCATTGCAGTTCCACGCGCCCGCCCGGCGTCGCACGCACGGCGTTGCGCAATAGATTGACGAATGCCTGCCGGATGCGCAGCGGTTCAACACCGACGGTGCAGCCTGTCGGTCCTGCGCGTACGTTAATGGCCGTTCCGGCTGCTTGAGCGATATCGTTCACCGCCGCCGCTGCGTCATGCGCCAGTTTCGCGCAGGACTCGCGCCGGCGTCGCGCGGGGCCGTGCCGGGCCAATTCCAGGATTTGCCGGATGACGCCTCCGGCGCGTGCGACCTCGGCACGAATCGTCTCAAGTTCCCGTGCCGACGCAGCGGCATCCTTGCGGGACAGCCGTCGCGCCTTGCCGTCGATTACGCTCAGCGGTGCCCCCAGTTCGTGCGCGACGCCGGCTGCGAAGCGGCCCAGCATCGCCAGTTTTTCCGCTTGGCGCAGCCGTTCGGACAGGTCGGCCTCGATCTGGCGGCGTGCGGCGAGTTCGCGTTCCGCGGCGGCGATGCTGTCAAGCATCGTGTTAAGCGAATCGGCGACCGCGGCGACTTCGCGCGGACCGGCGGTGGCGGCGCGCCGCTCTCGCTCGCCGCCGCGTACCCGCTGCATCACGCCGGCAAGTCCGGCCAGATGACGACCGATCGCACGCTGATGACCAATGAGCACGATCCCGGCGATCATCGTCAGCATCGACAGGATGACGATGCCGGCGCCGATGCGCAGGCGTGTCAGCGTGACGTCGAAATCGCTGCGCCGCCGCGTCACCTGGAGCAGACCGATAATCCGGTTGCCGCTGTCGGTCAACGGCACGAAATAGGAGTACACCCGGCGACCTTCCACCTCGTCATATTCGCCGCTGCGCTCCCGTTGCGCCGCGAGCCGCAGCATGTGCCGGCCGGCGTGCGCGGGGCGGACACTGCCCGCCGCCGCCAAACGCCTGCCATGCATGTCATAGACGTAGGCACCATAGACCTTGGGAATGCTGAAGGCGGACTCCAGCGTCTCCTGAATCCGCCCATGCTCGCGGTGCGCGAGACCCTGGCTGACCGGCAGGCGGATTGCCCGCGCCACCAGTTGAACGTCCTCCTGCATACGCCGTTCGATGCCGTGTTCGACAAAACCCAGGCTCAGGTACACCGCCGTCGCGCTCAGTAGCGCCAGCGGCACGACGACGCTCGCCAGAAGCGACATCCGTAAGCTCGGACGCTGCCATAAATGAAACATGTGTCAAGAATATACACTTGGTGCGCGCGCAAGCAATCACCCTGAATCGCAAGCCGTTGTTTATTGGGCCATTAGAAAAAACCTGCCGGTTGGCATCGAATTTGCTTGGACTTTGGGTGCATCTGAAACTTGACAGGAGAACATCATGCGAAAAGCGTTATTGATCGCCATTACCGCTGTACTCTGCGCGTTGGGCGTGACAATGACCGCGGTCGCCGCGCCACAGTCCAGCGGCAATGCGATGCAGTCCCAGGCTCAGTCGTCAGTCAGTCAGGCCGAATTGCAAAAATTTGCCAATACGTACAAGGCCGTGACCATGATTCGCGACAAGTATCAAGCCAGGCTGCAACACGCGGACGACAAGCAGCAGGCGCAGAAGATCGCTACGCATGCAGAACAGGCGATGAAGGCGAGCATCGAGCAGCATGGCTTCACGATGAAGGAATACACGCGCGTCGTGCAAGCGATCAACAACGATCCGCAATTGCAGCAGGAATTCGTGCAATTGACCGGCGGGACTGGCGGCCGCTGAGCCGCATCGTATAGCGGAAATCCGCAGGTCGAAGGAAGTCAGGCCCATCTATCGAACGGACGCAACCGAAAGACCGTACCGGCACGGTTGCCGGGAACCGCGGCGCGGGGCGGATCGCCAGCATCGATCTGCTCCGCGTCGCGGCGATTTTCGCCGTCATCGTCGTCCATACCGACCCGCTTGCGCATGAAGTCTTCGACGGCGGTGCTACTGGAATCGTCGAAGACATCATTGCGCTGAGCGCGCGGGTTTCGGTAGCCTATTTCTTCATCTTTGCCGGCTATTTTTTTCGCCGGAAAATTCGCGAAGGCGCCGCGCCGCTGCCGCTCTTCGCCGGTTACGGGCGGCGTCTGCTGCGCATCTGGCTGCTGTGGTCGGCGATCTATCTTGCCGTGGTGCTGATCGTGCCCAACTACGGCAATCTCGGCTATTTCGATGCCGTACTGGCCAAATTCGGGCACGTTGCCGCGAATCCCCTGGAATGGGCGCTGCAGGGCGGAAAGCCGCATCTGTGGTTCCTGATGTCGCTCACGCAGTCGCTCGGCATTGCCGCCGTCTGCGCGCAGCTGCGCTCGCGTCACGCGCTTTTGATTTGCGGCGCGACATTTTATGTTTTCGGTCTGCTGATGGGGCCATATGCGACGGCTCCGTTCGGCCTGGCCATCGACTTCAATTCCCGCAACGGGCCGTTCATGAGCACGTTGCTGGTGGCGCTGGGATGGGAGATGGCGCAGCACGAATGGCGGGTTTCATCCACGACTGCCGTGGTGTTGGCAGTAGTTGGCTGGGCCGGCTACCTCGGCGAAATGCACCTGATCCCATTTCTGTTCGGCAGCCTCAATATCGCTGATTACGGCGTGTTTACGCCGCTTTATGCGATGGGCCTCGTGCTGTTCGCGTTCAGCCGGCCGCGGCTCGGCGCGCGCAGCATGTGGGCGAAAATGGGCGCGCGGTACGTATTGGGCATTTACGTCTGCCACTACTTGTTCGTGGAACCAATGTGGCCGCTGCACGCCTATTTCCGCAGCTACGCATGGGAGTTCGCCTTTCCGCTCATCGTGCTGGGATTGGCGACCGGTTTGACGGCTTTGCTCGACAGCAATAGGTTGACGCGCTATCTGGTGCGCTGAACTTGGGCCCAAGCATCGCGGCGCGCCGCTCCTACATCAGATACCGACGGGCTGCCGCAGCGCCCAATGCTATGATTTCACCATGCCCGAGACGAGCGAACATATTGCAGGCAGTAGCAATCTGCTGCTGATCATTCTGCTGCTGGCGCTCGCCGTAGTCGCCGGCACGCTGCTGCGGCGCGCGCGGCTGCCGGCAGTGCTCGCCTACCTGTTCACCGGCGTGCTGGTCGGCCCGCACGTGCTGGCATGGATTCCGAATGGGGACCAGACCCGCGTGCTGGCCGAATTCGGCGTCGTATTCCTGCTGTTCACGCTGGGGCTGGAATTTTCGCTGCAGCGCCTGATGCTGATGCGGCGCGCGGTGCTGCTGCTGGGCGGCACGCAGGTGGGGCTGACGACGCTGATCATCTGGGCGCTCGGCCGTTATGCATTCGAACTCAAGCCGGGTATGGCGCTGGTGCTGGGCGCGGCCTTCGCAATGTCGTCGACCGCCGTGGTCGTCAAGCAACTGGCGGACCAGCGCGAAATCGGGCTGGTGCACGGCCAGCGCGCGGTCGCCGTGCTGCTGTTCCAGGATCTCGCCGTCATCCCGTTCCTGATCCTGATTCCGGAGCTGGCGCACGGCACCCCCGGCATGCTTGGCATCCAGTTGGCGTGGGCGGCCGGCAAGAGCCTTCTCGCGCTCGGCCTGATCCTGATCGCCGGGCGCTGGCTGCTGCGGCCGGTCTTCTATCGCGTTGCCGCGGCGCGCTCTTCGGAATTGTTCACGCTTGCGGTGCTGCTGTTCACGCTCGCGGCCGCATGGATCACCCAGAACCTCGGCCTGTCTCTCGCGCTGGGCGCGTTCCTGGTGGGCATGTCGCTGTCGGAAACCGAGTTCCGCCACCAGATCGAGGCCGAAATCCGGCCATTCCGAGACGTCTTGCTGGGGCTGTTCTTCGTCACGATCGGCATGCTGGTCGATCCCGCGGTGATGCGCGCCGAAGGTGTCTGGATATTGGTCGCCGCGGCATTGTTGCTGGTGCTCAAGACCATCCTGATTGCCGGCATTTCGAAGCTGATGGGTGCGGACAGCATCACGTCGCTGCGCACCGGGTTGGTGTTATCGGAAGGCGGCGAGTTCGGTTTCGCGCTGCTGGCGCTCGCCGTCAGCACCGGCGTTGCCACGCCGAAGGTGGCGCAGTTCGCACTGGCCGTGATCGTCATCACGATGATGCTGGGGCCGATTATCGTGCTGTTCAACCGCGGACTCGCGGCGCTGGTGTTTCGCACGCCGGTCGAAGAGGAGGAGCAGATCGAGGAAGCGGCGATGGAGCATCATGAAATCGCTGCCGCGGGACACATCATCATCGCCGGCTACGGCCGCGTCGGCCAGAACGTGGCGCGCTTTCTCGAACAGGAAAACTTCGAGTACGTGGCGCTGGATCTCGACCCGTCGCGCATCAAGGCGGCGCGTGCCGCCGGCGACCCGGCCTTCTTCGGCGATGCGACCAAGCTCGACGTGCTGCGCGCGGCTGGTCTGCCGCGCGCCCGCGCGCTGGTGATCAGCTACTCCAACGTGCGTACGGCCCTGCAGATTCTGAATGTCGCCAAGCGCGCCCGGCCGGACCTGCCGACGCTGGTCCGCACGCGTGACGACAGCCACCTGGAAGCGCTGCAGGCAGCGGGCGCGACGGAAGTCATTCCGGAAACCCTCGAAGCCAGCCTGATGGTGGTGCAGCATCTGCTGACGCTGCTGCACGTGCCGGCGAGCCGCATTTTCCGGCGCATCCAGCGGGTACGGTCGGACCGCTACGCGCTGCTTCGCAACGTGTTCCGCGGCCAGGGCGCGCTGCCGCTGTCGAGCAGCCAGGCATTTCGCGGCCAGTTGGACACGGTGACGCTGGAAGATGGCGACTATGCGATCGGCCGGCCGCTGATGGACATCAAGCTGGACGCGATCGGCGTGATGGTGACGGCGCTGCGCCGCCACGACATCGTCGGCCGCCAGCCGGAACCGGATACGGTGCTGCGCGAGGACGATACGCTGGTACTTTACGCCACCCCGGAGCAGATCGAGGCGGGCAAGGGGCGCTTGAAAAATGGCTAGTGGCAAGTTGGGAGGACTAAGGACTAAGGACTGAGATAAGACAAGGTGCCGCTATCTTGACTTAGTCCTGAGCACTTAGCACTTAGCACTTGGCACTAACTATTAACCACTGACCACTGACCACTGACCACTGACCACTAGCGACTAGCGACTAGCGACTAGCGACTAGCGATTAACGACCTAAAAATTGACGATGTCGCCGATACTGATCTGGTACGACGAAATCCCCTCCGCCCGCACCAGCGGCACCGCCACCGTCACGTAAATGACGTTGTCGAACGCGCCGCGCGCGTTGCCGAAGCGCAGGCCGCCGCCGATGTTGCTCAATACGCGGCTCCAGCCGCGCCCGTCGACATGGTCGATCTGCCCGGCGTCGAGGAACGCGACATAGCCGAGCTTGAACGTATTGAGGAACGTTGTCGTGGTGAAGATGCGATCTTCCAGCGTCAGCGTCCAGCGCCGCTCGCCGGCGCGGAAGTAGTTTGGATAGCCGCGCAGCCCGGCGAGGCCGCCGAGATAAAGCTGATCTTCGGGATCGGGCCGTAGTTGCCAGTCGGCCGTCACATGCGCGACCAGCGTCTGGCGGTCGAAGGTCTGGTCGTACCAGGTCGCGGCGAGATCGCCGTAACCGCCGTGCCAGGCGCCGCGCGTATGCCGGCCGCCGACGCCCGCGCTGACGAACACGACGTCATTCCATGGCAGCCGTGCGCCGTAGGTGGCGGCAAGGCCGCCGAGCCACGCATCGCTGCTGCTGCCGAACGAGGTGGGAAAGAAACCGGCCGCGGCAGATGCGGTCCAGCCGAGGTCGTAGTCCTCCGCCCGGCCGATCTGCGCCAGGTTGTAAAACGTCGCGTAGCGGTCCTGAAAGAAATTGAGCGTTGCCTGCAAGCCGCGAAACTGCCGGTCCGGCAAACCCGGTCGCGGGCGCAGCGTCGGCGCGAGCGGAATCAGCGGCCCGTAACGCCAGGCCTCGTCGATATAGCGCACGCCGGCGCGCAAGCCGCTGACGCCGTCCCACGCCACGAGGTGCTGCCAGGACAGCGACACCTGCCGCGTCTGGTCCGACGCCACCCAAGCCCGCTTGCCGTCGTTGTAGAAATTGACATCGACCTGCTGCGTCAGAAAGCTCGCGCCGCCGGACCAGGCAGTCGCGTCGGCGAAGAACGGCCGATTGACCGACAGCGTGCGGCTGTAGCCGTCGCTCAAATTCGAGGCGCTTGCCAGCAGTTGCCAGCGCGACCCGGCCAGCGCCGGATCGAAATAGCTCGCGTAATTCTCATCGCGCTGCGTGCCGTGAATATGGCCGAGCGCAATCGTCTTGCCGAGGCCGAACAGATTCTCGTCCTTGAGCTGAAAGCTGACGATGTTCTGGCCGCCGATCCGCTCGTAGGCCGCCTCCGGCTTCAGCGTCCACGAATCCTTGACGTTCACATCCACGTCAACGCGCCCGTCGTGACAGGCGACCGGCACAATATCCGCCCTGCGCAGAAACTTGTAACCGCGCAGCCGCCGCTCCGTCTGGTAAATCAGCGGCGCCCGAACCGGGTCGCCGGACTGGAACAGCAGTTGATCGCGTACCACGCCGGGGCGCGTCTTGATGTGCAGCCCATCGGCCAGTCGCGAATACCACGCGTCCCCGCCGGGCTTGGCGAGATCGTAAACCTGCGCGACATGAATCCGGATTCGGCCGATCGTGTAATGGCGTTCGGCGAGCGCGCGCCAGACATACTGATTACGCCAGCGCGCCGGAGGATGGTCGGCGGGTGCTGGGGGGCACGACGCCGCAAGTGCCGGAAAGTGCGCGAAAAGAAGAGGCAGGGCGACCAGAGAGAGGAGGGTGGGGCGCATTGGCGCGTAGTATATACGACACGCTCGCAGAGACTACTGGTCGACATGGACTTGAAAAGGAGCCGGACGCCCGCGGGCACCCGGCTCCTGCAGGAGAATTTAAGCGCCCTCGTGCAGGCTACGCAGCCTGCAACGGGATACGCCGCACCTTCTCCTGCGCTTTCGCGCTGCGAGGCAACTTCACGGTGAGGACGCCGTTCCTGAACGAAGCCTCGACCTTGTCGGCCTCCACTTCATCGGGCAGCGCAATTTTGCGTTCGAACCTGCCGTAGAAGCGTTCGCTGAAGCGCCGCTCGCGGCCTTCGTCCTCCATCTTCTTCTCGCCGCGAATCGTCAGCGCGTCGTCCGTAAGCAGGACCTCGATGTCCTTGCCGTCCACGCCCGGCAGTTCGACGCTGAGACGGAAGTCCTCCTCCGTCTCGATGAGGTCAACGCTCGGCGCCGCGGGATGGTTGTAACCAGGCGACGCGAGGCCGAAGCCATTCCAGACGTCGTCGAACAGACGGTTCATCTCGTGATAAAGCGAGACGAAGGGATCCCTGCCGCCTTGCAGCGTATCGACGCGCTGCACCGGAAGGCGACGACTGCGATTCCACGGCATCAGTTCAGTGACAGCCATTGTTGTTACCTCCTGGGTGTTGGTTACCAATCCCGGCCGCAGGGACCGAGCCCGGCTGGCCGGCTCTGAACGACGAGGAATCTAGGGTTATTGAAGATGATTTCAAGAGGGCGGCAGAAAAACTCTGACCATTGTTGCTGTACGGCGCTGGCAGCAACAGGGCTGGTGGGAGGCGCCGACTCACAGTACACTTTTTGATTTGTCGACGTGTGAGGGAACGGCTATGGATGGCGGCGAAGGTTCAACCGAGTCGAAGTTGGACAATCTTCGCAAGCAACGCGCTGCTCTCGCAGATTTCGGTACAGACGCGCTGCGTTCGGACGACCTGGACGCGCTGTTGGAAGAGGCGTGCCGGCTTGTTTCGGAGGCGCTTGACGTCCGGCTCGTCAAGGTGCTTGAACTGCTGCCGGATGGCGATTCGCTGCTGGTACGTGCCGGCATCAACTGGAACCCGGGAGTCGTTGGTCATGCAACCCTGGGTGCGCATTCCGACTCGCCGGCCGGCTACGCATTGCAAACGTGCGAGCCGGTTATTTCGAACGACGTTGAAAACGAAAGGCGCTTCGCGATTCCGGACCTGCTTCGGGAGCATCGTATCAGCAGCATGGTCAACGTCGTCATTCGCGGCGAAGGCGAAGCATGGGGTGTTCTTGAAGTCGATTCGCCCAGGCATCGGAATTTTGACCAGGACGACATCGATTTCCTGCGCACCTACGCCAACCTGCTGGCTTTTGCCATTGAACGTATCGGCAAGCACCGCAAGCTTGCTGAAGCGGCGACAACGCGCCGGATGCTGCTGCGCGAGCTTCAACACCGCGTTGGCAACATGATCGCCAACATCCGCGCGCTGGCCACAGTGACCCGTGCATACAGCGCTGACCTGGACGAGTTCGCCGCCGCGTTCGACAAGCGGCTCAGCGCGCTCGCGCGCGCCCAGACTCTTCTGACCCGGGACCAAACGGACCTTGTCGGCATCCGGGATATCCTGATCCAGGAACTGGAGGCGCATGGCTGCGAACCCGGCGACCGACTGAGCCTCCGGGGAGCCGATCAGCCGTTGCCGCGAAAGGTTGTCCAGGCACTGGCCGTCGCTGTACACGAGCTCGCGACCAACGCCGTCAAGTACGGCGCTCTCGCTGCCGATGGCGGAAAGATCGACGTTTCATGGTCCGTCCAGCCGCCGAACGAGATGCGGCTGCGCTGGCGCGAAGATGGCGTGCAAATAAACGAGCAACCATCGCGCCGCGGCTTTGGTTCGCGTGTCATCAACGAGGTCGTACCCCACATGCTCGGGGGCGCAAGTTCTGATCTGCAGTTTCACCCGAACGGCATTGAATGCACGATCATCTTTCCGGTGACGCCGGATGCGCCTGGATCCGCCACCGGCTTGAGCTGAGTGCAGCAGGTTCCGGTTTGAATTTCCGCCCTCGAACCCCATCTTAAGCTGTATCGGATTACGAGGTAGATCGCATGGAATCGCGAGATCTGGAAAATCGCATGTGGGCGGAAGCCTGCGAGATGCTGGAGCGCGCCGAGCGGCTGCAGCGCCAATTCTTTCGTCCTGCGGTGCACGCCCGGCGTCCGGTCTGGGAACCGCCCATCGACATTTATGAAACCGGCCGGACCTTGTGGGTTCTGGCAGCGTTGCCCGGGGTCGGCGCGAACCAGGTGGAAGTCGCGCTGGAATCCGAGTCGATCGTGATTCGGGGGGAGCGCCGTCTGCCGTTGGAGAGCCACGAAGGGGTCTTCCGCCGCCTCGAAATCCCGCACGGTCACTTTGAGCGCCGCATTCCACTGCCGGCGGGTCGATTTGAGATCGTGCGCCGCGAGCTGCTCGACGGCTGCCTTTACATTGCTTTGCAACAGGTTTCACCTTGAAGGATCAGTGAATCATGGCCGAAATCTACGAACATCAGGATGAGAGGAACGACGACGCGCGCGGCGTGGCGCCGCGGAAATTGCCGGAGGATGTGCTGATCACGATTCCGGTGCGCGGCATGGTGCTGTTTCCGGGGCTGGTGCTGCCGGTCGCGATCGGCCGCAAGCGCTCCGCCGAGGCCGCGCAGGAGGCGATCCGCAATGAGCGGCCGGTCGGGTTGATCATGCAGCGCGATCCCGAGGACCCGAACCCGGGGCCGGACGGGCTGTACAAGATCGGCACGATCTGCAATGTGCTGCGCTACGTCACGACGCCCGATGGTACCCACCACCTGGTCTGCCAGGGCGAGCAACGATTCCGGATCGTCGATTATCTCGAAGGCCACCCGTTCATGCTGACGCGCTTCGAGGCGATTCGCGAAAGCGATGCGGTGCCGACCGAGATCGAGGCACGCATGCTCAACCTGAAGCAGCGCGCGACCGAGGCGCTGGAACTGCTGCCGCAGACGCCACCCGAGCTGGTGCAGGCGGTGCAGTCGATCGACTCGCCGTCGCTGCTGGCCGACACGATCGCCGCCTACATGAACATCAAGCCCGAGGAGAAGCAGGAGATCCTCGAACTGATCGACCTCGACAAGCGCCTCGACCGCGTCGGCGAGCTGCTCGACCATCAGCTCGAGGTGCTGCGCCTGTCGAACAAGCTCAACGAGCGCACCAAGGAAAGCATGAACGAGCGCCAGCGCGAGATGCTGCTGCGCGAACAGTTGCGCAGCATACAGAAGGAGCTGGGCGAAGAGGACAGCAAGGCCAACGAGATCCAGGAGATCGACGAGGCGATCGCGAAGGCGGGCATGCCGGAGGAGGCGGAAGAGGAGGCGCGCGGCGAATTGAAGCGCCTCGAGCGCATTCCCGAGGCATCGGCCGAGTATTCGATGGTACGCACCTACCTCGACTGGATGACGGAACTGCCGTGGTCGAAGCTGTCCGAGGACAACATCGACATGGCACGCGCACGCGAAATCCTCGATGCCGATCATTACGGCCTGGACAAGGTCAAGCGCCGCATTCTCGAATACCTCGCGGTCCAGAAGCTGAATCCGGAGGGCAAGAGCCCGATCCTGTGCTTCGTCGGCCCGCCCGGCGTCGGCAAGACCTCGCTCGGCCAGAGTATCGCCAGGGCGATGGGGCGCAAGTTCGTGCGCGGCAGCCTGGGCGGCGTCCACGATGAGGCGGAAATTCGCGGCCATCGGCGCACCTACGTCGGCGCACTGCCCGGCACGATCATCCAATTGATTCGCCGCGCCGGCACGCGCAACCCGCTGTTCATGCTCGACGAAATGGACAAGCTGGGCGCGAGCTTTCACGGCGATCCGTCGTCGGCGTTGCTCGAAGTGCTCGATCCGGAGCAGAACTCGACCTTCCGCGACAACTACCTGGGCGTCAACTTCGACCTGAGCCAGGTAATGTTCGTCGGCACGGCCAACGTGCTCGACCAGATTCCGGGCCCGTTGCGCGACCGCATGGAGGTGATCGAGCTGCCGGGCTACACCAGCGAGGAGAAGGTCGAGATCGCCAAGCGCTATCTCGTGCGGCGGCGGCTGGAGGCGGCGGGCCTCACGCCCGAGCAATGCGAGATCACCGACGAGGCGCTCAACCGCATCGTGCGCGACTACACGCGCGAGGCCGGCGTGCGCAATCTTGAGCGCGAGATCGGCGCGGTCGTGCGCCACGTCGCGGTGCGCGTGGCCGAGGGCAAGGAGGTGGAGAACAACCGCATTGACGCCGGCGATCTCGAAGGCATCCTCGGCGCGCCGCGCTTCGAAAGCGAACTCGCAATGCGCACCAGCGTGCCGGGCGTCGCGACCGGGCTGGCGTGGACGCCGGTGGGTGGCGACATCCTGTTCATCGAGGCGAGCCGCGCGCCGGGCACCGGCAAGCTGACGCTGACCGGCCAGCTCGGCGACGTGATGAAGGAAAGCGCGCAGGCGGCGTTGAGCCTGATCAAGGCGCATGCCGAGGAGCTGGGCATTGACGCCGAGCAGTTCAGCAAGAACGACATCCACATCCACGTGCCGTCCGGCGCGATTCCGAAGGACGGGCCGAGCGCCGGCGTGTCGATCTACACGGCGCTGGTGTCGCTCTTGACCGGCAAGACCGTGCGCCATGACGTCGCGATGACCGGCGAGATCACGTTGCGCGGCCTCGTGCTGCCGATCGGCGGGGTCAAGGAAAAATCGCTCGCCGCGTTGAACGCCGGCATCAAGACGGTGCTCCTGCCCGCGCGCAACAAGAAGAACCTCGAAGACATTCCGGAGCGCGCGCGCAAGGACCTTGAATTCGTCTGGCTGGAGCGCGTCGAGGACGCGACGAGCGCGGCGCTGACGGACAGCGAGCCGCCCGCGGTTTCCGAAGCAAGCGGCTGAGAATCGGCCTATGATGTAGCGCATCTTCATCATGGGAGCGAACAATGATTGTCGCAACGAGCGATACGATCGCCCGGCATCGTGTGCGGGAAGTGGAGGGGCAGGTGTTCGGCGTCGTGGTGCGTAGCCGCGGCCTGGGCGGTAACGTCATGGCCGGCCTGCGCTCGCTGGTCGGCGGCGAGATCATCGAATACACGCAGATGCTGGAAGATGCGCGCCGGCATGCGCTCGACCGAATGGTCGAAAATGCAACGGCGATGGGTGCGAACGGTGTTATCGCGATGCGCTTCGACTCATCCGAAATCGGCCAGACGATGAGCGAGATCGTCGCCTACGGCACCGCCGTCGTCCTGGAGCCGGAGTCGGCAACCTGACATGTTTCGCAAAGTCCTGATCGCGATCGGCATTGCGTCGATCTTCGCCGGCATTGTCCTGCTGCTAAGCGGGCTTATCGCGATTGGCGCGTACGTGCTCGCCGAAGGCGCCATTCTGACGCTCGCCCTGATTTTCGAGCGCTCACGCTACCGGAAGAACGTCAGCGACCGCGGCGACTGGCAGCCCACCGGCGAGCGCTTTGTCGATCCCGGCACGGGCCGGCTGACGGAAGTTCGGTACAACCCTGTCACCGGCGAACGCCAGTATGTCCCGGCGGCGTCCGAGGAAGGCAACTCTCCCTAAGGCGGCGGCCTGGCTACATTAGAATAGGGCAATGAGCCTGAACTTTTTCCACCCCGCCACCGCCGCGTGGTTCGAGCGTGCGTTCGGAATGCCGACACCGGCGCAGGCCGAGGCGTGGCCGGCGATCAAGGCGCACGGCCACACGCTGATCGCCGCGCCCACCGGCTCGGGCAAGACACTGGCGGCATTTCTTGCCGCGATCGATGACTTGGTGCGGGAGGGGCTGGAGCACGATCTGCCGGCCGAGACCCGCGTGCTCTATGTGTCGCCATTGAAGGCGCTGTCGAACGACATCCGCGCCAACCTCGAAGCGCCGCTTGAAGGTATTCGCAGCGAACTCGAAGGCGGAGCGGGGGTGCCCGAAGGCGCATCGCCTGAACTTACGTTGCAGCCGACCAACGTCCCAGACATCCGCGCCTGGGTCCGCACCGGCGACACGCCGTCCAGCGAACGGGCGAAGATGGCGCGCAAGCCACCGCACATTGTCGTCACCACGCCCGAGTCGCTCTACCTGCTGCTGACTTCCGAGTCCGGCCGCCGGATGCTGGCAACGGTTCGGACGGTCATCGTCGATGAAATCCACGCGCTCGCCGGCAACAAGCGCGGCGCGCATCTGGCGTTGTCGCTCGAAAGGCTGAGCGCGTTGTGCGGCAAGCCGCCGGTGCGCGTGGGGCTCTCGGCGACCCAGAAGCCGATCGAAACGATGGCGCAGTTCCTCACCGGCGGCGAGCCGTGCCGGATCGTCGATACCGGCCACGTGCGCGAGCGCGACTTGGCGCTCGAAGTGCCGCGCTCGCCACTGTCGGCGGTAATGGCGAACGAGGTCTGGACCGAGATTTACGATCGGCTCGCGGAACTGATCGGCGCGCACCGCACCACACTGATCTTCGTCAACACCCGCCGGCTGGCAGAGCGCGCGGCGCGGCACCTGGCGGAACGGCTCGGCGAGGACGCCGTAACCGCCCATCACGGCAGCCTGTCAAAGGAGCATCGCCTGGACGCCGAGCAGCGCCTCAAGCACGGCAAGCTCAAGGCGCTGATTGCCACCGCGTCGCTGGAACTCGGCATCGACATCGGCGACGTCGATCTCGTCTGCCAGCTCGGCACGCCGCGGTCCATCGGCGCGTTTTTGCAGCGCGTCGGGCGATCCGGCCACGGTATCGGGCGCACGCCGAAGGGGCGTCTGTTTCCGTTGAGCCGCGACGACCTGGTCGAATGCGCGGCGCTGCTGGAGGCGGTCCGGCGCGACGAACTGGATCGGATTCGTATTCCGGTCGCGCCGCGCGATGTGCTCGCGCAGCAGATCGTCGCCGAAGTCGCCAACGGCGAATGGCGCGAGGACGATCTGTTCGCGATGCTGGCGCGCGCGTGGCCTTATCGCGACCTGGCCCGCGCCGACTTCGACGCGGTGGTCAGGATGCTGGCCGAAGGCTACTCGACCCGCCGCGGCCGCCACGGCGCCTATCTGCACCGCGATGTAGTCAACGGCATGCTCCGCCCGCGCCGCAGCGCGCGCATGACCGCGCTGATGAACGGCGGCGTGATCCCGGATCAGTTCGATTATGAAGTCGTGCTGAGTCCGGAGGGCCTGCGCGTCGGCACGCTCAACGAGGATTTCGCGTTCGAAAGCATTGCCGGCGATATCTTCCAGCTCGGCAATACCTCGTACCGGATCCAGAAAGTGGGGCAGGGCAAGGTGTACGTGGAGGACGCCAAAGGCCAGCCGCCCAATATCCCGTTCTGGTTCGGCGAGGCGCCGGGGCGGACGGATGAGCTGTCGGCAGCCGTATCCGCGCTGCGTGCGCGAATGGACGCATGGTTGACTGAAAACGAAGACAGTGCGCGCGAATGTGCTCGTAATATTATTGAGCTTGTCCCGGCCGCAGCCGACCAGCTGATTGATTATCTCGCCGCCGCCCGCGCGGCGCTCGGCGCACTGCCGACGCAGGAGACGCTGGTTTTCGAGCGTTTCTTCGACGAAGCCGGCGACCAGCACCTGGTCATCCATTCTCCCTACGGCTCGCGCATCAACCGGGCGTTCGGGCTGGCGCTGCGCAAGCGTTTCTGCCGCAAGTTCAATTTTGAATTGCAGGCGGCCGCCCTCGAAGACACGATCGTCCTGTCTCTCGGCGCGACGCACAGCTTTCAACTCGAAGACGTGGCGCGTTACCTCAACTCAAGGACGGTGCGCGACGTCCTGAGCCAGGCGCTGCTGGCCGCGCCGATGTTCCCGACGCACTGGCGCTGGAACGCGACGACGGCGCTCGCGATCAAGCGGATGCGCAACGGCAAGCGCATGCCGCCGCAGTTCCAGCGCAACGATGCCGAAGACCTGATGGCGCTGATCTTCCCGGACCAGCTCGCCTGCGCGGAAAACCTTGCCGCCGGCGCGCGCGACATCCCCGACCACCCGCTGGTCAACCAGACGATGGCGGATTGCCTGCACGACGTCATGGATGTCGAGGGCCTGGAGCGGCTGCTCGCCCGGCTGGAGCGCGGCGAGATCAAGGTCGTGACGCGCGACCTGGTGAGCCCGTCACCGCTCGCGCAGGAAGTATTGAACGCGCGCCCCTACGCGTTCCTCGACGACGCGCCGGCCGAGGAGCGGCGCACGCTCGCGGTGCAGTCGCGGGGGCTGATGGACGTCAAGGACGCCGCCGAACTCGGCACGCTCGATCCGGCCGCGATCGCACGGGTGCGCGAAGAAGCCTGGCCGGATGCGCGCACTGCCGACGAGTTGTACGACGCGCTGGTCGTGCTCGGATTCATGACGGCGGAAGAGGGCGCCGTCGCATTTTCGGCGTTGTTCGCTGAATTGCAATCGGCTTGGCGGGCGACAGCGTTGACGCTGGATGGCCGCACACTCTGGGTTGCGGCCGAACGGCTGGCGGAATTGCGGCAGATATGGCCGGAGGCCGACGCCAATCCCGAGATTGAGGCCATTCCGACCGAAGCGGCCGCCGAACGCGACAGCGCCCTGCGCGAACTCATCCGCAGCCGGCTGGAAGGATTGGGGCCCGTGACTGCAGCCGCTCTGGCGGCACCGCTCGGCGTGGCCGAAACCGAAATCGACATTGCGCTGTCCGCGCTCGAAGCCGAAGGCTTTGCGTTACGCGGCGGATTTACGTCAGCCGACACCGTCGAATGGTGCGACCGCCGCCTGCTCGCGCGCATCCACCGCTACACGCTCAAAAAACTGCGCGCCGAAATCGAGCCGGTCAGCCCTGCCGACTTCATGCGCTTCCTGTTCCGCTGGCACGGCATCGATGAGCGCGCCGAAGGCCCGGATGCGCTCGCCGCCGCAATCGAACAACTCGAAGGCTATTCGATTCCGGCCGCCGCGTGGGAGCGCGATATCCTGCCGGCGCGGGTGGGCGGCTATCTGTCGGTAATGCTCGACCAGCTCTGTGCCAGCGGCGCGGTCACCTGGATGCGGCTCGTGCCGCCGAAGGCGGCTCAACACGAAGATCCGGAAGGCATCACGGCCAAACGCGCGGTGGCGCCGGTGCGCGCAACGCCGATCGCGTTGTTGCCGCGCGCACATCGCCGGCACTGGCGGGCGCTGTTTCCCGCGCCGGATATCGACACGATTCCACTGTCCGCCGCGGCACGCCCGGTGGCATCCGCCTTGCGACATGATGGCGCCTCCTTCTTCAGCGACCTCGTCGAAACGACGGGCCTGCTGCGCACGCAGGTCGAAGAAGCGCTGTCCGAACTCGCCGCCTGGGGGCTGGCGACGGCCGATACCTTCGCCGGCTTGCGCGCGCTTGTACAGCCGGCACAGCGGCGGCCGCGACTTGCACCGCGCGGCCGTCGGCGGCGTGCCGGCATCGGCGGCCTCGACACTGCCGGCCGCTGGACGCTGACGCATGGCCCGGCAATCCGATACGACGACAACCGCCAGCTCGACACGGAGACGCTTGAGCACATCGCCGAGACGCTGCTGCTGCGCTACGGCGTCGTATTCCGCAAGCTGCTCGAACGGGAAACGGCGCTGCCGCCGTGGCGCGAACTGCTGTACGTCTACCGGCGCCTTGAGGCGCGCGGCGAAATTCGCGGCGGCCGCTTCGTCGCCGGGATGAGCGGCGAACAATTTGCATTGCCGGAGGCGGTCGGCGCGCTGCGCGAAGTGCGCAAGCTCAAGCCGCATGGCGAGTTGATTTCCATTTCCGCCGCCGATCCGCTCAACCTGGTCGGCATCATCCTGCCCGGCGACCGGCTCGCGGCGCTGGCGGGAAATCGGGTACTGTATCGCGACGGACTGCCGGTCGCCTGTTACGCCGCCGGCGAGGTACGATTTCTGGCCGAGGTACCGCCGGAAGACCAATGGGCGCTGCGCAACCATTTGTTGCAGCACCGCTTTCCGGCCCCGGCACAACAGCAACGAGGGAGCAGCATCGCATGAAATCGGGTCTGAAACGATTTGTCGGCGCCACAGCGCTGGTACTGCTGGCGGCGGCCGTCGCCGGTTGCAACTCGTCGAATCGGACGAGCAGCGCGCCGGGCAGTTCCGCAGCCGGCACTTCGCCAAACAACACAGCGACGGACACTTCAAAGAGCAAGGTCGGTTCGACGGTGACTGCGAATTTGATGCAGACACTGAGCACGATCAGCCGGCACAGTCTGATGCAAAAGGGCGCGCCGGCGAAGGTTTCACTGCAGTCCATTTCCGGCCCGAGGCTCGGCTCCGGAAAACCTGTCGTGCTTTACATCGGCGCCGACTTCTGCCCCTATTGCGCGGCGTTGCGCTGGCCGCTGGTGGTCGCGTTACTTCGCTTCGGGAACTTCGACGGCCTGCGCTACATGCGCTCCAGCAGCACGGACGTTTACGCCGACACGGTGACGTTCAGCTTCGACGGCGCGCGCTATAACAGCGACTACATCCAATTCGAGGCCGTCGATACCGCCGATCGGCAGGGTCACGCCCTCAACAAGCCCACCGATGCCCAGCAGTCTGTTTTTCAGCAATTCGACGTCCCGCCCTATACCAAAGTGCCCGGTGCGATTCCATTTGTTTACTTCGGCGGGCGCTATGTCGAGAACATGGCGCCGTTCATGCCGAACCTGCTGTCAAGCCTGTCCTGGCAGAACGTCGGGCGCCAGCTCAAGGCCGGTCAATCCGACCTGAGCAACCAGATCATCGGCGCCGCCAATGTCTACACGGCAGCGATCTGCGAATTGACAGATGGCAAGCCGGCAAGCGTTTGTAACAGCCCCGCCATCAGGGCGGCTAGCGGCAAGTTACCCGATAACTAGATCAAGAAAACCCTTGATCGCGGCGTTTGCGCCGCGCGCGCTTCTATGTTGAGATTGGCCGTCGAGTCAAGCAGAACCGAACGGTGATCCTTTGGATTCGTCCGCACTGACTGAAATGCTCGGCGACTTTTACAGCCGCTGGTCCGGCGTCATCTACGTTTTCTTTATCGTCCTCGCGGTGCTGATCGTCAATCGCGCACTGCAGTGGGCCTTGAGTATTTATGTCCGGCGCAGGGATGCGGCGGTGCACGTATGGGCTCATGCGTTTCTGGACGCGCTCGGTCCGCCATTGCGCGCGATCGTCTGGGTCATCGGCCTGACGGTCGCGGCGAGCATTTTCATGCGCGGCGGCGAAGCGACGATGCTGTCGAAGCTGTTCCCGCCGGCGCGCAACGTGGTCGCGATTCTGGCGGTCGCGTGGTTTTTTCTTCGCGTGACGCGCCAGGCCGAACACAATCTGCATGCGCGGGCGCACAAGCGCGGCGAGGTGCTCGACCCCACCGCGGCCGACGCGATCGGCAAACTCGTGCGGGCGGCGATTTTCATCACCGCCGCGCTCGTCATCATGCAGACGCTCGGCTTCTCGATCGGCGGACTGCTGGCGTTCGGCGGGGCCGCCGGCATCGCGGTGGGTTTTGCCGCTCAGACACTTGTCGCGAATCTGCTGGGTGGCCTGACGGTCTTCGCCAGCCGGATCTTCAAGATCGGCGACGACATCATCCTCCCAGGTACCACTCTGGCGGGCACGGTGCGGCATATAGGGTGGCGGGCCACCCGCGTGATCGGCTGGGACGGAAAGCCGTTTTACGTGCCCAACTCGTACTTCAACTCGTCCAACCTGGTCAACCATTCGCGCTTGGAGCACCGCTCGTTTACGGAAAATCTTCTGTTGCGTTATCGGGACTTCGACAAGGTTGAGGCGATTGTGCGCAAGGGCAACGAAGTGCTGGCAAAGCGTGACGATCTCAACTACTTTGTGTTTCGTTTCGACAGCTTCGGCGATGCGGCTTTGAAACTGCAGATTTACGCGTGGCCGCAGAATACACCGGAGCCCACGTTCCTGCCCTATGCCGAGTTTGCGCGCATCAAGGAGGATGTGCTGCTGACCATCGCATCCATCGCGCTCGATGAGGGGTGCGAGCTGATACAACCGTTCTCCCACGTCTATTTACGCGACGAAGAAGGGCAGCCGGCAGTGCCGGAGCCGATGGTAGACAGCGAAACCGGAGGATAGCCACGGCGGCGCCGTTCATTGTCTGATACCATCAACGCCTGCTTATGGATGAGTAAGGAATGGCTGAATCGACTCCCCGAACCCGGATTGGACCCGAGTCCGACCCCGATGAACTGTTCGCTGGCGGCGGCGAAATGGGCGCGCTTATGCGCGCTACCGACTGGTCGAAGTCAGCCCTCGGGCCGCCGCGAAAGTGGCCGCAATCGCTGCTCAGCGCCGTCAACCTGATTCTGCCCGCGGAATTTCCGATGGTTGTCGCCTGGGGTCCGGACTTTCACTTCTTCTATAACGATCGCTACCGGCCGCTGATCGGCGACAAGCATCCGGCGACGCTCGGTATGCCGACGGCCGAGGCGTTTCGGGAAGTGTGGCCGGAGCTTATTGGCCCGTTGTTCGAGCGCGTCCTGCGCGGCGAGTCGGTCGCTCAGGAAGACTTGCTGGTACCGCTCAAGCGCCGTGGCTGTCTCGAGAATTCGTGGTTTACGTTCAGTTACAGTCCGATCCGTGACGATTGCGGCGGCAACGGCGGCCTCTTTTGTGCGGCGGTCGAAACTACGGAGCGGGTCGAAGCCGGGCGGCGACTGACAACCTTGAGCGAACTTGTCAGCCAGGCTGCCGGCGTCAAGGCAATCGACAGCGTCTGCCAGACCGCCGCAAACGTGTTTGAACGGAATCCGATCGATGTACCATTTGCGTTGCTGTACCTGAAGCATGCCGGCGAGCAGGTTCGGTTGGCGGCGACCGCTGGCATCGTAGCGGGAGAGCCCGGCGCGCCGATCGAACCGGCGCTTGACGACGCAGCGGGCTGGCCACTTGCGGCGGTGCTGCGTGATCATTCTGTTGAAGTGGTGACCGATCTCTGCGAGCGTTTTGGGCCGTTGCCGGGAGGGCCTTGTCCGGAGCCCGCGCACACTGCGATGGTAATTCCGCTGGCGCATCGCGGTAGCGACTCCGTCTACGGTGTGCTGGTTGCGGGAACCAGCCCGCGGCGCATGCTCGACGGCAAATATCGCGAATTCCTCGAGCTCGTGGGCGAACATCTGACGGCGGCGCTGGCGAACGCCCGCGCCCACGAAGCCGAGCGCGAACGGGCGGAGCAACTGGCCGAACTCGACCGCGCCAAGACGGTTTTTTTCAACAATATCAGCCACGAATTCCGGACGCCGTTGACCCTGATTCTCGGGCCGATCGAGCGGGCGCTTGCCAGTGCAGAGCGGACCCTTCCCGAGGAACAGCTTGGCTTGGTATGGCGCAATGCGTTGCGTCTGTCGCGGATGGTCAACACGCTGCTCAGCTTCGCGCGCATGGAAGCCGGCCGGGCGCGCGCCAGATTTGCACCCACCGATCTTGCGGCCTTTACGGCGGATCTCGCCAGTGCGTTTCGCTCGGCTGCCGACAGCGTCGGGCTGACGCTGGATGTCGACTGCCCGGCGTTGCCGGAGCCGGTCTACGTCGATCCGGAAATGTGGGAGAAAGTGGTCCTGAACCTGCTGTCCAACGCGATCAAGTTCACCCACGAAGGTCGTGTCGACGTGCGCCTGGCATGGCAGAACGGTGACGCGGTGCTGACGGTCGCCGATACCGGCGTCGGCATTCCGAAAGCAGAACTGCCGCACGTGTTCGATCGGTTCCACCGCGTGCAGACGACCCACGGACGCAGCCACGAGGGCACCGGCATCGGCCTGGCGCTGGTCAAGGAATTGGTGGATCAGCATGGCGGTAGTGTGACCGTCGCGAGCCAGCTTGGTGCAGGCAGCACGTTCACGGTCTGCATACCCGGCGGCACAGATCACTTGCCGGCCGAGCACGTCGAGCATCAGTCACGGCCGTTTTCGTCGGCTGCCGTCGCGCCGTTCGTTGAGGAGGCGCAGCGCTGGTCGGCTGCCGACGCAAGGGATGCCGATTCCGAATCCCTGTCGACGGGCGCAGCCGGAGCCTCGGGCGGCAAGGTCGCCGCACGCATCCTGCTGATCGACGACAACGCGGACTTGCGCCACTACGTCGCCGGCATTTTGCGCCGCCATTTCGGCAACGTCGAAACGGCGGCCGATGGTGCGGCCGCGATCGCGGCCATTCGTGCCGAGCCGCCCGACCTCGTCTTGTCCGACGTGATGATGCCGGGCCTCGACGGCATCGCGCTGGTGCGCGAACTGCGCGCCGACGAGCGCACGCGCGCGGTGCCCGTCGTGCTGCTGTCGGCCAGGGCCGGCGAAGAGGCGACCGTGGAAGGACTTGAAAGCGGCGCCGACGACTACCTCGTCAAGCCATTTTCGGCGCGCGAGTTGCTCGCCCGCGTGCACACCCAACTCGACATGGCGCGGCTGCGGCGGGCCGCGGCGCGGGACGAAATCGAAACCGAAAAGTTGCGCGAAACGCTGGAGGCGCGCGACGAATTTTTGTCGCTCGCATCGCACGAACTGCGCACGCCGCTGACGGCGATGCGCCTGCAGGCGCACATCCTCGCGCGGCTGGCGGACGACGAGCGCAGCCGGGACGAAGTCGTCAAGCTGACCAGCAGCATCGAGCGGATGGGCGATCTCGTGACAGACCTGCTGGACGTCTCGCGCATCACCGCTGGCCGTCTCAAGCTGAACCCGGAAGAAGTCGACCTGGTTGAGGTCGTGCGCGCCGCGGTAGCGGACGTCCCGTCGCGGGATCGGCGGGACGACACGCAAATCCGCCAGTCGCTGCCGGATGCCGTTGTCGGCCGCTGGGACCGCGGGCGCCTGGAGCAGATCGTTTCCAAGCTGCTGTCGAACGCGCTCAAGTACGGTGCCGGCCAGCCGGTCGAGATCGGTATCGAGGCCGACGATGCACGGGTGCGGCTGTGGGTTCGCGACTATGACGCCGGCATCGCGCCCGCCGAGCAGGCGCGCATTTTCGAGCGGTTTGAGCGGGCGGTGCCCGCCAAACACTATGGCGGGCTCGGCCTCGGCTTGTGGACCGTGCGCAAGATCGTCGAGGCGATGGGCGGTTCGGTGCAGGTCGAAAGCGGGGAAGGCGAGGGCGCGACGTTTACCGTTGAACTGCCGCGTGCCTGACCGCTACTTTCCCCGCGCGATCTTCGCCAGCACGTCTACGGCACGCGGATCGCCGCTCTGGCCAAGCCAGAAAATCGCTTGTTTGCGGACCTCGATGTTCCGGCTCGTTGTCGCGATCGTGATCAGTCGCGGCACGCCTTGATCGACCGGCAACTGCGACAACGCAAACACCGCTTTTTTGCGAACGTCGACATCGCGATCGTTTTGCGCAATGCCCATAAGCGCGGCGGCGGCTTTCTTCGACGCCTGTTGGGCAAGCCAGAACACGGCCTTCTCGCGAACCGCACGATTGCCCGCACCTCTGGCCAGATCGATCAGCGTGTCGGTGGCCGCCGGTGATTCGATCAGGCTGATCGCGAATACCGCCTTTTCGCGCACCGCCTCGGATCGATCGTGACGCGCCGCGTGTGCCAGCAGCTTGAGCGCGCTCGCGCCGCCCTGGCCGAGCCAGAACGCGGCCGCGCCGCGCACCTCGTCACCGCCCTGTCCGTTCAACACTTTGCCGAGGAAGGGCACGACGAGCTTGCGCGTGTCGTGCAGGCCGATCGCCATCAACAGGTGTTTCCGGGTGGCGGTCGCCCCAGTCTGCCCGTAAAGCTTTTCGATCAGGTCGAGGCTCGGCCCATCGGCACTCGGTCCCAGCCACACCAACGGCGCGTGCAAAGTGACCGGCCGGGACAAATTGCTGACCTCGATCGCTGCGATGCGGTGCGTATTCGGGTCGAGCTGAAACAGCAGTGCGACCCGCTTCAATACTTTGCCGTCCGCCGCCACTGCGCCCGGCAGGATGCGCTTGCCGTAAATCACTTCGCCGAGGCTGGGCTGCGCGGCGGCCGCTGTATTCCAGCTGCCGATGTACGAATCGCTGTCCATCCGGCGCTCGATGCTGTAGCCGATCCAGCAGCCGTCACCGCATTGCGAATTGCCGATCTTTTGCAGCGCCCATTGCCAGCGTGCGACGAGCGGCTGTGCGGTGTCCGGCGAGCGGATGACGGTCTGCGCCAACAGCGCGCCGGGCAGTGCCAGCAGCAGTGCGAACGCTGCGCCAAGGATCTTCAGCCGGTTCATTTCGAATGCCCCTGCACAATATCCATCAGTGCCTGCGCCGCGCGCGGATCATGGCTCTGGCCGAGCCAGAAGATCGCTTTTTCACGCAGGCCCTGATTCGAACCGTGCTTGGCGATCTTGATGAGCAGCGGCACGCTGTTTTTCGGTAACTGCGAAATGCCGAACAATGCTTTCTCGCGCAATGCGAGCGGCGCGTCGCTCGCGATAAGTTGGTTGAGGAACGCGGCGGCCTTCGGACTTCCGATTTGTCCCAGCCAAAACACCGCTTTTTCCCGAACGGCCTCGTTGCCATTCGACTTCGCGATCTCGATCAGGCGTGGCACGCTTTGCTTCGCCGGCAGTTGCGACAGCGCAAAGACGGCACGCTCCTGAATCTGCGTTTGCGGGTCGGTGGCGTGATGGTAATGCGCGGCGGCGCGTTTCGCCTCTGACTTCGCGCGCTTTTCGGCAGCCTTTTCACGCGCCGTGACGGCATATCCCCGCTGCGTTAGAGCTACCTCGCGTCGCGCCTCCGCCTTCGCGCGGGCCTTATCGTGCTCAGCCTCCGCTCGTTCACGGGCCGCCGTCATGGCACGTTCACGCTGCTCCGCGGCTTGCTGCTGCGCGGTGGAAGCCGATGAGTTGCTTTGTACCGTTGCGGCCGTTTCTGTGGCAGCCGCGGCGGGTCGTAGCGCCGCGAGCGGCAGCACGATTGCGAACGCAAGCGCGGCCATTGTGATCGCGCCCGGCCGTGACAGACCGCGCCGCCGGCAGTGCTCGTCGAGGATCGACTGGATGCGGGTCCGGAGTTCGCTCGGTTCGGCCATCGCCGGCGTAGCGGCGAACGCCGAAGCGCTTCTCAGCCCGCGCGCAACCTCGAGGAGTTGGCCGGCGTAATCGCTCGGCTGCGCTCCGGCGCGGATGACACGGTCGTCGCAGGCTTGTTCCCGCGTCAGCAGGAAGCGGCGCGCGCCTGCCCAGGCCAGCGGATTCGGCCAGTGCAGCGCGCGGGCAATCTGCATGACGAGTTGCGTCAGCGCGTCGCCGCGGCGAACGTGTGCCAATTCGTGCAGCAGCACCAGGCGGCGCTTGTCGGCGGCCCAACCGTTGGCGCCGGCCGGCAACAGAATCACGGGCCGCCGGACGCCGAAGGTCATCGGCATTTCGATATCGCGGTGGCAGCGGAGGGTGACCTTGCGGCGCAGGCCCAGCTGCTCCGCGATATCGCCGGCGAGCGCCTGCCAGTTCGCGTCGTCTATGGCGTCGGCGCGGCGGCTGAGCCGTGCGATCCGCATCAGGCCGTAGCCGAGACGCGCGAGCAGTGCCGCGGCGCCGAGCGCCCACGCCAGCAGCAAGGCGATCAGCCAGACGCGGGGCGTCGGATTGTCAGCGGATGGGCCGGCGCTATCCAGAGAAACTGCCGCTACGTCCGCCATTGTCGGCGAATCGGCGCTTCGCGCGGCCACCGGTGCAACCTCTTGCGACGGCGCGGCCTGTGTCATGGACACTGGTGCCGACGCCAGATGCAGGCTCGGCAACGGCAAGGTCGGTCCGAGCGCCGCGATCAGCGGCAGCACCAGCAAGCCGACAAAGGCGAGATGCCACACCGCGTGGCGCACGGCCGCCGACGCGCGGCGGCGCAGGCAGAAGGACACCATGGCCGCGACCGCAAGCAGCAGCGCGCCCTTGGCGAGAATCCCGGCGAGGAGCCCGCCGGCCAATATTGCAGCTTGAGTATCCATGGTTACTTTGACTCCTTATGTTTGGCTCGATTGATGAGTTCGGACAATTCGGTCAGTTCTGCCTCCGACAGCTTCGATGCGCGCATCGACAACAGCGTCGCAACCGCCGTTTGCGTCGAGCCGCCGAAAAAGGTGTCCACGAGATGGTTGAGCGCCGAGCGCCGCGCGCGCTTCGCCGGCACGCTGGGACGATAGATAAAGCGCCGCCCGTCGCGGCGATGCTCGAGATGCCCCTTGTCTTCCAGCAGCCGCAGCATCGAGCGGACTGACGAATTGGACGGCTGGGGGGCGGGCAGCGCTTCGCGAACCGACTCCGCGGTGGCTTCGCCATCGCGATAGACGATGTCCATGATCTGGCTTTCGCGCCGCCCGAGCTTGGCGTGCAGGGCTTGATTCATATCGATTCATTCCGGTCCAACTGTTGATGTATCAACAGTAGACGGCGAATCGATGCTTGTCAAGGGGAAATGTTGATGAATTCGCAGTTGGCTAGGCTGGCGGCTGACCGAGCTGCTTGAGCTTGTCTTGCAGCTTCTTCTTCGCCTTCTGCTTCAGCTCGTCTTCCTTGTTTTGCAGAGCCTTTTCCGCCTTTTGCTTCACCTGGCCACGCGCCGCGTCCAGTACCCGTTGGATTATCGGCTGCAGTAACTGGCGCGCGAGCTCGGCCGCATCGACGCCATTCGTCTTGACGCCGATATCATGGATGGAGATGTCAGGAATGTTGATCGAGCGATTTACGTTCGCCTTGTCGAGCATGACGGCAGCCTTGCCGTTCGTGAAGCGTGCCGTCTTGACGATGAACTTCTTCTGCGTCGCCGGTTGTTGCGGGTTGGGCTTGGACGGCCCGATGAACTGCTGCAGATTGTCCATGATCTGCTGCAGGTTGCTCTTGCCGTTCCGGAATTCGGCGTTGACGCTCGCGCCATCGACGATGCCTTCGTTCATTACGATGGTGTTGCTCGTCAGCGACGAAATGTCGAGCCCGATCTTGATGTCCTTGAGCTTGAGCGCGTAGTCCGACTGGTAGCCCTGCGGGTTGCCGATCGTCAGGTTATGCAGTTCGACCGTCCCGCTGCCGAGCGACAAGTCGACCTTGCCGACGCTGACGGAGGTGCCGGTCAGCTTGGGCCCGTAGTTTTCGATCGCGCTCGCGATAATGGTGTTGCGGCTGGCCCAGACCAGCCAGAAGATAATGCCGAGGACGATGAGGATGGCGATCACAACGCCGATGATCATCTTGACGGGTCTTTTCATTCTTGGTCCTCCATGATCCGATGAGCCGATGCTAACACGGCCGCTTTCAGTGTTCCTCTTTGCTGATCTTGCAGCGCCCCTCGACGCACGCGCCGTGTTCGATCTGGATTGTGCTGTGGTGCACGTCGAAGCGCTTTTCCAGCCAGACGCGGATGCGGGCGATGACCTCGTCCTGGTCGACATTGCCGGGCACGCAGGCGTGCAACGTCACCATGGCCTGCGATTCGGTCAGCGACCAGGCGTGCACGTGGTGGACATTCGCGACCTCGGGTACTTCGCGCGGGATCGCCTCGCGCACCTCGCGCGGATCGATGTGTGGCGGGCGGCCCTGCATCAGGATGTGCCACGACTCGCGCCACAGCCGCCACGCGCCGCGAACGATCAGCGCGGCGACGATTACCGACAGGATCGGGTCGGCGAACATCCAGCCGGCCCACATGATGATCAGCGCCGCGGCAATCGCGCCCGCGAAGCCGAGCAGGTCGCTGGCCGCGTGCAGGATCGCGGCGCGGACATTGAGGCTGGTGCGGTCGCCGCTGTTCAGGATCAGGAACGCGATCACATTGATGATGAGCCCGACGACCGCGACAACCAGCATCAGTGTGCCGCGTACCCCCTCCGGAGCGATGAAACGCGTCACCGCCTCGATGACGATCCACACCGACAGCGCGATCAGCACGCCGCCATTGATCAGCGCGGCGAGCACCTGGAAGCGATGATAGCCGAACGAATGTTCCGCAGTGGCCGGTTTGCCCGCCGCCCGCGCCGCGTACCACGCCAGCGCCAGCGAGGCGGTGTCGGCGAGCTGGTGGCCGGAGTCGGCCATCAGCGCCAGTGAATTCGCGTAGACGCCGCCAAGAAACTCGATGGCGACGAACACGCCGAGCAGCACCATCGCCCAGAACAGGCGGCTCTCGGTGGTGCGGTCGTGGCTGTGGCTGTGAGGCATTACTACATTATCGCTCATATGAGCAGGTATTCATATTTTCAGACGCGAAGGCGCATCTGTCGGGCTATAGCGGCTATTCCTGCGTGTGATCGCGCGCCGCGTCGAGAATTGAAAACACGTGCTCGTCGGACAACCGGTAAAACACGTGGCGGCCTTCCTTCCGATGCCGCACCAGCCGCGCCGCGCGCAGTACGCGCAACTGGTGCGACACGGTCGACTCGCTCATGCCGAGCACCGCCGCCAGGTCGTAGACGCACAGTTCGCATACGCGCAGCGCGCTCAGCACGCGGATGCGCGTCGGGTCGGACAGCAGCTTCAAAAGCTCGGCGGTGTTGGCGAGGAGGGTATCGTCGGGCAGCGCGCGCCGCGTCTGCGTGACCGCGTCCTGGTGCAGCACGCGCACATCGCAGACCTCGGCGTCATTGGCAGCCTCGGCGCTCATGAGTAAATCGTAGAAGCGCCGCCGAATGAACGCAACCCGCACTTTCCGCTCCGAAAGTAGGGCAAGCGGCAGGCGTCTGTGGGAGGCTTGCCGCCTGCCGCGGCATTGCCCCCCGCGCAACGCCTGCGCGCGACGTGCAGCAGGAACTCGTTCGCCAGGGTGCGAATCTGCAGGGGATTTCCGGTTGAGGGCCGGCTTCCGTCCTGCAACCTACACCTTCAGTACGTCATTCGGGCGTGCCACCAGCGCATACAGCACCGGCATCAGGAATATGCCGATCACCAATCTCGCGAGCATCCCGCTGACGATGACCAGCGCAAACGGCCGCTGCGAATCGGTGCCGACGCCGGTGGCGATGGCCGCCGGCAGCAAGCCCAGGGCCGCGACGAGCGCAGTCATCATGATCGGCCGCAGGCGCAGAATCGCCCCCTGGCGAACGGCCTCGTCGAGCGCCATGCCGTCGCGGCGCAGCTCGTTGACGCAGGAGATGTACACCACCGCAGTCAGGACCGAGACGCCAAACAGCACGATGAAGCCGATGCCGGATGACACGGAAAACGGTGTGCCGGTAATCCAGAGCGCCAGAATGCCGCCGAAGGGCGCCGACAGGATCACACCCGCCACCGTGATGAACGGGAACTTGAAATTGCTGTAGAGCACGAACAACAGCAGGAAAATCACGCATAGCGTCAGCGGCAGAATGACATTTATCTGCGCGCGCGATGTGGTGTATTCCTTATACTCGCCGCCCCAATCCACGCGGTAGCCTGGCGGCAGATTCACTTTTTGTTTCACCTGCTGAATGGCATCGCCGACCGCGCCGGCCAGATCGCGCCCCGCCACCGAAAATTGCACGCCGATGTAGCGTGAATTGTTCTCTCGATAAATGAACGAAGCGCCGTTGGTGACACTGATCGTCGCCAATTCTTTTAGCGGAATCTGCTGGCCACCGGGTGTCGCGACCGGAATATTGCCTATCTTTTCGGGGTTGCTCCGATACTGTTGCTGCAATCGCACGACCAGGTCGAATTCCTTTTCCCCCTGGACCACCTGGGTGGCGACCACTCCCCCGATCGCGCTTTGTATCAATGCGTTAACGTCGGCGACGTTCAGACCATAGCGGGCAATCCGGGCGCGATTGATCCGGATGCTCAGGCTGGGTTGCCCCAGTTCATGCACCAGCGTGACGTCCGTGATACCGCGAACATGCTCGAGTACTTGTTTGATGGACCTGCCTTTCTGCTGAAGCGTTTTCAGGTCCGGCCCGAAAACCTTGACGGCAAGCGCGCTTTTGAGGCCCGTCTCCGCCTCGTCAACCGCATCCTCCGCCGGCTGCGTGAAGTTGAAAACGATGCCGGGAAATGCCTGCAGCTTTTTACCAATGGCCTGGATCAATTCCGTCTTATTGTGGTACCGGCCGTGCCATTGCGAATAAGGCTTGAGACCAACAAAAAATTCATCGTTGAAAAAGCCGGTGGCATCGGTGCCGTCGTCGGGCCGGCCGAGTTCGGAAGCGACCGCGGTGACGACGGGAAACGAATGCAGGACCGCTCGGATTTGCGGTGAAATCTTTGCCGCTTCGTCGAACGAAATGGAATAGGGCATTGTCGCGCGCACCCATAGCGAGCCTTCGTCGAGGTGCGGCATGAATTCGGCGCCGATGAGCGGGATAAGAGCCACTGACCCCGCCAGCAGCAGGGCGGACACTGCCGTCGTTTTCCATGGCCGCGCCAGACAGAAGTCCAACCCCTGGATGTAAGCCGCATGAACGGCTTCGAGGATGCGATTGCGCCGCTCGCGCACACCATTTCGCATGAATAGCGCGCACAGCACCGGTAGCAGCGTCAAGGTGACGATCAAGGAGCCGACCAGCGCGAAGATCATCGTGTCAGCCATCGGCTTGAAGAGCTTGCCCGATGGGCCGGTCAGCACGTAAATCGGCAGGAAGCTTGCGACGATGACCGCGACCGCGTAGACCAGTGGCCGATCCACTTCGCCGGCCGCATTCCGAATGACTTCCTTGACGTTAAAGTCGGTACCGTGGTGCGCGGCGATCTGGCGGTAGATGTTTTCCACCATGAAGATCGCGCCGTCGACGAGAATGCCGAAATCCACCGCGCCGATCGACAACAGGTTGGCCGAAGCGTTCTGCAGATTCAGGCACAAGAACGCGAACAGCAGCGCCAGCGGAATGGTAACGCCGACGATCAGGCCGGCGCGAAAGTCGTACAGAAAGAAAATCAGCACGATGATGACCAGCGCCACGCCGCGCCACAGATTGCGCTCCACGGCGTGCGTCGTCTCGGCGATCAGGTTGCTCAGATCGTAGAAGGGGTGGATCTTGACGTCCTTCGGCAAGACCGACGCGTTGAGCTCCCGCGTCTTGGCCTCGACACGCTTCAACACCTCCTGCGTCTTCGCGCCTTTGCGCGCCATGATGACGCCCTCGACGGCATCGTTTTGCTTGTTGTAGCCAAACACGCCGAGTCGCGGCGGCGTACCGATCTCGATGCGGCCGACGTCCTTCACCAGGACTGGCGTGCCGTCGTGAACCTCCAGCACAACGTTGCCGATGTCCTTGAGGGTTGTCAGGCGCCCCAGTCCGCGCACGTAATAAAACTGACCGCCTTGCGAGTAGAAACCGCCGCCGGCGTTGCCGTTGTTGGCCGCGAGCGCCGCTTCCACCTGTGTCACCGACAGGCCGATCGCGGCGATTTTGACCGGGTCCAGCAGCACCTGGTACTGCATCGTGCCGCCGCCGAAGCCAGAGTCGTCCGCCACGCCCGGCACCGACCGGTACTGCGGCTCGATGATCCAGTCTTCGAGGGTCTTGAGTTGCGTTGCCGAACGATCCGGGCTCTGCAGCACGTACCGGTAGATGAGGCCGGAAGGCGCGGTCAGCGGCGATACCGACGGGCTCACGCCAGCCGGCAGATCGAGATCGCCCAGCCGATTGAATACCTGCTGACGGGCAAAATAGTTGTCTGTGCCGTCGCTGAAGGTCAGCGTGACGTCCGACAACCCGTACAGTGAGACCGAGCGCTTGACACTCAACTTCGGAATCCCGCTCATGCCGCGTTCAACCGGCACCGTCACGAGCCGCTCCACTTCTTCGGCTGCGTGCCCCGGCCACTGAGTAACGATGTCCACCATCGGTGGCGACAGATCGGGATAGGCATCCATCGGCAGGTGCTTGAGCGACCACCAGCCCGCGCCGACAAGTATCAGCATCAGCAAAATGATGAGCAGGCGCTGCTCGAGCGAGAAGGTGACGATCCGGTTGATGATCGAAACCTGGCGGGGCTGCATGTCGTTTGATGCCGGTTGTACGCTCATTGGCTTTCGATGAACCGCAGGAAGATGCCGCCGTCCGCCACAATCCTGTCGCCGCGCTCGAGCCCCGCGGTGATGTCGAAGCGGTTGCCGTCGCGATAACCCAGCGTGACGCGCCGCCGCGCAAAACCGCCATCTGATTGAACGACATACACAAACGGCAGATTCTCGTCGTCGCGCAGAACGGCCGACACCGGGACCAGCAAGCCGTCAATCGGCCTGGGGCTGTGAATCAGTACGCGCACGTACATATCTTTTTTGAGTCGGTCGCCGGGATTCTTGACGACCACGCGCGCGATCGCCGAGCCGGTAGCCGGATCCACTTGCGCCGATACGTTGGTGACGCTCCCTTTCAGCTTTTTCGAGCCGAGGCCCGTTTCCACGTCCGCCGGGTCGCCGGGGGCGACCGCTGCGATGTCGGCGCCGAAAACCTGCGCGTCAACCCAGACGCGCGACAGGTCGGCGACCACGAAACAGGCTGTCGTGCCGGCTTGCAGCAGCTGCCCCGTCGCGACCGACTTTTCCACCACGGTGCCGGCGATCGGCGCGCGAATGACACCTTGCACACTCGGGACCGGCTTGCCCGCCTGAATCGCCTTGATGGTTTTCGGGTCGACGTGCAATGCGACAAGCGCCTGCCGGGCGGCTTCGGCATCGGCCTCGGCGCCGATAGCGTCCGCTTGCGCCTGTGCTTCTTCGCGTTGCGAGATACCCTGATGCTGCAACAGATCCCGGTCGAGACTGGCAAGGTGGCGCGCCGCCCTGGCACTCGCGAGCGCCTTCCGATAAGCGCCGATTGCCGCGGCGAAGTCGGGCGAATTCACCAGTGCCAGCGGCTGCCCCTGGCTGACCTTGTCGCCAAGTGAGACGAGAACCCTGGCCACCGGTCCCGAAAAAGGCGCGAGCACCGTGGTGGTGTGGTCATGGTCGTAGTCGACGGTGCCGGTGGTCACGATCGTTTTGCGGAATTTCGCCGGCGCGACGGTGTAGAGGCGAATATGTTTTTGCTGTGCCGTCGTCAGGGTCACGTCGCTCGCCATCGCGGATCCTTTCCCGGGGGTGTGGTCCGCTTTGGACGAACAGCCGGCCAGTGTTGTGAGCGTCGCCGTCGCCAGGACGGCAAGAAATAATTTGTTACTCATCGTGATCCTTCGCCAGTTTCGGCCGATGCCACCAGCCGCCGCCCAGTGCCTGGAACAGCGCCACCGTATCGATGTAGCGATTGGCCTGTGCCTCGACGAGACTGGCATGCGCTTGCTGCCAGCCCTGTTCGGCACCCAGCAGGGAAAGTTCGCTGGCGTAGCCATTGCGGAATTGCCGCTGGGATAAATCCAGCGTTGTCTGTGCGGCCTTCGCGGCGGCGGCCGCCGCCTTGAGGCTCTTCGCGTCCTGCTCAAGCGCCGCCAGCGTGTCGGCGACGTTCTGGAACGCCGTCAGCACGGTGCTGCGGTACTGCGCCGCCGCTTCCATGTAAGTCGCCCTGGCGGCCCGTTGCTGGTGCATCAGTGTGCCACCTTCGAATAGGGGTGCCGTCAATGCGGCCGCCAGGCCCCAGAAGCCGCTACCCGTCGTGAACAACTTGCCGATGGCCAATGCCATGCTGCCGGCGTCGCCGGTCAATTGAATTTGTGGCAGCCGGTTCGCCGTCGCGATGCCGACTTGCGCGCTGGCGGCGTGCAGGTTGGCTTGCGCCTGACGCACATCCGGACGTTGCGCGACCAGCGCGGAGGGCAGGCTTACCGGCAGTTTGTCGGGCAGGTGCAGCGCGGCGAGTTTGAATGTGGCCGGCGGCGCCTGCCCCGGAAAGCGGCCGACGAGAACCGCCAGCAGGTTGTGTTGCCAGGCCATCTGTTTGACCAGTGCCGGCAGGCCGGCCTTCACTTGTGCAAGCTGTGCCGCCTGCGACGCGACATCGAGCTTGCTGGCATAACCCTTGGAAAATTGATATTTCACAATTTTCAGCGCGTGGTTACCGATCTCGATGAGCTGCCGTGTGGCGTCGATTTGTGCCTGTAACGCCGCTTCCTGGATCGCGGCAACCACCACGTTGGCCGTCAAGGTGTTGTAGGTGGCGATCATCTGGAAGCGGACTGCCTGTTCCTGCGCCTGCAGCGATTCGACGGTGCGGCGGTTCAGACCGAAAACGTCCGGCACGTACGAGACATCGATCTGTGCGGTGAACAGGTTGTACTGGAAGGCGTTGTTACTCGGAACGGGCGCGAGCGCAGCGGACGGATCGTGCGCCCGATTCGCGCCCAGGCTGCCCGAGATGCTTGGGTAATAGGTGCCGCGCTGCGCCAGAACATCTTCCTTTGCAGCCGCCAGTGCGGCCTGTGCCGCCTTGAGGTCGGGATTGTTCGCGAGCGCCTGCTTGATCAGTGCGTCGAGCGGCCTGGAATGAAACAGCGTCCACCATTCGCCGGGGATATCACTGCCTTTGACGAACCGTTGTGCGCTGCCGCCGGCGACGTTGGCGGTGGCGGCCGTCGTTGACGGTGGATGCGCGGTATAGCCGCTGACAACCGGCGCCGCCGGCTTCTGAAAGTCGGGTCCGACGGCACAGGCCGCCAGCAGCAGCCCCGCCAGCGGTGTGGCGAGCGACAGCGCTTTCATTGCATCGGCCGAACCGCGCGGCGCGAAACGGCGGCCCATCCTGTGTTACTGGTCCGGGCGGCGGATGATCTGCCGGAATTCATGTTGTGCTCCAAAGCCTTGCGCACACACGTGCGCTGTACACGCGGCTTGGCTGGGCACCGGCGTGCCGGCGCCCGCAGGCCGGGTTAGGTCAAACGAACTTGGGAGCGGAAAAAGGTGGAGCTCGGGAGCGATGGGCTGGATTGAAAAACTGCCGGAATCCATCGGTGCCCGCATTGGGCAGGCTTGAGCGAAACCAGCTGAGAGTCCGGGCCGGCAGCGCTACGGACGGCGTGAAGGACGTAAGCGCATTATGGCCGACGACATGGCAGATGGGGCAACCCATCTCCTGCGCCAGCGTCTGGTGATGGTGTGTGACAGCATCGGAATACAGGCCGATCGCAGACACCAGTGCGACGAGCAACAGGCACTTGCGCCACAGCGGCACGCTCGCCGCCTTCGACAATGTCGGTCGACGGGGAGGCAACGCATCCTGCGAAGATTGTTGCAGCGATCTTGCCATGGCGGCCCAAGAGCATAATCCGAATGCGCTGCCTGGGCAACAGCGGCTGTCAGGGTGACCGTCGCCCGGCCGCACGGTTGCGGAGTCGCCACATGCACAGTCCGCTGGCAAAAAACAGCAGGGGCATGACGCCCAGCAGCGCGATCAGCGCGCGATACCAGGCGAGATCAAGCCGACCGCTGTGCAACGGGTAGATCGCGTTTGCAGCTTGCATGCCCGCCGCGGCGCGGCTCGCGTCATTCGCGAAGAGCAATTTGCCAATTCGCGTCAGCGCAATGTAGCTGCGGCCGTTCGGGTGCAGTTCGCCCGGCATTTGCTTGCGGAACAGCAGCGGTTGGTCGCCCTGTGGCGGATAGAAAAAGACAGTGCGCCCGGCGGGCAGCGTCCGGTCAAGCGTATTGAAGACCGCGGGCCAGTCGGTCGAGGCCGCACGAGGTGGGACAACATGCGACGGCGGGGCAGGGGGTTTACCTCCCAGCGCGGTCGTCAACAGCGCCTGGGCGGGTGCGTAAAAAATAAGTGCGGTGCCGGTGAGCGTGACGAGCAGCAGCGGTCCGACGATGACGACTCCGAGCGTCTTGTGCCACCACGTGAGTTGCGGGTGCACCCGGCGTATCCGCGGCCGGCGGAGCACATGGCGCCAGTGCGTGCGGCGGGGCAGCCATGTCCACAGTCCGCCCGCCAGCAAGGCGAGCATGGCGAACCCGAGCCAGCCCAGCACCTGTTCGCCGGTTGCTCCGCCAAACAACTCCGTATGAAAGGTTCGGGCGATGATGACGATATCGTCGAGCGGGCCGCGGTGGAGCAGCCGCCGCCCGCTCAGCACATCGCGAAATTCCTGCGCGCCATCACGCAGATAAAGTTGATACGCAGGATATTCGGTGCCGGGAAAACGTACTACCAGCACCTCGCCCGGTGTGTATTGCGCGGCAATACTTTCGAACACTCGCGGCCTGAAATCGCGCCAGTTCGCGGGTAGCGGTCGTTCCAGTACCGGGTACAGGAAGCGCACGATCGACGGTGCGTACACCAGCACACTGCCTGACAATCCGATCAGGACAAAGACGATGCCGATGCTGAGACCGAGCCAGCGGTGCAGCCGCGCGATGAATCGCAAGTTCAGAACCCGCCGCGCCAGGTGATGACCAGCATCCGTCCGCGGCCGGCGAAGTAACCATCATCACCCGCGTACGGATACACCTGCGAATAGTAGGTGATGTACTGCCTGTCAAGCAGATTCCGGATGCCGACCTGCAAGGCATTCCCGTCGCCGAGACGCCACGCCGTCACCAGATCGACGGTCATGTAGCCGTCGAAGTGGCCGGTTTGCACGTCCCGGGTATCAAACTTCCGGTCGAACAGGTAATTGAGTTGCAGGCGGGTCATCCATGCGGCCGACCAGTCCTGTCGCCAGTACAGGTTGGCTCGGTCGGGCGCGATGTTGATGCCGCCGAGGTCGGAATCGACGCGGCCGTCGCCATCCGAGTCAAAGCGGCCGTTTAAATGGGCGTACTCAAGGCCGAATTCGCTCGCTTGCCCGACATAGTAATGGCCGGAAAATTCGAGACCGGAGATTTCGGTCTTTTCACGCTGTACCGAAAAGATGCCGTCGTTATCCGGCACCAGCCGCGCGCCCAGGTCGGAGTCGGATTCAAAGTGGCTGATGCGAAAGTCGGCCGTCGCCGCGCGAAATTGCGTGCCGATTTCGCGATCGTTCACGACGATCGGTTGCAGGTTGAGGAAGCGATCGACATTGAGGCCGGGCGTCGACACGGCGCGCAGCACGCGCCCCACGTCCGGCATGTTGAAGCCTTCCGACACGCTGGCAAACAGCGTCCAGCGGCCGTTAAGTTTCCAGTTGGCGCCGATGTTCGTCAGCGTTTTGCTGAACGCGGGGTTGCCGCCTCGAACCAACGTGTTGTGGTAGGCGGCGAGAGTGCGGAACGTCGCGACGTCGAGACTGGCATGCTCGCATCGTGCGCCCGCGGTAAGGTCCAGTGCGCCGAGATCCCAGCTGAGTTGTGCGAACGGCGCGGTGTTGACGTAGATAGTCTCCGGTACCCACAGGCGGCCGGTCTGTACCAGTGCCTGCTCGGTTGTATCGCGCAGCCAGTCCAAGCCGATGGTGAGGCCAAAATGCTCTGTCAGCTCGGGCAGGTTATAGGTGATTTTGCTGCCGAGCTTGTCCGACTCGTTGCGCGACTGGTCGAATACGACCGGTGCGATAGATGAATCCTGAAACACATCATAAGTGCCGCCGCCATAGGTTGCCGCAAATGACTGGCTGAAGATCTGCCAGTCAAGGCGCCCGGGTCCGAGCCGCGTGTGGCTGTAGTCGAGCGACACCGTCGTCACGTCGTTCACGGCCGGTTCGCCGCGCACCTCGCCGGGCACCGAGGTCGCCGGCAGTCCGATCGCGCGGTTGCCGGGCCTGACAACGTAGTCGCCGTCACTCGCGAACCGGAAGCGGTTGTATTCGAATTGCAGCCGTTGCGCGCCGAAGCGATAACCGAGTTTGGCGAACCCATCGTAACTGCGCCCGTCCATCGTGTCGCCCTGGGCGTTGTCCACCGCGATCGGGCGGTCCCGGGCGTCGTAGTAGAGGCCGGTTTTCATCGCGCTGGCACCGACGAGATAGTAGAAATTGCCGTCGCTGGCCGCGTGCTGCAGGTGAATCCGCGTACCGACGCTGTCGCCTTCGAGACCGTCGTTGATTTCGGCCTGCACGGCATAACGTGTTTCTGGCGGCTGGCCGGCCTCGGCGGAGCGAGTCACGATGTTGATAATGCCGCCGGTCGCGCCGGTACCCTGAATGGCGGTCGCGCCATGGATAACTTCGATTCGCTCGATCATTTCCGGATCGATCGTGTAGCCGTCACGCGACCCGTCGCGCAACGGGTTGGACTGCGGTACGCCATCGATCATGAACAGCGGATTGCGCCCGCGCAGGGTTTCGCCGAAGCCGGTCAGCTTCTGGCGGCTGGGGCTGTAGCTCGGCAGTTCATTGGCGAGTATTCCCGCAAGGTCGCTGCCGAGGGCGAGCTGCCGTTCGATTTCCGCGTGGCTGATGATGGTGACGGTGTAGGGCAGGGCGGTGGATGGTTTCCCCACCCGCGCCGCTTCGACCGTCACCGTCCCCAGGTTGGTGGCTCCGCCGGCATAGGCGTTGGCGGTGCAAAGGGCCAACGCGGCAAACCCCAGAGCAGCAGTCTTCATCATCGATTCCCGTCGCGTTAATTGGTGTGGCGCGAATGGTACCGATCAGAGAATACTAATGCAAATGATTCTCGTTATCGTTAGATCGAGTTCATCGATAGAGCGAATAGCTGATCCGCAAGCCCACCACCAGCGCATCGTCGACATCGCTGACGCCGCCGGGACTGATGATATATTGCACGTCCGGTTGCAGGTAAAGCCGGTCGGTCAGGTGCGTCTGGTAGGTCAGTTCAAAAGCTGTTTCCGCGGTGGTGGCGGCATGGGTGGCATTTCGGAACGAACGGCTCATGCCGGCGCGCGCGACTGCCAGGCCGAGCGTGTCGTCCGGCCGTCCGGCCACGAAGCCGTTGAGCGTAATGCCGGCGCCGATGTAGCGAGCGAATGGATTGCGATCCGAAGGCGCACCGCCGAGTTGCATGAACACATGAACCGCGGGCGCGTCGTTTTTTCCGGAAAAGCCCATTGAGCCGATCGTGTACCAACCATGGTTCCGGGTTCGATGATGCCCGATGGGGTAGTCGACCGACGCGGTGTCGTACCAGTAGCCGGCCGCAAGCTTGTATTCATTCGTTTTGGCGATGCCGGCTTCGAGCGTTGAAAAAAGGCCGTCGCCGGAATTGAAATGGACATGCGTTCCCGCCGGATGGCCCGGCAGACCCGGCGTGCCGTCATAGACACCGGCAAGAACGTAACCGTCGCGTGAACGCCAGCGCGCAACTGCGCCCAGCGTGGTTTCCGGGAAGATACTCACCGGTACCTGGCTGATCGTCGGCTCGATGCCGAAGGAGCTGTTGATAAAAAGTTGTGCCGGGTCCAGCACGTCGAAGAGGACATTGTAATCCTGCATGCCGAGGCGCAGGCTGAAACCGCTGCCGGCGAAATCGCGCTGGTACCACGCCTCAAAAAGTCTCGCGGTGTTATACGCTTCAAAATTGGACAATGTCTGCAAATCGCCGGCGTTGTCTGAAATGGAACTGCCGAAGGTGCCGAGCACGTCGAGATGGAAAATGTCGCTGTTGGAATCGACTTCCGCAGTCAGGTGCAGGATGCCCGGCGCGCCACCGCCGCGCTCGGCACCCCCCGCGACGTCGCGAAAATAATCCTGCGCAACCATGATGCCGAAATCGATGTGGCCGGGAGCCGAGTACGCGGGTGCGTTATAAAACGCCGCCGCGAACACCAACGCCAGCCCCAGGCTGCCGCGCAGTGTCGACAAGCTCATGTTTAACTCCCCAATTTATGAAGGCGGGTGCTGAATCAGCTCCCGCTCATCGCATGCTTAATACCCGCCTTTCTTGCCAGCCCCCACGTAAACGAAATCCCAGCTCACCGTAAACGGTTTCCACCATTTGGCGACGCCGGTTTCCTTGTCGGTGTGCCGAAAAAATCCCGCGTACGACGGCGGCAGGATGCGGTAGGTCAAATGATACTTGCCTGGCCCGTCCAGCTTTACATTGGCGCCGTAATGCGGGCCGTCATTTGCGACCATCGGCATGAACTTGCCGAACGCGCCCCAGTCGCTGCCCTTTTTGGTGATGTGGTAGGTGATCGTCAGGTACGGCATCCACGAGCCCGGATTGAAGCCCTGCGGATTGTCCTTGTCGGCGTGAATGTCGGCCTCGAGATGAACATCCGTTTTTGCCGCGTCCATGCCGGCCAGTTTCGGCGCCATGTGCACCGGCTGCAGGTAGACGGCAGAAATAATCAGCCCGTTCTCCAGAATCGGCTCCCCGCCTATGCGGTGCTCGGCCCCGAATGAAGGCGCGGTGAGTACTGCTGAGAGCAACGCGAGCATGAAAACGTACGAAACGGGTTTCATTTGTTAATTCCTTCAAACACCGAAAATGGCCGGCCACCACGCCAGTCCGATCATCAGGCTGCCGATCACGCACGGCGCAAGCGCGACCCAGCGGCGCGTGCCGACGAGACCCTGCGCACCGGCGAGGCGATGGCCGAGGCCGATGCTCCAGGCGAGGCTGCCGGCGAACAGCAGCGCCTTGATGGCGGCCACCATCGTCGCGCTCATGCCTGCCAGCTCGAACGACTGAAACAGATCGCCGCCGAGGCCGATCACCAGCGACACCATCGCCACTGGCATGTACTGGTATGCCAGTTCGACGAATCGCTGCCGCGGCGTGCCGTCCGCACCCAACCGGCCGGCGAGGCGCGCGGAGATCGACGTGCAGATCGTCAGTACGGCGGTCAGCACCACAGCGCAGCCGAGCATGACGCCGACGATCATGAAAAAGTCGAGCCAGGTGAACACTTCGCGCGCCGCCGGGTGCACCGACATCAGCCACGCCGGGCCGGACGTGCCGATCCAGTACCAGCCGTGATCGATCGCCCAGACGCCGACCATCTGCCGGAGTGCCTGGTACTGCGGCATGACCAGCCACAGGAAGCCGCCCAGCGACACGCCGGTGGCGAGAAACAAAAACCAGATTTCGGCCGCGTTCGGGTTATGGTGGCGAATGCGCGCGACTTCCTCGCCGGGGCGGCGAAACAGCATTTTCAGCCCGCCGCGCTTCTGGGGGTGCACGCAGCGAAAACACTGGATGCAGTGGCGCGATTCTTCCTTGCGATTGATGTCGATCATCGTCGGGCACACGCCCTTGTTCGCGTAGGCGTCGCCGCCGGGGCGCTTGCGCTTGGGAGCGAACTGCACCGCGCCGAGACGCGAAAACACCCCCAGCATCAAGCCGATCGGGCACATGTGCCGGCACCAGGCGCGCTTCTGTTTGCCCTGGCCGTACATCAGACCGAGCAGAATCGCGCCGACGAACGTAAAGCCGAACACTTCGGCGATCGCCGTTGCATAATCGCGCACACCCACGGTCTGACCGAGAATTGTGATGAACATGAAGCTGACGATCGGCGTGCCGCGCCAGCGAACCCAGCGAGGTACCGGGCGTTTGAGGCCGATGCCGTTGGCCCATTCCGATGCCGCCCCGAGCGGGCAGAGTACGCCGCACCACAAGCGGCCGGCGAAGATCACCGACACGAACACCAGCGGGAACCACAGCCCCCAGATCAAATAGTTCGCGAAGCGGGTGAAATTGTTGAAGATGGTGGCGTTGTCGCCCGGCATCGGCAGCAACAGCGGCACGATCAACAGCGCCATGAAGCCGACGAACATGCCGACATGAATCCACGCCAGCAGGTCGCGATGGCGCACGACAAAGGCTTCTACGGCCCGCGCCCACGGCCCCTGTCGCGGGGCTTCGGCGGCTTCCAGGAAGATATGCCGGGAATCTGCTGACATGAATATGAATGATAATGATTCTCATTGCACGAGTAAAGCGTGATCGAACTTCCGCTTCGGCAGCAGGTCATATACCAGACCGATTTTCTGTGCGGTTCTTCCGCGCCGAACGCGGTGGTGCCGGTTACGGTGTTCCATACGAGGAGGACAACCATGGATGATTGCACCGCCTTGTCGATCATGCCGCCGGCCCCGCTGCCGGCACTCAATCAACAATTCGAACGACTGGATGCCCCGGCGCGCGCCGCATGGGCGCTGACGTATCTGCCCGGCACGCACGTGCTGTCGTCGAGCTTCGGCGCGCAAGCGGCCGTATCGCTGCACCTGCTGACGCGGCTGATGCCGAACATCCCGGTGATCCTGATCGACACCGGCTATTTGTTCCCCGAGACCTATCGCTTCGTCGACCGGCTGACGGAGCGGTTCAAGCTCAACCTGCGCGTGTACCGTGCGGCGCGCAGCCCGGCGTGGCAGGAGGCGCGTTACGGCAAGTTATGGGAGCAGGGCACGGCGGGGCTGCGCCGTTACAATCGCATCAACAAGGTCGAGCCGATGCGCCGCGCGCTGGCCGACCTCGACGCCGGCACCTGGTTTTCAGGGCTGCGCCGCGTGCAGGCCGCCAGCCGGCGCGCCACGCGATTCGTCGAATACCGCAACGGCCGCTACAAGGTGCATCCGATCGCCGACTGGTCGAATCGCGACGTGTGGGTCTATCTAAAGCGGCACCGACTGCCGTATCACCCGCTGTGGGAGCAAGGTTACGTGTCGATCGGCGACGTGCATACAACGCGGCCGCTGGAGCAGGGCATGCGCGAGGAAGAGACTCGTTTCTTCGGTCTGCAGCGCGAGTGCGGGCTGCACAGCGAGTTGTAGCCGCGCTTAATGCGCTCGCGGATCCGCGGTGAGCGCGCGGATTTGCTGCGTCTCCGCCAGCACCGCGCGCGCCCGCTCGATCACCTGCTCACCGGCCGCGGTAACCGCATTCAGATTACGGCCCTTGCGCGTGAAGATCGCAAAGCCCAGCTCGTCTTCGAGCTGTTTCAACTGCCGCGAAATGCACGGCTGCGTCGCGTAGACGTTGCGCGCGGCGCGGCTGATGTTGAGTCCGGCATCGGCGACCGCGGCCAGGTAACGCAGTTGCGCGAGCGTCATGTGCCGAACCTCACGTCAGCGACCACCCGGGGCGGCTTCTGCGGCGGCGCCGCGACCTGCGCCGGCCAGTCGTCGAGCGCCCGCACGGCCTCGTCGATATCGGCCAGCAACCCTGCCGCGGTCACTTCGACACCGGCGCCCGGGCCGGAGACGACCAGCGGGATGTCGCAGTAGTGCCGCGTGGTCAGCACCGCCATGTTCTGGCAGCCGCGCAGTCGCGCGAGCGGATGACCGGCCGCCAGCGACGTGACGCCGACCGACGCCTTCACGCCGTCGAAGCGGGCGACATAGGCGAGCCTGCGGCCTTCCGCCTGCGCCGCGCGCACCCGCCACGCCCACGTCTCGTCGTGCGCCTTGAGCCGCGCGAGAAACGCCGCCGGATCGTCTTCCTGGCGCAACGCGGCCGGCACCAGCGATTCGGTATCAATGTCATCGAGGTCCAGCGCCAGCCCGATTTCACGCAGCATGATCAGCAGCTTGCGCGCCACGTCGGCGCCGTTGAGATCGTCGCGCGGATGCGGCTCGGTGTAGCCCGCTGCATGCGCGGCCCGCACCGCAGCCGAAAACGCTTCGCCGCCGTTGAGCCGGTCGAACACGTAGCCGATCGTGCCTGACAGCACCGCGGACAGGCCGAGCAGGCTGTCGCCGCCGTGGCGGATGCGGCGCAGCGCGTGCAGGATCGGCAGACCGGCACCCACCGTCGTCGCGTAGCGCCAGGGCGCCGCGTCGACGGACTGCAGCATCTGGTAATCGTTCCACGGCAGCGTGCCGGCCTGCTTGTTGGGCGTCACCACCGCGATGCCGGCGCGCAGCAGCTCGGCGTAGGAGCGCGCGATCGCGTCGCTCGTCGTGCAATCGACGAAGACGAGCTTGCCGGCAAAGCTTTGCAGCTTTTCGGCAAAGCGCGGCCAGTCGGCCGCTTCGCCATGCGCGAGCGAGCGATCTAGGCCGTGCCAGCCGATGCCGTTCTCCGGTTGCCACAGCATGTGGCGGCGATTGATGGCGCCGACCAGCATGATGTCGCTGCCGGCGCCCAGCCGGCGCAGCAGTTCGCGGCCGACGCGGCCTGTCCCGCCGGCTATCGCCAATGCGAGCCGCGCGTGCTGTGGCGCGGCGACCCGGTGCAGCAGCCTGACCGCCTGCGTCAGCCTGGCCGCCGGGACCGTCGTTGTCAGCGTGCGCGGGTCGTGGCGGAACGTATCGGCCTCGATCGCGCCGCGTTCCAGCGCGCCCAGCACGCGCGCCGCGAGGCCGGCATCGATCGGTGCATGATCGCTGACGATCGTGACCGCAGCGCGCCCGTCGGGCAGCACGCGACCGGCGACGGCGCGCACGGCTTCGTGGCCGCCGGTGGCCGTGATCAGCGTCGGCGGCGCGTCCGGCTGCGCGATCGCCCGGACTTCGACCGGAATGGCGGGCGCGATCAGCGGATCGAGCGTTTTCGGATGCAGCACGCGCGCGCCGGCTTCGGCAAGCGCGGCGGCGGCTCGGTAGCTTAACCGCGGCAGGTGCCGCGCCGTCGGCACGAGCCGCGGATCCGCGCTCAGCACGCCGTCCACGTCCGTCCAGATTTCGACGCGTTCGGCATCGAGCGCCGCGGCCAAAAGCCCGGCGCTGTAGTCGGAGCCGCCGCGGCCGAGCGTAGTGACGCGGCCGCGCGCCTCGGCGCCGATGAAGCCGGTCACAACCGGCACGACGCCGCGCGCCAGATTCGCGAAGACCGCCTGGCAGCGGTGTCGCGTCTCGGTCGGATCGACCGCCGCTTCGCCGAAGCGGGCGTCGGTTGCGATTAACTGCGTCGCGTCGATCACGACCGACTGAACGCCGCGATGTTGCAGCACCGCCGCCACCACCGGCGCGGCCAGCCGCTCGCCGATGGCGAGAATGGCGTCGCGCGCCGCGGGCGAGCAGTGGCCGGCTTCGCGCACGTCCTCCAGCAGCCGGGCGAGTTCCTCCAGCCGTGCGCCGACGGCGCCGGCCGCATCGGGCGCGCCACCGGCCGTTTCACGCAGCGCTTCCAGATGGCTGTCGTTCAGGGCGTCGAGCCAGTCGACGTCGAGTGGTGCGCCTGCCGCCGCCGTGTCGGCCGCGGCAACCAGTTGATTGGTGACACCGGCGAACGCGGAGACGACCGTCACCACCGAGCCGCTGTTGGCGGCGCGCGCGACGACCTCGGCGACCGTGCGCAGGCAGTCGATCGAGCCGACGGAAGTGCCGCCGAATTTCAGAATCCGCATGACTGTTGCCCCAATAAAGGCGCCGGGGCCGGTATCGCGGCCGGCAGGGCGAGTTTGCCCGATTCGCCGCAAAAGTCCACCAGCAGCTCGTTCAGCGCGTCCGTGTCGATCAGGAAAGCGTCGTGCCCGTGCGGCGACGGCAACGGCGCCAGCCGCGCGTGCGGCAAATGCCGTGCCAGCAGCGCCTGTTCGGCCGGAGGGTAGAGCACGTCCGAATCGATGGTGACGACCAGCGCAGGCTGCTCGATGGCCGCCAGTGCGGCTTCGACCGAGCCGCGGCCGCGGCCGAGATCGTGGCTGTCCATTGCCTGCGTCAGCGTGATGTAGCTGTTCGCATCGAAGCGCTTAGCGAGCTTGCCGCCGTGATAATTCAGCCAGCTTTCGACCTGGTAGCGGCCGCTGGCACGGCGCTCGCGCCCGAAGCGCGACTCGAAGCTCGTCCAGCCGCGGTAGCTGCACATCGCGAACGCGCGGGCGGCGGCGAGGCCGAAGTGCGGCTGCACGCCGGGCGGATAATAGCCTTGCATCCAGTTAATGTCGGCGCGGATCGCCTGCCGCTGCGCCTCGTTCAAACCGATCGCCCACGCGGAATGGCGCGCGGTGGTCGCGATCGGGGCGATGGCCTCGACGCGTTCCGGATAGAGCGCCGCCCATTCGAGCACCTGCATGCCGCCGAGCGAGCCGCCGACGACCAGTTTCAGCCGCTCGACGCCAAGCGCATCGAGCAGCGCGGCCTGCGCATGCACCATGTCGCGCACCGTGACCGGCGGGAATTCCGGACCCCAGGTTCTTAGCGCGCCGGGCATAGCGCTTGCCGGGCCGGTGCTGCCGTAGCAGCCGCCGAGCACGTTGCTGCAGACGATGAAATCGCGCGCCGGGTCGAATACGCGCCCGGCGCCGAACAGGCCGGCCCACCATTCATCCGCGTCCGCAGAGCCGGTCAGCGCGTGGCAGATCAGCACCGCGTTGTCGCGCGCGCCGTTCAGCCGCCCCCAGGTCCGGTAGGCGATCTCGACGCCTTCCAGCGTCTGGCCGGATTCGAGTGGCAGGCCCTGCGATAGTCGGAATTTGTTCATGCCGCTTGCCGTCTTGTCGCTTTGCCGAGCGCCTGGTCGAAGTCCGCGATGATGTCGTCGACGTGCTCGATGCCCACCGACACACGCACGAGCCCCGGCGTGATGCCGGCCCGTAACTGTTCGGTGTCGGAGAGTTGCTGGTGCGTCGTCGCCGACGGCTGAATGACGAGCGTTTTCGCGTCGCCGACGTTGGCGAGGTGGCTCGCCAGTTCGACCGAATCGATGAATGCCCTGCCGGCTTCAAAACCATCCTTCAATTCGAACGACAGCACCGCGCCGAAGCCATGGCGCAGGTACTTTTTCGCCAGCGCGTGGTACGGATGGTCGGGCAGGCCGGGGTAGTTGACCTGGCTGACGGCCGGATGCGCGGCCAGCCATTCGGCCAGGGCGAGCGAGTTGTCGACGTGCCGCTGCACGCGCAGCGACAGCGTTTCCAGCCCCTGCAACAGCAGGAATGCGTTGAACGGCGACAGCGCCGGGCCGAGATCGCGCAGCCCTTCGACGCGCGCGCGAATCGCGAACGCGATGTTGTCGAAATCGCTGGCCGGCCCGAACGCCTCGTAGAAGTTCAGGCCGTGATAGCCGGGCGCCGGGTCGGTGAACAGCGGGAACTTGCCGTTGCCCCAGTCGAAGCGGCCGGAGTCGACGATAACGCCGGCGATCGAGGTGCCGTGGCCGCCGATCCACTTGGTCGCCGACGCGGTGACGATGTCGGCGCCGTGGTCGATCGGCCGCGCGAGAAACCCCGCCGCACCGAACGTGTTGTCGACGATCAGCGGGATACCGTGGTGGTGCGCGACGGCGGCGATCGCCTCGAAGTCGGGCACATTGAAGCGCGGATTGCCAATCGACTCGACGTACAGCGCCTTCGTGTTCGCGTCGATCGCCGCCTCGAAATCGGCCGCCGCGTCGCCGCCGATCAGCTTCACGTCGATCCCCAGCCGCGGCAGCGTCACCTTGAACTGGTTGTAGGTGCCGCCGTACACGTAGTTGGTCGAGACGATATTGTCGCCGCGCTGCGCGAGCGTGGCGATGGCGAGGAACTGCGCCGAGATGCCACTCGCGGTCGCGACCGCTGCGACGCCGCCTTCGAGCGCGGCGACGCGCTTTTCGAACACGTCGGTCGTCGGGTTCATCAGGCGCGTGTAAATGTTGCCGAACTCCTGCAGCCCGAACAGGCGCGCGCCGTGCGCGGCGTCGTCGAACGTGTAGGAGGTCGTCTGGTAAATCGGCACCGCTTGCGCGTTCGTGCCCGGCGCGGGTTCCTGGCCGGCGTGGACTTGCAGCGTGTCGTAATGCAGCGATTTCGTTTGTTCAGTCATGTCCATTGTCTCCGGGCGAAAAAAAACCCGCTACGACTGTTGCCGTAGCGGGTTGCAGAAGGGGAGCTTGTTTCGCTGTCTACCTAAACATGCCACTCATCCGCCGCCCGCACGGCAAAGCGCCGCATACGCATACATACGCGGGCAAAGTGGGTGCGGTTGGCGTGCAAATGAATCATGGCGTGCAAGTAAATACCGATTGCCGAATCAAGTCAATGGCTGGCTTATTACGATTGGTAATAGCTTCTTTCCATTTCTCGTCATTCCTGCAGGAAGCAGGAATCCAGTTGCCATGGAAGGTACCTTGATGCCGCCGAAAGCTTGCCATCCCTGGCCCCTGGATTCCGGCGTCCAAGCCGGAATGACAGGAGCCATTAATGTTCGCGATTTGCTGGAATGACAATTCAGCTACGCGCCCTTCAACATCTTCGTCGCCTGTTCGACCTTGCCGCTGAAATCATTCAGCACGCCGGCGACGATGCCGATGTACTGCTTCGCCGTATCCCGGTCGCGATTCTCGACCGCCTCGCGAATGCCGGGCAGCGTCTTCACGCCGTAGCCGGTGTAATAGCCCGGTGCGTAAATCATGTGCCGGTACCACTTCCGCTTCGGCAGGCCGTGCCGGTACAGCAACTGGCGCTCGGTTTCGATCAGCGTTTCGTTGAGCTTGTCTTGCGCCGAATCCGGCAGAGAGCCGCCGTGCGCCTTGAGCGCCGCATCATATGCCGCCGCGACTTTCTTCAGCCGCGCGATCGCGTCGTCGAGCGGTTTGAAGTCGAGCTTCGGCACCGGCGGCTTCGCCTGGGGCGGCACGTACCGCTTGGTCGGATCAGCCGCGAGCTTGAAGGCGTCTTCCTTGATCAGCTCGTCCTTCGATTGCGTCTGCTGGCGCATGTGCGCGTGCTCTTTTTCGATCTCGTGCGCGTAATCGGCCACGTGATCGGCAAAGCCCGTGAACGTGTACGGCAGGATGCCGGCGTCGGCGAAGCGCAGCACGGCGTGGCCGCCGACCTTGGCGAGCGCCACGCCGTATTCGAACGACGGGTCGCCGAAGTGGCTGTACCAGTAGAAATCGTCGTAGCGCGAGTGGTACTGCGTCCCCTCGGACTCACCGCCGAAGCCGATGTCGAGCGAGGCGATGCCCATGTGGTCGATGAACGAGCTGTAATCCGAGCCCGAGCCGAGTGCGAAAATCGGCAGCGGCTGGTTCGGATTTGACGAAACCTTGTCACCGGGATTCTGCGGCGGATGCTTGATCTGTCGAACCAGCCGCGCCGCCCGCGCACGATGAATCACGTTCGTGCCGGTTTCCGGATCCTTGACGCTCTTGCCGACCTGGTCGATGAAGCGTTGCAGCGAGCCGGATCCTCCGGCGAACAGGAAGCCGCGCTCGTTGGTGTCCGAGTTGATGTAAATCGCGCCGTTCTTCGCGAGCTGCGCGGCGTGATCCTCGACCCATTCGGTCGAGCCGAGCAGGCCCGGCTCCTCGCCGTCCCAGCTCATGTAGATAATCGTGCGCTTCGGCCGCCAGCCGGTCTTGAGCAGCGCACCGAGCGCCTTGCCCTCGGCGAGCAGCGCGGCGTTGCCGGCGAGCGGATCTTCGGCGCCGAACACCCAGCCGTCGTGATGGTTGCCGCGCATCACCCACTGGTCGGGGTATTCGCTTCCAGGAATTTTCGCAATCACGTCATAGACGGGCGTCAGCTTCCAGTTGAAGGCCAGTTTCAGATGCACCTTCGCGGGGCCCGGCCCGAAGTGATAGGTGATCGGCAGCGCGCCCTGCCAGTCATCCGGCACCGTCGCGCCGCCCAGCGCCTTCAGCAGCGGCAGCGCGTCGGCGTAGGAGATCGGCAGCACCGGGATTTTCTTGATTACCGGCGACTCGCTGCGCGGCATGCGCCTGGCATCGGCCGTTGCACCGACGCCCGGGGTCAGCGGCCCGCCCGGGTAAATCGTCATGTTCTCGACCGAACCGCGTTGCACGCCCCAGCGACCGCGCCAGCCGCCCTTGGGGAACACGTTGCCCTGGCGGTAGCCGTCGTCGCGCGGGTCCGAATACAGGATGCAGCCGATCGCGCCGTGCTGGTAGGCGAGCTTGGGCTTGATGCCGCGCCACGAATGCCCGTAGCGGGCGATCACGATCTTGCCCTTGACGCTGATGCCGTGGCGCGCGAGCACCTTGTAATCTTCCGGGATGCCGTAGTTCACGTAGACGAGCTGCGCGGTGACGTCGCCGTCGGCCGAGTAGGCGTTGTAAGGCGGCAGCGCGTTCTTGTAGATATCGGAAGTCGGATCGCCCTTGACCGGCGGCTCGCGCAGCTTGGCCTTGTAATGATACGGCGCCACCAGGCTGAGTTCGCGCACCTTCGGCGTCGGGAACAGCACCTTGTAATGCGCGATGTGCGCGTCGAAACCCCAGGATTTGAACAGCTTCACCATGTACTCGGCGTTCGCCTTGTCGTGCGGCGAGCCGAGCCCGTTCGGCTCCGACGACATCATCTTGATCCAGTGCCTGATGTCGGCCTTGTCGAGCGCCGCGTCGAAAGTAGCTTCAAGCTGGCGCTCATGGTTCGCGCCGGCCGGTGTGAAACCCAGGATCGAGTCGTGCTGGGCCGCCAGCACGGGCGCCGCCGTCAGGACTGCGGTGAGCGCGGCGAGGATCGCGCCGGAAACGAGCTTGTACATGGGAAGCCTCCTTATTGTCGTAAACGTACAGTCTACAGGAGCAAACGGCGCGTGAGACGGAGCCGAATTCGGTATTATGGGCGCACGGGAGGGCAGCGATGCCGGCTAAAACTATAATTCTTGCCGCTGGGCTGGCGGTCGGGCTGCTGAGCGCGACTTTCGGCGACGCTCGGGCCGCGAGCGTCGCAGTCACAATCGACGCCGGCGGCAAACCGCTCGCGGCGGCCGTGGTGGCGCTCGAAAGCAGCGATGGTCGGGTTATTCCGCCGCGCGCCGGTGCGCGTCTCGTCGGCGTCATGGACCAGCGCAACAAGCAGTTCGTACCGCATGTGCTCGCGGTCGAGGTCGGCACGGAGGTGTCTTTCCCCAATAGCGACAACATTCGTCACGACGTTTATTCCTTCTCCCCTGCGAAGACATTCGAACTGCCGCTTTATGCCGGCACGCCGGCCAAGCCGGTACTGTTCGACAAGCCCGGCGTCGTGGTGCTCGGATGCAATGTCCATGACTGGATGCTGGCGTTCATCGACGTGGTGCCGACGCCGTACTTCGCGCAGACGGACATGGCGGGCAAAGTGGTCGTCGCCAATGTGCCGGCTGGCAAATACAAGCTGACGATCTGGGCGCCGCGCCTGGGCGGCCCGAACCATACGCTGAGTGCGCCGGTGACGCTTACCGCCGACAGCCGGATCGAGCGTCATTTTTCGGTCGCGCTGACAGCCCCACCGCCGCACGTACATCGGCGGCCGGACGACCAACTGCCGCCCGCGGTCAAGCGGCTGCAGCAGAAGTTCCATCGCTTCAGTCAGGAGCCGCCGCCGTGACCGCGCGCGGCCTTGCGAGAATCAGCTTCCGCACGCGTATCGCGCTGCTGTTCATCCTGCTCATCGCGATCGTGCAGGGCGCGGCATTTTTTGCCCTGCTGGTTACGGTGCGCCACAACGTCATCACCCGCGGCGATGAGCGGCTGCATTCCGGCGCGCGGGTGCTGCAGCAGCTCATCAACGACCGCGGCGCGCAGCTCCTGCAGAACGTCAAGGTGCTGGCCTCCGATTTCGCGTTCAAGCAGGCGGTGGCGAGCGGCGATCGCGCCACGATCGATTCGGTACTGGCCAACCACGGTGCCCGCGTCGGCGCCGGCGTCGCCATGCTGGTGTCGCTCGACGGCCGGGTGACGGCCAGCACCCTCGGCTTGTCGAAGCCGCTGCCGTTCCCCTTCCCGGCGCTGCTTGACCAGGCCAAGAGCGCCGGCACCGCGACCGGGCTGGTATCACTCGGCGGGCAGGCTTTCCAGGTCGTGCTCGTGCCGGTATATGCGCCTCTGCGCATCGCCTGGGTGGCGATGGGCTTCAAGCTCGACAAGACTTTCGCGAGCAGCGTGCAGGGCCTGACTCACCTGAACGTGTCGTTCGTCACGCTCGGTTCGCAGGGCACGCCGGCCCAACTGATTTCGACCCTGCCGCGGACCGAACAGGTGGCGCTTGATGATCAACTGCTCGCCGGCCACGCGCTCGGCGAGGTGCGCACGCTCACGCTTAACGACGGCGACTGGCTGACGCTCGGCGTGCCGCTGCTGCACAACGGCCGCGCGCGCGTATTGCTGCAGACGTCGCTGTCGGCCGCGCTCGCGCCGTACCGCCAGGTGCAATGGCGGCTGATCGGCCTGTCGATCGGCACGCTGATCCTGTTCATCCTCGGCTCGATTCTGCTGGCCCGCAACGTGGCGCGACCGGTGAGCGAGCTGGTAAACGCGGCGCGGCGGCTGGCGCAGGGCGACTACAGCCATCCGGCGCCGGTGCGCAGCGACGAACTGGGCCAGTTGGCAATGGCGTTCAACCAGATGCAGGCGGCAATCGGCGAGCGCGAGGCAAGGATCGCGCACCAGGCCTATCACGACGGCCTGACCGACTTGCCGAACCGCAACCTTGCCGCCGAACGGCTCGCCGCCACCATCGCCCGCGGCGACCCGGCGGCGGTCGTGGTGATGGACGTCGATCGCTTCAAGGAAATCAATGACACCCTCGGCCATGAGATCGGCGACGGCGCGCTCAAGACAATCGCGCAGCGGCTGCTGCACAACGTTCGCCAGGGTGATACGGTCGCGCGCCTGGGCGGCGACGAGTTCATGGTGCTGCTGGAAGGCACCGACGAGGTCGGCGCGACCGGCGTCGCCAAAGCATTGGCGAAGCACATCGCCGAGCCGGCGCGCCTCGACGGCATCACGCTGTATCTCGAACTCAGCATGGGCGTCGCGCTGTATCCCGATCACGGCGCCGAGGTCGAAACGTTGCTCCGGCGCGCCGACATCGCGATGTACGACGCCAAGAGTGCGCGCACCGGGATGATGATTTATCGCCGCGGCCGCGACGAGCGTCACCTGGAGCAACTCGCGCTGATGAGCGATTTCCGCCGCGCGGTCAGCAACGGCGAGTTGCGCGTCTATTACCAGCCGAAGGCGCGGATCATGGATGGCGAGGTCGCGCACGCCGAGGCGCTGGTGCGGTGGCAGCATCCCCACCGCGGCCTGGTCGAGCCGGACGAGTTCGTGCCGCTCGCCGAGCAGTCGGGCAACATCCGCTGGCTGACCGAATGGATGCTCCGCTCGGTGATCGTGCAGTTGCGCCTCTGGGCCGACAGCGGCGTGAACCTGTCTGCCGCAATGAACCTGTCTTCGTTCGACCTGATGGATCCGGCGCTGGCCGACCGCATCGCGGACGCGCTGGAGCTGCACGACGTCGCGCCCGAGCGCCTGATGCTCGAAATTACCGAGACCGCGGCGATGCGCGATGCGCCCGCGGCGGTCGCGCTGCTGCGACGGCTGCGGAATATGGGCGTCCGCATCGCGATCGACGATTTCGGCGTCGGCTACTCGTCGCTGTCGCAATTGCGCCGCATGCCGGTCGACGAACTCAAGATCGACAAGTCGTTCGTGCTCAATCTGAAGCCCAATTCCGAGGAGGCGGCCATCGTGCGCTCGGCGATCGAGCTGGGCCACAACATGGGCCTGTCGGTCATCGCCGAGGGCGTGGAGACGCCCGAATCGTGGGAGTTGCTCAAGGCGTACCGTTGCGACATGGCGCAGGGCTACCTGATCAGCCGGCCGCTGCCGATTGACGAATTCACGCCGTGGCTGGCGCAATATCGAAGAGAACAGGGGCGGATTCCGACATGAGGTTTTCATTGACGCTGGGCGCGGCGCTGCTGCTGGCCAGCACCGCCGCCATGGCCGGCCAGGGGCGCCTGCTCGCGACCGGCGGCGTGTCAAACATCGAAGGCCAGGCCGGCGGCGGCATCGTGCCATGGGCGGTGATCGCCGGCTACGGCACGCGCGATCAAAGCGGCGGCACCGCGTTCGTCACCAACGTCGGCACCGGCGACTACAACCTGACGGCGCTTGGCGCGGCCATCGGCATCGACAACCGCTTCGAGGTGTCGCTCGCGAAACAGCACTTCGACCTCGGCACGCTGGGCACCGCGCTTGGCCTGCCCGGCAAGAGCCTGCGCCAGCAGATTCTGGGGCTCAAGCTGCGGCTGTTCGGCAACCTGCTTTATACGGCGGCGCCGCAGGTGTCGCTGGGCGTGCAGTACAAGCGCAATCTCGACGGCGCGCTGGTGCGGTCGGTGGGTGCGCAAAGCGATCACGGCGTCGATGTTTACCTCGCCGCCACGAAGCTGTTCGTCGCCGGCGCATTCGGCCGCGACCTGCTGGTCAGTGTCGATGTGCGCGCGACCAAAGCGAACCAGATCGGCTTGCTCGGCTTCGGCGGCGACCGTGGCGACGGCTACAACGTCGAAGCCGAAGCGTCGCTGGGCCTGATGCTCGACCCGCACACCGTCATCGGCATCGAATACCGCCGGAAACCGGATAACCTCGGCTTCGCGCGCGAAGACGCCTGGAGCGATTTCTTCATCGCCTGGTTTCCAAGCAAGTCGATCGCGCTGACAGCCGCCTACGCTGACCTGGGTTCGATTGCGACACTGCCGGACCAGCAAGGCTTTTACCTGTCCGTCCAGGCAACATTCTGACGCAAGGGTTCAAGAGGCGAGGAGATTCAATATGAAACGCGCCTGCAACTGGCTTATCGCAGCAACTTTCCTGCTTGGCACAGCCACGTCCTTTGCCGCCGGCCCGGCCACCGACGATTCCCTCTACCAGGCGCTCGGTGGCAAGGCCGGCATCACTGCCATCGTCAACGGCATGCTGAACAACGTTGCCGACGACATGCGCATCGTGCATTATTTCGCCGATGCCAACATCGTGAACACCCAGCACGGCCTGGTAACCAAGCTTTGTGCCGTGGCCGGTGGCCCGTGCCACTACGATGGTCTTAACATGGTTGATGTCCACCGTGGCCTGCACATCACGCCGGCGGCTTTTAACGCGCTGGTCGAGGACCTGCAGGCGGCGATGACGCACCTCAAGATTCCGCTTGCGACGCAAAACCGCCTGCTGGCCAGGCTCGTGCCGATGCGCAACCAGATTGTCGAACACTAACTAGAACAGGCATATATGTGATCTGCGTACTTGTCTGGCCGGCTGCCGGCTCGCCATAATAAATTTCCACGAAGGTCAACGGCAGTAACCGGGGAAACGAGGGTGAGGGATCACCATGAGAATTGCGCAGGTCGCGCCGCTTTACGAGAGCGTGCCGCCGAAATTTTATGGCGGTACGGAGCGCGTTGTTTCATATCTGACCGAAGAGCTGGTCCGCCAGGGCCATGAAGTCACACTGTTCGCCAGCGGCGACTCGGTGACGCGGGCGCGCCTCGTCGCGCCGTGCCTCAAGGCGCTGCGTCTCGATGGCGAGTGCATCGACAAGATGGCGCACCATATTCTGCTGCTGGAACGCGTGTTCAGCAGCCTGGACGCGTTCGACATCGTCCATTTCCACGTCGACTACATGCACTTTCCGCTCACCCGCAGAATGGGTGCGTGCGCCGTGACGACGCTGCACGGCCGGCTCGATCTGCCCGATCTGCCGCCGCTGTATCGCGAATTCAGAGATATGCCGGTGGTGTCGATCTCCGACGCGCAGCGCCGGCCGCTCGATGACGCCCGCTGGGTCGGCACGGTGCATCACGGGCTGCCGCCGACGCTTTACGAGTTCCAGCCGCAGCCCGAAAATTACTTCGCGTTCATCGGTCGCATTGCGCCCGAGAAGCGCGTCGATATCGCCATCGCGGCCGCCAAACGGCTCGGCGTGCCGCTCAAGATTGCCGCCAAGGTCGATGCCGTCGACCGGGAGTATTTCGAGGATCACATCGAACCGTTGCTCGATCACCCGCTGATCGAGTTCATCGGCGAAATCAACGACGTCGATAAGCGCCTGTTCCTCGGCAACGCCCGTGCGCTGCTGTTCACCGCCGACTGGCCGGAGCCGTTCGGGCTCGCAATGATCGAGGCGCTCGCCTGCGGTACGCCGGTGGTCGCGTTGCGCCGGGGTTCGGTGCCGGAGGTGATCGAAGATGGCGTCACCGGGTTTATTGTCGATACGGCCGACGAAGTGCCGGACGCCGCTGCCCGCACGTCGGAATTGAGCCGCCGCACCTGCCGCGACAATTTCGAACGCCGCTTCACGGTCGAGCGGATGGCGCACGACTACCTTGCGGTGTACCGGCAACTGGCGGAGCGTCCCCTGTTGCATGCCGTTCCCGATGTACCCGCGGCCGGGATTCAGCCGCGGCAGTCCCAGTCGCGGCGCGGCAGCGACGGCTGGGGCGCGGACCTGGACCAAGCCGATGCAGCAACCCAACTCCCGAACTGATCTCAACCCGCATCACGCGATGGCCGACGTCGTCGTCTACGACGGCGACTATTACGTCCAGGCCAGTTCGGCGCTGACCGGGCAGCATAACCTGGTGCTGAAACAGGACGAGACGTTTGCGGTGTTCGATTCGTTCGGCAACATCAAGCCGATCCCGAAAAACGTCGAAGGCGTTTATCACGAGGGTACGCGCTTTCTGTCCGGTCTGCTGCTCAAGATCGGCGAAGAAACCCAGCCGGTGCTGATGAGTTCGACCGTCACCGCGGACAACTGCCTGGTAACGGCGGACCTCGCCAACCCGACCTTCGACGACAACGGCCGCAAGGTTCAGGAAGGCACGCTGCATCTTGCCCGCATCAAGTTCCTGTGGAACGACGCCTACCATCAGCGCCTGCGCATCAAGAATTACGATAGGTTCGAGGTAACCACCTGCGTGTCGTTCGCGTTCGAGGCGGACTACGTCGACATCTTCGAGATTCGCGGTAGCGAGCGTGAACGGCGCGGCCGGCATCTCGAGCCGCGCGTCTCCACCGATCGTGTGATTCTCGGCTACGAGGGCCTCGACAACATCAAGCGATTCACGCGCCTGAATTTCACCCCGGCGCCGCAGCACCTGACCGAATCGGAAGCGCACTTCGATATCACGCTGCCGCCGGGCGGCGAGACCGTCATCGAACTGGTCGTGAGCTGCGACATGGAAAAAGAGAAATTCGACACGCCGGAATTCGGCGAGGCGCTCAATGCCGTGCACAGCTCGCGGCAGAAGCTGGGTCGCGACAGTTGCAGAATCGGCACGTCGAACGAGTTGTTCAACAGCTGGCTGAGCCGCGCACGCGCCGACCTGCTGATGATGCTGACAGAGCGCGACCACGGCTGCTATTTATACGGCGGCGTGCCCTGGTACAGCACCGCGTTCGGCCGCGACGGCATCATCGCCGCCTGGGCATACCTGTGGATGAACCCGAACATCGCGCGCGGCACGCTGCGGTTCCTGTCGGCGACCCAGGCGCAGGACGTGAACGACGAGCAGGATGCACAGCCCGGCAAGATCATTCACGAAACCCGGAAGGGCGAAATGGCGGCGCTCGGCGAGATTCCGTTCAAGCTCTATTACGGCAGCATCGACTCGACCCTGCTGTACCTGCTGCTGATGGCCGACTACGTCCATCACACCGGCGACCGCAAACTGCTCGACGAGCTGTGGCCGCACGTCGACCTGGCGCTCAAGTGGATCGACGACTACGGCGACATCGACGGCGATGGCTTCATCGAATACCGGAAGCGGTCCTCGCACGGTCTCAATCACCAGGGCTGGAAGGACTCCGACGACTCGCTGTTTCACGCCGACGGCGAACCGGCGCAAGGCTCTATCGCGTTATGCGAGGTACAGGCCTACGCCTACGGCGCACTGCTTGGCGGCGCCGACCTGGTGTCGCTGCGTGGCGATGCCGACCGCGCACGCAAGCTGCGCGAGCGGGCCGAGAAGCTGCGTGAGAACTTCGAGGCGCAATACTGGTGCGACGACCTTTCGATTTACGCAATCGCGCTTGACGGCGACAAGCGTCCGTGCCGCGTGCGCACTTCCAACGCCGGCCAATGCCTGCTCACCGGCATTGCCGACGCCGAGCGGGCGCGCCGGCTCGCCGATACCCTGATGAACGACGACATGTTCTGCGGCTGGGGCATCCGCACGCTGGCATGCAACGAACGGCGCTATAACCCGATGAGTTATCACAACGGCTCGATCTGGCCGCACGACAACGCCCTGATCGCAAACGGCCTCGCGCGTTACGGCCTCAAGGAACAGGCCGGGCGCGTGCTCGGCGGCCTGTTCGATGCAAGCCTGTTCCTCGACCTGTTCCGCCTGCCGGAGCTGTTCTGCGGCTTCTCGCGCCGCGCCGAACAGGGCCCGACCCGCTACCCGATGGCGTGCTCGCCCCAGGTCTGGGCCGCCGCATCAACCTTCATGCTGCTGCAGTCCTGCATCGGCCTGCACGTCGACGGCATCGCGCACCAAGTGGAGTTCCGCCAGCCGTTCCTGCCGGAGTTTCTGCCGCAAGTCTCCATCGACAAGCTACGCGTCGGGAACGAAACGGTGGACCTGATGTTGCAGCGCCATTCGGCGGGCGACGTCGGCGTGAACGTGATCAACAGCACCGGCCCGGTCGAGGTCGTAGTCGTCAAGTCGCCGGCGCCGTAGACATAAAAAAATCCCGCCCGCACACAGTACGGACGGGACTTTCCATTTCTTCTTATTCTTCGCCGCCGTCCGCTATTCTGCGCCGCAAGCCGAAGTGGACGCAAGGCTATGCCGAAACCCGCACCGGCATCCGTCTGCGTCCCCATTTGCCCGGCTCGCCATCGATGACCCCCGCCATCCGCGTACCGCAATCCCGGCAGCGGCCATCATCGGTCAGATGCCACTCGCCCAACTCGTACCAATCCCGCTCTATCAGCAGTGCGCCGCAGTGGTGGCAATACGTGCTGCCGCCGGCGCTGTCGTGGACGTTGCCGGTGTAGGCGTAGCGCAGGCCGTTGTTGATCGCGATACGGCGGGCGCGGGCGAGGGTGGCCGGCGGCGTCGGCGGCTTGTCGCGCATCTTCCAGTCGGGATGAAACGCCGTGAAATGCAGTGGCACGTCCGGCCCCAGCTTGTCCGCGATCCACCGCGTCATCGCATCCAGTTCCGCGTCCGAGTCGTTTTCGTCCGGGATCAGCAGCGTCGTGATTTCGAACCACACGTCGGTTTCGTGCTTCAGGTATTCGAGCGTTTCCAGCACCGGCTGTAGTTGCGAGCCGCAGATCTTCTTGTAAAAGCGCTCGCTGAAGGCCTTGAGATCGACGTTGGCCGCATCCATGTGGCGATAAAACTCGGCGCGCGGCTCGTCGCAGATGTAACCGGCCGTCACCGCCACGGCCTTGAGGTCGAGTGCGTGCGCGGCTTCGGCCACGTCGATCGCGTACTCCATGAAGATGACCGGATCGTTGTAGGTAAACGCGAGGCTCCGGCAGTCGAGCCGCTGCGCCGTTTGCGCCAGCGCCTCCGGGCTCGCCCGGTCCATCAGCGTGTCCATCTCGCGCGACTTGCTCATGTCCCAGTTCTGGCAGAACTTGCAGGCGAGGTTGCAGCCGGCGGTGCCAAACGACAGCACTGACGTGCCGGGCAGAAAATGGTTCAGCGGCTTTTTCTCGATCGGGTCGATGCAGAAGCCGCTCGATCGCCCGTAACTGAACAGCTTGACCTGGTCGTCCTCGCGCCCGCGCACGAAGCACAGCCCGCGCTGGCCTTCATGCAGCTTGCACGCGCGCGGGCACACGTCGCACTGGATGCGCCCGTCATCGAGGCGGTGCCAGTAACGGGTGGGTACAATCGTGAAATCCGTGGTCATCGTCTTGATGTAGGAGCGATCGCCGATCGCGAATATTATGAATCGCGAGCAGCGCTCGCTCCTACTGCATTGCGAAACGCGATAAGATACACGCTAACACGTTGAATTGCCGTGACTTGTTTCGAAAATGGCCAGTGAAGGCACCCGCAGACCGGCAGTCGCCGGCCTGTTTTATCCCGACGATCCCGGCGAACTCCGGGACACCGTGACGCACCTGCTGGACGACAACCCGCAGGCTGGCAAAGCGCCCAAAGTCCTGATCGCGCCGCACGCCGGCTACATCTATTCCGGCCCCGTCGCCGCCCGCGCCTATAACCTGTTGAAGCCGAAGGCATCAACGATCGAGCGGGTGGTGCTGATCGGCCCGTCGCATCGCTGGCCGCTGAACGGCCTTGCCGTGCCGTCGGCGAGCGCTTTCGCCACCCCGATCGGCGAAGTACCGCTCGACCGCGAGGCGCTCGGTGCGCTGGACGATCTGCCGCAAGTGCAGGTGTCGGATGAGCCTCACGCGGGCGAGCATAGCCTCGAAGTCCAGTTGCCGTTCCTGCAGATCGTGCTGAATGACTTCAAGCTCGTGCCGCTGGTCGTCGGCCGCGCCGCCCCGGTTGAAGTCGCCGAAGTGCTCACGCGGCTGTGGGATGGGCCGGAAACGCTGATTGTCGTCAGCTCCGACCTGAGCCATTACCATCGCTACGAAGACGCCCGCGCGATCGACGCCAACACCGCGGCGCAAATCATGGCGCGCTCGACACACCTCATCGGCGAGCAGGCCTGCGGCTACCAGTCGATCAACGGCCTGATGCAGACGCCCCAGTCACGCCCGCTCGACATCCGCCAGCTCGCCCTGCAAAACTCCGGCGACACTGCCGGGCCGAAGCGGCAGGTCGTCGGCTACGGCGCATTTTCGCTGCACGGCAATGTGTAACCATCGTCGTTCCCGCGACCATTCCCCGTCGTTCCCGCGACTATTCCCCGTCATTCCTGCGACTATTCCCGTCATTCCTGCGAAGGCAGGAATCCAGTCCAATCAGCAGCGGCCCGCGGCCGCACCCATTCTGACTGAATGCCAGCCTTCGCTGGCATGACGAAAAGAGAGCCCAATGACCTTCGACGAATCAGACCGCCACAACTTACTGGAACTCGCCCGCACCGCCATCCGCGACGGCCTCACCAGCCCCATACCGCTAGCGCTCCCGGACGTCCCAGCCAAAGGCCCATTGGCCGAACCGGGCGCAAGCTTCGTCACCCTCACGCGCGCGGGCCAGCTACGCGGCTGCCGCGGCACGCTCATCCCGATCCAGCCGCTGGCGGCGGACGTGGCATCGAACGCCTTCCTCACCGCGTTCCAGGACCCGCGCTTCCGCCCGCTTGCAGCCGACGAACTGGCCGACCTGGCCCTGGAAATCGCAGTACTGTCGCCCCTCGAAGCTCTGCCGCCGCTGACCGAGGCGGAACTACTGGCAACGCTGCGCCCGAACGTCGACGGCCTCGTAATAGAAGACGCCGGCCGCCGCGCGACCTTCCTGCCGAAAGTCTGGACCACGCTTGAAGACCCGGCCGAGTTCGTCCGCGAGCTGAAGCGCAAGGCAGGCTTGCCGGCGACCTACTGGTCGCGCACCATGCGCTGTCACCGCTACACCACCCAAAATTTCAGCGGTGCTTTCACCCTGACCAACAGGCCGGCATAAGCGCAGCATTGTCAGCAAAAAATGAAGGTTGCGATCAATCCGATTCAATTTTCCAGCGGCGACAATATCGCCAAGGTCGGAAAGTAGCCCCGCACGCGCCCGATATCACGAGTCAAAAGCGGAACCTCCCGCACCGCCGCATGCGCTCCGATAAAGAAGTCCGGCAGAACGCCGGTGCGGGTACCTCGCCTTGCGCGATAGCGACGAAAGGCTTTCCCGGCAAGAAACAGCGCTTCACGTGGCAGTGCTTCATAGGCGACCTCGAACTCCTCCAGCGTCTGCTCGACTGTCGCTATATCGTCATACCAGACCGAGAACTCCGAGTAGATGATCGGATTGATCAGCAGTCCGCCGCGATCGGCCGCCAATTCCAGTTGTTCCTGAGACCAATCCGCCCACTGGGGATCCTCCTGCACGACATCAAGCAGGATGCAGGTATCGACCAGGATCATTGCAGCCCTGGGTCGTGCGTATCGGCCTCATAACCCCGCAGCAGACGCATCAGCTCATCCGTCGACTTCCCTGTGCCGAGGCTGCCCCGTAACCTGCTGAAGCGCCCCTCCGGCCGCGATGGCAGTCCGCGAGTATCCCGATGAACAATCACTTCGCCGTTTGGACCAAGATCGAAACGCACGGCTGAACCTGGCCGCAGCCCGAGATAATCCCTGATTTTCTTCGGCACGGTGACCTGGCCTTTGCTTGTAAGCGTACTCATGGTATTCACACAGTTAGGTATTACACATACGTCATAAAGTAATACTTCAGCGCGGGAATTGCAACGACTGGCTTTCAGCGAGCCCCTTAGCTATCCATGCTGTACCAAGCTCCGGAAAGGCTCATAATAATAGATATCGACCGTCGCGTTATCGGCGAGCCACCAGAGGATTATCGCAATGTTGTTTGCCAGAAGGACGGATATTCCTACCCAAGCAGAAGCCCTGCCGGGCCGCGACACGCCGCTCGACGTCCCCAACGAGCACTACGTCAACGGCCACCCGATCAAGCCGCCGTTCCCGGAAGGCCTGGAACAGGCGATGTTCGCCATGGGCTGCTTCTGGGGCTCGGAGCGCCTGTTCTGGCAACTGGAAGGCGTTTACTCCACCGCGTCCGGCTACGCCGGCGGCTACACGCCGAACCCGACCTACGAAGAAGTCTGCACCGGCCGCACCGCCCACGCCGAAACCGTGCTGGTGGTCTACGATCCCGCAGTCATCAGCTACGCGCAGCTATTGAAGGCATTCTGGGAATCGCACGACCCGACCCAAGGCATGCGCCAGGGCGGTGACATCGGCGCGCAATACCGCTCGATCATCTTCACCCTGAACGACGCGCAGCGGCAGGCGGCCGAAGCCTCGCGCGACGAATACGAGCGCGCGCTGAAAGCGGCAGGGCAGGACGCGGTAACGACCCAGATCCGCGAAGCGCCGGAGTTCTACTACGCCGAAGGCTATCACCAGCAGTACCTGGCGAAGAATCCCGCTGGCTATTGTGGGTTGAAAGGTACCGGTGTTAGCTGCGCGATTTAGGTCGTAAAGAGGGGCACCCCCATCGAGGCAACAGGAACGGCGGTCGACAGCACCAATATTGCCGCCATCACGGTCACGTACCACCCGGATCCCCGGGCACTGATGCGTCAGGTTGACGCCTTGCCGAAAGACATGCTGCTTGTCATCATCGACAACGCGTCCAGCGACGCAGAGTTTGCCGACATCGAACGCATAGCGGCCGCTCATCCGCAGGTGCTTCTGCTTCGTAACGATGAGAACATCGGCTTGGCTGCTGCCGTCAATAAAGCCGTCGATTACCTGGCAGAGACAGACTCCGCACGCGAGTTCATTCTCTTGCTGGATCAGGACAGTGAACCGCAAGCGGGTTCGATCAAACAGCTTCTGACCGCATTCCTGCGACTGGAGCGAGCAGGCGTGCGGGTGGGCTGCGTCGGGCCAAGGCTGTTAGACACAAGAACCGGCCTGCAACATGGTTTTCACTGCATACGCGGGTGGCGATGGTCTCGGCGTTTTCCCGCGGAAGACGAGTCGGAACCTGTCGAATGCGCTAACCTCAACGGCAGCGGAACGTTGATGAGAACTGCATTGTTTCAGGAACTAAAGGGGCTTGATGCGTCGCTGTTTATCGACCATGTCGACACCGAATGGGCATTTCGGGTATTGGCCCATGGCCACCGCCTGTTTGGAATTCCTCAAGCCGTTTTTCAACACAATATGGGAGACGATAGCTTACGCATTTGGTTTTTTGGTTGGCGTGTCTGGCCGCATCGATCGCCGTTGCGGCATTATTATTTATTTCGCAATGCCATCGTCCTAATGAAGAGAGACTATGTGCCTGCAGTATGGAAAGTTTGGGCGCATGCGAAGTTGCTGCTTACGCTATTGATTCATGGTGTGTTCGACCCAGAACGCGTGAAACAGGTTGATTGTATGATGAAAGGACTTAGAGAAGGGTGGAGTCGTGCACCGAAAAGACGCAGGCTAAATTAAAATTGCAAACCAAAATTGCCGCAATAATTGTGACCTTTCATCCAGATGCACACAAGTTGAGCCGACTGATCTCAAATTTGGCAAATCAAGTGCAGCATATTGTCATTGTTGATAATACACCGCTACGCGACGTTGAAGCTGCGGCTGTCCTCAATGATGTAAAACACAGGTTCGACGTCCTAGCTATCGAGCGGCTAGGGGAGAATCGAGGAGTGGCGACGGCCTTCAACGTTGGCATTGAGTTGAGCTTAGATGCTGGATGTACTCATGTCCTTTTGAGCGATCAAGATAGCGTACCGTGCAAAAACATGGTATCGGGGCTCATCAAGACATTGGCAGGGCTGCAGGCAAGTGGCGCAAAGGTGGGCGCAGTGGGCCCTGTCTTTAAAAATACGGTAGCCCTCCGTGCATTTAAATTCCAAACATGGAAGATTCGGCATCTCTTGTACCAACATCGAGAGCTTAGAGAAAATGAAGACTTTCTTGAGGCTATCGCATTAATTAGCTCCGGCTGTCTAATTCCAGCTCAAGTAATTGAGGACGTTGGAATGATGTTGGACGAGCTATTTATAGATTTTGTAGATATCGAATGGTGCTTTCGAGCGAGTTCGGCTGGATATGGCGTTTACGCTAGCAATCACAGTCAGATGGTGCACGAAATGGGCGACTCATTAATGCGAATATGGCTGTTCCGGTGGATAAAAAACAGCGAGTACAGCCCGATTCGCTTATATTATCAGTTCAGGAATTCCGCTTATCTTGTGAAACTTAAACATGTCCCGTTAGTCTACAAGATCGGGTTAGTCCACTTCTGGATTGCAAAAGTATACGCGTACGCATTATTTTCCCCACGAAAAACGACTTCATTGAGGATGATGTTTCACGGACTAAGAGACGGATTTACAGGTAAACTCGGCCCGTTCATCGGGCGGACTTCGTCGCAACAATAACTAAATCACTTGCACCTACTGGGCGCAACCAAGCCAAAAGTTCATACCAGAACCCGAGACCTTTTTCAAATGCAGTAGCGTGAGCGCGATACGTGAAGAATTCTTCTCTTCGCTTTCCTCGCGAGATCGCAATACTTCCCATCGTTTCCGCGTATTCGAAGAATCCACGCCGGAGTACCCGTGGTTCACTAAAGCCAGCATCTTTTATCAAATTTATAATTGCTTCGTTAGAAAATACCGTTAAATGTTGAGGTGGGTGTAGATTGGCGTAGCTAGACCCAAAGTGGTCGTGAATTCTGCATTGAAAACTGGGGGTGCCGAGCCATAGGCGGCCGCCTGGCTTTAGCCACTTGTAGATATGCGCAAGAAAGTCTTTTGGTTCGTGAACATGTTCAATGACTTGATCACTCGTGACTACGTCAAAGGACCCTTCTACGAACGGCGCATCTCGGAAGTCTCCTATCCATATTTCCGCGCCCTCTGCCTTGGCGACTTTCCCAGCATTCGGATCAAAATCTGTACCGAACGCCTTCCATCCAGCTTGGCGCGCGCGGCTAAGAAAGGCACCGTTACCGCACCCAACGTCGAGTAATCTGTTATGCCCCGGTTGGGGTGGTCTCAGGTGCCGGGCCAAGTGGTCCCATTCGAGGCGCAAGGGGGATGGGAGCAGATGCATCACCCAGAAACCCCACGGCACTGCGGGCGTGAACTTATAGCCGAACTTACGATTCAAATACGCGTTACGTATCGCAACGCGCGAACGCTTCCAAAAGCTTCCCCCGGTCGGCAACGGGTCTGGCTCGTGAGTGAAATAATTTTTATACGCTAGTCCGATTGTTTCGCGCGTCGGCCGCGGGTCTAGATAGCCGCTTCCGCAACCGCCGCACTTGAACATGGTCCAGTTTCCTGGTGCGTCAAAAACATGATCATTGAGCCCTTCGTAGAACCGTTCGCGCGACGTTGAGCCGCAAACCGGGCAATGCCCCATATATTCGAGGCCGTCCACGGGCCAATTGGTTGTTCCGTCGGTGGCTTCCTTTATTCTTGTACTCATTAAATATTCTCGCTATTCAAATGCCAATACCCGTCGGCCGTAAATGAATCCGCTGACGAATCCAAAACCATAGTACGATGTTCCAGATAGCAAGGCTGGCCGCGGTACCGATGGCTGCTCCCGTGACTCCTAAAAGTGGGATCAAAGCCGCGTTAAGAACGATATTCAATACCACTGCCATTCCGGCGCCTAGCATTGATAACTTTTCATTGCCTGTCATGTTTAAGATTGTGCCAGTTGGGCCGAGCGCCACCTGGACAAGTTGTGCTCCAGCAAGAATCTGCAAGGCTAATGCTCCCTCGGCATACCCTGCACCGTAAAGTAGGCTAAGCAATGGCTGGGCAGCAAAAATAAAAACGAGCGCAACCGGGACAGACATGGCAAGTACTCGTCGAGCAGCGCCTGTCAGGAGCCGTTGCAACAACGCTCGGTTGTTCTCTGCGTAAAGCCGCGCGATGCGGGGCGCGATTACCATATTAGATGCTACAAGAAAGAAGGTAACAAGTTCGGCTGCACGGGCAGACACCGCATAAATACCAGCGGCATGAGCACCTTCCATCGTCCCGAGCATTATGAGGTCGGCCCTGTTATTGAGCAGATAAAGCCCACCTAGCCAGATAAATGGGAACGCTGAGCGAAGCCTTGCTGACGGGCGTCGTATTTCTTGGAATGATGCTATCCGGCGAAGTTGCAATTCGTTTATGAATAGCGGTACCAGCGCAGCCCCAGTCATCGCAGCTACTACTTCTATCGGGTAGAGAGTTTTTTGGTACGCCCACAATATTGCTAGCGTTGCGAGCATAATGGTCGGAGCTAAGATGAGCACTGGCCATTGGCTACGTGCTACCCAGCCGAGTGACTGCAGGAGCGATCTCCTGACGTCGCCAAGACTATTTAGCAAAGGTAATGGCGCGGCAATTACAAATAACCATCGAGCTCCGGCTGCCGAGGGCAAAAAGACCACACACATCATAAACGCTGCGGTCGCGGCGCCACTTACCACTATTCGTTTATCGCTCCAAAGGCATAGCGAGCGCACGCTGTGAACTGCTTTTGCGCCCTCTCGAACTAAATAAGCGGGCATGCCTAGTCCCGCCGGAATCGTCAATACAGCCACCCATGCTAAAACGTAGGCATAGAGACCATATCCATGTGGTCCCAGCACGCGGGCATAAAGCAGGCTTGCCCCGAATGCTAATAGCGTTGCCCCTACTTTAAGCGCGGCGGTGTTACCGGCGGAGCGTACCAGCCTCCCGCGCTCTGTCGCGGCGTTAAAATCAGCGCGAAGCGACTCGCCGAGCGCACGCAGACGCATCATTCGCTCACCTTAGCCGTCTTCAAAATTTCGAGAAGCCGGTTGTTATACCGCTGCCAAGCAAACGATTCTGCATGTGCTCGACATGTGGTGGCCGTGATTCCCGTAGAATTTGTCGGGCTCAGGAGATTGAGAATCGCGTATATCAACGCTTCATAGTTGTCGGGCTGTACGAGTAGGCCGGAACGGCCATTTTTTACCGCATCAGACAGGCCATCGACGTTAAAACCTGCAGTCGGCAGGCCCCGAGCCGCGGCTTCCACCGCAACCATACCAAATCCTTCAACGTCATCTCGCTTCCGTATAAGTGGCATGACGAAAACGTCTGACGATCGGTAGAGGTTATCCAGAGCAGAATCATCGGAAATCCGTCCCAGTAAGCATACATGCTTGTGCAGGTAGTTTTTCTCGATCGCGCTTTTGACATTTGCAAGGACACGGGAATCGCGCTTAAGTGCATCCAGGGCTTCGCCTCCAGCAATGATGAGCATGATGCTTGGATCGTGTTTTACTAGGCTGGGGAGGGCGCGATCCACGAATTCGGCGAGTCCCTTGCGTGGCACGAGCCTGCCAACGGACAGCAGGACGTGACGACGATTCAGGCCATCGGTCGGCATTACTGGGCCAGTTATAGAAGCCGGCAGACTAACGCCGGGATGAAGCACTTCAATCTTGTCGGCACAAACGCCGGCGTCCCGCGCTAGTCGTGCCGTGTTTGCACTATTGGCTATCACGAGGTCCGACTGTCTGATCGCTGGAAGAAAAAACTTCTGGTAAACCGGGTGTGGAACGACGAGATCCAGGCCATGAACTACGGTGACGGCAGCAGCGTTGTGCTTTCTCGCAATTGACAGTGCAATGGGAGATGTCAGTCCGCTGGCTGCGAAGACGATGTTGGGGCGGTATGCCCGCGCCATCTTGCGGCCGTTGATCCACGCTTCCAAAAGAAAACGCGGGAGCGGTTTCAGTTGGCATTCCGATACTGGAGTTTCGTGAGTTACGAACTCCCGACATCCTGCAGGTCCGATAAGAGCGCAGTCATAGCGCTCGCGCAAGGCATTGTAGGTGTGAAGAGTAAGCCGCTCCATTCCGCCTGTCAGCGGCGGAAAATTGCGGGTAACAATCAGCGCTTTGTCGCGCAAATCAGCCGCCATCCTTACTGACGTTTTTCGGCGTTGTAAGTCAGCGCGGTGACTTGTTCCGAGATCAGCCCCATCAAGAAAATCAGAATACCTGTGACGATGAGCAACGCCGACATGTTGGTAAAACGGTGCATCGCCATGAAAGTATAGAGGTAATATCCCCAGCCGATCAGGAAAAAGAACAAGCCCGCGGGTGCGAAAACCTTCAACGGGGAGTACAGCGTGCCGACCTTGAAAATAATCAGCAAAAAGCGTGCACCGTCGCGAATCGGGCGGATGTGGCTTTTCCCATTGCGTTTTGCCGCTGTAATCGGCAAATAACCGACAGGATAACCGGACCGGAAGAAGGCCATCGTGCTGGTTGTGGGGTACGAAAAACCATTGGGCAATAGATAGATGAAGTCCTTGAACAGCGCTGCCCGTGCCGCGCGGAAACCGGAAGTCAGGTCGGGAATGGGATGGCCCACGATCAGGCTGGCAAGCTTGTTGTAGATGCGATTCGCGAGGCCGCGGCCAATGTTGGCCTGTGAAGCGCGGCTACGCGCGCCGACAACCATATCGAAGCCTTGCTCAAGTTTGACCAGCAGGCGCGGAATATCCTCCGGATCATGCTGACCGTCGCCGTCCATGAATACCAATACCTCGCCGCGTGCGCGGCGTGCTCCTGTCTTGACGGCCGCGCCGTTTCCAAGATTGCGCGGGTGCCGGATCAGGCGGATGTTATGTCGCTGGCACAGGTCGATCGGCGGATCGTCCGAGCAGTCATCGACCACGATAATTTCCGCGTCCGCCATCAGCGCACGCACTTTCGGTAGCAGGTCTTCGAGTGCCGCCGCTTCGTTATAAGCCGGAATAATGATGCTGACGGATGGCTGGTCCACGCGGCTCCCCATGCTGTTGGCCGGGCGCGTCCGTGCTTGGCTTCAAGAATGCGTTGATTCTACTGGATTTCCGCCTTTGCGGGAATGAGGCTTCGCCGCCGGTTGCTTTTTCTCCGTTTGTGACTCCAGATCGTGTATGGCGTCGTTCAGCTCGCCGATAGTGTTCATCTTGTGCAAGACCGCAATTTGAGCCCGTGCTTCCTTGATTTTGCCTCTGACGATTAGCGCGTTGGCCAGGTTGATGCGGTATTGCGGAATCTGGGGTTGTGCGGAAACGACCCGGTACATCAGGCCGATTAGCTCGTCGAGAGGCGCATGCTGGTGTGACAGGTAGTTGATGTAAATGGTCAGCGCATTGGCGTAGTTGTAGCTGTGATGCGACAGGCGCGGGTTCGTGAATGCCGCCTTGAAAATGCCGCCCAATTGTTGCTTGTTGAGCTTGCAGGCGTTGCGCTCGCACTGGACCAACTTGTCCAGCGCGTCTACGTCTTCCGAATTGACCAACCTCGTATGCAGCTTACGCCGCATATCGGCCAGCCAGGCCGGTTCGATCGGGCGCTTGAGCGAAGACGCCAGCATCACCAGCGCCACATTCGGCATGGTGCTCTTGTTGGTTCGCATACTCGCTTCGAGATCGCGAAACGCCGAATTCGGGTCCTTGAGTTGACCATGCATGGCGAGATCGGCTTCCAGTGCGGCATAGGAGTAGGTAGCCCGAGGCGAGCCTGGGTGGTGCTGCGCCTCGTAGTATGCCTGAGTCAGTTTGCTGCTCCACTCGCTTGACCGGGCCCATGTGACGCTGGCCAGGAGGGCGACGAAGATTAGCCCGACAGCAGAGCCCGCCATCATGAACTTTCGCGTCGGCGCGCGCGGCAACAGGAGCAGGGAAACGACTGCCAGCAGCAGGCCGTAGTCCGGCAGGTAATTGCGGTGCTCGTGGACAATTTCCAGTGGCAGGATCGTCGACTCGAGCGCGTGGCCGGCAAAAAACCACAGAATACCCAGCGCGACCAGTGGCGCACGGCGGCGCGTGAGCCAGGTAACCACGAGCAGCACGGCAATGCCCAGGATTGAGAGGAGTGTCGTCACGGGCGTGAGCAGACCGGTCGAAATGGCAATATCGTCGTGATACAGGCTCAGGTCGGCGACGTTCGGGATCAGCGTCCACTTGATATCCAGCATCAGCACGCGCGCCTCGGTTAGCAGGCGCTGAACCACGGTAAAGGAACGGCCGTGATAGCCGCCGAGGAAGGCGTGCAGGTGGATCAGAAACCAACCGAGGCCGAACAGCAATGGGATGACCAGGCCCAGCGCGAAGAAGACGATGATCGGCCGGTTGAAGCGCGTACGGGACCCCCGGAACTGGAAGATTACCCCCTCGATCACCACCAGGTAGAGTGGCATCAGCGCCGCAATCTCCTTGCTGAACAGGCCGAAGAACGCCATGATCGGCGCGCCGATCCAGATGAACGCCCAGCCGGACCGTCCGGCGAGTTGTCGACGTCGGCCGACGACGTAGAAGCATGTCGACGCGAGCATGAAAAAGCTCGCGAGGCTCACCATCCGCTGGACAATGTATAGAACGGCGGTCAGATTGAGCGGATTCACAATCCACGCGGCACCCAGCAGCAGCGCCACCCAGCGTACCCGTTCCGGCGACAGCCATAGCGCCCTCTGCTCACGATAACTCGCAAGCAGCAGCCGGCTGAGCGTAATGACCAGTACGCCGCAGGCAAGGTGGATCATTACGTTGGTGAACTTGAACCAGTACGGGTCGAGCCCCGCGAAATAACGGTTGAGCGCGAAGCTCGCCATCGCGATCGGCCGGTATAAAGGACCGGCGTGGGACGAGAAAGCCGCCGACAGGAGTTGATCCAGCGTCAGCGCCGTCATTTTCAGGTGGTCGTTATTGACGATATTTGGGAAATCGTCGAACAGGAATGAGCCGGAGAGGCCGGGCACATAGACCAGCCATCCGGCGGTGAGAACTACGGCAACCGCCATACCGGAGAGAATACCAATTAGGGCCTGCTTGCTATGCCACTGTGCAAGTCCTGCGCTTCCGCGAAGGCTTGAGAGGAGTTGTTGATCAGCCCTTGGCATTTGAATCTTTCGCCGCGACGCGAAGCTGCGTATTGTACCAGCCGTTGATCACGACTGCGTGACGGGACCTCTAAGCGCGACTTGGGCCGCTTCAAAAAAAACGCCCCACGAGGGGGCGTAAACGGAGGTTCTTGAAATTAGCTGGTGGATCGACAATTAGCCGGAAGATATTTATCGGGTGTGGTAGTACCCGACCCGGTTACGCTTTTGGTGCCGACCGTCTCTGTCCGATTACCGCAGATCCACTCGATAGAACCGACATTCGTGACGGGCGTTAAGACGAGCTCCGTACCATTGACAGTGGGGCTGCCGCCTAGGTTGTCGGAATACAGCACCGTGATCTTGCCTTTATCTCCGATGGTGACGCTAGTCACATACTTACCAACGATACTTGTTGGCAGCGGCAGACCATAACTGTGGTTGGCAGCTGTAGCGAACCGTCCGAGGGTTTGATAGGTTTCGGAAACGGCCACTTTTGCGCTGTCGGAGATATTCAGCCCTTCCGACACCTTCGAACGAACGATGTAGTTCTGATACTGCGGAATCGCGATCGCGGCCAGAATGCCGATGATCGCGATGACGATCATCAGTTCGATCAGGGTAAAGCCCTGCTGTTTCTTGCTCATTGCTCCCACTCCCAAACCGTGGTTGAAAAATCGTTAGAAACGGTACCTCCGCCTCTGTCCAATGTAACAAGCAAGGATCGTGCCAAGTTTGGGGATGCGGGGAATCAGGCGGTTTCGGCAGGTTTCAGGCGCAGAAATGTGACGCAGTTGACAAAGAAGGTGACAAAAATTGTCAGGAAGTGACAGTGCGTGGCGGCTGGCGTAAGATCATCTTTAGTAGGAGTCCCTTCGACGGGCTCAGGGCGAACGGTCGGATAATCAGTGGTTTGCTGGAGTCACTTTGGACCAGGCACGGGTAGTGCTGGAGCAAGCTGCCCGTTCACGAACGGATGATTGACTCGTTTGGCTATCTTATTCTTGATGTCCAATAGCCCGGCCGCTGGTGAAGATGCGCAATCGCAACGATTCTGATTTCGCGGCCCACTAATCGATAGATCACACCATACGGGAATCTCCGCAGAAGGCACCGGCGGGCGCGCTTGCTTAGTGGCGTGTAGGCTTCCGGGAACTGCTCAATTCGCTCCTGAGCGTCTCTGACAGCTTGTCTGAAATCCCCGCCTAACCCCGGGAGCTTTTCTTCATAATGCTGACTGCCGCATCGAACTCCCTCTCGGCAGGTTTATAAAACCTGACCTTCAATGTTGTTCGTATTTGGCGAAGACCTCGTCAGCAGGAACGGTTTCCATTTCGCCCCTTTCCTCGGCGTCGATGCGCGCTTCTGCTTCCGCCGCCCATACCGCGTCGATTTCAGGATCCAGACGATTGATGCTTGAAAGCAAGCCTTCTGCCACCACAGCCCGTTCATGCGGTTGGAGGTGTAGCGCTTGCTCTAGAACTTTCTCGGCTTCAGTACTCATGGAGGCTCCTGATCAACTGCGACTAATTATAACCGAAATCAATTCTAGGTCGTCCGAATACGTTGCCGGCAGTCATTGGCTTAGCCAATATTCCAGCGGTCGTTCGAAAAATGTCTCAAGTCCGATTCCGTCGCCGCCGACCAACAACGTTCTGGTCGGGTTGAATGTGTTGACGAATGCCGCTGCGCCGGCGCCGAGCGAACTTTTTGACGAGCTTTTGACCTCCAGGGCGATCAGCTCGTTGCCGCGTTCGACAACAAAATCTATTTCGGCGCGGCGGTCGCGCCAGTAGTAGACTTCGGCGCCCAGTCCGGCGGCGGAATTGACCAGATGCGCCCCCACGGCGCTTTCAACAAGTCGCCCCCAGGCTGCGGAATCCTGCTTCACTTCGGCGAAGGTGCGGCCGTGACGGGCGCTCATCAACGCCGTATTCAATACATTCAATTTGGGGCTTGATGCGCGCTGCCGTATTTGCCGGCCGGCGTACTTCTGAAGGCCGGTCACCATGCCGGCGCCGGACAGCAATCGCAGGTAATGTGCCAGGGTGGTCGTGTTGCCGGCATCCTGAAGTTGGCCGAGCATTTTCTGATAAGACAGAATCCGACCGGAGTACAGGCAGGCCAAGTCGAATAACCGCCGCAGCAAGGCCGGCTTGTCGACGCGTGTCATCAGCAGAATGTCTCGGCTGACGGTGGTTTCCACCAGCGCATCGTTGATGTACGCCATCCAACGCGGTTCGTCTTCAACCAATGGTGCGGCGCCGGGATAGCCGCCAAAGAACAGGTATTTCTCCAGGTTCCAGCCAAAAGCCTCGCGCATCTCATTGAATGCCCAATGAGTTAGCCTGACCAGTTCAAACCGTCCGGCCAGTGTTTCCGACAGGCCGCGCTCGATCAGCAGCGGCGAGGAACCCAGCAGCACCACGCGTAGGGGCGTTTGCTGCGCGGTATCGGCATCCCACAACTGCTTGATTTGCTCCGCCCAGTTCGGCAGCTTTTGAACCTCGTCGAGGAATAGGACGCTGCCGCGCTCCGATTCTCTTGCCTGAAGGCGTGCCAAGTCCCACTGCTGCCGCAGCCATCCTGCGCCCTTGAGAGCGGGGTCGTCTGCGGAGGCGAAGCTTGTCGGCTGGTTCAGCGCGTCAGCGACTTGGTGTGCCAGCGTTGTTTTGCCGACCTGGCGCGGTCCCGCGACAATCTGGATGAAGCGGCGCGGTTCTTCAAGACGAGCCTTCAAGGTCGCGAAAGCTGGCCGGCTGTACGGATTACTCAACATAGTGAGTAATTTTACTCAACGTGTTGAGTAATGCAACGGCGACTACCTGCACCGTCCCGGCCGTCCGCCTTGGGCTTGTCGAAGGGCGGGGGTGGCTCAGCACGAATCAGGACATTCAAGACGCCCTTCGACGGGCTCAGGGCGAACGGCCGGGTAAATCAGCGAGTTCGGCCTTAACTTCTTCCCACGGAATAAGCTTGGCCCGGCGCAGGTCGATCTCCTCGATGCGCCGTCTTATCTCTTGGCTCCAAGCTTCGTCTATTGGAGCGCTCAAGCGGCCTCCACGATCAAGTGAGTTCCCAGCACGGCGAGAGCATGCTCGACTTTCTGAATTTGCGACTGGTAGTCCGGGTGTACCAAGCGGCGTACAACGGTCTCAGAAACGCCGAGTTCACGCGCCAGAGCGACGTTGGTGACGCCTTGTTGGCACATAGCTGTATATAAAGCGAGCTTCGCGGCGATCAGGACGGGCAGTGCCACAACAGGCTGCCCTGGTCGCGGCTTTGTGGGCGTAGGAATTGAACGTTTTGCTTCTACATAGCCACCCAAAGCGACTACCAATGCATCTGTCGCTTCCAAAAGTGCGTCTTCGCGAGTTTCTCCGGAGGTGAGTGCTTCCGGCACATCAGGTAACGTCGCGACAAAGCCTCCTTCAGCTTCCTGCTGCAATAAGACGGGATACAGGTAACGCATCGTCTTCTCCTTAGAAAAAGTCATTGGGCTCCAGGCCGAGTTGCTTGATCATCGCGTGAAGCAGGCCTTTTTTGAGTTCCTGGCGGCGGTCTTTGACCGTAGTAAAGCGCTCGCCGAAGTACAGTCGGCCGTGACTGCCTTTGCCGCGAACGGCTACCAACCGGACATCCACTCCGCGCGCTCTTCCAATTCGGCGCACTCGCCGGACGAAGTCCGCGCCCGTCATGGAACCAATATTCGCACAGTATTGTTCGAATAGCAATCAGGATTCTGTTCCATCCTCCAACCCCAACTTCTTGATCCGATACCGCAGTTGCCGGAACGTCATGCCGAGGCGTTTGGCGGCTGCGGTTTTGTTATAGCGGGTGGCTTCGAGGGCTTGGACGATGGCGTCGCGTTCGACTGCGCCCAGCTTGTGTTCGAGCGGCTGGCCGTCGGGTCTGGCGGCGGCTTCCGGTTGTTCGCGCGCCGGCTGGCGCAGGGCGATACAGTCCGGCTCGATCATGTCGTGGTCGCAGAGGGCGAGGGCGCGTTCGAGGATGTTTTCGAGTTCGCGGACGTTGCCGGGGTAGTCGTAGGCCTGCAGCATCGCCATCGCCTCGGCGCTGAATTCCGGCGGCTCGATCTCCATGTTGGCGGCGAGGCGGGCGATGGTGTGGCGCGCGAGGAGCGGGATGTCTTCCGGGCGTTCGCGCAGCGTCGGCGCGTGTACTTCGATCACGTCGATGCGGTAGTACAGGTCTTCGCGGAACTGGCCGGCGGCGATCAGCTTGCGCAGGTCCTTGTGGGTCGCGCTCAGGATGCGCACGTCGACCGGCACCTCGGCCGGCGCGCCGACCGGGCGCACACGCTTTTCCTGGATCACGCGCAGCAGCTTGACCTGCATCGGCAGTGGCAGGTCGGCGACTTCGTCGAGAAACAGGGTGCCGCCTTCGGCCGATTGCACCAAGCCGATCTTGTCGGCGACCGCGCCCGTGAAGCTGCCCTTGCGGTGGCCGAAGAACTCGGACTCCATCAGCTCGGACGGAATCGCGCCGCAGTTGATCGGCACGAATGGCTTGCTCGCGCGCGGGCCGCTCTCGTGGATCAGCCGGGCGACCAGTTCCTTGCCGGTGCCGGATTCGCCGGTGATGTGCACGGGCGCCTGGCTGCGCGCGACCTTGCGGATCATCTCGCGGACGCGCTCGATCGCCGGCGATTCGCCCAGCAGCCGGGTGGCCGGCGGTTTGCCCTGGGGGCCGCCGCGCAGCTTTAGCGCGGTGGCGATCAGTTTGCGCAGGTTTTCCAGTTCGACGGGCTTGGAGACGAAGTCGAAGGCGCCGACCTTCAAGGCTTCGACGGCGGCTTCGACATTGCCATGCGCGGTGATGACGGCGACCGGCACCGCCGCGCACTGCGTCTGCATCCACGAAACCAGATCGAGCCCGTCGCCGTCCGGCAGGCGCATGTCGGTCAGGCACAGGTCGAACGGGCGAGCCTTGAGTTCGCGTTTGGCCGCGGCGATGTCGGCGGCCGCGGCGCTGTCGATGTCCATGCGCGCGAGCGTGATGCCGAGCAGCTCGCGGATATCGGGTTCGTCATCGACGATCAGGGCTATGGGTTTTGTCATCTTATGCCGTCATCCCCGCACCAGCCGCCGGTGATGTCTTCATATAAATCCTCCCACTGCGGGTTGTTTTCCTCTATCAAGCGCAATTTCCAGTCGCGCTTCCACTTCTTGATTTGCTTCTCTCGTTGGATCGCCGCTTCCGCATCGCGGTGCATCTCGAAGTAGACCAGCCGGCTGACATCGTGGTCGGCGGTAAAGCCTTCCAAGACCTTTTCCTTATGTTGCCAGATTCGCTTGACCAAGTCCGACGTCACGCCGATGTAAAGGGTGCCGTTGCGGGCGCTGGCGAGCATGTAGACGGCGAATTGCTTGGTCATTTTTTATTTCTTGCTTCATGCCGGCGCGGGCCGGCATTCAGTCAGAATAAGTGCGGCCGCTGGCCGCCGGTCGATTGGACTGGATTCCTGCCTTCGCAGGAATGACGGAGAAGCGCAGGCGCCTCTTAATCTTGTCATGTCGGCGCGGCTGGCATCCAGTCGGAATAAGTGCGGCTGCCGGCCGCCGTCGATTGGACTGGATTCCTGCCTTCGCAGGAATGACGGAGGAGCGGAGGCGCATCTTAATCTTGTCATGTCGGCGCGGCCGGCATCCGGTCGGAATAAGTGCGGCTGCCGGCCGCCGTTGATTGGACTGGATTCCTGCCTTCGCAGGAATGACGGAGGAGCGCAGGCGCATATTAATCTTGTCATTCCTGCGTAGGCAGGAATCCAGTCAAAATAGCCGTGACATTTTTCTCCCATGAACGCTAAACAATCCAGCTTTCCGGATTGGCGAAGGTAATCCGGAAGCAACTCCCCCCGGCGCTGCGCGCATGATACGTCAGCGTCGCGCGATTGCATTCGCACAGCTCCCGGGAGATGAACAGGCCGAGCCCGGTGCCGAGGCTGCTGGAGGTGTAGAACGGCTCGAAGATCTGCTCGGCCGCCTCCGCCGGTACGCCCGGGCCGTGATCGAGCACTTCCAGGTACGGCTGGCTGCGGAAGGGGCGGACGCCGATGCGAAACTCGATCAGGTGGCGGTCGCCGTAACGCGGAATGTCTTTCGGCACGCCGTAGCGCAGGGCATTTTCGGCGAGGTTGCGCACGACCTGGCGAAGCTGGCCGGCATCCACGCGGGCGCGCAGCGGCGCGCGGCCCGGGTGCACCGTCACGCGCACGTCCTCGTCGTGCAGCGAATGCTGCTCGCTGAATTCGGCGGCAAACTGCCGCACCCATTCCTCCAGCGCCACTTCCTCGACGTTGACCGCGCCGCCGCGCGAGAGCTTGAGCACGTTCTCGACGATGCCGTTCACGCGCCCGGTGTGCTCGTTGATGATTTCGACCAGCCGGCGTTCCTCTTTCGACAGCGTGTCCGATTCGCCCATCAACTGGTTGGCGTGGCCGATCGCCCCCAGCGGATTGCGGATTTCGTGCGCGATGCTGGCGGTCAGGCGGCCGAGGCCGGCGAGCTTGATCTGGCGGACTTGTTCGGCCGAGTCGGTCGCGTCTTCGAGATAGACGAGCGTGCCCGCGGCCGGCGTCGCGCCCAGGCGGTGAAAGCGCGGGATGAAGACGGTGTCGTCGGGCGTTTTCAGCGTCGCATTGTTGGTGGCGAACGGCGCGTCGCGCCACTCGGCGAGCAGCGTCTTGAGCCGCGGTGCGGCGACCGAGAGCGGCAGGGCGTCGCCGGTGGTGGTGACGATGCCGAGTGCGCCGGCCGCCGCCGGATTGGCGAGGCGGATGTTGTCGTTGCCGTCGACCACCAGCACGCCCGCGCGCAGGTGCTGGATGATGTAGTCGTTGAGCGCGGCGAGGTTGGCGAGATCGACGTCGCGCTGCGCGCTCAGCAGTTCGCTTTCGCGCAGGCGCTCGGCGAGCTTGCTGCTGAGCGCGACGATCGCGAAGAAGACGATGCCGAGCAGGCCTGCCTGTACATAGCCGCCGTCGCCGCTGGCGCCGATCGTCAGGTCGGCGAAGGTTTCCTGCAGCAGGATTGCAAGGGTGGCGAGTGCCGCGAAACCGAGCGCAAAGCGCAGCGACAGGATCAGCGCGCCGGCCGCCATCGGCACGAGCAGCAGTTCGCCGAGGCCGCTGGCCGCGCCGCCGCTGGCGTAAAGCAGCAGTGTGATCGCACCGATGTCGCCGCCGAGCTGCACGGCGGTCTGCATGTTCAGGCCGGGCTGGCGCTTCTCGACGGCGAAACTTACGACGACGCTGAAGCCGAACCAGACGACCGCCGTCCACAGGAACAGCGCCGGCGCGCCGACACCGATCGAGCCGGGCAGGCTGCGGCTGAAATCGAGCGTGATCATCAGGCCCGCGACGATCGCGCGGGCGATGTTCAGCCAGCGCAGCAGCTCCCAGGCGACGGCGTGGCTGCCGCGTTCCGAAGCGGCGGCGGAGGCTTCCCTGATGACTGACTTGCGGCGCCGGAAAAGCCGCTTGTTTTTGCTATACGCGCCGGTTTGCTCCAAAATAGCTCCCTTTTTCGCCCCTGCTTATTGTAGAACAACCTTCCGAATCGAACCCAAGTCAAACCATGAATTTACACGAATATCAGGCAAAACAACTGTTTGCGGATTACGGCATCCCCGTACCCGAGGGCAAACCGGCGACGAACGGCGCCGAAGCGGCCGCCGCGGCCGAATCGCTTGGCGGCTCCGTCTGGGTCGTCAAGGCGCAGGTGCATACCGGCGGCCGCGGCAAGGCCGGCGGCGTCAAGCTGGTCAAGAGCGTCGATGAGGTCCGCAAGGCGGCCGACGAGTTGATCGGCTCGACGCTGGTCACGCATCAGACGGGCCCGGCTGGGCTGCCGGTCGACCAGGTGCTGGTCGAAAAGGGTTCGGCGATCGATCGCGAGTTGTACCTGAGCGTGCTGGTCGACCGGGCGCGCGAGCAGATTACGTTCATGGCCTCGGCCGCGGGCGGCATGGAGATCGAGGAAGTCGCCGAAAAGTCGCCGGAGAAAATCGTGCGCGTCGCGGTGCATCCGGCCACGGGCCTGCAGCCTTACCAGGCGCGGCGGCTGGCGTTCGGCCTCGGGCTCAACAAGGAGCAGGTCAAGCAGTTCGGCAAGATCGCGGAGGGGTTGTATCGCCTGTTCACCGAGCGGGACGCGAGCCTGGTCGAAGTGAACCCGCTGATCGTCACCGGCGACGGCAATCTCGTCGCGCTGGACGCCAAGATCAACCTCGACGACAACGCGCTGTTCCGCCACCAGGACCTGGCCGCGCTCGAAGACGCGTCGCAGGAAGACGAGAAGGAAAACATCGCCAACCAGCACGGGCTGAACTACGTCTCGCTGGATGGCGACATCGCCTGCATGGTGAACGGCGCGGGCCTCGCCATGGCGACGATGGATCTGATCAAGCTGTCCGGCGGCGATCCGGCCAACTTCCTCGATGTCGGCGGCGGCGCGACCACCGAGCGCGTGACCGAAGCCTTCAAGCTGATTCTGTCGAACCAGAACGTCAAGGCGATCCTGGTCAACATCTTCGGCGGCATCGTGCGCTGCGACGTGATTGCCGACGGCATTATCGCGGCGGTCAAGGGCGTCGGCGTGCCGGTGCCGGTGGTCGTGCGGCTGGAAGGCACCAATGCCGAGGCGGGCAAGGAGCACCTCGCCAAGAGCGGCATGGACATCATCGCCGCCGACGATCTGACGGACGCGGCGAAGAAAGCCGTCGCCGCGGCGGGCTGATTCTTTTATTCCGTCATGCCTGCGAAGGCAGGCATCCAGTCAGAATGGGTGCGGCCGAAGGCCGCGGCTGATTGGACTGGATTCCTGCCTTCGCAGGAATGACAAGACCAGCCTTCGCTGGCATGACAAGACATTCGAAACGTAAACATTGGCTGATAGAACATGAGCATCCTCGTCGACAAACACACCAAGGTCATCTGCCAGGGCTTCACCGGCAAGCAGGGCACCTTTCACAGCGAACAGGCGATCGCCTACGGCACCAACCTCGTCGGCGGCGTGACGCCGGGCCGGGCGGGCGAAACGCATCTCGACCGGCCGGTGTTCAACACCTGCCATGACGCGGTCGCCGAAACCGGCGCCGAAGCGTCGATGATCTATGTACCGGCGCCGTTTGCGGCCGACGCGATCCTCGAAGCCGCCGATGCCGGCATCAAGACGATCGTCTGCATCACCGAGCACATCCCGGTGATCGACATGGTGCGCGTCAAGGCGGCACTCAAGAGCTACGACTGCCGGCTGATCGGCCCCAACTGCCCCGGCATCATCACGCCCGGCGAGTGCAAGATCGGCATCATGCCCGGCCACATTCACCAGCCGGGCAAGATCGGCATCGTGTCGCGTTCCGGCACGCTCACCTACGAAGCGGTTTACCAGACCACGCAGAACGGCCTCGGTCAGTCCACCTGCGTCGGAATCGGCGGCGACCCGGTGCACGGCATGAGCTTTATCGACTGCCTGAGCCTGTTCAAGGACGATCCGAAGACCGAGGGCATCGTCATGGTCGGCGAGATCGGCGGCAGCGACGAAGAAGCCGCGGCCGAGTACATCAAGGCGAACGTCAAGAAGCCCGTCGTTGCGTATATCGCCGGCGTCACCGCACCGAAGGGCAAGCGCATGGGTCATGCCGGCGCGATCATCTCCGGCGGCAAGGGCACGGCGGACGAGAAGTTCAAGGCGCTGGAAGCGGCGGGCGTGAAGACGGTGAAGTCGCCGGCGGAGATTGGGAACGCCATCGCGGCTGCGATGGCTTGAGTGGTTAGTCGCTAGTGGCTAGTGGCTAGTGAAATGCGTTTTCGGTTCTTACTAGCTACTAGCTACTCAGCACTAGCTACTTCGCTATAGCGCCAGGTAAATCGTGGAGCCAAAACCTACTACTGGTTCAATTAATCGTCATGCCTAACCCCCGCCTCCGTGCAGCTATGGCGCAATTGGACCTGCTGGTCGGCGACGTTGTCGGCAACGTCGATCAAATCCTTGCCGCCTGCGAACGTGCGCGCGACGAGCTGCACGCCGATGTCGTCCTGTTTCCCGAACTGGCGCTGACCGGCTACCCGCCCGAAGACCTGCTCAACCATTCCGGCCTGCGCTCGCAAGTCGCGACCGGCATGCAGCGCCTGCGCGAGGGCGTGCAGGGCATCGAGGCGCTGGTCGGCTTCCCCGAGTACGACGGCAAGCTCATCTACAACTCCGCGGCGCTGGTCGGCAACGGCCGGGTGCGCGCAGTTGCGCGCAAGCAGCGGCTGCCGAACTACAGCGTGTTCGACGAGAAGCGCTACTTCGCCGAAGGCCACGAGCCGGTGGTGGTCGATATCGCCGGCGTGCCGGTGGGCCTGTGTGTCTGCGAGGACGTCTGGCAGAGCGGACCGGCGGGCCAGGCCGCGGCGGCCGGCGCCAGACTGCTGCTCAATATCAATGCGTCGCCATTCGAGTTCGACAAGCAGGGCATCCGCGAGGACGTGCTGCGTACACGGATCGCCGAGGCCGGCATTCCGATCGTGTACGTGAATCTGGTCGGCGGGCAGGACGAGCTGGTGTTCGACGGCGGCTCGTTCGTGATGGCCGCGGACGGCGAGGTGGCGGTGCGTGCGCCGGGCATGGAGGCCGGCATTTATCCGGCCGATTTCGAGTTCGACGGTGAGACGGTGACGCCGATCAAGGGCGACGTGCACGTCTGGAACCGTGTCGAGGAAAGCATTTACAAGGCCGTCGTCCTCGGCGTGAGCGATTACGTGTCGAAGAACCATTTCCCCGGCGCGGTCATCGGGCTGTCCGGCGGCATCGACTCGGCGCTGACCCTGGCGATCGCGGTCGATGCACTGGGCGCCGACAAGGTGATGGCGGTGATGATGCCGTCGCGTTTCACGGCGGAGATCAGCAACACGGAAGCCAGGCGCCAGGCCGAGATGCTGGGCGTCGAATATCACGTCGTGCCGATCGAGGGCGCGGTGCAGAGTTTCGACGCGGCGCTCACGGACCTGTTCGCCGGCCGCCCGCGCGACACGACCGAAGAAAATATCCAGGCGCGCTGCCGCGGCGTGATCCTGATGGCGATTTCGAACAAGACCGGCAAGCTGCTGCTGACGACCGGCAACAAGAGCGAATCGGCGGTCGGCTACGCCACGTTATACGGCGACATGGCGGGCGGTTTTGCGCCCATTCGCGACCTGACCAAGACGATGGTCTATCGTCTGGCGCGCTACCGCAACGAACTGTCGCCGGCCATTCCCGAAAAGGTGATTACGCGCGAGCCGTCTGCGGAGCTCGCCGCCGATCAGAAGGATTCGGACAGCCTGCCGCCGTACAGCGAGCTCGACCCGATTCTGGATGCCTACGTGGAGGGGGATTTGTCGGTGGCGGAGATCGTCGCGCTCGGCCACGACCACGACATCGTCAGCCGTGTCGTCGCGATGGTGCAGCGCAACGAGTACAAGCGTCGCCAGGGCCCGCCCGGCGTGCGCATCAGCCGCCGCGCGTTCGGCCGCGACCGGCGCTACCCGATCACGTCGGGGTATAACCCGCTGGCGGATTAAAAAGTCGCTAGTTGCTAGTCGCTAGTGCTGAGTCAAGAACGGCCGTTCCGGCTCCAGATGTCCCGGCTAGCCACTAGCCACTAGCCACTAGCCACTAGCCACTAGCCACGAGCCACTAGCCACTAGCCACTAGCCACTAGCCACTAGCCACTAGACTAGCGACTCAGTCCTTCGCGCTATAGCGCGATTGGTTGGCGTCGAGCATCTTTTGCGCATCGCTCGCGAACTTGTCGAGCCCGAGCTTCTTGTAGCCCTTGATCATGACCTCGAGCGCGTCCGGCACCGACGGCGTTTGCGGATATTTCTGCATCACGTCCTCGGCGCGGCGCACCGCTGCCAGCCAGGCGCCGCGGCGGACGTAGTAGTCCGCGACGTGCATGTCATAGGCGGCCAGTCGGTTGCGAAGATAAATCATCCGCTGGCGCGCGTCGGGTGCGTAGGCGCTGTTCGGGTACTGCGACACGAGATCGTGGAACGCCTGAAACGACTGCTGCGCGTGTTTCGAATCGAAACCGGCGGGACTCACCGGGAACGGCTTCCACAGCGGGTTCAGCCCGGCAGGAAACGTGGCCACGCCTTTCATGTACATCGCATACGGGACGTACTTGCTGCGCGGGTGCTCGCGAATGAAGCGGTCGGCCTCGTCGACCGCGGAATCGCCGTCGCCCGACATGTACTGGGCATAAATCAGGTCGAGTTCCGCCTGCGTCGCGTAATCGCCGAACGGATACGTCGCCTCGACGTTCTGCATCTGGGTGATCGCGCGCTTCCAGTTCTGCGCATCGAGCGTGCTCTTGGCTTCCTTGTACATGACGGCCGCCGGCTTGGGCTTGCGCGGCTTGTTCGGGTGGCCGGCGCAGCCGGCGAGAGCGACCGCGGCGGCGGTGGCAACGGCGGCGATAAGAAAGCGGTATTTGGGCATGATATCTCGGCGAGCTTCGCGTGGAGGCGGCAGTATAACGTAAACTGCGTGGCTTTAACCGGACTCGGACATGCCAAAAACCGCCAGACACGAATGCCTGATCCCGCCGGAGTTGTCCGGCGAGCGGCTCGACCAGGCGCTGGCGCAACTGCTGCCGGATTATTCGCGCGAGCGCCTGAAGCGCTGGATCAAGGACGGCGCGGTGACGCTGAACGAGCGCACGCCGCGGCCGCGCGATCATGTGGCGGGCGGTGACCTGGTGCGCCTGAACGCCGTGTTGGAGGCGGAGACGCCGATGCGGCCGGAGGCACTGCCGCTGGATGTGGCCTACGAGGACGAGGCCGTCATCGTCATCAACAAGCCCGCCGGGCTGGTGGTGCATCCGGGCGCCGGCAATCCCGCCGGTACCCTGCAGAACGCGCTGCTGCATCACGCGCCGGAGCTGGTGCACGTACCGCGTGCCGGCATCGTGCACCGGCTCGACAAAGAAACGTCGGGGCTGCTGGTCGTGGCGCGCTCGATCAAGGCGCACACGCGGCTGGTCGAGGCGCTCGCCGCGCGCGAGGTCAAGCGCCGCTACGAGGCGATCGCCGTCGGCGTGATGACGGCCGGCGGTGTCGTCGACGCGCCGATCGGCCGGCACCGCACCGACCGGGTGCGAATGGCGGTGCAGGACGGCGGCCGCCGGGCCGTGACGCATTACCGCGTGATCGAGCGGCTGCGCGCGCATACCTATATATCCATCGAACTCGAGACCGGTCGCACGCACCAGATCCGCGTCCACATGGCCCACGTGCGCTATCCGCTGGTGGGCGATCCGGTCTACGGCCGCCGGCTGGTCGTCCCCAAGGGCGCCGATGACGAGACGATCGCCGCGCTGCGCGCATTCAAGCGCCAGGCGCTGCATGCGCGCGAGCTGGGCTTCGTTCATCCCGACAGCGGAAAGTCGGTGAGCTTCAAGGCGCCGCTGCCCGACGACATGCGCGGCCTGCTCGAAGTGCTGCGCCAGGATGCTGCCAGTCATGATTGAGGGAGCGGCGCCGCCCGGCGTGCGGGTGCTGACGACCACGCGCGACGGCGGCGTCAGCGTGGGGCCATACAGCTCGCTGAACCTGGCCGGTCATGTCGACGACGATCCGGCGGCGGTGGCCGAGAACCGGCGCCGGCTGGTCGGGGCGCTGGCGCTGCCGGGCGACCCGGCGTGGCTCGAACAGGTTCATGGCACGCGCGTGCTGGAACTCCATGACGAGCCGCCGACGGCGCCCGCCGATGCGGCGTTGACGCGCAAGCCGGGTGTCGTGCTGGCGGTGCTGACGGCCGATTGTCTGCCGGTGGTGCTGGCGGCAAGCGACGGTTCCGCGGTGGCGGTGGTTCATGCCGGCTGGCGGGGCATGGCCGCGGACATTATCGAAGCGGCCATCGAGGCGCTCGCGGTTGCGCCCGACCGGCTGCAGGCATGGCTGGGGCCGGCGATCGGACCGGCGGCGTATGAAGTCGGCGCGGACGTGCGCGCTGCGTTCGTGGATCGGGACGCGGGCGCGGCAGCGGCCTTCATGGCCGGGCGGCCGGACAAGTGGCAGTGCGACTTGTACGCGCTCGCGCGGCGGCGGCTCGCGGCAGCCGGTGTCGAAGCCGTCAGCGGCGGCGGATTTTGCACGTATTCGGACCGCGAACGGTTCTTTTCCTATCGCCGCGACGGCCAATGCGGCAGGATGGCAACATTGGCGTGGCTGGAAAAGTAGCTAGTGTAGTGTTTCATGCTGTTTGGAACTTAAGCGCCTATTGGCGCGGATCACCTTCTGCAGGATGTCGCGAGCGCTCTTGGTCCAGATAAAAGGTTTGGGATTGTCGTTGTGATGTGCGACGTACTCGTCGATGGCAG
>DASSNE010000043.1:0-62397 GCA_035688265.1 Gammaproteobacteria bacterium
CAACGCGGTCAAGGTGACGCTGGGCCCGAAGGGCCGCAACGTGGTGCTCGACAAGAGCTTCGGCGCGCCGACCGTCACCAAGGACGGCGTTTCCGTCGCCAAGGAAATCGAGCTGAAAGACAAGTTCGAGAACATGGGCGCGCAGATGGTGAAGGAAGTCGCCTCCCAGACTTCCGACGAGGCCGGCGACGGCACCACCACCGCGACCGTGCTGGCGCAGGCGATCCTGCGCGAGGGCATGAAGGCCGTGGCCGCAGGCATGAACCCGATGGATCTCAAGCGCGGTATCGACAAGGCCGTGGCCGCCGCCACCGCCGAACTCAAGACCTTGTCCAAGCCGTGCAAGGACGACAAGGCGATTGCCCAGGTCGGCACCATTTCCGCGAACTCCGACGAGAAGATCGGCAAGATCATCGCCGACGCGATGCAGAAGGTCGGCAAGGAAGGCGTGATCACCGTCGAGGAAGGCTCGGGTCTTGAGAACGATCTCGAAGTCGTCGAGGGCATGCAGTTCGACCGCGGTTATCTCTCGCCGTACTTCATCAACAACCAGCAGAGCATGAGCGCCGAGCTGGAGAATCCTTACATCCTGCTACACGACAAGAAGATCTCGAACATTCGCGATCTGCTGCCGGTGCTGGAGGCTGTGGCCAAGTCGAGCCGCCCGCTGCTGATCGTCGCCGAAGACGTCGAAGGCGAAGCGCTGGCGACGCTGGTCGTCAACACCATCCGCGGCATCGTCAAGGTCGCGGCCGTCAAGGCGCCGGGCTTCGGTGACCGCCGCAAGGCCATGCTCGAAGACATCGCCACCCTGACCGGCGGCACCGTGATCTCGGAGGAAGTCGGCCTGTCGCTCGAAAAGGCGACCCTGAACGACCTCGGTACTGCCAAGAAGGTGCAGATCACCAAGGAAAACACCACGATTGTCGACGGCGGCGGCAAGGGCGAGGACATCAAGGGCCGCGTCGAGCAGATCCGCAAGCAGATCGAGGAAGCGACCTCCGACTACGACAAGGAGAAGCTGCAGGAGCGTGTTGCCAAGCTGGCCGGCGGCGTGGCCGTCATCAAAGTCGGCGCCGCGACCGAAGTCGAGATGAAGGAGAAGAAGGCGCGTGTCGAAGACGCCCTGCACGCCACGCGTGCGGCCGTCGAGGAAGGCATCGTTCCGGGCGGCGGCGTGGCGCTGGTGCGCGCGCTGAAGGGCCTGGAGAAGCTGGTCGGCGACAACGACGAGCAGAACACCGGCATTGCGATTCTGCGCCGGGCGATGGAAGAGCCGCTGCGTCAGATCGTCGCCAACTCCGGCGGTGCGGCCGACGTGGTGCTGGCCGAGGTTCAGAAGAACCAAGCCAACTACGGCTTTAACGCATCGACCGGTCAGTTCGGCGACATGGTCGAACTCGGCATTCTCGATCCGACCAAGGTCACGCGTACCGCGCTGCAGAATGCGGCGTCGGTGGCGGGTCTCCTGATCACGACCGAGGCGATGATCGCCGAGCTGCCGAAGGAAGAAGAGCCGGCTGGTGGCGCCCCCGACATGGGCGGCATGGGCGGCATGATGTAAGCCTTTCGGCAAATCAGGCAATCAGAAAAAGCCCCGCTTTACGCGGGGCTTTTTTTGACTCGTGCACACCCAGGGCAAATTTGCGAAACTAGGGGGATACCACAGGTTTGCCTTCCCCGGAGTCGTCATGACTAAAATGCTTGTGCCCGCGCTTGTCGCGGTCTTTGCCGCTGTTGCCGTTGCCGGTTGCGCCTGGAAGCCTGCCCAACCCACTGTCCCGAACGCCGATAATAACGCCATGACCTACCCGAATGCCCGCCGCTCCGACCGAGTCGATACCTACTTCGGCGTCGATGTTCCCGCTCCGTATCAATGGATGGAAAACCTCGATTCGCCGGAAGTGCAGCAGTGGGTCAAGGAAGAAAACGCACTGACGCTGCCGTTCCTGAAAAACCTGCCGGGGCAGGACTGGATCAAGCAGCGTCTGACCTCGCTGTGGAAATACGAGCGCTGGAGCGCGCCGTTCGAGCGCGGCGGCGAATACTTTTATACGCACAACGATGGTCTTCAGGATCAGAGCGTTCTGTACGTGACCAACGATCCTTCTCAGCCCGGCCGCGTGCTGATCGACCCGAACAAATTTCGCGCCGACGCAACCAACTCGCTCGCGCGCTGGATGCCGAGCTGGGACGGCAACCTGATTGCCTACGCCGTGTCCAACGGGGGCTCCGACTGGACGACGCTGCACGTGCGCAATGTTGCGACCGGCGAAGACCTGCCCGACGTGATCGATTACACCAAGTTCACCGACGCCGCCTGGGCGCCCGACAACAGCGGCTTTTATTACAGCCGCTATCCGGTGGGTCCTGATGGCAAGGCGGATGGTTCCAAGCCGGTCAGTATCTACTTTCACAAGCTCGGCACGCCGCAAAGCGCCGACCGCGAAGTCTACGCGCTGCCCGATCATCCGAAGCAGCAGCCGTATGCGAGCGTCACCGAGGACGGCCAATACCTGATCATCAGCGTCGAAGAGGGCTACAACGCCAACGCCGTCTATTACAAAGCGCTGGGCAAGCCGGATGCGCAGGTCGTGAAGCTGCTGGACGACTGGGACGCGCTCTACACCTACATCGGCAACGACGGGCCGGTGTTCTATTTCGAGACGACCAATGACGCGCCGCGCGGCCGCGTGATCGCGATCGATGTCCGCTCGCCGGCGCCCGAGGACTGGCGCACGATTATTCCGGAGCAGGCCGAGACCTTGAGCACGGTGCACTACACCGGCGGCGAGTTTTTCGCCGAGTACCTCAAGGACGCGCACTCCCTGGTGCGGGTGTACAACCACTTCGGCGATCATCTGCACGATGTCGATCTGCCCGGTCTTGGCAGCGCCGGCGGCTTCGAAGGCCCGGCGAATGCGAAGCAGACGTTCTACATGTACACCAGCTTCACGACGCCGCCGACGATCTACCGCTACGACATCGCCAACGGTACGAGTACCGTCTACCGCCAGCCGGACGTGGAGGTGGACGATCTCGATTCGTTCGTCGTCGACCAGGTGTTCTATCACAGCAAGGACGGCACCCGCGTGCCGATGTTCATCGTCCACAAGAAAGGGTTGAAGCTCGACGGCAACAATCCGACACTGCTTTACGGCTACGGCGGCTTCGACATCTCGCTGACGCCGTACTACAGCCCCGCGCGCCTCGCCTGGCTGGAAATGGGCGGCGTGTTCGCGATGGCGAACCTGCGCGGCGGCGGCGAGTACGGGCAGGCCTGGCACCTCGCGGGCACCAAGCTCAACAAGCAAAACGTGTTCGACGACTTTATTTACGCGGCGAAGTATCTTGAGAGCCATGGCTACACCAACCCGCACAAGCTTGCGATCCACGGCGCGTCGAACGGGGGCTTGCTGATCGGCGCCGTGCTGACGCAGCAGCCGCAACTGTTCGGCGCGGCGCTGCCGGCGGTTGGCGTGATGGACATGCTGCGCTACCAGACGGCCAACGCGAACGCAGCCGGCTGGGCGAGCGACTACGGCACGTCGCACGACAGCAAAAAGATGTTCGAGGCGCTCTACGCGTATTCGCCGGTCGAAAATACCAGGCCGGGGACGTGCTATCCGCCGACGTTGATTACCACGGCCGATCACGACAACCGCGTCGCGCCGTGGAACAGTTACAAGTTTGCGGCGGCAATGCAGCACGCTCAGGGCTGCGACAACCCGGTGCTAATCCGCATCGAAACGCGCGCCGGCCACGGCGCCGGCAAGCCGACGTGGATGCAGATCGAGGAAATTGCCGACCAGTATGCGTTCCTGGTGCACGCGCTCGACATGCCGGTGCCGGGATCCTAAGCACTTTTTTGGGTGGAGCCATGAACCACTGGGTGTCCCGAAGCGACCAGGCCGACAGGCTCCGGATCGCACAGGAAGCGGCGCGCATTCTCGCCGAGGAGGGCGTACGCGACTTCCTGCTCGCCAAGCGCAAGGCCACCGAGCGGCTGGGCATGGATCCGCGCAGCCGCAATCTGCCGACCAATCGCGAGATTGAAGACGCGTTAGCCGAACATCACCGCTTGTTTCACGCCGACAGCCACGAACAGCGCCTGCGCGAGTTGCGCGAAGCCGCGCGCCGGGCGATGCAACTGCTCGCGCCGTTCGAGCCGCGGCTGGTCGGCGGCGTCTTGAGCGGCTTGGCCGCCGAGCACGCGCCGGTGCAACTGCACCTGTTCGCAGACACGGCCGAGCAGGTGGCGATCCACCTGATGGAGCGCCGGATTCAGTACGAACTCGAGGAGCGCCGGCTGAAACAGCCGCGCGGCGAAGGCCAGCATTACCCGCAGTATTGCTTCATGCTCGGCGACGTGGTGATCGAGGCGACCGTGTTTCCGTACAACGCGATGCGCCAGGCGCCGGCGAGCCCGGTCGACGGCAAGCCGATGCGGCGGGCGAGGATCGAGGAGGTCGAAGACCTCCTTGGAAGTGCCTAGTAGCTAGTGGCTAGTCGCTAGTAAAGAGAGAACCATTCTTCCACTAGGCACTAGCGACTCAGCACTAGCTACTCAGTTCGTACCGCAGCCTATCGCCTATCGTTTGCCTATCTCGACGTAATCCCGCTTCTGCGCCCCCATATAAAGCTGCCGCGGCCGGCCGATCGGCATCTTCTGCGACACCATCTCGCACCAGTGCGCCACCCAGCCGACGGTGCGTGCGATCGCAAACATCACCGTGAACATGTCGGTCGGAATGCCGAGCGCCTTGTAGATGATGCCCGAATAGAAGTCGACGTTCGGGTACAGCTTCTTCTCGATGAAGTATTCGTCCTTGAGGGCGATCTCCTCGAGCTTGAGCGCGAGTTCCAGCAGCGGGTCGTCCTTCTGGCCGAGCCGGTCGAGGACCTTGTGGCACATGTCCTTGATGACCGTCGCGCGCGGGTCGAAGTTCTTGTACACGCGGTGACCGAATCCCATCAGCCGGAATGGATCGTTCGAATCCTTGGCGCGGGCGATAAACTTGTCGATGTTGCTCGCGTTGCCGATCTGGTTGAGCATCGCCAGCACTTTCTCGTTGGCGCCGCCGTGCGCCGGGCCCCACAGGCAGGCGATGCCGGCCGCGATCGCGGCGTACGGGTTGGTGCCGGAACTGCCGGCCAGGCGCACGGTCGAGGCGCTGGCGTTCTGCTCGTGATCGGCGTGCAGGATGAACAGCAGGTCGAGGGCCTGCGCCGCGACTTCGTCGATCTCGTACTTGTCGCTCGGCACCGAGAAGAACATGTTGAGCAGGTTCTCGCAGTAGCCGAGGTCGTTGCGCGGGTAGACGAACGGCTGACCGACCGAGCGCTTGTAGGCGGCGGCTGCCATCGTCGGCATCTTGGCGATAATCCGGTGCGCGAACAGGTCGCGGTCGGCCGGATTATGGATGTCCATGCTGTCGTGGTAGAACGCCGACAGCGAACCTACCACGGCGGTCATCATCGCCATCGGCGGCGCGTCGTAGTGGAAGCCGTTGTAGAAGCGGCGCAGCGACTCGTTGAGCATCGAATGGTTGTTCAACGCATCTTCGAAGGCCGCGAGTTCGTCGGCGCTCGGCAGCTCGCCGTTCAGCAGCAGGTAGCTCACTTCCAGGAAGCTGCTCTGGTGCGCGAGCTGCTCGATCGGGTAGCCGCGGTACAGCAGCACGCCGTTCTCGCCGTCGATATAGGTGATGGCGCTCTCGCAGCTCGCCGTGGACTTGAAGCCGGGGTCGAACGCCAGCAGGTGATGCTGGTTGTACAGCTTGGTGATGTCGAACGCGGGCGCGCCGATGGCGGGCATGCGGCCTTCGAGTTCGATCGATTCACCACCCTCCGGGCCGGTCAATTTGTATGTCTTGTTGCTCATCTGGAAAAACTCCTGGTGATTTTGAACGTCCCGACCTCCAGCTCGGGAAGCTGGACAAGGCGAGCGGGCGAACGCCGGAGCCTCTCGCGAGAGGCCGTGTCGAAAATCCGGGGTAGTCGGGACGGCGCACGCGAAGCGCGCGCAAGCCAAGCCGGAATTATAAGGTAATTCAGTAGCCGGATGCAGGTGCCGCGTTGTCGAGCACCGTCAGCACGGCCGGATGGCGCACCGTGATCTCCGGGCGGCCGTGGTAGTCGTGCAGCCAGCCGCGCACCAGTATCTGCCGGCCGTCGAGGCGCTTTGGCGGGCGCCGGAAGTAGTGCCGATCGGCGGCGGGAATCCAGATAGCGAGCCCGCCCGCCAGCGTCAGTTGCGTGCCGGCGCGCTTCACGGAAACATGCGTGACCCGGTCGCGCACAATCTGAAAACCATCGGCTGCGACATCGCCTCCGCGCACCACGCCGGCGGCGTGCGACCAGAGGCCGCGATGCGCCACGCGCGCCACCGTTTCGGCGGCGGCGTAGCAGGCGCTGCGGCGCACGTTGGGCGGGATCGCGATGACCGCGGCCAGGCCGGCCCTGAGCAGCAGCCGTGCAGCATCGCGGCCATGAACATAGATATGCGCGAGCGTGCGCCCGTAATGGTCGCGGCGATCGGGCGCCGTGCTCCAGGCGATGCGGTCGTGCGTACTCGCGAGCAGGGCAATCAGCCGGTTACGTGCGGCGCGGGCGAACGGCTGGTCGGGTGCCCCGTCATGGCCGATCTCCGGCGCGTTCAGCCCAACGATGCGGATGTGGCGGCCGCCGTCGAGAATTACCGTGTCGCCGTCGATCACGTAGCGCACGTGCGCGGGGTGACGAATACCGAGCGGCGAACAATCCGCGGCCCGGGCGGCAAGCGGCGCGCCCGCGACGGTCAGCGCCACGGCCACCCACAAAAAAGGGCGCAGTAACGCGCCCTCATTTATTCGGGTTTGCACCCGCGGCGCCTTAGCCGTACTTGCGGCGGAACTTGTCCACCCGGCCGGCAGTGTCGACGATCTTCTGCTTGCCGGTAAAGAACGGGTGGCACTGCGAGCAGACTTCGACGTGCAGGTCGTGGCCCGCCGTCGAGCGGGTCTTGAAGGAGTCGCCGCAACTGCAGGTCACAGTGACCTCTTTGTAGTCGGGATGAATGTCGGGTTTCATCATTGCCTCTGAATCTGGGTTCGCGTGATGGCGATGGAACCACGCATTATAGCGTCTGGCATGCATGCAAGACAATGGCGGAATGCCGCGTCACCGGGCGGTCCGACCGTTCGTCGGCTCCAGAAAACCGGCTGTCGGCGGCGATTTTTAACAGTTCGCGCCGGCTTAGCGGGTATCGGTGAGGCAGAATCTTACGAGTTGCGTCTAAGCGATTGTAACGTCAGGCTAATCCGGCTTATCCACAAATTTTGTGGATAACTCTGTGGACGAAGCTCGTCGGCCAGGGTTGAGGGCGCATCGTCAGCGGCTTCTCTTTAAAACGGTTAAAACTTGGCCAGATCAGGTAACGTCCTTTTTTTCAAGGACTTACCGGATGCTGCGGCTGTTCCGGCCGTGACTGCGATCAACATTGCGGCCAGTTTTTTACACGGGAGGCGGCATTGTGTATAAAGGCGCTCGGCGCGACACGCGCAAAATGGCTGGAATACGCCTGCGCGCACGTTATACTAGCGCCCGCTCACTCTTTCCAACTGACAGGTACGGTTCATGCAACGTTACAAGTTTTTGATTGGTCTGTTCGCTGCCGCAGCGCTTTTCGCCAGCGGCGCGGCCGCAGCTGCGACTACGCCGAAGATCGGCGTCATCGACGTGAACTACATCGTTTCTCATTCCAAGCGCGGCGAGGCAGCCCATGATGCCCTGCAGGCGCTTTACAACAAGAAGAAGGCGTCGCTGGACAAGGAAAAGGCCAAGCTTGAGGCGACCAAGGCGGACCTGCAGGGAGCCAAGGACAAGAAGAGCGATGCGTTCAAGAAAAAAGTCGCGGCGTTTCAGCAGTCTGCCGGAGCCTTCCAGCAGCACATCCAGCAGAGCCAGAACGAGGTCGAGAAGCGGCGGTCGGATCTTCTTCAGCCGATCGTTAACGACCTGAAAAAGGTGCTGGCCCAGTATGCCAAGAAGCACGGCTACACGCTGATCCTGAACCGTACTACCGATGCCGTCGCATTTGCCTCTGACAGCTACGATCTCAATGACGAGATGGTCAAGGCATTGAACGAGTTCGAAGGCGAGAAGTAAAACGGGTAACGCAAGGCAACATATGGAGATGTCGCCATGAAAGTTAAACTTGCGGCCGTCGCGTCATGCGCGGCCGCGACGCTTCTGTTGATCGCCGGCGCGGCCTTCGCGGCCGGCGTTTTTCGTTTGACGTCGCCGGCCTTCAGCGCCGGCGGCATCATTCCGGTCCGCTACACCTGCGACGGCCGCGGCATCTCGCCGCCGCTTGCGTGGCACGGTGTCCCCAAAGGCACGCGGAGCCTGGCATTGATCGTCGACGATCCCGACGCACCGCGCGGCACTTTCGTCCATTGGGTGCTCTACAACCTGCCGGCGTCGACGACACATCTGGCTTCAGGAATGAAAGCCGCATCGGGCACGGCACGTTTCGGCACGAACAGCCTTGGCGATGCTGCCTACACCGGCATGTGCCCGCCTTCCGGTGTGCATCATTATCATTTCAAGTTATACGCGCTCGATGCGCCTCTGCCGGCGCGGGGGCACATGACAAAGGCTGCGCTTTTGCGGGCGATGCGGGGGCATGAACTTGGGATGGCCGAGTTGGTTGGGTTGTATCGGCGGCATTAGTGGTTGTTGTCGCCCGCGGCGGCGGGCTTTATTGGGCGGGGGTGTCGACCCCCTACGGCGAGTTACTTTCCTTACGGGGAAAGTAACCAAAGCCACTGCGACGTATCGCTTGGTCCGAAGTACATCCTGTACTTCGGACTTCCCGGATCGGGTGGCGAAAAAAGGGGCCGGAACAGAACTCCGGCATCCGTGCCGTCGGACAATGTTCCTTGTTTCCCCTTTTTTCGCCACCCGATCCGGCTACGCTCTATGTCGCCAGAGAAGAAGCCGGCCGTCGTGGCCGGCAAGAGGAAGAAACAATAAGACCGGAAACGTCCTGCAGGAAACGTCCTGCAGGAAACGAGCCTGCTTGCCCCTTCTCCCTCAGGGAGAAGGTTGGGATGAGGGAGATCAATATGGTTCTCCGCCGGCCACGACGGCCGGCTCTTAACAGCGACATCGAGCGCGGCCGAAGATCGGGCGAAAAATGGGGGAAACAAGGAACATTGTCCGAAGCCATGGATGGCTGAGTTCTGTTCCGGCCCCCATTTTTCGCCCGATCTTCGGGAAGTCCAAAGTGCAGGGATGCACTTTGGACCAAGCGCCATGAGCAGTGGCTTTGGTTACTTTCCCCGTAAGGAAAGTGATCGGCTGCCGGGCCGTCCCCGGCACCCGATAAAACCCGCCGCCGCAGGCGGCACAAAAACCCTAGAATCGAGCTTCAACGCTCACATACGGAAACCGCCCCGGAATCGGGTACAGGTTCGTGTCGAAGCTGCTGCTCGCCGTCATCGATACCGGTGGCTGCTTGTCGAATACGTTGCGCACGCCGAAGGTCAGTCGGAGGTTTGCGGGAAGGAAATCGTAGCTCACCTGTACGTCGTGGTAGGTCGTCGCGCCCAGTTTGTTGCGGGACAAACTGTTATTTTCGAGATCGGGGTACGCGCACAAGCCGAGGTTGGTAAGACTTAGCGGCGTGCCGTCATAGCGGTCGCTGCACTTCTCGCTCATGTCGCTCAGGTAGCGAACCAGCCAATCCACGGACCATCGGCCCAGCGTCCAATTCACGTTGAGGTTTGACCGGAACAGCGGAAAGCCGGCGATTCGCCCGAACTCCTGCCCGGAGCGTTCGGTGACAATGGGCTTGGCGCCGCTGGCCCCGTACCCAGTTAGCGTTTCGGTGAACTCGTGCAGGTACGTCGTGCGCCAGTCGACGCTGAACTGGCCAAAGGCCGTCGGCTGAAACACGTAGCTCACGCCGGCGTCGATTCCGTCTGTCACGACGCTGCCGATGTTGGTCCGCAGATTGTGGACGGTGGCGATGGCGCCCGCCCCGGAGCGGTCAATGTCGGCGCAGAAGGATGCTTCGCCGGCGCCGTAGCAGCCCAGCAGTAATTGCTCAGGGTCGAGCTGCATCACCCTGTTATCGACTTCGATCTTCCAAAAATCGATACTCACAATTAGCGCCGGGACCGCCGACGGGCTGAAGACGACGCCGAAGCCCTCCGACTTTCCCGTTTCGGGTTCCAGGGCCGGGTTCGCGCCGCTGATGGTGCGGATGCGCGACTCGGACTGCACGTAGCTGGCCGGCACCCCGGCGGCAGCGCACGCAGCGGCGACACCCGAGGGCGTAGTGGTCGCCGTGTAGTTGCTGCACGGATCGGTGATGGCCGCCGCGCCGACGCTTTTGCCGCCAAACATTTCGCGGATCGTCGGCGTGCGGAAATCCTTCGACCAGTGGGCCCGGACGAGCCAGTCGTCGGTCGGCTGCCAGCGCAGGCCCGCACGGCCGGCGTTGACGGTGCCGAAGGTATCGAACGACGCATGGCGGGCTTCGAGGTTGAGCTCGAGCTTGCGCACGAGCGGCAATTCCGCGAGCAGCGGCACGTCCAGCCCGACGTATTCCGCGTTGACGCTGTAGCCGCCCGAGGCGGGTTCGCCGAAGTCGCCGAACGAATTACCCGCAGCGGTCACCCCGCCGGGAACATCGGCGCCGTCGATGTCGCGGTGCTGGTATCCAACTTCGAACGACAAGGCACCCGCCGGCAAATCGACAATGGGGCCGGATAAGCGAGCGTTGTACTCGCGCAGGTGCGAGAGCATGCTGTGGTGGCCGGTGTAGGAAATATAGTCGAGCATTGCCGGCGTTATCGTGCCGCCATTGTACTGGCCGCCGAACACGTTCAGCGGCACGCAGTCGGGATCGGCGCCGCCCGGACAGTCGCTGGCCGGACCCAGCGCCTGCGCCAGCTTGTTCGTGTTGATCAAGTGGTTGCGCAGCGAATTGAACTGGCTCTTGTTAAAGACGTAATTGACATCCCAGCCGATTGAGCCGAGTTTCCCCGGCAGGTGTCCGGAGAAGCCTCCGGTGAAGTAATAAGTATCTACGTCCTCACTGAAATAACGCGCCTTCGACTCCGTCAGCTGCCGGCTGAACGACAGCAGCGTCGCGTTTGGACCGCTGGCGGTGAGGTCGTAACCGAACGGGTTGTAGGGGTTGGATGCGGAAATCGAAATCGGGAAAGCCGTGTCGGCGCCAATGTCGATTTCCGACGGCCCGAATCGGTGGTGAGACACGCGGTTGTCATACGCCATCGTCGAATAGAACCGCACGTTCGGCAGCAGTTGGTAACTGCCCTGCGCGAACAGCCCCGTCCGTTGCGACGGCGCCAGCAGGTAGTTGGCCAGCTGGTAGTTGTAGTGATCCGTGATCGGGTTGAACGGCCGGAAGTCGGCGAGGCTGGTCCCCGGCTGGCCGGACTTGACCGTCAAGTCCATGATTTCGCCGGTGTTCGGGTTGCGAACGATAAAGCGACCCTGTGACGTGGTCGAGCTGCCGCGGGTGGTGCCGGTGCCGTAGCGGGGCACCGCGCTGATGGCGCGGTCGCCGGCGAATACCGGCTCCTGGTTGAAATACGAGCCATTCAGCACCACGTGGCCGCGGTCCGAACCGGTGCCGATCGTGAAGCTGTAGGCTTCGGTTGTGCCGTCGTGGTGGCCGCCTTCGACATACTCGCCATAGTGGGCGCTGGCTTCGACGCCCGAGAAGTTCCGGCGGGTAACCAGGTTGATGACGCCGGTGATGGCCCCGGAACCGAAACGAGCGGAATGCCCGCCCTTGTAGATTTCAATATGGTCGATTATGGCCAGCGGAATCGTGCTGAGGTCGACGTCGCCTTTCAGGCTGGTCATCCAGCGGTGACCGTTGACCAGAACCAGAACGCGCTCGCTGCCGAGGTTGCGCAGGGCTACGTTAGTCTCACCGGTGCCCCGGAAATTCGCAGTGGCGTTGGTGGCGGCGCCGGCGATCGTGAGCCGCGCGAGCACCTCTTCGACCGTTTTCAGGCCGGTCGCCTCGATGTCGGCATGGTCGATCGTCAGCACCGGGGTCGCGTTCTCGAGCGCGAACGGCTGAAGCGGATGCCCGGTCACCGTCAAGCGACCCACCTCGGGCGTGGTGCTCGCCGCCGGCGTGGCCGCATGGGCGAGACCGGCGACCACCAGGCCGGCTGTCAGGCTGACGCCGCAGGCGCGGCGAAGTCTGTTTGTATAATGCACGTATCTTTCCTTTTGTTGGCAAACCCGCCGCGGTTGTTTAGGCGGTGAAGGGTACCAAAAGTTCAGGATGTTCATGAACTACGATGCCATCATCATCGGCGGCGGCCACAACGGCCTGACATGCGCGTGCTACCTCGCGCGCGCGGGACTCAGGGTGGCGGTGTTCGAGCGGCGACCGGTGGTCGGGGGCGCGGCGGTCACTGAAGAGTTTTATCCGGGTTTTCGCAACTCCGTCGCGAGCTACACCGTCAGCCTGCTGAATCCGAAAGTCATTCGCGACCTGCGGCTCGCCGAGCACGGCCTGCGTATCGTGCCGCGGCGGGCGAACAACTTTCTGCCGCTTGCCGATGGCCGTGCGCTGACGCTGACCGGCGAAGCACAGGCCGATCAGCGCGAGGTGGCGCGATTCTCGGAGCGCGATGCCGCGGCGCTGCCGCGTTACGGCGCGATGCTCGGTGCCATCGCGGACCTGTTGCGCGAGCAGATACTCAAGACGCCGCCGAACAGCGGCGGCGGTATCGCGGACCTGCTGCGCGCCGTCTCGCTCGGGCGGCACTTCGAAAAGTTGCCGATCGCGACGCGCCGCGACGTGCTGGCGCTGTTCACCAAAAGCGCGGGCGAGATGCTCGACGGCTGGTTCGAATCGGACCCGATCAAGGCGGTGTTCGGCTTCGACTCCATCGTCGGCAATTTCGCCAGTCCCTACACGCCCGGCTCCGCATACGTATTGCTGCACCACGTGTTCGGCGAAGTGAACGGCCGCCAGGGCGTCTGGGGGCACGCAATCGGCGGCATGGGCGCAATCACCCGGGCGATGGCGGCCGAAGCGCGGCGGCTGGGCGTCGACGTGCACACCGAGACGCCGGTCGCGCGGGTCGATGTCAGGCACGGTCGCGCGGCGGGCGTGACGCTGGTGGACGGCCGCGAGTTTCGCGCCCGCGCCGTCGCGGCGAACGTCAACCCGAAGCTGTTGTACCTCGGACTGATGGACGGCGCCGAACTGGAAGCGGATTTCGTCGAGCGCATCCGCCGATACCGCTGCGAATCCGCAACCTTCCGGATGAATGTCGCACTATCGGAACTGCCGCGATTTACAGGTCTGCCGGACGGGCCGCAACCGCAGCACAGCGCCGGCATCATCATTGCGCCGTCACTCAAATACATGGATGCCGCCTGGCGCGACGCAAGCGATGAGGGATGGTCGCGCCAACCGGTGGTCGAGATGGTGATTCCAAGTACGCTCGACGACACCCTCGCGCCGCCGGGGCAGCACGTCGCCAGCCTGTTCTGCCAGCATTTTCGCTACAAGTTGCCGCAGGGGCGGCGCTGGGACGATGAGCGCGATGCGGCGGCCGACCGGATTATCGAGACCGTCAACGACTACGCGCCGAACTTCAAGGCCAGCGTGCTGGGCCGGCAAACGTTGTCGCCGCTCGACCTGGAGCGCAAATTCGGCCTGATCGGCGGCGACATTTTCCACGGCGCGCTGAGCTTGGACCAGTTGTTCAGCGGGCGCCCGGTGCTGGGCCACGGTGATTATCGCGGCCCGATTGCGGGCTTGTACATGTGCGGATCAGGCGCGCATCCGGGCGGCGGCGTGACGGGCGCGCCGGGGCACAATGCAGCCAGGGAGATTCTTCACGACTTCCGCTGGCGGCGGATTCGGTAAGAAGGGATAAGAAAAAAGCATCAGCCGCCAAGCATTTCGCGCGCCGCCGCGAAAATATCTTCTTCCGAAGGCAGCACCAGATTCGCCGCGTCGGCCAACGGAATAAAGCTGTCTTCGCCGGCAACGCGACGCTTCTGCACGCCGGGTGCGGCGTGTTCGTCTATCGCCGTGAAGATTTCTTCCGCGATACCGCCGGTGCGGCGGCCTTCGTCGACGACCAGCACTTTGCCGATGTCGTTGGCATGCTGGGCGATCTGCTCGACGTTGAGCGGCTTGAGCCAGCGAAGATCAAGCACGCGAATCTTTTTGCCGGTCTCGTCTTCGATATGTTTGGCGACGCGCAGCGACATGACCACGCCGTTGCCATAGGTAACGATCAGCAGGTCTTTCGCCTTGGGGTTGTACACGCGGCCTTCACCGAGCGGCACGGCGCGGTCCGGCGTCGGATAATCAAACACCCAGCCGCCGTCCTTCGGCTCGTGCAGGTCTTTCGTCATGTAGAGCGCGATCGGCTCGAGGAACGTGACCACGCGGCCATCGATCTTTGCGAGCGCCATACAGGTGCGCAGCATCATGGCGGCATCGTCGCCGCGGCTCGGGCAGGCGACGATCAGACCCGGAATATCGCGCAGCGCCGTCGTGCTGTTGTCGTTATGGAAGTGGCCGCCGAAGCCTTTCTGGTAGCCGAGCGAGGCGATGCGCGCGACCATCCCGTTGCGGTACTGGTTGTTGGAAAAGAACTGCATCGACGCCGCTTCGCCGCGAATCTGGTCGCAGGCGTTGTGCAGATAGGCGAGATACTGGATTTCCGGGATCGGCAGCAGGCCCATGTACGCGGCGCCCTGCGCCATGCCGAGAATGGTCTGTTCGTCGAGCAGCGTGTTGAACACGCGCGCCGACTTGAAGATTTTCATCAGTCCGGTGGTGACGGTGTAGACGCCGCCTTTCTGCGCCACGTCCTCGCCGAAAATGGTCGCCTCCGGGTACTTCGCCATCAGGTCGGCGAGCGCGCGGTTGATCTGGATCGCGAGATGGCGCGGCGGATCGTTTTCCGGCAGGCGACCGGCGAAGGTTTTGTCGCGCGCATCATCGTAATCGGCGCGCGTCGCTTCCGTATTGACTTCGTGCGGGTGATACGGCGCGAGCGGTGTCATCACCGCTTTGGCGCTGGTCAGCTTGGGCCGACCGGCCGCTTTCGCGGCGGCCGCAGCGACGCGCTCGCGGGCCGCTTCGTAACGTTCGACGATTTCAGCCGGCTTCAGCAAGCCGGTTTCCAGTGCGGTTTCCGCGCTCATCAGCAACGGGTCCTGCGCTTCGATCGCCTCGACTGCCTCGACCGAGCGATATTCCGTTTCGAAATCGGTGCCGGCATGGCCGAGCAACCGCTTCATGCGCAGGTGCAGGAATACCGGCGCGCGATGGGCGCGACACCAGTCGATGGCTGCGTTCGCGACGGCATAGGTGTCGACGAGATCGAGGCCGTCCGCCTGGAAATATTTCAGCCCCGGGCGCGTCTTGAAGTTGGCTTCGATCCAACCGGCCGGCGTGCTCACCGAAATACCGGTATCGTTGTCCTCGCAGACGAACACGATTGGCGCGGGCAGCTTCTGATATGCCGTCCACTGCGCGGCGTTGAACGCGCCCAGCGCCGTGCTGTGATTGGCGCTCGCATCGCCGAAGCTCGCGAGCACGATGCTGTCCGCCGGCACGGGCAAGCCTGCTTTGAGGCGCGCGGACTGTGCGATCGCAATCGCAGTGCCGACCGCTTTCGGCAAGTGGCTCGCGATGGTACTGGTCTGCGGCGGCACCCATAACGGCACGCTGCCCCAGACCTTGTGCCGGCCGCCGGAGATCGGATCCTCGGCGCTCGCGGCGAGCGACAGCGCCGTGTCGTAGACCGGATCGATGCCCGGCACGTGGCGCGCCCGCTCCATCATGAAGCCGCCGCTGCGGTAGTGCAGAAACGCCGGATCGGTGTGGCGGGCCACGCGCGCGACCGCCGCGTTGCATTCGTGGCCCGAGCTGCCGATCGTGTAGAAGCCCTCATTGCGCAGCCGCATCGCGCGCGCGATCAGGTCGAGGTGCCGGGAGAGCAGTTGGGATTCGAACAATTCGAGGAAGGCCGCGCCGGTCAGTGGGCTGCCGTCGACGAGCGGCGCATCGAGCGCCGGCCGCGGCGGCTGGTCCTCGTCCCAGGACTCGACGAAGGCGGTGAAGTTGTTATCGACGATTTCGGCGCGGTTAATGGCGCGCGCGACGGATTTGTTGGCGGCGCTCATTAAAAAGCCGACACTCCGGTGATTTCCTTGCCGACCACCAACTGATGGACGGACTCGGTCCCTTCATAGGTGATCACGCTTTCCAGATTCAATGCATGGCGAATCGGGCAGAACTCGGTGGTGATGCCACTGCCGCCGAGCATGTCGCGCGCCTCGCGAGCGATGTCGAGCGCCATCCGGACGTTGTTCCACTTCGCCATCGACACCTGTGTCGGGTGCAACTGCCCCTGGTCCTTGAGCTGGCCGAGGCGAATCGCCAGTACCTGCGCCATGGTGATGCGCCGCGCCATGTCGGCGAGGCGGAGCTGGACCAACTGCGTGTGGTCGAGCGTCTTGCCGAACAGCTCGCGCGTCTTCACGTATTCGCGCACCTCGTCGTAGCAGGCGAGCGCGGCGCCGATCGCGCCCCAGGCGATGCCGTAGCGCGCCTGCGTCAGGCACGACAGCGGGCCCTTGAGGCCCTTGACGCCGGGCAGCATGTTCGCTTCCGGGACGTGCACGTTGTCGAAGTACAGTGCCGAGGTGATCGACGCGCGCAGCGACATCTTGTGATGCACCTCCGGCGCGTCGAAGCCCTTCATGTCCTTTTCGACCAGGAAGCCGCGCACGCCGTCGTCGGTCATCGCCCAGACGACGGCGACGTCGGCGATCGAGCCGTTGGTGATCCACATCTTGGCGCCATTCAGCACCCAGTCGCCGCCCTGCTTTTTGGCGACCGTCTTCATGTTCGACGGGTCGGAGCCGCCGTGCGGCTCGGTGAGGCCGAAGCAGCCGATCGCCTCGGCCGCGGCCATCGCCGGCAGCCAGCGCTCTTTCTGCTCCTCGGACCCGTAAGCGTGAATCGGGAACATGACGAGGCTTGACTGTACCGACGCGAAACTGCGCAGACCGCTGTCGCCGCGCTCCAGTTCCTGGCAGATCAGCCCGTACGCGGTGCCGGACAACCCGGCGCAACCGTAGCCCTCGATCGAACTGCCGAGAATGCCGAGCTTGGCCATTTCCGGCACCAGTTCTTTGGGAAAGCGCGCGGCCTCGAAGGCCTCGGCGACCACCGGCAGGGCCTGCTCGTCGATAAAGCGGGCGACGGTGTCGGCCACCATCTGCTCGTCTTCGCCCAGCATCGCGCGCACATCGTACAGATCGGAAGGGTTCAGCGATCTCACCTAAATCTCCCAGACAAGAGAAGAAGTCGTTCGGGTAAAACCGCTATGATAGCCGAAGTGTCTAGCCATTCCGAGGGAGCGACATGTTCCGGGGCCTGGTATTCGCGCTGGTTTTCATCGCCGGCTACAGCGTCATGTCGATCGAGCTGCTCGGTGGACGCATCCTCGCGCCGTACTTCGGCAACAGCATTTACGTGTGGGGCAGCATCATCAGCGTCTTCATGCTGGCGCTCGCGCTTGGCTATCTCGCCGGCGGCCAGTTGTCGCTGAGGCGGCCGAGCCTGCGCAAGCTGGGGCTGGTATTCGTTCTCGCCGCCGCAGCGATCGTGCCGCTGGTGCTGTTTGCGGAGCCGGTCATGCAATGGATTTTCGCGAGCATTTACGACCCGCGCTACGGCTCGCTGTGCGCGGCGCTGCTGCTGTTCCTGCTGCCGACGTTGATACTCGGTGTCATATCGCCCTATGCTATTCGCCTGTTGGTGGCGACCACCGCCGAAAGCGGCCAGACAGCCGGCAAGCTGTACTTCGTGTCCACGCTCGGCAGTGCTCTCGGTACGCTCGCGACGTCGTTTTACCTGGTGCTGTACTTCGAAGTGAACCACATCCTTCTCGCGCTGGCCGGCATCCTGCTGTTGGGTGGAGTCGCAGCGTGGTCGGCCCGCACGCCGAGCGCGGCGCCGGAGCCGACATGAGACTGCGCCTGTTCGCAGTCGCGGCCGGGCTGCTGCTGGCTCCGGCGCTGCTGCACGCCCAGGTCATCTACAAGAAAACGTCGCTGTACCGCAACATCGTCGTGACCGACGATGGCCATATGCGCTGCCTCAAGTTTTCGGTGCACCGTCACGTGCCGCTGGAGCAGTCCTGCATTTACGACTTCAACCGCGACGAGATGGTGTTCCCGTACACCGAGTATGCGATGAGCGGCGTGATTCTCGACCCGCATCCGCAGCGCATCCTGATTGCCGGGTTGGGCGGCGCCGTGCTGCCGTACGCACTGCACGAGCTATACCCGAAGGCGCGGATCGACACGGTTGAAATCGACCCGGCGGTGGTCGATGTCGCCAAACGCTTTTTCGATTACCACCCGACGGGGACGCAGCACGTCATCGTCAGCGACGCACGCGTTTATATAAAGCATGCGATCGCGCGCGGCGAGCACTACGACATGATCATTCTCGACGCGTTTAACGGCGACTATATTCCGCCGCACCTGATGACGGTCGAGTTTTTGCGGGAATGCCGCAAGCTGCTTCGACTGAATGGTGTGCTGGTGGCGAACACCTTTTCGTCGAGCAAGCTCTACGACAGCGAATCGGTGACTTATAAGAAGGCGTTTGGCTGGTTCCTGAACGTCAAAGGGTTGAGTGGCAACCGGATCATTCTGACGCGGAAAGGCAAGCCGGTTACGCCGGCCGAACTGCGAAACGAGGCGGCTGATTACCCGCACGACTTGGGACACTTTGGTATTGATATCGAGCATATTGCCGGGTTGGCGAGTGACAAGGTGGATTGGAACACGGATGCGCCGGTTTTGACTGATCAGTATGCGCCGGTGAATTTGTTGAATGGGCCTCGTGGGCGGGCTCATTAGGGGTTGAGTCGCCTGCGGCGACGGGCTGAATTGATACCGGTATCCGGCCCGGCAGCCGGGTTACTTTCCTTACGGGGAAAGTAACCAAAGCCACTGCTCATGGAGCTTGGTCCGAAGTGCATCCCTGCACTTCGGACTTCCCGAAGATCGGGCTGAAAAAGGGGGCCGGAACAGAACTCACGCGTCCATGCGCTCGGACAATGTTCCTTGTTTCCCCCCTTTTTCAGCCCGATCTTCGGCTGCGCTCAAATCGCGGGGCAAGAGCCGGCCGTCGTGGCCGGCCAAGAATGCATTCTGATCCCCTCACCCCAGCCTTCTCCCTGGGGAGAAGGAGCAAGATTGCTTCTTTTCTCAGTTCTTCCTCTTGCCGGCCACGACGGCCGGCTTCTTCTCTCGCGACATAGAGCGCTGCCGGATCGGGTGGCGAAAAAAGGGGAAACAAGGAACATTGTCCGACGGCACGGATGCCGGAGTTATGTTCCGGCCCCTTTTTTCGCCACCCGATCCGGGGAGTCCGAAGTACAGGATGTACTTCGGACCAAGCGATACGTCGCATGGTTTTGGTGACTTTTGCCGAAACAAAAGTCACCCGGCCGCCGGGCCGGAACCCGGCACCCAATCAGCCCGCCGCCGCAGGCGGCACAAAACCTACTGCCGAACAGGTAATAGGAAGGTTTGCCCCCGATACCGCAACACCACCCCATCCGGCGTAATCGAAACCACTTTCGGCCCATCGGCCAGCGTATCGCCCTCAACATACCGATGCATGTTAATCATCACGAACCGCTTGGCCGGATCGGGTGCGTAAACATGAATTTCCATCTGCAGTTCCGGCAGTTGATGCTGAACTGACTGGGGCAGCGTTTCCAGCGGCGGCGCATCATCCGGTCCCGCCACTGACGGTTTTACGGCAGCGGTTGATGCAGCAGCCGTTTGAGTGGGTGCTGATTCATGCGCGGGTGCCGGCGTGGTAGCGGCAGCCGGCGCCGTCGCGCCCAGTGCGGCTTCGCGTGCCAGCGACCGCACCTGATGAGGCACCGCCGGGGCTGCGAGCACCGGCGCCGTAGATCGAGCGGGAAGGGTGCGCCGCGAGGCATTGAACCAGACGGCAATTAACCCAACGTTTACGCACAGCAGCAGCGCGACGATGACCGCCCACGGCGTACGTGCGTGCGCCAGCCCCGGCGCCGGACCGGCATGGCTCAGCCGGCCTTCGAGCGTCTGTTCGCGTTCTTGCTCGGAGCGTTTGAGGGCATCAAGCAGCAGGCTCATGACGATCCCTTCGTTAATCCTTTCGTCAACCTTGGAATACCCGCGCGATTCAGCACGCTGTTGAGTTCGATCAGCGTCTGTTCACCGGCGATGCCGTCAACTTGCAGGCCGCGCGTCTTTTGGAACTGCCGCACGGCGTCGGCCAGTGCCGCGTTGTAGGCGAGGCCGTTGCCGGGCAGCGAGCCGCCATCAACCTTGGCAAGTTGTTGATCCAGCCAGGCGACCGCCGGGCCGGACATCCCTTCGTGCAGCACACCATCGCTGTGCGGTGGCGGCTGCCACAGCAGCAGAAATTCACCATTCCAGTCGCGGCGCAGCGCGGCGAGCGGGAACGTGCGCGTACGGGTACCGGCGGTGAGGGTTACGAGGCCACCGGACAAGCCGCTGATCACCGCCTGATACTCGCTGCCGTCGGGCAGCGTCAGGGTCAGAATTGCCGGCCGGTCGTAGGCGACCAGGTCCTGCCACGACGCGTGCTGATACAGGCAGCGCAGTCCGGACTTGTCCGCCTGCCGACAGGCCGGCGTGCCGCTGTCGGCGGCGTACGTTGCCCCCCACAATGAAAACAGCGTCGCGAACGCGCCGTCGGTATCGGCGGCCGCGCCGGATTGGGTCAACCATTGCGCGAGCGCGTCGGTTTGTCGCGTGGCGGGGGGGTCGGCCGCTGCCGTGGGCGCGGCAGCGAGCGGGTGCTCGTAGACGACCAGTCCGGCCAGCGCCACCGTCACGGCCACCAGCGCGGCCGCCGTCGCCATCCACCCCCGCGGCCGTGGCGGCGTATCCAGCGCCTCGTGCGCCGCGCGCCGCACCAGTCGCGCGTTGCACTGGCGGCGCTGCGCGGCGTAGGCGCCCAGCAGCGTGCGGTCGGCGAGGATGTTGATCAACCGCGGAATGCCGCCGGAGAGGCGATACAGCTGCCGCAGCGCGCGCGGTGTGAAAATCGACCCTGCGGCGCCGGCGACTTCGAGACGGTGATTGACGTAGGCGCCGGTTTCGGCGGCATTGAGCGGCGTCAGGTGATAGCGGCCGGTGACGCGCTGGGCAAGCTGGCGCAGTTCCCGTTGCGCCAGCACCTCGCGCAGCTCCGGCTGGCCTACCAGGATAATCTGCATCAGCTTGGTGCTTTCGGTTTCGAGGTTGGTCAGCAGCCGGATCTGTTCGAGCAGGTCAGCCGACAGTCCCTGCGCCTCGTCGACAATCAGCACGACGCGCCGGCCGCGGGCGTGCGCGTCGAGCAGGTGGGCGTTGAGCTTGTGAGTGATGTCGGCGCTGGAGAGATTCGCTTCCAGTGGTACGCCCAGTTCGCGGCAGATCGCGCGCAGGAATTCCGTCAGCGCCATTTTCGGGTTGACGATCAGCGCGATGTCGGCATGTTCCGGCAGTTGCTCGAGCAGGCTGCGAATCAGCGTCGTCTTGCCGGTGCCGACTTCGCCGGTGAGCTGGATGAAGCCGCCGCTCTCGGTGACGCCGTATACCAGATGCGCCAGCGCTTCCGCATGCCGCGCGCTCAGGTACAGGTAGCGCGGGTTCGGCGTGATCGTGAACGGGTTTTCCTTAAGTCCGAAATAGTGCGCGTACATCAGTGATTCGATTGCGCCGCCGTCGAATCACAAGCCTGCGCCAGTCGGCCGTCTGTTGCAAGGGTTATCCCGGCGGAAAGCGGCTCAGGATCGTCGCGACCATCTGGTTCACGGCCTGCTGCGTGAAGTTCTGCGGCCGGACTACGGCGCTGGTCCAGCCGCGCCAGACCAGCTTCTTTGTGCGGGCGTCGATGATGTCGATGATCAAGTCGCCTTCCTGGTAAGACTCGACCTGGGGTGCGTACGGGTAATAGGTCGCGCCGAACCACGGGTTGAAGACGGGGTAGCCGAACGGATAGCCATAGCCGATGCCGAAGCGAAAGCCGCCGGCCGAGCGCAACTGCTGCTCGCTGGCGGTGCGGTAGGTGACGATAAAATCGGCCTGGTCGGCGCTGGCAACCTGCCGGTAGCCGTGGCTGGTGAGCGTGGCGACTACGGCGCTTTCGACACGCTGATCCAGGATCTGGCTGTCGAGCACCGGGTTCTTGACTGGTTGCCCATGCCGGACCGGCTGCCAGTAAAAGGAATGGTACGAGGCAAAATTGGCCTGCGGGCTGTATTGCACTTCCGGGGCGGTCGCGCAGGCCGCGAGCGCGGCAGCGGCCACCAGAATCATGAGACGAAATGCCGTTTTCATTGCGAGACTCCTGACGTGCGATCCGTCGGCGTACTGGCTCCATTCGACTGTGGAACCAGTCTAACCGGATTCGGTATGGCCTGAAATAAGGTACATTGCGGGTCATGCTGCTGCGCGACGTACACAAGCAGTTCGGTCCGGTGGCCGCCTTGCGCGGGATCACGGCCGAGATCCGGCCGCGGGCGACGACAGTGTTGCTGGGGCCCAGCGGCTCGGGCAAGTCCACCGCGTTGAAGCTGCTCGCGGGCCTGATTTTTGCCGACCGCGGCAGCGTCGAGATCGACGGCCGTGCCCTGACGCCGGCCAATGCGCTCGAACACCGCCGCCGGCTCGGCTACGTCATCCAGGAAGGCGGACTGTTCCCGCATCTGACCGCGCGCGGCAACGTGGTCCTGCTGGCGCGCTACCTGAAACGTCCGCGGCGCGAGATCGACCGGCGCGTCGCCGAGCTGGCCGACCTGGTCGATCTCGATGCCGGCCAGCTTGATCGCTATCCGCTGGCACTGTCCGGCGGGCAGCGCCAGCGCGTCGCCCTGATGCGCGCGCTGATGCTCGACCCGGATGTCCTGCTGCTCGACGAGCCGCTGGGCGCGCTCGATCCGCTAATCCGACACGACTTGCAGGCCGAGCTGAAAGCGATCTTCAGGCGTCTCGACAAGACCGTGGTGCTGGTGACGCACGATCTGGCCGAAGCCGCGTATCTGGGCGACGATATCGTTCTGTTGCGCGATGGGCGCATCGTCCAGCGCGGTCCGATCGGCGACCTGCTCAACGCACCGGCCGAGCCGTTCGTCAGCCGCTTCGTCAACGCGCAACGCCAGCCGCTCGGCGAGGCTGCACGTTGAAGCTGTTCGCGGGGTTGCTGCTGGGATTGGCCGCATTTGCCGCCCATGCGGCGGCGCCGCACGTGGTGGTCGGTTCCAAGGCGTTCACCGAGTCGATTATTCTCGGCGACATCGCCGCCGACCTCGCCCGCGAGGCGGGCGCAACCGTGACGCACCGGCGCGAGCTGGGCGGCACGCGCGTGGTCTGGGATGCGCTGGTGCGCGGCGACATCGATATATACGCGGCCTATACCGGCACGCTGGCCCGCGAGATTTTTGCCGGCGACCACGTGCCGGACCGGCGCGCGGCGCTCGCAGGCGCGCTGGCCAAATATCATATTCGCATGGGCCCGCCGCTCGGCTTCAACAATACCTACGCGCTCGGCATGGCCGGGGATGTGGCGCGGCGGCTGGGCGTTCACACCATCAGCGATCTCAAGCGCTACCCGGACCTGCGCTTCGGTTTCAGCAACGAGTTCATGGATCGCGCCGATGGCTGGCCCGGCCTCAAGAGCGCCTATCACCTGCCGCAAACGGACGTGCGCGGGCTCGAGCATGCGCTCGCGTACCGGGCGCTCGCGGCCGGCGCGATCGACGTCACCGACGTCTACTCGACCGACGCCAACATCCTTTATTACCATCTTCGGCTGCTGCGCGACGACCACCAGTACTTTCCGGACTACCGCGCGGTGTTCCTGTACCGTGCCGACCTGGCCACGCGCGCCCCACAGGTCGTGGCACGCATCGAGGACTTCGCGAACCGGATCAGCACCGCCCAGATGCGGCGCATGAACGCGGCGGTGAAGCTCCATGGTCGCGCGGATACGGCTGTTGCGGCACAATTTGTCGGCCAGCCCGCCGAGGTCGAAGCCGATTTCTGGGACAGGCTGGCGCAGCGCACCGGCGAACACCTGTACCTGGTCGGCCTGTCGCTGGTTGCGGCCATCCTGATCGCGATCCCGCTCGGCATTGCCGCGGCGCGCTGGCGGCTGGCGGGGCAGGCGATTCTGGCGGTCGTTGGAATCGCCCAGACAATCCCGGCGCTCGCGCTGCTGGTGTTCATGATTCCGCTGCTCGGCATCGGCGGCCCGCCGGCGATGCTGGCGCTGTTCCTGTACAGCCTGCTGCCGATCGTGCGCAACACCCATGCCGGGCTGATCGACATCGACCCGGCGCTGGCGGAATCCGCGCAGGCGCTGGGCCTGCCGCCGTTCGCACGGCTGCGCCTCGTAGAACTGCCGCTGGCGCTCCGGCCGATTCTCGCCGGCATCAAGACTGCCGCAGTGATCAATATCGGCACGGCCACGCTCGCGGCGCTAATCGGCGCGGGCGGCTACGGCCAGCCGATCCTCACCGGCATCCGGCTCGCGTCCGTGCCGCTGATCCTGGAAGGTGCGGTACCCGCGGCATTGCTGGCCCTGGTGGTGCAGGGGTTGTTCGAGGTCGCCGAACGGCTGCTCCGGCTGGCCCGAATGTCGGGCAAATAGCACCAAGCGTAGAGTTACGAAGGCTACTCTACTTGCTAAAGAACGCGGGGTGGAGTAGTTTTTCGGCGGGGTAGGCCCTTGGGGGGCCGCACATGACGCAACGAATAACACGAAAAGAGATGATTTATGCCGTCTTCATGGCGGCTTGCGGCTGCGCGGCTCTTTTGTATACGGCGGCTCTCGGCGGCGTGACGCTGCCGCCGGTACCGGTCATTGTCGGTTTCGCGCTGTTTACGCTGTTGACGCTGACGATGGCGTTTCCTGCGCCCTTCTTTGGCTATCTTGGCCTTGACCGTGTCAGCCAGATTGCTTTCCTCCTGATCTTTGATCCGCTGACGGCGACGCTTATTAACGCGATCGCTTATTTGGCGTGGCCGTTTTTGACTTTTTATAAAAAGGGGTTTTCGTGGCGTGTGGCGACCGCACGCGCCCTGCACAACACCGGCATGCAAACCTTGGTCCTTCTCAGTGGCGGAGCTATCTGGGCGGTCTTGGGCGGGCACACGCCGCTCACGGGGCTTGATCTGCAAGTTGTCGGAGCGCTGATCGTGATGGCGCTGGCGATGCAGGTTGTCAATCACATCCTGTTCAGCCTCTTGGCCCGCGTGCGCGGGAAGTCTTTCGGTTTATGGCTTTTTGCTGCACTGGTCGATTTGGCGACGGTTCCATTAGCGGTATTTACTGCCATTGCTTATAACCGGCTGCCACTCGGAAGTTTCATGCTGCTGGTATTGACGTTGCTGCTGCTGGCGCTGCTTTTGCGGTACTTTGCGTTGAACCGCACGGATCTTGAGCAGCGTGTCGAACAGATGACGGCGCTGAATCGACTGGCGCAGGCCACCAATGCTTCCATTCATCTCAATGAATTAGTGGAACTCGTTTGCACGCAGTGCCGCCAGTTGTTCGACTTTTCGGCATTCCACCTGGTGCTGTACGACGAAGCTACTCAGGAACTCGATTTCGTCTTGCATCACAGTTGCGCGGGGCGGATGCCGCGCCGCCGTGTTCCGGTCACTGAAGGGCTGCTGGGCTGGCTGGTTCAAAACAATCAGCCTGCTTTGATTGCCAATTGGCAGCAGGACGAAAGCGAGTTAAAGCAGCATTCGGTCATCGTTGGAGAAACACCGGCTTCCTGGCTGGGCGTGCCAGTCACGTGGCGCGGCCGGGTACTGGGCGCGATGAGTGTACAGAATTTTGTCCCGAATACGTTTACACGCAACGATCTGGATCTGATGGTCACATTCGCCGGCCAGGTCGGCGCGGCGCTGGCCAACGCGCGCCTGTTTGGCGAATTGAGCGAGCACAAGCTTGAACTTGAGCATCGGGTGGCCGAGCGCACCGACTCGCTGCGTGAGGCCAACAAGCTCAAGGAAAGGCTTTTGACCGAGTTGCAGCGCAAAACGGATGCGCTCGATCGACTCAGCAAAGAAGACAGTTTGACGGGTTTGTACAACCGTCGCTACATGGACGAACGTCTGACGATCGAGTTACAGCGCGCCGAGCGCTTCGGGCGTGACATCGCGATCGGCATGGCTGATATCGACAACTTCAAGCGCATTAACGACACCTGCTCCCACGCCGTCGGCGACGAGGTATTGCGCATTACTGCGCAGATACTGCGTCGCGCGTGCCGGTCGATCGACATTATCTCGCGCTACGGTGGCGAAGAATTTATTATTTGTTTTCCGGAAACCGACGTCGATAGTGCGCTCAATGTCTGCGAACGCATTCGCCACATGATGAGTAATTACGACTGGGAATACGTGCACCCGGGTCTGCGGGTGACGATGAGCATTGGTGTTGCCGGCGGCGCCTGTTACGATCAGGAGATGCTGCAGAAGCGGGCCGATAAGAAATTATACGAAGCGAAGGATTTGGGCCGCGATCGCGTATGCGCGTAGGCCTTCAATAGAAAATTCCGTCCGCACTTTAGAGTCAGTACGGACGGAATTTTTAGAGTTTCCTTACCACATTACCGTCGGAGGGCCGCTCGCTTGACTGCGCGCTGCAACTCCATTCTGTTGCGCTACGAAGCCGGCCAGGAAGCTCAACCGCTCCTGACCCGTCTTCGCCTCGTTCAGGCCCGACCGCAACTGCTCGTAGCGTTCCGGATCCTGCCTGACTTCGCCGACCCATTCGTCAGCATGCTTCTGCATAGCTGCGTTCATAGTTGATACCTCCGTTTTTTAGATACTCTGCATGAATCTGTTGCTCATGCGTCTTCCAGATTGGCAATGCTGCCACCCTGGATCCGATACGCACCAGGAAATCTTGGTCTTCCCACTGCGTAATCAGATTTTGAATGCCTGTCTTTCCGCCCAAAGCGGTGAATGACTCTACGTCGTGCGCGGCAAATTCATCGGCCACCGCCTCGGTGTGCCTTTGCGTGTCGAGGAAGATCATCAGGCTCGCTTCTTCCGGACCGAGGCGCGTGCGAACGGCCGTTTCGGAGCTGCGCGAGTCGACCAGCTCGACCGAGCCCTCGGCATCCTCGGACATTTCGAGCACCGCACCGCGCCCGGCGGCCTCCTGCCAAACCTTATAGGCGGCGTGAAGCGGCTTTTTCATGCCGTCGGTCGAGGAAAACTCGGGCAGCAACTCGTACTCGAACCGGTATACCAGTTCGTCGAGCAGCGTGTCGTCGACCGGATAAACGTAGCGGTAGCGCCGGTCAGCTCCCAGTACCCGGATCCCGTGCTCTTGCGGCTTCGTAAAGCAGGGGCTGAACCTGTGAACGGCAAAGTCGCCGACGCCCGTCGGTGGCTGCAGGTGATGCAGTTTTGGAATCAGCGCTGCCATTTCCTCGTACACGGCCGGTTGTTCGCCCGGAAAGCCGGTGATGATGTTCCAGCCGACGTCGATGCCGTATTGCTTGCCCCATTTCAGCGTCTGAATATTCTGCAGTGCCGAGACACCTTTCTTCATCAGCTTGAGAACGTCGTCATGCAGGCTTTCGATGCCGGGCTGAATTCTCAGGATGCCGCTTTTCGCCAACTGACCCATTTGCTCGCGCTTCAGATTGGCCTTGATCTCGTAGAAAATCGACCAGTCATTGCCTTCCTGTTCGAGCCGCGGCAGCACGTCCTTGAAGAAGTGCATCGGCATGATCAGGTCCACCGAGAAAAACTGGCTGCTGTGGTATTGCTCATGGTAGGAAGCCAGTTCGTCTACCAGCGTATCGTTATTCCGCTCCCGGTATGTGATGATCTCGTTGAGGCCGCAGAACGTGCACTGGACGTGCGTCCCGTACCAGCAGCCACGACTGCTCTCGAAAGGAATCCAAACGTCTTTTAATTCCAGGTTTTTTGCAGCTTCGACTCGTTTGAAGTAGTCGCCGAAATCGAGCGAATTGCGTGGCGCCTGCAGGTTGTGCAGCGGCGGCCGCGGATTCGTGCGAATGTCGTCGCCGTCGCGCCAGCTGATGGCGGGAATCGCGCTCAGATCGGGCTCGGCCTGCTGCAGGGCTTTCATCAAGTGCGGCAGCGTCACTTCCGCTTCGCCGTGCACGATGATGTCCGCTTCCGGGCAGACTTTTGCCAGGGCACGCCCCATCGGACCTGCACAGCTTGAACCGCCGAAGATGATCGGCAGATCGGGACGCCATTCCTTGAGCCGCTTCGCCATCAGCATCGAGGCGGCGTTCTGGTTGATGGTCAGGCTGAAGAATACCGCGTCGTAATTTTGCGCGGTCAACTCCTCGACCCACTTGTCCATCAGGTCGTCGATGATCGGTGGCAGAAAGGTGAACAGCGCGTCCTCGACTTCCTTCGAATGGACGCCAAGAAACGGTGTCTTCGCCTGGTCCCGTTCCAGCCCGTCGTCAAAGTACCGAAGGGAAAACAGGCGCTCGGCTACGAATCCGGAGTCATCGGCCAGCGCGGCATAAAGATCGGCGCCGATACGATCGGTCAGATCGACGTAAAACTCGTGCGCCCGCGTGGTACCGAAATCAGCAAGCAACTGGCGGACGATGCCGACCTGGATGGATGGCATGGTCGACCAGAACCAGGGCATGGCGACCACGCCGAACGACGCGTCGGCCGGAAGCGGCTTCAGCTTCATTGCGGCTCTCTCATGATGCGTGCCACTTCGCCCAGCGCCTGCGTGCAGATGTCCAGGCGCATCGCCTGGAGTTCCTCGGGCGTGGCGCTGTCAGCGACCTGTTCGACGGAAGTCGCAATGAGTCGGGCGAGATCGGTATCGTCCGATACGGTTTCAGTGGCGGGAGGTGTAGTTCCGGCGGAAGCGGTATCGCCGCCGCGAATGCGATCGTCGAGTAGCGTCAAAACGCCTTCATAATATCCGAGCAAGCCGTTCATCCCTGATTACCTGCCCTTCTGGTTCTGATTCGACACATTGCAGCGATTTTTAGCATATCAAGATGAACGGCGTCAAACCGCTGACAAACGGTCAGCAGGGAAAAGGCAAACCGTCGGGTAGAATTCCACCCCCTTCACCTTTTACCCTTGGTCTTTACCCTTCAGCCGAAGCCAATGCGAAGCACCCTCTGGTCATTAAGCGCCCTGTTTCTCGCCGTCCTCGCGCTGATGCTCGGCAGCGGGCTGCTCGGCTCTTTGATCAGCCTGCGCCTGACGCTCGCGGGCTACGGCGGCGGCATCACCGGCTTGGTGATGTCGGGCTACTATGCCGGGCTGGTTTTCGGCTCGTTCATCGCACCGGGCGTCGTGCGCCGGGTGGGGCATATTCGTGCATTCGCCGCGTTCGCCGCGGCCAATACGATTATCGTGCTGCTGCATTCGCTGTACTTGTCGGCGCTCGCCTGGGGGCTGCTCAGACTGGGCACCGGCATCGCCATGATGGGCCTCTACATGGTGATCGAAAGCTGGCTCAACGAACGCGCCGAGAGCAGTATTCGCGGCCGGGTCTTTTCGGTCTACATGGCAACCACCTTTCTCGGCCTCGGCACCGGGCAGTTCCTGCTCAGCGCGGCCGAACACTCCGGCGCCACGCTGTTTCTCGTGGTGGCGATCCTGTTCGCATTCAGCCTGATCCCGGTGACGCTGACGCGCGCGGTGCATCCGCAGCCGGTCGAAAACGTGCGCATCCGCGTGGGCAAGCTGTTCAAGCGCGCCCCGTTCGGCATCTGGGGCTGTATCGGCGCGGGCCTCGCCAACGGCGCGTTTTACGCGCTCGGGCCGGCATTCGCGGTACGCGAGGGGCTCGCGGTGGTGCAGGTCGCCGTCTTCATGGGCGTGACCATCCTCAGCGGTCTGGCGCTGCAGTGGCCGGTCGGCATGTTGTCGGACCGGTTCGACCGCCAGCGGGTCATTGGCGTGTTGAGCCTGGCCGTCGCGGCGGCAAGCTGGGCCATTCTGACCGTCGGCGGCAGCTCCATGATCCTGCTGCTGCTGTTCGCCGCCATCTTCGGTGGCCTGACGTTCACGACTTATCCGGTGTCGGTCGCGCATGCCAACGATCACATTGATGCGAGCGAACTGGTGCCGGCGAGCGCGGCGCTGATCCTGTCCTACGGCGTCGGCGCGGCGCTCGGGCCGATGGGTTCGGCGGCGGTGTCGGCGGTCACGGGGCCGGCCGGACTGTTCCTGTTCGTGGCCGTGATTTCGGCGGCGCTCGGCGTGGCGGCGCTGGTGGTGCCGCGGCGCAAGCCGGTCGCACCGGAAGAGCAGGTGCCCTTCGTCGCGATGCCGCGCACGTCGACCGTCATCGCGCAACTCGATCCGCGCGTCGAGGAAGAGGAATCGCCGGTCGAGCCGATGCAGCCGCAGTAGCAGGTTGGCGGGACATGCCCGCTAGGTCATCGCTGCCCACACGACGGTCCCCGCCAGTGCGAGCGAGAGGCAGAAGCCGTAGCACAAGGCGAGCACCAACCACTTGAAGAAGGTCTTGGTCCAGCCTTGCGCATAGACTTTGCGCATCGCGAGGATCAGGTACAGCGTCAGGTAAATCCACAGCACCAGCCCGGCATTGCCGGTCACGGCGGCGATGCCGAATCGATCGGCGAGTGCGTAGGCGACCAGGAATATGAACGCCGCCAGGAAAACCACGGCGTGGTAGTGCAGGCTGAAGATCAGATGTTCGACGTAGTAGCGCTTGCGGCGGATGTAGAGCAGCTTCAGAAAGAACGCAAACAGCGGCAGCAGCAGGAACATCATCGTCGGCAGCTTGCTGATCATTGTCGAGACGAATTGATGCGGGTTCTTTTTGATCGACATGCCCTGTTGCACCAGGCTCTGTACCCACTTGGGCTGCTTCGCTATATCCGCACGGTCTTTCGCCGACAGTTGTACCTTCGGTGCGGCCCGATCCGGCACGTGCACGTTGAGCCATTCCGGCTGCAGCCACGCAATCGACAGCAGAAAGAAAAACGCGACGCTGATGAACAGGTACAGCTTGAGCGGCGGGATGTAGCGCGCCCGCCGTCCCGCCAGATATTCCTTCGTCAGCACGCCCGGCCGCGTAATCAGTGGCGGCAGGCTGCGGGCGAGGCGGGAATCCAGGTTAAGGAACTCGCCGAAGAAGTCGGCCATCAGTTCGTGGATCGAGGTGACGCGGTGATACGAATCCTGCCCGCAGACGGGGCAGTAGCGGCCGCGCAAGGGCGTTTCGCAATTGCCGCAGAACTGGATGGCGGTACCGGGCGACGGGTCGTCGCCTGCCGGTTCGAGGATACGGCGCGCGGCGCTGAAGCGGTCGCCGAAGCGCTCGATCCCGGCGGCCCGCATCTCCGCCGCATAGTCGGCAAAGTAGCGCTCAAGCGCGGCGCGGCTCTCAACGCGGTAGCGGGCCACGCGCATCACGTGCACCTCGTCGGGCGGGTCGGCGCGTTCGATGTCGGCGTCGAGAAAGCCCGGCAGATGCACCATGTCTTCGACATGCCGGGCGAGCCACGTGTCGAAGTCGGCCGCGATCGCGGCGTCCGCCGTCAGGGTGACTTCATAGATGACCGGCGCTATCGCTGCCACCGAACCGCTGGTCGCGCCCGCCACTGCTGCCATTGGAGTCAGTCGCCGTCGCCTTCGGAAACGTCGGAATCGGCCCGCGCCGCCACGGCTTTCGGATGCATACGCTTCACGACCGGATTCCGGCCAATCTCGTCCGGTGCGAAATCGTCGACTGCGATGATCTCCGCGGTCAGCTCTTCCAGCCGTCTGAGCAGCGCGGCCTCGTCGGCATTGACCACGCCGGCCGATTGCGCCTGATCGAGCGGCACGCGGCCGTCGCCGCGGGCGAGTTTTCCGTCGCGCACCGCTTCGTGCAGCCGCTTCTCCAGCGGTTCGGCCTGCACCGCGAGCGTCAGCGCTTCGTTCATTATCCCGACCGGGCCCTTGCGATCGCCGTCGTAGACGCCGTCGGTCAACCGGTCCCGTGCCGGGCCGGGATGCGTAATTAATTGGGCAACGTCGGCGGTGAGGGCGTCGCTCGGCGCGGAGAATGTGCGGCCGGTCGGAAAGATCAGTACCCTGAGCAGCAGCGCGGCCCATCTGTTGGGGAAGTTGCGCAACAGGCTGTGAATCTGCTCCTGCAGCTTATATAAAGCGTCGCGACAGGCCCATTCGACCAGCGGCAGATCCTCGCGCTGGCGGCCCTGGTCCTCGTAGCGCTTGAGCACTGCCGAGGCAATGTAGAGATAGCTCAGCGCGTCGCCGAGTCGCCCGGAGATTTTCTCGCGCTTCTTCAGGCCGCCGCCGAGCATTGACATGGTCACGTCGGCGGCCAGCGCAAAGGCGGCACTGTAGCGATTGAGCTGCTGATAATAGCGCCGCGTGCCGGCATCGCCCGGCGTGCCGGTAAAGCGGGCGTGCGTAATACCCATCCACAGCGCGCGCGCGGCATTGCTGAGCGTGAAGCCGGCGTGGTCGGTAAAGGCTTCGTCGAAGCGCTCGATGCCGCGCTCGCGGTCGTCGTCCGCCACCGCCTCCATCTCCTTGAGCACGTAAGGGTGGCTCCGAATCGCGCCCTGGCCGAAGATGATCATGCTGCGCGTCAGGATGTTGGCGCCTTCAACGGTAATCGCGATCGGCACCGCTTCATAGGGCCGGGCGAGGTAGTTGCGCGGCCCTAGCTGAATGCCCTTGCCGCCATGCACGTCCATCGCGTCGTTGACGACCTGGCGGCCCATCTCGGTGACGTGATACTTGGAGATCGCGGATGGGACTGCCGGCGTTTCGCCCAGATCGTTGCCGCCCGCGGTCATCAGCCGCACCGATTCCATCGCGTACAACGTGCCGCCCATGCGGCCGAGCACTTCCTCGACGCCGCCGAACTTGGCGATCGGCAGCCGGAACTGCTTGCGGATGCGGGCGTATGCTCCGCTCGTAAAGACGGCAAGCTTGGCACTGCCGGTGGCACTCGACGGCAGCGAAATGGAGCGGCCGGCGGCCAGGCATTCGGTGAGCATGCGCCAGCCGTGGCCCGCCATCTTCGGCCCGCCGATGATGGCATCTAGCGGCACGAACACGTCGCGGCCCTCGGTCGGGCCGTTCTGGAACGGAATGTTAAGCGGGAAATGCCGCCGGCCGATGGTGACGCCGGGCAGGTCGGGTAAAATCAGCGCGCAGGTGATGCCGTAGGCGTCCTTGTCGCCGATCAGGTGGTCCGGGTCGTAGAGCTTGAACGCGAGACCGAGGATGGTCGCGATCGGCGCCAGCGTGATGTAGCGCTTGTTCCAGTTGAGCCGCATGCCGAGCACTTCTTCGCCCTGCCATTCGCCGCGGCAGACGATGCCGGTGTCCTCGATCGCACCGGCGTCGGAGCCGGCGCTCGGCGCGGTGAGCGCAAAGCACGGCACCGCTTCGCCCCTTGCCAGCGCCGGCAGGTAATGATCCTTCTGTTCCTCGGTGCCGTAGCGCAGCAGCAATTCCGCCGGCCCCAGCGAATTGGGTACGGACACGATCGACGCCGCGGTCGGGCTGCGGGTGGCAATTTTGGTCAGCACCTGCGAGACGGCGACGGCGGAGAAATCGAGTCCGCCGTAGTCCTTCGCGATGATCATCGAAAAGAACCCGCGCTCCTTGAGAAATGTCCACACTTCCGGCGGCAGGTCGCCCAGTTCGTGCGTGATCTGCCACTCGTCGAGCATCGCACACAGATCTTCGGTCGGCCCGTCGAGAAACGCCTGTTCCTCGGCGCTCACCGCCGGCGCCGGCATCGACAGCAGCCGGTCCCAGTCCGGCCGGCCGCTGAACAGCTCGCCGTCCCACCAGACGCTGCCGGATTCCAGCGCCGCGCGCTCGGTATCCGACATCTCCGGCATGACCTTGCGGAACAGGTCGAACAGCGGCTCGGTCAGCCAGCGACGGCGCAACTCTTCGAGGTTGAGCAGCGCGGCCGCACAGATCAGCAGCGCCCACCAGAAGAGCTTCAGCCAGCCCGAATCGCCGACAAATGTATAGGCGATCACGACTGCTGCCGCCCAGGCTGTCGCGGTGACCAGGCTGGCGCGCCGATAGGCGAGGATGATCGCGCCGCCGACAACGATGATGGCCCAGAAAATAGCCGCCACGGCTTTCTCCGATAAATTCAATTCCTCAGCGGACTATAGCAGGGAAGCGCGGCTCATTCCGAGCCTCGGCCGCCACGATCCCGGCAGCAGCGGCCGCGAACAGCAGCAGATAGAATGGATCGATCATGAACGAATCCGCTCCCGAAGAAGCGCCCAATGTATCGGTGTGTATTCCGGCGTTGAACGAAGCGGCCTGTCTGCCGCGGCTGCTGGCGCAACTGGGCGCACAGCGCGACGTGACGCTCGACATCATCGTCGCCGACGGCGGCTCCACCGATAAGTCATTACAATCGTTGCCGCAGGGCGTGCGGGCTGTCGCCGGCGCGAATGGTCGCGGTGCGCAGATGAACGCGGCAGCGCGCATGGGTCGCGGCGACTGGCTGTTGTTTCTGCACGCCGACACACAGATATATGAACCGCAACTGTTGGCCGACGCTGTCGGTACACTGGCCGCAGCGCACACGCAGGCGGGACATGGCAGTATTGCCGGGCATTTCCCGCTGCGCTTCGAGCGCACGCAGGATCGGCACGGACTGCTGTTTCGCTACATGGAAACCAAGACCAGGCTCAACCGCCCCGATACGATCAACGGCGATCAGGGCATGCTGCTGTCGCGCCGCTTCTTCGACTCACTGGGCGGCTTCGATGACAGCAGGATGTTTCTGGAAGATCAGGATTTCGCCGCGCGCGTATTCGCGAAAGGGCAATGGATTACGCTGCCGGGCCGGCTGGCGACGTCGGCGCGGCGGTTCGAGACGCTCGGGCCGTGGCGCGTGTATGGGTTCATGGCGCTTATCATGGCGGCATGGAAATCGGAAAACGAAGCTTTCCTGAAGCAGGTCCCGGAACTTTATGCGCGGCCGCGTGCCGACGGCCGTCTCGATCTGCGTGCCGCGGCGCGAAGCTGGCTGGCATCGTGGCGGGCACAGGCTTGGCCCGTGCGTCGGCGCTGGGGCCTGTCGCTCGCGCGTTACGCCGGCCGGAACCTGTGGCAGGTGATGTTGTTCATTGAAACCGTCTTTAACACCCGCAGCCGCGCGCCATGATCGTCGAAAGTTTCGACTGTTCGGCCAACACTCGCGCCCGCGTGCTGATTCTGGGTTCGATGCCGGGCGTCGAATCGCTGCGCCGGCAACAGTACTACGCCCACCCGCGCAACGTCTTTTGGCCGATCATGGATACCTTGTTCGGCGCCGGCCGCGAACTTCCGTACAGCCGGCGCCTGGCCAGGCTGCGCCGCCTCCGCATCGCGCTCTGGGACGTCGCCGGTCGCTGCTTCCGCCCCGGCAGCCTGGACGCCAGCATCGCGCGCGAGTCGGTCGTCGCGAACAACTTCGCCGGCTTGTTCGCTTACTGCCCACGCATTCATTCGGTATTCTTTAACGGCAAGACCGCCGCGGCGCTCTACGAGCGGATGGTGCTGCCGGATTTGCCGCAGCGCCTGCAAGCGCTTCATTATCAGACGCTGCCGTCGACCAGCCCGGCGAATGCGGCGCTGACGCGCGAGCAGAAGCTGGAACAGTGGCGGGTGGTGAAGTCCGCCCTCTCTTCTGTCCCTTCTTAGCCGGCCACGACGACCGGCTTCTTCTCCCCCGCCGCCGGGCCGCCCCTGGCAGCCAATCATTAGCCGCCGCAGGCAGCACAAAAAGGAAACGGATGTCCGAAAACAACAACCCTCCATGGCAACGGACGTTGGCAACGCTAGGCGTCATGGCCGGCAGCTTCGCCTTCCAGGAAACCGCCGTCCTGCCGGCACTCCCCACTATCCAGCGCCAGATGGCCGGCTCCGGCACCACCCAAAGCGCATTGCTCGAAAGCGGCTTCCTGATTGTCGCCGCGGTCGCCGCGCCGCTGATCGGCAAGCTCGGCGACCTGCACGGTAAAAAGCACATGCTGCTGGTCACGCTGGCCGTTTATTTCGTCGGCGCGATCGGTGCCGGGCTCGCGCCGAACTTTGTCGCGCTGGTGATCTTTCGCGCGCTGCAGGGCGTCGGCGGCGCACTGTTCTCGTTGAGCTTCGCGATCATGCGCGACGAGGCGCCGGACAAACTCAGCGTCGCGATCGGCTGGCTGGTCGGCTCGTTCGGTGTCGGCGCGTGCCTTGGGCTGGGCCTCGCCGGCGAACTGACGCAGGCACTGTCGTGGCGCTATATCTTTTTCGCCGAAGGCGTACTGATCGTGATTGGTGGCGGGCTGGTTGCCGCGCTGGTGCCGCGCTCGCCGGAACGCACGCCGGTGCAGCTCGACTGGGGCGGCGTCGCATGGCTCGGCGCGGCGCTCGCCTGCCTGATCATGGGTCTGACCGAAGCGCTGCTGCTCGGCTGGGCGGTCGCCGGTATCTTTATATTGTCGATCGCGCTGTTCGTCGGCTGGGTGATGCACGAGCGGCGCACGCCCGAGCCGCTGCTCGCCGTGAGCGTGCTGACCAACCCGCGCGTGCTGCTGCCGAACATCGGCTCGGCTTTTGCCGGCTACGTCGCGTTCAGCACGTTTTTCCTCGTGCCGCGCTTCGTGCAGGCGCCGGCGCACCTGCCGCCGGCGGTCGCGAAGCAGGTGCATTACGGCTTCGGCGCCGGCGTGGTCGACGTCGGCCTGTTTCTGCTGCCGGTCGGTGTCGGTATGCTGCTCGCCGGCCCGAGCGGCGGCATCCTCGGCCGTCGCTACGGCGGCAAATGGCCGTTCACGGCAGGACTCGTTATGCTCGCAGTGGGTGCGGCGCTGCTGGCGCTGGTCAACGGGGCGGCCGCGGCGTTCGCCGTCTGGCTGTTCGTGATCGGCGCCGGTTTCGGGTTGTCGATCGGTGCGGCCGGCGTATTTATCACCCAAACCGTCGACATCGGCAGCACCGGCGTCGCGACGGCGTTCAACAGTCTCGCGCGGCTGATCGCCGGCGGCATCGGCGCCCAAATCGCCGCAGCATTGATCAAGTCGGAGAGCCTTGCCGGCACGCAGGCACCGCATCGCTCGGCGTTTGCGCTCGCCTTCGGTATCGCCGCCTTCCTCGCGCTGGTCGGTGCGGCGGTGTCGCTGTTCGTTCCGAGCGAGCGGGATTAGGTATCATGGCAACCATGAAAATCGTCCGTATCGCCCCCCTTGCAGCCGTGGTGCTGCTGGCCGCCTGTGCCGCGCAGCCGCACGAGCTTGTGCAGCCGCAACCCACAGGCCCCGAATCGGTGCGTGCCGAAGTCAGCGCGATTACCAGCAGGCTGCCGCAATTTCACGAAGTTGCCGGTCACTGGCAGAGCGAGGACACCGCCTCGATTTACCATGCGTATTTCGATCACGGCCGCGTGCGCTACATCATGGAAACGGCGGGCGGCGAGCGCACCCAGGGGTACGCCGTCAACAAGTACTATTACAACGCGCGCGGGCTGTTCTACTTTCACGGTCAGGGCAGTGCGGGCAGTGAAGACGTGGTCAATCCCCATCCGGCGCAGATCGACGTGCAAATCGCGTTCGACGGCACCGGCCGCGTGGCCCGCGCCGTCAAGACGCTGAACGGGCGCAAGGTTGCGCTCGAGCCGGGCGAAGCGGCGGCGATTCGCGCACACGCGGGTGAACTGCGCCGCCAGGCACAGGCGGATCTGGCGCGCTGAGACATGCCGCGCAACACGTTTTTCCTGCTGGCCCGCGTAGCAATCATCATCGTGCTGGCCGGCGCCTTGTACTGGATTGCCATGCGGCCGCGACAGGCGGTCCACCAGCCTAAGCCCATCCCGCCGGCCGCGCTGCGCGGCTTTCAGGTGTTCTTGCAGCACCAGCCCTGCATCGGTGGTTGCAAGGCCTACGCGGTGCTGGTCAAGGGCGATTCGCGCCAGATAAAGTACGCCGGGGACAAGAACGTGGCGACGACCGGTTCCGTCACCGCCCCGGTATCCGATCAGCAACTCCAGGCACTCTACCGGGCGGTGGAGCAAGCCGGCTTTTTCTCGATCGCCGACATCTACCATCCCGGTGGCACCGGCTGCCAGGCGTCCGAGCGCGGCAAGCCGCAGGTGGTGATCGGCGTCACCCGCGACAAGCGCACCAAGGTTATCCACTACGATTACGGTTGCCGCGGCGCACCGCAGGCCCTCGCCGAACTCGTCGTCGAAATCGACCAGATTCTGAATACGCGTCGTTGGACCGCGGGCAGCGCCGCGGCCGGGAGATAGAAATGAAAGTTCGTTTTATCGTCGGTATTGCGGTGGTGACGTTGAGTGCGGGCTGCGCTTCCACCGGCGGCTCGTATCGGGACGTTCAGGATGCAATGACGACCATGCGCGTCAATGCGCAGCTTGCCGACGCAAACCTGCCTGCGAACAAGATCGATGTCCGTACGTTCGACCGGGTGGTGAAGCTAAGCGGATTCGTGCCGAGCCAGGCGGTACGGCAGCGCGCGCTCGCCGCCACGCGCCAGGTCAGCGGAGTGGAGCGGGTGGTCGATCACATGACAGTGATCGCCCACCCGCCTGTGCCCGGTCTCAGTGAAGGCTCTGGCCAAACTCGTTGATCTGCTTGTCGGCCATGTCCTTCGAGTAGCCGTACTTTTCCTGCAGTTTGCCGGCCAGCCGCTCTCTGTTGCCGGCGATCTGGTCCCACTCGTCATCGGTGAGCTTGCCCCATTTCTGACGGGCCTGGCCTTTGAATTGCTTCCAGTTGCCCTCGACTCTGTCCCAGTCCATAACGCGCCTCCTGCTGCGTGTGTTCCATTCAACGACAGCGTAGCGCCAGGATGGCCGCACAATCTTTGCGCGAGCGCACGAATTTAACATGTGGTCTTGCAGGGCGATATTGCCCTGTTCAGAACGCCTGTGCGCTTCAAGCACAAGGCGCGCGACCGCGGCATAGCCGTAGCTCTGGCAAGGGAGTGCAACGCGGTGATTGGAGCGCCCAGGCGTCCCGCTATAGAGTCATGGCCGATGGGCGAGGCTGCCCGCGCCCGTGGACTGCGTTGCGCCGCTTGTCAATGGAACCACCATTGCCTGCGCGCCGCGCCTTGCCACGAGCGCGGGCAGTCTCGCTGAACAGGGCAATATCGCCCTGCAAGACCACTACTCGCCGAGATCGAGTTCAATTCTGGAGACCACGCGCTGCACGCCATCGACTTTCTGTACGACCTGGATCGCGTGCTGATATGTCGCGAGATCAAAGACCAGCCCGGTCAGCATGACGACCCCGTCGGTGACGCGGACATCGATGTCCAACTGGCTGAGCAGCGGATCGTCGTCGATCGCCGCGGCGACCCGGCTCGCCAGGTCGCGCTCGGCATTGGTCTGTTGCGCCTGGTGCTGGATCCACTGGCCCGTGGTGTAGGTCTTCGGGTGCGAGCTGCCGTCGAGGGCGACGACGCAGCCGGCCAGCGACATCAGCAGTGCGGCGGCGCCGGCGAGCGGCAGCGCCCGGCGGGCGAATTGATGCATGGTCACAATGATTTCTTCCGGTGGCCTCAGTAATCCTCGGCGCGCCAGCGCCGGATCGCGATGGCGGCGGCCACGAACACGATGCCGAAGCCGACGCCAATCCACATGCTAGCACTGTCGAGCATCGTCGCGAGCGAGTGCATCGAGAACCCGATGTTGCCCAAATGAACGTAGTCGGCGGCGCCAATCTTTATATTGGCGCCGATTCCCGGCACGACGCTCGCGGCGTGCAGCCCTACCATTGTAAAGAAGTGGTTGCTCTGGAACAGGATGCCCTCAACGATGCCACCGACCAGGATTGGCACTGCCGCCCACAGGAATGGCGCGCGTCGAGCCCAGGCCGAGGCCATCATGCACCAGCCGTAAAATGGCAGGTACCACAGCGACTGCACCAGAAACCCAACGATCAGGAAGGCCCAGATGCCGCCCAGATGGCTTTGCCCCCAGACGACCGCAGTCGCGCTGACGCCGGATTGGGTCGCGATCGCTGAGAGAGCGCCGGTACCGATCAGTTGAGCCAGCAGCAAACATGAGAAAGTCGCCAGCGGTGCGACCACCATTACCACTGCGAGCTTCGATAGCGCCGTGGCGACATCGGATACCGGCAGCGAACGCCAGAAGAGGATACTGCGGTCGCGGCGGTCGTCGTACAGGCAGCCGAGCAGGTAACGCACCATCATGAAGATCAGTACGACGTTGAAGAGCGACGTCAGCACGACGTAGAAAATGAACAATCCCTGGCGCGCATCCTCCGGATGCGCCGCGGCCAGCGTTGCGAGCGAGGATGCGGGGTGGCCATTGATGACGACGTGGATGCCATGCACCCAAGTAAATACGATGCCGGCGATGTAGGCGAGCACCAGCAGTACTGTCAGCACCACTGGCACCAGCCAGAAGCTTTTGTTCTCCCACAGTTCGCGCCTCACCAGCCAGATGAACGTTTTCATTCCCGGTTCTCCCCCATCTTGGCGACGAACAGATCCGCGATGCTCGGGCTGTGCAGTTCGCCGAATTCGCGCAGCCGCGCCTGGCTTTGCCCTTCGAACAGGAACAGGTGCTTGCCGAATACCGTGTGCTCGTGAATCGGGCCGAGAGCGCGTACTTCATCGGCGCGATCCGCCCCGGTCAGCAGTTCGACGTACTTGTCGCCGATCGCATCCATCGATTCGTCGAGCACGATGCGTCCATCGTTGATGAACATCAGGTGGGTGAGGATTCGCTCCAGTTCCTCGACCTGGTGCGTGGTCACGATGATCGTGCGCTGCTCGTCGAAGTACTCGTTCAGCAGGCTCGAATAGAACTGCTTGCGGTACAGGATGTCGAGGCCCAGCGTCGGCTCGTCGAGCACCAGCAGGCGTGCATCGATCGCCATCACGAGGGCGAGATGCAGTTGCGCGACCATGCCCTTGGAAAGCTGGCCGACCTTGCGGTCCGGGCGGATCTTGGTGCGAGCCAGAAACTGCGCAGCCTTGTCGCGGCGAAAATTCGGATGCACCGCCGCGACGAAGTCGACGGCGTTGGCGACCTTGAGCCAGCGCGGCAAAACCGCCACGTCGGCCACGAACGAGACTTCCCGCATCAGATCGGTGCGCTGGCGGCGCGGGTCGCGGCCGAGCACGTCGAGTTCGCCGGTGTAGCGCGTCAGGCCGAGGATCGCCTTGAGCGCCGTTGTCTTGCCGGCACCGTTGGGGCCGATCAGGCCGACGATCGCGCCGCTGTCGATTTGAAAATTGACGTCGTCGAGCGCGACAGTATCACCGTAGCGCTTGCCGAGGTTGCGTGCGCTGACTAATGTACTCATTGCTTGTCTCCCGCCGCCTTTTGCAAATCCGCCGCCAGTTTCTGCCAATCGAGTTCGAGGCGGCCGACGCGCGCCACGATCTCGGGCCACTCGCGGTTCAAAAACTGGTCGCGCTCGGCCTTCATCAGCCGCTTGCGCGCACCTTCGCGAACGAACATGCCGAGGCCGCGGCGCTTTTCGACCAGGTCCTCGTCTACCAGTTCCTGGTAACCCTTGAGCACCGTCAGCGGGTTGAGCTGGTATTCCGCGGCCACCGTGCGGACCGAAGGGAGCGCGTCGCCTTCGGCCAGCACGTCTTCCAGGATCATCGCGACAACCCGGTCCCTGAGTTGACGGTAGATTGGTTGGTTATCGTTCCAGTTCGGGTCCATCGGCAGGCCTCTATTGCCGGATGACGTCGTTCGGCAACAGGCTCCACAACGAGATATCCGGTAGCCAATCAAAGGCCGCATTCTCCGTGACTGAACGCAACATATCCAGCACCGCGCGTTCGGTCGGCCGGGGAGAGCGGCTGGCAACCATTTTGCGTGCCTCGTGGCGGCGGACCGGCTGTGGCTGTTGCTGTGGCGCTGCCGCGATAACGGCGGCGGCCTGCCGATGCAGATCCCGGATCTGGTCTGCCTTGATCTGCGCCACTGCGGCGCGGGTCAGCGTGTTCATCGAGTCGGCGAGTGTCTCCGCCGCACTGGCGCGAGAAGCCGTAAACCCGCCGATGCCGATAATAAGCGCCGCAGCGGTTGCCGTTTTGTAAAAACTGTAGGTTTTCATGGCCTTATCTCCTGAAACAATGTTGCGGCCGCTCAAGTTGCGCCGCCGCACCGTCGCTTCCATAGCGGTGTTGTAGATAACTATAACGCCAAAATCAGAAATTGCAAGCGCCTGGCGAAAAATTTTTTGCAGGCGACGAATGTTAAAATTACTGTTTTCCTTCCATAAGAATCTGCATTGGAGCGCACCATGAAAGACCCCGTCCGCATCGCAATCACCGGCGCCGCCGGCCATATCGGCTACGCGCTGGTGTTTCGCATCGCATCCGGCGAAATGCTTGGCAAGGATCAGCCGGTGATCCTGCAACTACTGGAAATTCCGCCGGCACTCGATGCGCTCAAGGGCGTGGTGATGGAGTTGCGCGACTGTGCCTTCCCGCTACTGGTCGACGCGATCGCGACGGACAAGGCGGCCGAGGCGTTCAAGGATGCCGATTACGCGCTGCTGGTCGGCGCCAAGCCGCGCGGCGCGGGCATGGAGCGCAAGGATCTGCTGCAGGAGAACGCGAAGATTTTCGGTCCGCAGGGCAAGGCGATCAACGATCACGCGAGCCGCGACGTGCGCGTGCTGGTGGTCGGCAACCCGGCGAACACCAATGCGTTGATTGCGCGCAGCAATGCGCCGGATCTCGGCGACCATCAGTTCACGGCGATGACGCGGCTCGATCACAATCGCGCGCTGGCGCAGATTGCCGCCAAGGCGGGCAAGCCGGTGACGGCAGTCAAAAAGATGATCATCTGGGGCAATCATTCCTCGACGCAGTATCCGGATATCCACCACGCCGAGATCGACGGCAAGCCGGCGACCGACACGGTCGATCAGGGCTGGTTCCGGGAGACGTTCATCGCCACGGTACAGAAGCGCGGCGCGGCGATCATCCAGGCGCGCGGCGCTTCGTCGGCGGCGTCGGCGGCGGCCGCGGCGATCGACCACATGCGCATCTGGGCGCTGGGTACGGCGGACGGCGACTGGACCAGCATGGCGGTCGCGAGCGACGGCAGCTACGGCATTGAGCCGGGGGTCATCTATTCGTACCCGGTAACCTGCAGCGGCGGCGAGTACAAGATCGTGCAGGGGCTCGAGGTCGATGAGTTCAGCCGCGAAAAGATGCAGGCGACCGAGCAGGAACTGCGCGAAGAGCGCGAGGGAATCAAGGACTTGCTGTAGCGGTATACGTTACAGTTTGTTTTGGCGGTATTTCCTCGCGTGCCGTGCCCGTTCGACCACGCTTAACGCGCGCAGCACGATCAGCGCGATCACTGTCACTCCGATGGCGACGATGAACTGATTGAGGGCGCAGGCGATACCGACTGCCGCCGCGAGCAATACGGTCGCGGCGGTGGTCAGGCCCTCGACCATGTCGTCGTCCTTGCGGCGGAAGATGGTGCCGGCCCCGAGAAAGCCGACGGCGGTGACGATCGACTGAATCACGCGGACGGGATCCGCTTCCGCCAGGCCGGTGGGAAAGATGTTGCCGAAGTCGGCGGTCATCACGCGAGCGAGACCGACCAGCAGCGCGGTGCTGCCGGATATCAGAACCAGCGTGCGGAAGCCTGCCGGCTTGCGCGCGCGCTCGCGTTCCAGTCCCAGCGCCGCGCCCAGCACCATCGCGCAGACGATCTGGGTCAGCAGCTCGATCTGGCCGAACCAGTTGCCGAAGAAGCTCAGATGATTGGTCATCCCGATGCTCGTGTTGTTGGGGCCCATTCTACGCGACGCCGGGGGTCGTGGCACAGTCTGATAAAATTGACCGGATGGATGTCACCTCTATCCTCGAACCCCTCAACGACGCCCAGCGCACCGCCGTCACCGCGGACCCGGGTCCGCTTTTGGTGCTGGCCGGCGCCGGCAGCGGCAAGACGCGGGTACTGGTGCACCGCATCGCCTGGCTCATTCGGGTACAGGGCGTGTCGCCGTACGGCATTCTCGCGGTCACATTCACCAACAAGGCGGCCGGCGAAATGCGTTCGCGCATCGAGTCGCTGCTCGGCATGCCGGCGGGCCATTTGTGGGTGGGCACGTTTCACGGCATCGCCCACCGGCTGTTGCGCGCGCACTGGCGCGACGTCGGGCTGCCGCAGAATTTCCAGATCATCGACTCCGAAGACCAGCTGCGCATCATCAAGCGCATTCTCAAGCAGATGGACATCGACGAAGCGCGCTGGCCGGCCCGGCAGATGCAGTGGTACATCAACGCGCGCAAGGACGAGGGGCTGCGCGCGGCGCATCTTGCCGAAGGCGACGACCCTTACCAGCGCCACCTGGTACGCGTTTATCGCGCCTACGAAGAAACCTGCGAGCGGTCCGGCTGCGTCGATTTCGCCGAGCTGCTGCTGCGCGCGCACGAGCTGTGGCGCGACACCCCGGCGGTGCTCGCGCACTACCGCGAGCGTTTTCGGCACGTCCTCGTCGACGAGTTCCAGGACACCAACGCGATTCAGTACGCGTGGGTGCGGCTGCTCGCCGGCACGACCGGCATGCCGTTCATCGTCGGCGACGACGACCAGTCGATTTACGGCTGGCGCGGCGCGAAGATCGAGAACCTGCACCGGCTGCAGCAGGATTTCCCCGGCCTGACGACAATCCGGCTGGAGCAGAATTACCGCTCCACCGGCCATATTCTGACCGCCGCGAACACGTTGATCGCCAACAACCGCGACCGGCTAGGCAAGAACCTGTGGACAGCCGGCGCGGCCGGCGAGCCGGTGCATCTTTACGCGGCGTTCAACGAACAGGACGAGGCGGCGTTCGTGGTGGAGCGTATTCAGCGCTGGGTGGCGGAGGGCGGGCTGCGCCGCGAAGCCGCGGTGCTGTATCGATCCAACGCGCAATCGCGCGTCTTTGAAGAAGCGCTGATCGTCGCGGGCGTGCCGTATCGCGTCTACGGCGGCGTGCGCTTCTTCGAGCGCGCCGAAATCAAGGACGCGCTCGCGTATCTGCGCCTGATCGCCAACCGCGACGACGACCCGTCGTTCGAGCGCGCCGTCAACCAACCCGCTCGCGGCATCGGCGCGCGCACGCTCGAACGGCTGCGGGCCGAGGCGCGCGACAGGCGGGTGTCGCTCTGGAGCGCCTCCCGGCGCCTCGTGGATGGCGATACGCTGGGCGGGCGCGCCGGCAACGCGCTGACCGGCTTCCTCGATCTGGTCGATCGGCTGGCAGCGGAGACCCCGACGCTGCCGCTCGCCGAGCAGGTCGCGCATGTCGTCGAGACGAGTGGCTTGCTTGAGCATTACCGGCAGGAGAAGGGGGAGCGCGGCGAGGCACGCGTTGAGAACCTCGAGGAACTGGTCAATGCCGCGCGCCTGTTCGAGCCCGATCCGGAAGTGGACCTGCCGCCGCTGACGGCGTTCCTGACGCAGGCGGCGCTCGAAGCCGGCGAGAACCAGGCCGATGCGGGCGAGGATTCGGTGCAACTGATGACGTTGCACTCGGCCAAGGGTCTCGAATTTCCGCTGGTGTTCATCGCCGGCCTGGAAGAGGGCCTGTTTCCGCACCAGCGCTCGATCGAGGATCCGGCCGGCATCGAGGAAGAGCGGCGCCTCGCCTACGTCGGCATGACCCGCGCGATGCAGACGCTATATTTAAGTTACGCGGAGAAGCGCCGCCTGCACGGGCGCGAAAGCTATGCGATGCCGTCGCGCTTCCTGCGCGAATTGCCCGCCGACGAGGTGGACGAAGTGCGCCCCAACGTGCAGGTGTCGCGGCCATTGTACCGGGGTACCCGCCTGAACGAGCCGCTGCCGGGCGGTATCAACCTCGGCCAACGCGTGCTGCACCCGAAGTTCGGCGAAGGTGTCGTACTGAACTGCGAGGGTAGCGGCACGCAGGCCCGCGTCGAAGTCAACTTTGCCGACGTGGGCACCAAGTGGCTCGTGCTCGGCTACGCGAACCTGCAAATCTGTTGAAATCATGACAATCCCTGCCTTGGTCACAGTCTTGGCCACCTGCCTGCGCCATGATCCCGGTTCGGCGTTATCATGCCGGGATGGATTCAGGTACGGTAGGTTCTTGTCAGTAGTGAACTGCGGTTCATCATGCGATTGCCCGATGTGCAGCCTGTAATCGAGCCGGACGGCGAGCACCAGCCCCGGTCCGATGGCGTGTCGGTCCGGGAGAAGCTGGAAGCAGCGACCCGCAAACGAGTGGTGGTCGCCATCGACGGCGGGCGCAATTCGGAGCGGGTCGTGCGGGCCGGCAAGCGGATTGCCGATCAACGGCGCGCGCCATGGACAGTCGTCCACGTCGAGACAGGCCGTCCAGGCGCCACCGTGCGCGAGCGCATCGAACGTGCCTTTCGGCTGGTGGAGCGGCTGGGCGGCGATGCGGTTGTTCTGCGCGGGCGGTCCGTCGATGCCGAGATCGTCGCATATGCCCGTGACCACAATGCCACGACGATTGTCATCGGCCGCACCCGGAGACGTCCTCTCGCGGGGTTTTTCCACCAGACATTCACGCAACGGCTGCTCCGGGATCACGGCGATTTCGAGATTACCATCGTCAGTGCGACGCCGGCCGAGGCCGCGACGCTGCATGGCCGCTGGGGGGCGTGGCTCGATGAACTGCGCGGATCGCCCTGGCGCCACTATTCCTACGCTGTCATCGTCGTTGCAATTTGCACCGCGATTTCGGGGGTGCTGGCGTTCACGCTGCCGCTGGATTTGTCCAACCTTTCGCTGGTCCTGCTCGTGGGCGTGTTGATCGTCGCGGTGCGCACCTCGCTGGCGCCCGCGCTGGCCGCCGCGGTGCTGACTTCGCTGGCGTACAACTTCCTGTTTATCGGGCCGATATCGGGACTCGCGAATTACCCGGCCAATGAGGTTATCGCGGTACTGCTGTTCCTGGCGGCCGCGATCATCGGCAGCAATCTGGCGCATCGTCTGCGTGTCCAGGTCGCGGCGCTGCGCGCAACGAACGCCCAGAGCCAGGCGCTGCTCGCGTTCAGCAAGCAGCTCGCCGAGGCGCCCGACTCCAGCGCGGTGCGCCGCGCAGCGGTCGAGGCGATCGCGAAAATCGAGCGCGTGCCGACGTGCCTGTTGACGACGACCGCCTCGGGCGGCATCGAAGTCTCTGCGTCTGCACCGGAGCCCGTCGTCCTGAGCGAGAGATTGCAGGCCGCGGCGAACTGGGCGTTCGAACACGATCGGCCAAGCGGTTATCTCGGTGAAACGCTGCCGGGTATCGGCTGGCGTTTTGTGCCGCTGACGCTCGAGGAAAGCCGCTACGGTGTATTGGGCGTCAAGTTCGGCGAACTGCCGATCAGGCCGCGCAACGAGCAACTGCTGCTGCTGGATGCGCTGGCTAACCAGGTGACGCTGACCCTCGCGCGCACCGAATTGACCTCAAACCTCGAGCGCGCGCGGGTGGCGGAGGAGACCGAGCGGCTGCGCGCGGCGCTGCTGTCATCGGTTTCGCACGACCTGCGCACGCCGCTCGCGTCGATGATCGGCTCGGCGAGCGCCCTGCGCGATCTCGGCGAGCGGCTCTCGGAAACGGACAAGTACGAGATGCTCGACGCGGTGTTGAGCGAAGGCCTCCGGCTCAACCGTTACATCGAAAATCTCCTCGATATGACCCGGCTCGGCGACGGCACCACGCTCAAGCTGCCGCGCGACTGGGTGACACTGGCGGATGTCGTGGCCTCGGCGCTACAGCGCGCCCGGGACATGCTGACGGAAGTGCGCATCGTGCGCGATATTCCGGCCGATCTGCCGCTGCTTTACGTGAACTCCGCGCTCATTGAGCAGGCGCTAGTGAACGTGATCGAAAATGCCGCGCGCTTTTCGCCGTTGTGCGGTGAGGTGCGGATCGCTGCGCGGCAGGAAGACGAACGGCTGTTGATCACCGTGACCGATCAGGGTGCAGGCATACCCGAAGCCGATCGGGGCCGGGTCTTCGACATGTTTTTCACCGGCGGCGACGGCGACACCGGGCCGCATGGCAGCGGGCTGGGCCTCGCAATCTGCCAGGGCATCATAGCCGCGCACGGTGGTAGCATTGAAGCTCTGCCGGGGCCGGACGGGCGTGGTGCCGTGATCGCCATCCGGTTGCCGCTGACCGCGTTGCCGCAGGAGCCCAGGGACGAGCGCGCGCATGCTGTCTGACAGTTTTTTACGAATTTTTTACGCATCCGTCCAACTTTTGCCATAGTTTTTATACACCCCGCGCCTACAGAATGGCTTTTCGCTCGAATCCGGGCGATTTACTAAGTCAAGTTCCGGCGTAATGCCATGGACGCCAGCCGGGAATTATCCAGACAGAAATGAGCCAACGCCGTTGATGCCGAAGGCGTGCGACAGGAGGCATGAATTGCCATGAGGAATTTCCGTTCCAGCAACCCCAACGCGAGCAAGACGATTGCCCGCCGGAGACCGGCCCATGTCAGGTCGATCTGCGTAGCAGCAGTGGCTATGTTCGCGGTAGCCGCGGCCTTCCCGGCCATGTCCGCCAACAACAAAAACCTCGACGACGTAATGGCATCGATGGCTGCGGCCAACAAAGCCGCCGCGAAGTCTCAGCAGCAGATCAACGATCTCACTGACAAGACTCAGGACGCTGCCACCAAGTACGCGGAAGCGCTGGCGGCAGCCAGAAGCTATGAGCATTACAGCAAGACGCTGAGCGGCCTGGTGCAAGCGCAACAGGAGCGGATTGCATCGATCAAGCGGCAGATGCAGCAGATCGATGTGACCAAGCGGGGCATCCAGCCGCTGATGGCCAACATGGTCCAGACGCTGGCGAAGTTCGTGAAGCTCGATCTGCCTTTCCTGCCCAAGGAGCGCGAGAAGCGGATACAGTCTCTCGAGGACCTGATGACACGCCCCGACGTGTCGATCTCCGAGAAGTACCGCGTCATCCTGCAGGACTACCTGACCGAACTCGATTACGGACGGACGCTTAGTTCCTACGACGGGACGCTGGGCACCGGCAAGAACGCCCGGGCGGTCAAGTTTGTCCATATCGGCCGCGTATCCCTGATGTACCAGACGCTCGACGGCTCGGAGACGGGCTACTGGAACAGGGATGAGCACAAATGGGTCGTCGATAACGATTACGCCGATGCCTTCCAGAATGCCTTGAATATGGCGAACAACAAAGGCACGCCGCAATTGCTGACCGTGCCCGTACCTGCACCCCAACCGGCGTCGCAGGCGGCGCAACAGGGGGCGCAGTCGTGAGGAAATCGTTGGCCGCCGCTACCGGCATCATACTTGCTGCTTTCGTCGCTGCTTCCGCGTTTGCAGAGGCTGCACCGGCGACTACAAATGCAAATTCACTCGACCAGCTGCTCAACCAGGTTCAATCGATAAGCCAGCAGGAGCAGGCACAAATGAACCAGGCCCGCGCGCAATTCGCCGCGGCGTCGCCGGAGCAGCAAAAGGCGATGATGAAGCAGGCGCAGGCCGCCCTGGACCAGGCCAAGACAGCTGCGTCGCAAGCCTCCGATCAGTATTCGGCGAACGAAATGCAGATCGGGAAGATGGAAGATCAGATCAACGCCCAAGCCCAGGCGGCAGACCTGTCGGGCGTGTTCAGCACCGCCCAGAAGGACGCGGACAATCTCGCCACCACTCTTCAGAATGCGCTGACCAACACCCAGTTCTCGCCGCCGCAGGGCCAGCCGGGTCGTCTTGCATTTCTGCAGGGCCTCGCCAACTCGAACGGCACACCGACGCTGGATGATCTTCAGCGGCTGTGGTACGTCATTCAACATGAAATGACCGCCCAGGGGCAGGTGGTGAGTTACCAGGCACCGGTGGTGCAGGCCGACAACAAGAGCGTTGTCAGCAAGGTCATCCGGGTCGGGCCGTTCACGGCAACGTCCGAGGGCCGCTTCCTTCAATACCTGCCGGATCTCAACACGCTGAGCGTGCTGCCGCGCAAACTGCCGGGTAATTTCCGGAGCATTCTGGCCAATTTCCAGAACACTCATCAGGGCTACGCTCGTGCGGTCATCGATTCGAGCGGCACCGGAGCACTGATCGGGTTGTACATCAACCGCCCGACGTGGCTGCAGCGAATCCAGCTCGGCCAGGGCGTGGGATACGTCATCATTGCAGTCGGCGTGATCGGCGCACTCCTGTTCCTCTTCCAGATATTCAGGCTGATCGCCGCCAGAATGGCGGTCAACAAGCAGCTCAAGGATCTGAACAATCCCCGGAACGACAATCCGTTGGGCCGCGTGTTGCTGGCGTTCAAGGGCGATCCGGATCGCATCGAGGAGGAAGCCGATATCGCGGAGTTGCGCATCACTGAACAGGTGCTGCGCGAGGAGCCCAAACTCGAGCGATTCCAGTCATACCTGCGTCTCGCGGTTGCCGCAGGGCCGCTGCTCGGTCTGATCGGCACCGTGGTCGGCATGATCGAGACGTTCCAGACTATTACCGACACCGGCTCCGCCGACCCGCGACTGATGGCCACCGGTATTGGGCACGCGATGATCGCAACGGTGCTCGGCCTTGGTGTCGCCATTCCCCTGTTGTTCGGTAATGCGCTGCTGAAGTCCCTGTCGGACAGCATCGTGCAGATCCTCGACAAGCAGAGCAGTGGCATGCTTGCGGAAAGGATCGAGCAACTGCAGGGCAAAGGCGGCGCCGGAAAGGCGAAGGAGCGGCGCGGAGGGACAGCGTGATGCTCAGTCATATCCCGCTTATCGACAGCATTGCCTATCTCGCCGGTCAGGGCGGCACGCTCGTCTTGTGGATCTTCGCGACGGGGGTGCTGCTGTGGACCCTCACGGCGGAGCGCACCTGGTACTTCTGGCGGGTGCTGCCAAAGGAGAAGGCGGCAGTGCGGGCTGAATGGGAGGCCCGTGAAGATCACACGTCCTGGTGCGCGCGTCAGATCCGCGAAGGTCTGATTTCCCGGCTGAACGTCTCCATGACCAAGGGCCACCCGGTACTGTCGGTGCTGGTAGCGATGGCGCCGCTCATCGGACTGGTCGGCACGGTCACCGGCATGCTGCAGGTGTTCAGTTCCATGTCCATACTCGGCACCGCCGACGCCCGCGCCATGGCCGCCGGCGTATCGGCCGCGATGATCAACACGATGACCGGACTCGCCGTCGCAGTCAGCGGTCTCTACCCCGTTTACTATTTCCGCACGCGAGCGACTCGGGAAACCGAGCAGCTGGCGGACGAGTTGAGCGTATAGCCGTGCGTATGCGTCGGCGACAATCAGATGCGGAAGTGGCGACGCATGGTATCGACCTTGCGCCGATGCTCGACTTCTGCATCAATCTGCTCATCTTTTTCATCATCACGGCAGTGTTCATTCAGCAGTACGGGGTGGTGGTCAATCGGCCATCCTCGACTCAGCAGCAGCAAAAGCAAACGAAGCAAAAGGTGGTCCAGGTCCAGATCGGCGCCGATGGCAAGATCTCGATCGACGCCCGCGTCGTCGATGTGCAGGCGGTACGTGCCGATATTGAACACTCGCTGGCCGCCACCCCTAATGCCAGTGTATTGATAGTCGCGGATAAACGTGCCCCCACCGGCGTGCTGGTACAGGTGGTGGACCAGGCGCATCTGGCGGGCGTTTACAACGTAACCTTCGCGACAGCGGGCGGAACCTGATGATACGACAACGGCGAATCAAGACCGAATCGGAGCACCATGGCATCGACCTCGCGCCGATGCTGGACTTCACGATCAACCTGTTGATTTTTTTCATTATCACGACGTCGTTCATCAACAGACCTGGCGTCACGGTGTTCAGGCCCAACGCCACTACCGCCCAGGAAATGAAATCCGGCAAGCTGCTGATCGCGATCCGGCCAAACGGAGACGTATGGATGGGCGGGCATCAGGTGGGGCTGGACAGCCTGCCGGCGATGATTCAACGGCTGCACATCGAGCGTCCGCACGATACCGTGGTCATTGTCGCGGACAAGGACTCGCAAGCCGGGGTGGTGGCGGAAGTGATGAACAAGGTGCACGCCGGCGGCATAGACCAGATCGCAATAGCGGCCAGTCAGCCTGGCAGCAACGGTGGTTGACGTGGAGAAAAGCGGCACCCTTATGACCTGGAAATGTTTGAGTCGAATCGGCGGGGCCGCAGCGCAGCGCGGCGCACGCACCCTGCTGCTGGTGGGCATCACATCGATCGCGGTCGGGCTCTCGAGTGTGGCCTGGGCGCAGAGTTCCGACAATTCCAACGCCAAGGCAGAGGCGAAGGCCAAAGCCGCTGCGGCCGCTCGCGCCCGGGCCAAAACGCTGGCCGAACTTGCCGATGAAGTGAGCCAGATCCGCAAAAAGCAAGCGGCGACCGCAGCGCAGCGCGTGCGTGACGCGCGCAAGAAGCTCGCCCACGAGCAAGCACTGGTGCGCAAAGCGGTCGCGCGCCGGGATGCTGCCAATGCGCGCGCCGATGCTCTCCAGAAACAATTGAAGGAGAACAACGCGCAAATTGACTCGCTCAGCAAGTTGCTGAACCAGCGCCAGGGCGACCTTGGCGAGTTATTCGGCGTCGTCCGGGTGGCTTCCTCAAAGGCGGCCAAAGAGCTGCGCGACTCGTTGCTGAGCACCCAGTTTCAGCCGAAGCCGGGAGAGGAGGAGCGCTCGAAATTCCTGTTGCGGATGGCCCAGGCGAAGTCGCTGCCTTCGATCAAGAAGCTGGAGCGGATGTGGTTCGAAATACTGAGAGAGACGGTCGGTGAAGGCAAGGTAGTGCGTTACCGGACCGACGTGCTGCAGCTCGACAACGGCCAGCCGACCGGCACCGCGGTGCCTACCGACGTCGTGCGGGTCGGACCGTTCACGGTCGTCCACAACGATGAATATCTCGGCTATCTTTCAACCGTAAAGTCCCTGACGGAACTGGACGGCTCCATGCCGGGCAGTTTCAAGGACATCGCCGACGATCTGGCGCAGACCCCACCCGGTCCGAGCTATGTTCCGGCCGTTGTCGATGTTACCCGCGGCGGATTGTTTCACCGATACCTGCAACGCCCGAGTTGGCTCGAGCGGATACAGCTCGGCCAAATGGTGGGCTACATCATTATTGCGGTCGGTATCATCGGCGTACTGCTGGCGCTCTACCAGGTTCTTTATTTGCTGAAGACGCGCCGTGGCGTTCGCGCACAGCTCAAAAATCCATCCGAGCCGAAGCTCGACAACCCTTTGGGCCGGCTGCTGGCGACTTATCTGGAAGACAAGAAGCAGGCGGAAAGCGCCGACGTGGCGGCCTTGCACCTGCATGAAGCGATCCAGCAGGAAGTGCCGAAACTGGAACGCTTCCAGTGGTTCCTCCGCCTGGCGGTGGCGGCAGGTCCGCTCCTTGGTCTGATCGGAACCGTGACCGGCATGATCATCACGTTCTATGCGATCGTGGCCTCCGGTGGCGGCGATCCGACGGTGATGGCCACCGGTATCGGTCACGCGATGATCGCCACCGTGCTGGGCCTCAGCATCGCTATCCCGCTCTTGTTCATCAATACCGGGCTCGCGGCATTCTCCGGCAGCATTACGCAGACACTCGATGAGTTCGGCAACTCGCTGCTTGCGGAGCAGATGAAAGGCAGCGCAGGCAGCGCCGCCGGTGCGCTGCTCGGCGGCGAAGGTGATCCGCACAGGGCGAGCAGATGAGAGGCGGCCATAGCCATGCCGCCAGTGAAGTCCCTCAACTGCCTGTCGCACCAGATACGACCATTTCTGCCGCGGCACGGTGCCGGTGAGTATACGGCCAGTACGGCCAGACTCGGTTGATGGTGGAGTGATCAACGATAACGAAGCCGGAGCGCCGCCGACCCGGATTCTCGTCATCGATGATGAGGTCCAAATCCGACGCTTTCTGCGTATCAGCCTGGGAAGCCAGGGATACGAAGTCATGGAGGCCGCCACTGCCGACGAAGGCATGAAGCTGGCGGCAACCCGCTCGCCCGAGCTCGTCGTGCTGGACCTCGGCCTGCGCGGCGTCGACGGCAAAGACGTTCTCCGGGAAATCCGGAGTTGGTCCAGTGTGCCGGTAATCATCCTGTCGGTGCGCGCCGACGAAAACGAGAAAGTGCGCGCTCTCGACGCCGGCGCCAACGACTATGTGACGAAGCCGTTCGGGCTGCAGGAGTTTCTCGCCCGCGTACGCAACCTGCTTCGCGTGGTGGTGCCGGAAGATTCAGGCGGCGGCCTCTACGATGACGGTTACCTGAGCATCGACATGGCCCACCGACAGGTGGAGGTTGCCGGCGAGGGGGTCCGTTTCACGCGCAAGGAGTTCGCGGTCCTGAAGGCGCTGTTTGCGAATCGTGACCGCGTCGTGACACAGACCCATCTGTTGCGCGAAATCTGGGGTCCGACGCACGAAGAAGACACCCATTACCTGCGCGTTATCGTCGCGCGGCTGCGACACAAGCTGGGTGACGATCCTACCGAACCGCGCTACATTCAGACCGAGCCCGGTGTGGGCTATCGCCTGGTCAGCTACAGTGCCCCCGAGGAGGCCGGGCAGCCGCGGCTGGATCGCTGAGCGTATGGCTCCTCCGGTCCGTTTGACACGCAGCGACGCCAGGGGCGAGGCATAACCCATTTTGTCCAGCATAGGCGGCAGCGTAAAATATGCCGCCCGCGAACAGGCGCTTCCTCATGGAAAAAACTGCTGGCAGCCTGCCCGAAATCGTCTTCGATACCGATACGAGCTTCACGCCGGATGCCGTCGAGGAATTGGTCCGTCGCGGCCAGTTGCGCAAGCTGGGGCCGAAGCTCTACACGTCCAATCTTGACGAACCGCCCGAGGCGGTCGTCCGCCGCAATATCTTTGCTATCGCGGGGCACTTCTGGCCGGGCGCGGTGGTGGGCTGGCGCACCGCATTTGAGCAGGCGCCGTCGCCGGATGGTTGCGTTTATCTGAGTTATCACGGCACCCGCAAGGTGTCCCTGCCCGGCCATACATTCAAGCTGATCAACGCGCCCGGCCCGCTGGCCGGTGATCGGCCCTTCACCAACGATCTGCACCTGGCATCGCCCGCGCGCGCATTTCTCGAGAACCTGGCGGCGTCGCGGCACCGCAAAGACGCGCCGCGCGCTCTGCCCGCCGAGGCGCTTCAGGCTCAATTACGGGCCATCACCGATCCGGCCGATCGCGAGCGGCTGCGCAGCCGGGCCCGCGAGCTGGCGGCGCAGTTCGACTGGCATGAAGAGTTCCGGTTGCTGGAGGACTTGCTGGACAACGTCTGCGCGACGGACGGCAGCGGCGTCAAGAGCGCCTGGACGCGGTTTCGCGGCGTCACCCAGCATACGAAGAAGGTCCGCTCGTCGCTGTCGCAGGTCGGAGCATTGGCGCGTCGTGCCGCGGCCGAACCGGACACGGCGAAAACCGACGCCGATGCCGGCTGCGATCGTGAGCGGCTACAACTGTTTCAAAACCTGTTCAGGGTGCTCCGTGAGCGCAAGTACACCGCGCGGCCGCGCGGCGAGCATGCGCCAGGCTGGCACATCAACCGCGCTTTCTTCGAAGCGTATTTCTCCAATTACCTTGCAGGTCTCGAATTCGACGTGGACGCGGCGCACGAGGTCATTGTCGACGAACGCCCGCTGGCGGAGCGCCCGATGGACTCGGCGGTGCTGCTCAATACGTTTCGGCTGGTCGAGACGGGAAATGATCTCGGCAGGCGCCCCACCAGCGGAGACGACTTTCTCGCGCTGCTGGCGCGCCGGCACCGGATACTGTTCGCCGAGCGCGATGACCAGCCGCCCGGCCGTTTTCGTCAGCCGGGCGAGCAGACCGACATCACCCGCTTCATCGCCGCCGAGCGCATCCGCCCGACGCTGCTGCGCGGCTACGAGTTGTACCGCGAGTTACAGGAGCCCTTTACGCGCGCCGCCTTCATGCTGTTCCTCGTGCGCGAATGCCACCCGTTCGATTCCGGCAGCGGCCGCATCGCGCGGGTGATGATGAACGCAGAACTATCCGCGGCCGACCAGATGCGCATCCTGATTCCGCCGGTCTACTGCGGCGATTACTGGCTCGCGTTGCGGGCGCTGACGCGGCAGAACGACCCGGAGCCGTTTGTGCGCATGCTGGTTCGCGCGCACGCGTTCAGCGGTGCGATCGATTTCAGCAGCTACCAGGCGGCGCTCAAGCAACTTGAGGACAGCAACGCGCTCATGCAGCCCGACAAGCGGATCCGCATGCATGAAGTCTGACCACCGATGAGCAAGTCAATGCAGGATCTCGCGTTGCGGGGCCACGCCGGCACCGCGCAGGGCGATCGCCGCAAACGTATCGCCGCGGGCCTGGCCGTACTGGGTGTCGTTTACGGCGACATCGGCACAAGCCCGATCTACTCGTTCCGTGCCTGCTTCGAAGGTGTGAATCCGGTGCCGGTGAATCCGACCGACGTGCTCGGTGTGCTGTCGCTGATTTTCTGGACGCTGATCCTGGTCATCTCGCTCAAGTACATGACTTTCGTGCTGCGCGCCGACAACCGCGGGGAAGGCGGCATTTTTGCATTGATCGGCCTGTTGCGGCCGTGGAAGGGCCTCGAACGGCGACGGCGCTGGCTATTGATCATGACCGGCCTGTTCGGCGCTGCGCTCCTTTATGGCGGCATCATGATCACGCCGGCCATTTCCATCTTGAGTGCCGTAGAAGGCCTCGAGGTGGCAACGCCGGCGTTTGCGCCCTTCGTGATTCCGCTCACCATCATCATCCTGCTGCTGTTGTTCGCCTTCCAGAAACGTGGCACCGCCAAGGTGGGCGCGGTATTCGGCCCGATCATGGTGGTGTGGTTCGTGGTGCTGGCGGGGCTCGGGATAAGCGCCATCGTCCACGAGCCGCAAGTAATCAAGGCCGTCAACCCGCTTTACGCGTTCGAGTTCTTTCATCACACCGGCTGGGCTGCGTTCTTGGTGTTGTACGCGATCTTCCTGGTGACGACCGGCGGTGAAGCGCTGTACGCGGACATGGGCCATTTCGGCCGCGGGCCGATCCGCCGCGCCTGGTTCCGGTTCGTGTTGCCGGCGGTGCTGCTCAACTATTTCGGCCAGGGCGCGATGCTGCTCGCGCACCCGCACCAGGCGGTGCAACCATTCTTCAACCTGGCGCCCGACTGGGCGCTGTATCCGCTGGTGGTGCTGACGACGGTTGCCACCGTGATTGCGTCGCAGGCGACTATCAGCGGCTCGTTTTCGCTCACCCGGCAGGCCATCCAACTCGGCCAGATGCCGCGTTTCCGGGTCGTGCAGACGTCCGCCGAGACACGCGGGCAGATTTATGTGCCGGCGGTTAACTGGGTGCTGATGATCGCCGCGATCGGGCTGGTCGTCGGCTTCCAGAGTTCGAGCAACCTGGCCGCGGCCTACGGCATCGCCGTCAACGGCACCATGGTCGTGACCACGATCCTCGCGTTCAATGTCGCGCGCGAGCGCGGCGGCTGGCGCTGGCCGGCGGCGCTCGCGTTTCTGATTGGCTTCCTGTTCATCGATCTGAGCTTCTTCGGTTCCAATCTGGTCAAGCTGGCGGACGGCGGCTGGTTCCCCGTGGTGGTCGGCATCATCTTTTTCACGCTGATGTCGACCTGGCGACGTGGCGGCGCGCTGCTGCAGGCGCAAACCGCGAAGAGCGCCGATAAGCTGGAAACGTTCATCGGCGAGCTTGCGCAGTCGAAAGTGCAGCGCGTGCCGGGCACCGCGATATTCCTGACCGGGCGATTGACCCAGACGCCGTCGGCATTGCGTCACCACATCACGCGCAACAAGGTGCTGCACGAACAGGTCATCCTGCTGACGGTGCTCACCAGTAACGCCTCGCGGGTGCCGGCGGACGAGCGCATCGAAGTCAAGTTCTATCCCCAGGGCTTCTACCGCGTGATCCTGCATTACGGCTACATGCAGGGGCCGAACATCCCCTCCGAACTCGCGGCCTGCGCGGCGAAAGGCATCGACATCAACGTCAATGACGCGACCTACTACATCGGCCGCCAGTCGCTGCTGGTCGGGCGCAAGAAGGGCGGCATGCCGACATGGCGTGACCAGTTGTTCGCGTTCATGGTGCGAAATTCCGTCAAGGCGACGGCTTATTACCAGATTCCGTCCGACCAGACGGTCGAAATGGGCTTGCAGGTCCGAATCTAATAAAGTAGCTTCGCCGCATGAAAATAATCATCCTCGGCGCCGGGCAGGTGGGGACCACCGTGGCCCACAAGCTGGTCATGGAAACCAACAACGACATTACCGTCGTCGACAACAACGAGGCGGTGCTGGGCGAACTGGAAAAGCGGCTCGACCTCGGCACCGTGCACGGCTCGGGCGCGTTTCCGAATATCCTGCGCGAGGCCGGCGCCGATGACGCCGACATGCTCATCGCGGTCACCGACAGCGACGAGGTCAACATCGTCGCCTGCCAGATCGCCCACGCGCTGTTTCATACGCCGACGAAGATTGCGCGCGTGCGCGCCAGCGAATACCTGGCTGCCGGCGAAATCTTTCAGCAGGGCGCGCTCGGCATTGATCGGCTGATCAGCCCGGAGCAGCTCGTTACCGATTACATCAGCCGGCTGATGCACTATCCGGGCGCATTGCAGGTGCTGGATTTCGCCGACGGCAAGGTGCGCCTTGTCGCCGTGGAGGCGTATTACGGCGGCCCCCTGGTCGGCAAGCAGTTGCGCGCGCTGCGCGACCACGTGCCCCAGGTCGAAGCGCGCGTGGCGGCGATTTACCGCCGCGGTCAGCCGATCATCCCGACCGGCGATACGGTGATCGAAGCCGATGACGAGGTCTTCTTTATCGCCGCCCGGCGTGACATTCGCACCGTGATCAGCGAGCTGCGCAAGCTCGACAAGCCGATCCGGCGCGTGATTATCGCCGGCGCCGGCAACATCGGCGTGCGCCTGGCCGATGCGCTAGAGGACAACCACAACGTCAAGCTGATCGAGCGCAACCGCGACCGCGCGCGGCGGGTGTCCGAGCTGCTCGACAACACGATCGTGCTCAACGGCGATGCCGCGGACGAGGAATTGCTGCGCGAGGAGAGCATTGAAAGCGTCGATGTGTTCTGCGGCGTCACCAACGCCGAGGAGGCCAATATCCTGTCGGCGATGCTGGCCAAGCGGCTGGGCGCGCGCAAGGTGCTCGCGCTGATCAACCGGCCGGCGTACGTCGACCTGGTGCAGAGTGGCTCGATCGACATCGCGTTGTCGCCGCAGCAGGTGACGATCGGCGCGCTGCTGACCTACATCCGCCGCGGCGATGTCCTTAATGTGCATTCGCTGCGCGGCGGCGCTGCCGAAGCGATCGAGGCGGTCGCGCACGGCGGCGCCGGCAAATCGCGCGTCGTGGGCCGCCGGATCGACGAGATCGACCTGCCGCCCGGTGCAAGGATCAGCGCCATCGTGCGTGGTGAAGAGGTGCTGATGGCGCACGACGACATCGTCATCGAAAACGGCGACCACGTGATCCTGTTCGTGATCGAGCGCAAGCAGATCGCCGCGGTCGAAAAGCTGTTCCAGGTGGGCGTCGACTTTGTGTAGCGCGCGCTGCTGACCCGATGCATCTCGGCGCCGTCCAACGCGTTCTCGGCTTGATGCTGACTCTGTTCGGCCTGACGCTGGCCGTGCCGATGCTGGTGTTCTGGATTTACGGCGACGGCGCGCTGATGCCGTTCGTATACGGCTTTGCGATCATCGTCGGCGTCGGCCTGATCGCGTGGATCACCGCGCCGCATCGCCATCGGGACTTGCGGCTGCGCGACGGCTTCCTGATCGTCGCCGCGATCTGGGTGCTGTGCAGCCTGCTCGGCGCGCTGCCATTCTGGTTCGCGGTGCATCCGCAGATGTCATACACCGACGCCGTCTTTGAAACCGTCTCCGGCCTCACGACGACCGGCGCAACGACGCTCACCGGTCTCGACAGTCTGCCGCATTCGATCCTCTACTACCGCCAGCAACTGCACTGGTTCGGCGGCATGGGCATCATCGTGCTGGCGCTCGCGGTACTGCCGATCCTGGGCGTCGGCGGCATGCAGCTTTACCGTGCCGAGACGCCGGGTCCGGTCAAGGACAAGCTGACGCCGCGCGTGCAGGAAACGGCCAAGGCGCTGTGGCTGATCTATCTCGGCATCACCTTCACCTGCGCGTTATCGTACTGGCTGGGCGGCATGCCGCTGTTCGACGCCATCGGCAACAGCTTTGCGACCGTCGCCACCGGCGGCTTCTCGATGCACGACGCGAGCTTCGCATACTACCACAGCAATGGGCTGGAACTGGTCGCGTCGTTTTTCATGTTCATCTCCGGCGCCAACTTCGCGTTGCATTTCACGGCGCTGCGCACCGGCTCGATTAAAACCTATTTCCGCGATCCCGAATTCCGCTTTTACCTCGGCATCACTGTTCTGCTGGTTGCGACGATGACCGGCGACCTGTATTTCCGCCACGTCTACCCGACCGCGTTCAAGTCGTTTGTCGAGTCCATCTTCCAGTACACGTCGATGATGACGACGACCGGTTTCCTGTCGGCCGATTTCAGCCAGTGGCCCGGCTTCATTCCGGTGATGCTGATCTTTATCGGCTTCATGGGCGCCTGCGTCGGCTCTACCACCGGCGGCCTCAAGGTGCTGCGCATCCATCTGATGACCAAGCAGGCGCTGCGGGAAATCCGCCGGCTGCTGCACCCGAGCGCCGAAATCCCGGTCAAGAGTGGCCGCTCGCCGGTGCCGAACCGCATCCTGCAGGCGGTGCTCGGCTTCGTCGCGACCTATTTCGCGCTGTTCGCGATCATGATGATGATTCTGCTTGCCGCCGGGATGCAGCCGCTGGAAGCATTCTCCGGGCTCGCGACCTGCATGAACAACGTCGGCCCGGGTCTCGGTACCGTAACGTTCGGTTTCGAGGGCGTGAGCAACGTCGCGAAGTGGACGCTGATCGCGGCCATGTTGCTGGGGCGGCTCGAAATTTACCCGCTGCTGATCCTGTTCACGCCGGCGTTCTGGAAGCGCTGAGGCCGCAATGCGCTATCATGGCGGTTCGCCATGAGTGCCATCGACAACTTCGAGAAGATGCTCGCGGCCGGCCGCGACTCGGCGCTGCTGCGCTTTTCGCTCGGCAACGAGTATCTGAAGGCCGGCGCGCCCGATCGTGCCGCCGAGCATCTCGCGCGTGCGGTCCAACTCGATCCGGCTTATTCGGCGGCGTGGAAGCTGTACGGCAAGGCGCTCGTCGCCGCCGGCCGCAATGCCGATGCTGCCGAAGCTTATGCGCGCGGGATCGAAGTTGCCAACGGCCGGGGCGACAAGCAGGCAGCACGGGAAATGCAGGTTTTCCTGCGACGATTGGAAAAATTGCAGGTGCGGCCGCCGGCCGCGAGGGAATAATGGGCACAGACAACTTCGATGACAGGGGCAACGCCAGAGCCAGCGACCCGCGCATGCTGCCGCTCGAAACTGCCATGCTGAATCGCGAGTCCTGGAAAATTTTCCAGATCATGGCCGAATTCGTCGAAGGCTACGAGCACCTCGCGCGCATCCGCCCGTCGGTCAGCATCTTCGGCTCGGCGCGCACTTCGCCCGAACACCCTTATTACGATCTTGCGGAGAAAATCGGCCGCGCGCTGTCCGACGCCGGCTTTTCGGTCGTCACCGGCGGCGGGCCGGGACTGATGGAAGCCGCCAACAAGGGCGCCTACGCCGGCAAGTCGCCGAGTATCGGCCTCAACATTCAGCTGAAGCACGAGCAGCGCGCGAATCCGTATCAGGACATATCGCTGACGTTCAAGCACTTTTTCGTCCGCAAGGTCATGTTCGTCAAGTACGCATCGGCTTATGTCGTCATGCCGGGTGGCTTCGGCACGCTCGACGAACTCGCCGAAATTCTGACGCTGGTGCAGACCGGCAAGGCCCGGCCGATTCCGATCCTGATGGTGGGATCCGCGTTCTGGTGCGATTTCATCGACTGGATGCGCGACCACCTTGGCCGCGAGGAGATGATCGACCCGAACGACGTGGATTTCATGAAGGTGGTGGACGAGCCGGAAGAGGTCGTCGCGGCGATTTTCGAACATTATGGCGACCGCGGATTCGAGCCGTCGGTGGAAGAGCAGGAAACGCTGCTGGAATTGTAGAGAAGTCAGTAGTGTCCCAACGTCATTGTATTGACGCCGTGTAAGTCGTTGAGTAGTCGAGGATATTCCGTGTCATTGGCTGGTTTCGATTTGAACATCGCTCGTAATATTTGGGGTCTTTTCGGCCCAACCGCGAGCACCGC
>DASSNE010000015.1:0-61118 GCA_035688265.1 Gammaproteobacteria bacterium
CCATTACAACGGCCGGGTCTACGACCCCAATATCGGGCGTTTTACGTCAGCCGATCCCTACATACAGGCCCCCGTCCAGAGCCAGAGCCTCAATCGCTACAGCTATGTCTGGAATAATCCGATGACGTTCACCGACCCGAGCGGATATGCGGCAGCAGTCGGTAGGGCGGGCTACACCTGCATACAGGACGGAGCCAAGCATTGGACGTGTTTTTATACAGGCGGCGGTGGCAGTGGCGGTGGCGGTGGCGGAGATGATGCATTCAACGGGGGCTCTATGGTAGCTACCGACAACATTCTGGATTTCATCGATTCGCTTACCGGCCAATATGGCGGCTTTTTGGGCGGCGGGAGCGCCGGCGGTAACTCGATTACGCAAAATAACGCGAAAAACACTACGGGCGAAAAACAGCAGAAGACCGAGCAGCAGAAAAAGACCGACCAATGCCAAGCTGAGAATAATCAAGGCCTCTTAAATTCCATACTCGCTCATCTGTTTGGCTCCGCCGGAATAGAGGGTGGTGCGGCACCGGTTGCTGGTGATTTGAGCACGACAGTTACGAAGCATGGAGTCAGCGGAGAAGGTGGAATTGCATTCGGCGGCGGTGCCGAAGGTCATATTGTCGGGGGAATTCAGTGGGGGACACCTGAACCCTATGGCGTAACCTACAAAGTCGCCGGAGGAGAGGGTTTCCCCTTCTTTCTCGCGACCATCACGTATGGACCAAACGGAACGTTTGTTCGTATTGGAGCGGGGATTGGAGAGGGCGTTTTTGGGTCAATTGCTCCTGTATCCGCAACCGCGGAACTTGCTCACGTACCACTCAATCACAGCTGTAACTCAAGTGGCGACTAGTGCGCCGAGGTAATTCGCAACATGTTATGGGGTAATATTCTCGCAGTCGCATGGATAGCGGTGTTTGTGGCGACTGTGGTTACAGGTGTGATTTCGTTATTTTGGAATTACCAGCTACGCCGCTTACTTAGACGCTATGGAAGTAAGGTGCTTCCGGATGCTTTTGAACTAGCAAGCGTACGCACCCCGACGGCGCAGTTTGAGCTACAACGGTATATCTTCTTTCGAAAGTACCGACACGAGATACAACCAGAGTTGCGTGCAGCCGGTCGACGTCAAAGGACGGTATGGATTATCGGTATAACAGAAACGATGCTGATGTTCTTGCTCATGGCATTAATATTTTGGTATGGAAGCCGTAGCTAGAGAATAGGTTATTCATGCCTTCTTTACATCAGATTCTGATTTACGCGGCGATATTGTTCGTTCTGGTGCGACTTATGCTGATGCTGTTCGAGCAGCGGTCGGCTCAACGCTTGTTATCGGCTGGCGCCGAATGGTCATCATTGAAAACGGCGCATTTATTTGACATTAAAGAAGGCGCGCTATGGAAACTCTATTTGTGGTCATTTCGATGGAGATGCCTGCCAGATATTGCTTTGCGGAGACAGTGCGTCGGCTGGTTTGCACTAGATATTGCCGCGCTTACTGTATTCGCCCTGTTATTGGCTCTGGGAGTTCGATTTCAATACCCACTTTAGAAAATTACCAGATCTTCGGGACTTCCACTACGCCCCGCCGCTGAACGTCGCCCTGCGCCAATGGCGCGTCGAGCCCGCAGCGTTCTTTACCACCGACACCACCAGCGGCCACCACTTCAGCGTGACCTACCACTACGAGGCCGGTAGCGGCCTCCTGGACAGCGTCACCAGCCCCCTGGGCACCCTCTGGCAGGCGGGCGGCAACGGCACGCCCGGCATGGACGCCTGGGGCCATATCCAGAGCGCCACGCTCGGCAACACCTTGGGCACCACCCGCAGCTACGACGCCGCCACCGGCCGCCTCACAGGTATCGCCAGCGCCGGCCTCGACCAGCCGATCCAGACGCAAAGCTACACCTACGACGCCCTCGGTAACGTCATCAGCCGCAACGCCCCCAACGGCCAGACCGAGACCTATCGCTACGACAGCCTGAACCGCCTGACAACCGTCAGCCGCAACGGCAGCGACGTCCTGACGATCACCTACGACGACATCGGCAACATCACCGGCCGTTCCGACCTCGGCGCCTACAGCTACGACACCGCCCATCCGCACGCGGTCAGCAGCATCGCCGGAACAGGCAGCTACAGCTACGACGCCAACGGCAACCTGATCAGCGCCCCCAACAAAACCCTCGACTGGACCGTTCTCAACAAACCCAAGCAAATCGCCAGCGCCGGCGCCACCGTCCAGTTCCAATACGGCCCCGACCGAAGCCGCTATCAGCAGACGCTTACCACCACGAGCGGCACGACCACCATCGACTACATCGGTGGACTGTTTACCGTCATCCAACAACCCGGCGCCCCAACAGCATACCGCCACGCCATCCAGCTCCACGGCCGCACCCTTGCCATCTACACCGACCGGTCCGATGGCAGCCAAAGCATCCGCTACCTGTATCACGACGGCCTGGGCAGCGTCAGCGCCGTCACGGACGGCGGCGGCATCCTGCAGGCCAGGATGAGCTACACCGCGTTCGGTGAGCGACGCAATCCCGATACCCTGGCCCCTGAAGCCCCGGCGGCCATCGCCAACGACCGTAGCCAGACCTATCTTGGCTATACCGGCCAGGAAGAACTGGATGCTGTCAACCTGATCCATTACAACGGCCGGGTCTACGACCCCAATATCGGGCGTTTTACGTCAGCCGATCCCTACATACAGGCCCCCGTCCAGAGCCAGAGCCTCAATCGCTACAGCTATGTCTGGAATAATCCGATGACGTTCACCGACCCCAGCGGATATGCGGCAGCAGTCGGTGGGCCCGGTTATACCTGCATACAGGACGGAGCCAAGCATTGGACGTGCTTTTATACAGGTGGCGGTGGCGGTGGCGGAGATGATGCATTCAACGGGGGCTCTATGGTAGCTACCGACAACATTCTGGATTTCATCGATTCGCTTACCGATCAACACGGCGGCTTTTTGGGCGGCGGGAGCGCCGGCGGTTCTGGCAATGCGGCGAATAAGGGGGAAAATACTAGGGCGCAGACGAAGTGTGCGGCACCGTCGGCACTTGGTTCGAGCAGCATACCAGTGCCACTTATGGATGATCAAGGGAATCCAGTGAATAACAGAACCGGTCAGCCAGTTGAGAGGCCGGCCGGTTTTGATCCACACTTTTTTACTGCTCAAGGGGCAAGAGATGGTGTGTTTGTAGCTTTAATGCAGCTAGGGAACTTTGGTGCTGGGCATGAATGGGATAGCCAACGAATAGGCGGCACTTTTAATCGGAGCTTCATTGACGACGCAAATAGACGCCCTGGTGGTCAAATCACGCGAGGACGGCCGGGTCAGGAATAAGGCCGTCTATGCCGCCCTCGGCATCAATCTGCAGGGCGAGAAGGAAATCCTCGGCCTGTGGATCAGCGAGACCGAAGGCGCGAAATTCTGGCTCGGGGTGTTCACTGAGCTCAAGAACCGCGGCATGGCCGACTGCTTTATCGCCTGCGTCGATGGCCTCAAAGGCTTGCCTGAGGCGGTGGAGAGCGTGTTCCCGCATACCCAGGTACAACTGTGCATCGTCCACAAGGTCCGCAACTCCCTCAAGTTCGTGCCCTGGAAGGAGCGCAAGGCGGTGGCGCGCGACCTGCGAGCGATTTATACCGCGCCGACACTGGATGCGGCCCAAGTCGCGCTCGACCAGTTTTCCGAGCGCTGGGACGCGAAATATCCGGCGATCAGCCCCAGCTGGCGGGCCGACTGGACCCGGCTGACAGTGTTCTTCGACTATCCGCCCGAGATTCGGAAGGTCATCTACACCACCAATGCCATCGAGTCGCTGAATTACTCGCTGCGCAAGGTGCTTAAAAACCGCGGCGCCTTCCCGAGCGATGACGCCGTTTACAAAATTCTGTACCTCGGGCTACGAAACGTGGCGAAGAAATGGACCCGGCCGATTCAGAATTGGGCGGCTGCACTAAACCAGTTCGTCATCCTGTTCGGCGACCGCATGCCGGCGTGAAGAAGAAGTTACACAGAAAACTTGACACCCTCGCGGATTCGCATTCAAACGGGCCGCCCCCGAAGGCACCGTTGCCTCCTAATAATTAGGGGTATGGAATTAATGCGGTAGCACGGATAGCACCCGTGACCTATCTTGACGCCGCAGCCGGATGCCGAGAGCGCCCCGATCGTTGACGCCGGCGGCAACCAGAGGTTGCCCGCGGCGGCGCGACCGTCACCTTGAGCGGTAGCGGGAGCGATCCCGCTGTAGTTTGGAGCTATCTGATTCAAAATTGATGTAGTGAGGGCAGCAGCAGGACTTGCTAAACGCCTGCCGTATCCCCATGATTCCCGGCATGAACACCTTACGCACGACGATACTTCTGGCAGCCCTGACGGTGCTGTTTATGTGGGTAGGTCACGCGCTCGGCGGCATGGCCGGGTTGGTGATCGCCTTTCTTTTCGCCGCGGCGATGAACATCGGCAGCTACTGGTTTTCCGACAAGCTGGTGCTGCGGATGTACCGGGCGCGCGAAGTCGGGCCGGGCGAGGCGCCGGAGTTGCACTCGGTCGTCGCGGGACTGGCGCAGCGGGCGTCGATGCCGATGCCGCGCGTTTATATCGTCGACAGCGACGTTCCAAATGCCTTTGCGACGGGTCGCGGTCCGGAGCATGCCGCGGTCGCGGCGACCAGCGGCCTGTTGAGAATGATGTCTCGCGAGGAGCTGACGGGCGTGCTGGCGCACGAGCTGTCGCATGTGCGCCATCGGGATACGCTGGTGAGTGCAATCGCCGCGACGCTTGGCGGCGCCATCGCGATGCTGGCGAACATGGCGCAGTGGGCGCTGATTTTCGGCGGCTTCGGCGGTGACGACGACGACGAAGGTCTGGGCGTCGGCGGATTGCTGGTGATGATGATCGTCGCGCCGCTTGCGGCGACATTGATACAACTCGCGGTATCGCGCTCGCGTGAATACGGCGCGGATGACGGCGGTGCGGAATTGTCTGGTCATCCGCTTTGGCTCGCCAGCGCATTGCGCAAACTGGACGACGCCAACCAGCGCATGATCATGCCGCGCGCACAGGCGCACCCGGCTACGTCGCACTTGTTTATCGTCAATCCGCTGAAGGGCGGGTTTGCGAAGCTGTTTTCGACGCACCCGCCGATTGAGGATCGCATCCGGCGGCTGGAGGCGATGGATAAAAGTCGCTAGTGCTGAGTGCTGAGTGCTGAGTGCTGAGTGCTGAGTGCTGAGTGCTTGAGACTGGTAGCGACTCAGTCCTCATTGTCGAAGCCATTTCGGAATGCTTCGACGCGGGTTGCAATGCCGCGCGACCGGTCGAAGTGGGCCAGGTGGAACATCGCGTCGCCTTCGTAAACCAGCGGGATATTGGTGCAGCCGATCACGAGGCCCGCATACGGCGCAGCGACGTCTTCTTCATGCCCGCCGAAGGGATCAGCAATCCGTCCCAATAGTTCGCCCTTTTTGACCCACGCGCCAAGCGCCACCTCGAAGCGCGCTACGCCGCTGACCGGTGCGCGGACCCAGTTGCTGCCTGCCGCCAGCGCCGGCTTCGGGTGTTCATGCTTCGACCGTGATGGCGGCAACATGCCGATCGCACGCATTACATTGGTTACGCCGCGCACGCCGGCGCGGATGCTCAACTCGTCGAATCGCAACGCTTCGCCGGCCTCGTAGAGGAGGGTGGTGATGCCGAGTTGCGCGGCGACTTCGCGCAGCGAGCCCTCGCGCAAATCCGAGTTCAGGATCACCGGCGTGCCGAAGGCCTCGGCCAGCCGCCGGGTCTCCACATCATCGAGATTGGCGCGGATTTGCGGCAGATTGCTGCGATTGATCGCGCCGGTGTGCAGGTCGATGCCGTAGTTCGCCTTGGCGACGATTTCGGTCATGAAAAGGTTCGCCTGCCGCGCGGTCAGGGAGCCCTTTTCGGTGCCGGGGAAACTGCGGTTGAGGTCGCGCCGGTCGGGGAGGTAGCGCGACTGCTGCAGCACGCCGAGGACGTTGACGATCGGCACGGCGAGCAGTGTGCCGCGCAAGTGGTTCAGCGCGGGGCGGATCAGCAGGCGGCGGATGATTTCGATGCCGTTCAGTTCATCGCCATGAATCGCGGCCGAGACGAACAGGCACGGCCCCGCGCGGCGGCCGTGGATCACGTGCACCGGCATGCTGATCGGGTTGTGGGTATAGAGTTGGCCGAGCGGGAGATGAAGCGTGGTACGGCTGCCGGGGGCGATGTCGGTTCCGCCCAGGTTCAATGGTTTCATCCAACGCCCTTGGTGCGTGTTTTGCCGGGTTTGGCGTTCTTTTCGATAAAGCCGATGATCATCCCGGCGATGTCCTTGCCGGTCGCGCCTTCAATCCCTTCCAACCCTGGCGATGAATTGACTTCCATCACCACCGGCCCGTGGTTGGCGCGCAGGATATCGACGCCGGCGACGTTGAGGCCCATGATCCTGGCCGCGCGCGTCGCGGTCGAACGCTCTTCCGGCGTGATGCGAATCACTTCCGCGCTGCCGCCGCGGTGCAGGTTCGAGCGGAATTCGCCTTCCTTCGCTTGGCGCTTGATCGACGCGACAACTTTCTCGCCGATGACAAAGCAACGGATATCGGCACCGCGCGCCTCGCTGATGAACTCCTGCACCAGGAAGTGCGCGTCGAGGCCGCGGAATGCCTCGATCACGCTTTCCGCCGCCTTGCGCGTTTCAGTCAGCACCACGCCGATTCCCTGCGCCCCCTCGGTCAGCTTGATGACGACCGGGGCGCCGCCCACCAGGTTCAGCAGATCCTGGGTGTCATCCGGCGAATGCGCAAAGCCGGTCACCGGCAGGCCGATGCCCTTGCGCGACAGCAGTTGGAGCGAGCGCAGCTTGTCGCGCGAGCGGCCCACCGCGACCGACTCGTTCAGCGGAAACACGCCCGTCATTTCGAACTGGCGCAGCACCGCCGTCGCGTAAAAGGTGATCGAAGCGCCGATGCGCGGAATCACGGCGTCGAAGCCCGTCAGCTTGCGGCCCTTGTAATGAATTTCCGGATTGTGCGCCGCGATGTTCATGTAGCAGCGCAGCGGGTCGATGACGCGCACCTCGTGACCGCGCGATTCGCCAGCCTCGACGAGCCGTTCGGTCGAATAGAGCTTGGGGTTTCGCGAAAGGATGGCGATTTTCATTCTTGACAGTCCCTGTGTTGTATAGCTTGTTCGCGCCGCCGCCCGGCCAGAAAGGACGCGCCCGGGTCGACCGTCAACCGGTGGCGGAGCGCGGTGCGCCCGACCAGCATTCGGAAGCGCATAGTATCGCGGCCGGTCAGCGTCAACTCAATGGGCCACGCGACATCGGCAATAGCCAGCTGCGTCGCGATCACCAGGCGCTTTTCGCGGTGCCCGCCCGAATCCCGCACCCAGCGTTCGTCAATGACGGGCGCCTCGGCGAGTAGTATCGGACTATCCGGACCCTGTTCCGGATGAACGCCGAAGCGCACCCAGGCTTCACCGTGCCGGCGGAAGCGCTCCAGCGAAAACGCGTGCAACGCCGAGGTTCGGGCACCGGTATCTATCTTGGCCTTGATCGCGGTGATGCCGAGTTCCGGCAATGCGACCCATTCGCGCCAGCCGACGGTGGTTGTTTGCTCTTTAGCCACGGGTCCGCATCATAGCACCGGACCGAGCCGAGATAGCCCCTACCGCTTCATCGGCGGCGTCTCGTACATCTTGCGGATTTTGGTCTCCGGGACTTTCGGCCCGACGATGAGACGAATGGCTTTTTCGAGCACCGCATCGCGGCCGGCACGGATGTCGGCGATGGTTGGCTTCACCACCACATCCGGCACGATGCCGATCCGCTGTGTTGGCTGCTTGTCCGGATAAAAGACGCCCAGCCCACTTATAGCTGTATACACGTTGCCCGGCAGCAGTGCCCATGCGACGTCGCCATCTGCACCGGCAGTTTGGCTGCCCACGACAACCGCGCCCGCAGCTCGAAAAGCCATCGCCGTGTACTCAGCCTGGCTCTGTGTGACGCTGTCCACGAGAACAACGACCTTGCCCGCGTAATGCGGCTTTCGCGGTGTCAATGTTGTAGGTGCGCGCCAGTAAAACGCGCCAGGATTGCGCAAATCTTCTCTTGTGAGGCGGTTAAATGGCGTTTTCTTGCTGACCAGTGTGGATCCCAGAGAGAACGCCACGAACTGCGATGGGTAATTTCTGATGTCGATGATCAGCCCCTTCGTACCCTGCGCGCGCTTGATGTAGCTCCCAACCTGATCCGACTTGATGGATGACAGTTTGATATAGGCGACTTTTGGCGAGAGCAATCGAAAGGTGGGCCCCGGAAGGTCGTGGAAGCGAACCGGCCGATAGTCCGGGCCACCCGGTATCGGCACCCTCTGGGTTTTGATGCGCTTAACATCGTCATCGCGACGGATAGTCACCGTTGTCGCACCACAAGCGCCACGAGTCATGAAGTTTCCAATCTGACGCCGCAACGCCGCTTTGTTGGAGGCACCATAGTACGGCGCCCACAGCTTGAACAACTTCGATACGGGTTGGCCGTCAAGCTTGACCAGCACATCGCCGATCTGCAAAGACGAGTCGTTTGCCTGTTTGCCAGCGAGGTAGGCCGCTACGACTGGCTGGCCCTGGACGTAACGAATGCGCACGGGCAGATGGCACTTGCCGACAGGCGGTCGATCTTTTATCGAATTACCCCAAAGATTGGCATGGGTATCGTGGAGTTCGGCGGCAAGTTGCATGAGTTGCCGTTCATAGGCCTTGAGGCTTTTAGCCAGCGCCAGCCGGGGGATGAATTCGGCCAGCACATGGTTCCAATTGTCGGCGATCAGATTGCGGTACGCATACCAGTATTCGATCATGTTCCAGAACCGGTACAGCGCGAGTAACTGAAACCCGGAATCGGGGAAGTTGACCGATTTGTACGGCAATTCGTGATCGAACTTCGGTTTACCAATATTTCTCAGCGGACCATAAAACTGCTTGCCGGTTCGATTGTTGTAAATGCGTTCCAACAGGGCGCTAAGCTGCTTCCCAAGCCGATTCGAATCGTGAATCCAGCCCAGGTCGGGCCTGAGATGGAGGTTCTTGGTTTCCAGGTGTACGCATGACGTACAGGGCGGGACTGGCCCAAGTTTTTTAACCCATTGCACCAGCGCTGCATTGGCATCCTTGCGACTCTTCGCCTTGAGGATTGTCGGCATGATCCGGAAGAGATCGTAATCCCATTGCCGTTTGCCCGCGGTCACGGTCGGATCGTAGTATTTGAGAAACCCCCAGACCTTGCCCAGCGTGACCAGATTGGCGATCTGGATTTTATCGAGTGCGGTGATGGCGATGCGTGAGCCTTTATCGAACTCGTGATCTGTATCGAGAACGGTCCCCTTCTTAGGCGCCTGCCATATCGGCTTTCCGTCAACCAAAAGCTGAAGGTGTGACACCCAGACTTTCCCGGTCCCGACAAGGAGCGCCCCGAATACGACATGTCGAGCTTGCGGTTTGACCGGTATGCTGACCGAATATTCTTTCCAGCCGGTTGTTCCGTGCAGCTTCTGGTCGTGCATATTGTTGAGGACTAAAGTCCCCGCGTCTCCATCTTCCCGGACCCATAGACCAGCAAACTTGCTTACGTCGTTGGTGCGCAACCACCCTTTCAGGGTGATCGTTTTTCCAGAAAAATCGGATTGGACGCAGCTCGCGAAGCTTGAGAATTTCAACGCGCTCTTGTCGCCGCGTCTGAGAATCAAGACTCTATGGCCCTTGTGCATTGTGGTGCTAAGGAAAAGCGTTCCTGGGAGATTACCGCCCCAGCCGCCGGGCAGATTGCCGCTCGACGGTACGGCAAAACTCAGAATCTTCTTGAGATCGGGCGAGTGGGAAGATTGGCATGCAGCCTGCGCAACCCCGGATAGCAACATGCTCCCGGTCGCAACAAGAACGAAAATGGCAACGGATGAAGCGCAACGCCTTAGCTCGAAAACCTTGAACATAGAGCCAATCCCCCCCCGGACCAAAGATGATAGGTAAAATAGATGGTACCAAGAAGCTATCTGTCTATCAGGTCGTCCGGCCGGTCTATATCGTGCAGGACGGGAAGCTCGGCGAAGCGCCAGTCGAGGCGATGCAGTCGCCGGCGCGTCATTTGCAGAACATTGCCGGTGCCCCACGGGATGTTGCTGAACAGGTCGGGGTGATTCTTTGTCAGTCCGATCAGGACGTAGCCGCCATCGGCCGCGGGACCAAGGACGGCGTCGCTGCCGGATGCGAGCGCAGTCTCTGCGCTCTTCAGGTATTCGACCGAATAGCCGGGGCAATCGCTGCCGATCAGCAGCGCCCGTGCGTGAGTGGCGAGCGCATCGTAGAGCGCGGCACGCATGCGTGCACCAAGGTCACCTGGTGGTTGTTCGCGCAGACGAATTGTGCCGTTGGCGGCGAGCTCCTCGAACAATGGATGGTCCGTCGACGGCGTACACCAGAGTTCGACCGGGCCGAGGCCGGCGGCGCAGGCCATGGCTACCGCGTGCCGGATCAACGTCTGGTGCAGATCCGCGGCTCCTTCTGCACCCAGCCGCGGGATCAGCCGCGTTTTTGTCTTTCCCGGCTCCGGCGCCTTCGCGAAAACGATAATTTTGCTGGCAAGTATCACTTTCGGCGCCACGCGTGATAGCGCTTCACCCACGGCAGCAGTTTGTCCGGCGCATGCGCACGTTGCCACTGGCCCGCCGCCATCTTGTTGGCTTCGGCCAACGTTGGATAGATGTGAATCGTGCGCATGATTTTTTTCAGGCCGAGCCCGTGGCGCATGGCACTCACGTATTCGACGATCCATTCGCCGGCATGCTCGCCGACGATCGTTGCGCCGAGGATTTTGTCTTTGCCCGGCACCGTCAATACCTTGACGAATCCGCGCGCGGCTTCTTCCGCGATGGCCCGATCCGATTCTGCGAGATCGAATCGGCTCACTTCGTAATCGATGCCTTTCAACTGCGCGTTGGTTTCGTTCAGGCCGACCCGCGCGACTTCCGGATCGGTAAACGTACACCACGGAATCACGGAATAATCGGCCTTGAATTTCTTCAGGCCGCCGAACAGCGCGTTGACGCCGGCATACCAGGCTTCATGCCCGGCGACATGGGTGAACTGGTACGGCGCGATGGCATCGCCGCAGGCGTAGATATTCGGGAAGCGGGTCTGCAGGTATTCGTTGACTTCGATCGTGCCGGTGTCGGTCAGCGGCACGCCCAGCTCTTCCAGGCCGAAGCCGGCGACGTTGGCCCGGCGACCCACGGCGATCAGCAGCGCATCGAAGGGCAGGGCGGTCTCGTCGTTCTCGTGCCGACAAACAAGCTGCTTGTCCCCATCGACAACGCGAACGGCGACGGCCTCGTGTTCCGTCCGTATCTCGATTCCTTCGAACGCAAATTGCCGGTGAACGTAATCGCTGGCATCCGGGTCTTCGTTCGGCAGCAACCGCGGCCCCGTTTCCACCTGCGTCACCTCGCTGCCGAAGCGGGCGAAGCATTGGGCGAGTTCGCAGCCGATCGGGCCGCCGCCGAGCACGATCAGTCGCTTCGGCAGTTCGCGCAGGTTCCAGATGTTTTCCGAGGTGAAGTAGTCGGTCGTGTTCAGCCCGTCGATCGGCGGGACGATCGGGCGCCCGCCGGTCGCGAGGACGATTGCGCGCGTGGTCAGCGTGTGGCCATTGACCGAGACATGGAAAGGCGACTCGATCCGCGCTTCGCCGTTGATGCATTCGACGCCCAGCGCGCTGTAGCGCTCGGACGAATCATGTGGCGCGACGGTGGCGATAACGCGCTGCACGCGTTTCATCACATCGGCAAAATCGAAATTGACGCTCGTCTCCCTGAAGCCGAGTGCCGAGGAATGTCGCGCGTCGTGCAGGAAACGCGCGGATCGGATCAATGCCTTCGACGGCACGCAGCCGGTATTCAGGCAATCGCCGCCCATCCGGTTCTTTTCGATCAGGGTCACTTTGGCTTTGACCGTCGCGGCGATGTAAGCGGCGATCAGCCCGGCCGAACCGGCGCCGATAACGATCAGGTTGCGGTCGAAGCGTTTCGGTTTGCGCCAGGGACGATAGATGCGCCGCGCGCGGTAAAAGTCGAGAGCCTTCTTCGCAATCAGCGGAAACACGCCGAGCAGTATCAGCGAGCCGATGACATCCGCCGAGGCGATGCCGCGGAGCGAATGCAGTTGTCCGAGTTGCGTCCCCGCGTTGACGTAGATGACCGTGCCCGCCAGCATGCCGATCTGGCTGACGACGTAAAACGTCAGCACCCGGATCGGCGTCAGCGCCATCGCAATGTTGATGACAAAAAACGGAAACAGCGGAACCAGGCGCAGCGTGAAGAGATAAAACGCGCCGTCCCTTTCGACGCCGCGATTGATCGTCCGCAACCGGTCGCCGAAGCGGTTTTGTACCGCGTCGCGAAACAGGAACCGCGCGATCAGGAACGCGCAGGTGGCGCCGATCGTCGATGCGAACGACACGATCAACGTGCCGATGCCGAGCCCGAAGATCGCGCCACCGGCAACCGTAAGCAGGACGGCACCGGGCAGCGACAGGGCGGTGAAGACGACGTAAATGCCGAAGAAGATCGCAGCCGTCTGCCATGGATGCGCGGCGACAACGGCGCCCAGGTGTTCGCGTTCGGCCTGCAGATATTGCAGGTTGAGGTAGCGCCCGAGATCGAACGCGAAAAAGCTCGCGATCAGCGCGAGCACGGCCAGCGCAATGAGGATGCGTGGTAGGGTGGATCGCTTCACGCTCTTTTCAGCAGCACCTCCCGTCATTCCTGCAGGGAAGCAGGAATCCAGTTGCCATGGACGGTACGTTAATGCCGCCGACAGCTTGCCATCCGTGGCCCCTGGATTCCGGCATCCAAGCCGGAATGACGATTACAGACGCATCCCGATGTATCACGAGTTCATAAATTTGGCGCGCAGCTGCGCTAGAAAAGCACGGACGCGCTTCGCATTCTTGCCGATGTCGCTTTTGCCGATGCGCGACTCGGAGCGCATGTCGACGCGGGTGCCGCCGTCGTGCGGCCGAATGCGGATGACGACATCGTCCTTGAATCCGAACCACAATGTCGTCGCCGTCGCGTCAATCTTGTACGTGGCCGAATTGGCTACCTGCACCTGCCAGCCATTCTGTTTGACAAGCGTGAGCGCCGCCTTGAAGACCGCATTCGGCGACGCGTTCAGAAGCAGCGGCTTGATGTCGGGATAAGCCTTGAGCTGCTGCGCCGCGATTTCGGGGCCGCCGTAGACCGGCGAATTTACCGCGTTGCGCCGCTTGGCGAGCAGCGCCGGATCGAAAGTCGGCGGGTTGGCCGTGTCGGTGGTGATATCGTGAATCGGCGGCACGGACTGCGCCGTCTGCGCCCAGCCCCATGGCACGCCGATCGCGATCACGCCGATGATGATGCCGAGAATGCCCATCGTCCGCCAGCGCCGGGCGCGGCCGACGAACAGCAGTATGGTGCCGAACAGCGAGAGAATGGCCCCTGCGCCGCCGCAGTACGCGCCCCAGCGAATCATTTCGAAGGCGGTGCCGAGCTCCCAGAACTGGCCGCGATAGCCGGGGCCGGCGACCAGCACCATGATCGCGCCGGCGAACGCCAGCGCGAAGCCGATCCAGGTGAGGGTTCGGCCGGCCGGGGCGGTGCCGGCGCGGTTGGCGGTCAGGGCATCATCGACCATAGCGTACTCCTTGTGCTTCCAAGCCCCGAAGGAGACAGATTATGGTGCCGGCGCGGCGCCATATGCAACGCGGGTGGCGCGCCCTGCGCACGCCGATTATGATACCCGCCCATGAAAGAGCGAATCATTCCCACCATTCTCGTCGGCGGCTCCGGGACGCGGCTGTGGCCGTTATCGCGGCAGTTGTACCCGAAACAGTTTCTGCCGCTGATCGGCAAGGGCACCATGTTGCAGGAGACGCTCCGGCGCCTCGACGGCCTCGCCGGCTGCACCAGCCCGATCATCACCTGCAACGCCAATCACCGGTTTCTCGCCGCCGAGCAGCTGCGCGAAATCGGCAGCGAGCCGGCTGCGATCATGCTGGAGCCGGTCGGTCGCAACACGGCCCCGGCGGTGGCCGCGGCGGCGCTGTTCGCGGCAAAATTTGACGACGATCCCATCCTGATCGTGCTGCCCGCCGATCACGTGATTACGGACCAGCCGGCGTTCCGGCGCGCGCTCGAAGCGGGCGTGCAGTCGGCGCGCGACGGCAAGCTGGTGGTGTTCGGCGTCGTTCCGACCGCGCCGGAAACCGGCTACGGGTACATTCGTCGCGGGGCCGGCAAGGACGTTTACAAGGTCGACGCGTTCGTCGAAAAGCCTGATCGGGGGACTGCGGAAGGCTACCTCAAGAGCGGCGATTACTACTGGAACAGCGGCATGTTCATGTTCCGCGCGTCGCGCTATCTCGAAGAGCTGGAAAAGTTCGCGCCCGATATGGTGGCCGCCTGCCGCCGCGCGCTCGAAGGCGCCGCCGGCGATCTCGATTTTACTCGTCTCGATCACGAGGCGTTCAGCGCCTGCCCGTCCGATTCCATCGACTATGCCGTGATGGAGAAGACCGACAACGCGGTCGTGGTGCCGCTCGATGCCGGCTGGAGCGACGTCGGCTCGTGGGCTGCGCTCGCCGATCTGCATCCGGCCGACGCCAACGGCAACGTGATGGTCGGCGACGTGGTGGCCGAGGACGCGCGCAACTGTTACCTGCACGCCAGCGGTCGCATGCTGGCAGTGGTCGGGCTGGAAGATTACGTTGTCGTCGAGACGGTCGACGCGGTGCTGATCGCGCGCAAGGATCGCGTGCAGGACGTCAAGACCATCGTCAAGCGTCTGGGCGCGGAAGGGCGCAGCGAGACCCTGCTGCATCGCAAGGTCAGCCGGCCGTGGGGCTCCTACGACGGCGTCGACCACGGCGACCGATTCCAGGTCAAGCGGCTGGTCGTGAAGCCCGGCGCGCGGCTGTCGCTGCAAAAGCATCATCATCGTGCCGAACACTGGATCGTGGTGCGCGGCACCGCCGAGGTCACGCGCGACGACGAAACCTTCCTGATCGGCGAAAACGAGTCGACCTTTATCCCAATGGGCGCGCGTCACCGGCTCGCGAACCCGGGCAAGATTCCGCTGGAGCTGATCGAAGTGCAGTCGGGCGCCTATCTCGGCGAGGACGACATCGTGCGCTACGACGATGTTTACGGCCGCGTCGAGGAGAAGGCCTGATGGCGATTGCCACCTCGCTGAGTTGCTTCAAGGCCTACGATATCCGCGGCCGCGTGCCGGACGAACTGAACGAAGACATCGCGTGGCGCATCGGCCGCGCGTACGCCGAATTCCTCAAGCCGCAAAACGTGGCGGTCGGACGCGATATCCGGCTCAGCAGCGGCGCCATTGCAGCCGCCGTCTCGCGAGGGCTGATGGCCGGCGGCGTGAACGTACATGACATCGGCGTCTGCGGCACCGAAGAAATTTATTTCGCCACGGCGCATGCGAAGCTCGACGGCGGCATCATGGTGACCGCGAGCCACAACCCGCCGGATTACAACGGCATGAAGTTCGTGCGCGAAGGTGCGCGGCCGATCAGCGGCGACACCGGCCTGAATGACATTCGCGCATTGGCGGAATCGGCGGATTTTGCCGATGCCGCGGTGCCGGGCAAGCAGCATTCGCTCGATGCGCGGCCGGATTACATCCGGCATCTGCTCGGCTACGTCCACGTGGACGCGCTCAAGCCGCTCAAGATCGTGGTCAACGCCGGCAATGGCGGTGCGGGCGCCGTCGTAGACGCACTGGAATCGCATTTGCCGTTCACGTTCGTCAAGTTGCATCACGAGGCCGACGGCACGTTCCCGCACGGCGTCCCGAACCCGTTGTTGCCGGAGAACCGACAGGCGACTAGCGAGGCGATTGTTGCGGAAGGTGCGGACATTGGCGTCGCCTGGGACGGCGATTTCGACCGCTGCTTTTTGTTCGACGAGCGTGGTGCGTTCATCGAGGGCTATTACATCGTCGGCTTGCTTGCGGAAGCGTTTCTGCGCCAGCACGGCGGCGAGAAGATCGTGCACGACCCGCGGCTGACGTGGAACACGATCGACATCGTGAGCGGGCTTGGCGGCGAGGCGGTCGAAAGCAAGACCGGCCACGCGTTCATCAAGGAGCGCATGCGCGCCGAAAACGCGATTTACGGCGGCGAGATGAGCGCCCATCATTATTTCCGAGACTTCGCCTATTGCGACAGCGGCATGATTCCGTGGTTGCTGGTTACCGAGCTGATGAGCCGGCGCGCCAAACCGCTGTCGGCGTTGGTGGCCGAGCGGCAGGCGCAGTTTCCGGTCAGCGGCGAGATCAATCGGCGTATCAACGAGCCGGCTGCGGCGCTCACGGCGATCGAGGCGCGTTATCGCGCCGACGCGGTGGCCGTCGCGCATGTCGATGGGTTGAGCATGACGTTCGACGACTGGCGTTTCAATCTGCGTTCGTCGAACACGGAGCCGCTGGTACGATTGAATGTGGAGAGCCGCGGCGACGACGCGCTGATGCGGGCGCGGACGGATGAACTGCTGCAACTGCTGGATCGCGAGTTTAACGCGGAGGCAATCTGATGACGTTTCTGGAAACCGGCAATTCGCGCCGCTGGCTTAACTTGATCGGTTTTCTGGTTTGTGCAGGGCTGCTTGCCTACGCCTATTACCTGCAACTCTACGTCGGGCTGCAGCCGTGTCCGCTGTGCATTTTTCAGCGCATCGGCGTCATTATCCTCGGCTTGCTGTTTCTGCTGGCGGGCATCTTCAGTTTCCGCGGACGCGGCGCGCGAGTCTGGGCGATGCTGCTGGGGCTGTTTGCGATTGCCGGGGCGCTGACGTCGGCGCGGCACTTGTGGGTGCAGGCGCATCCGGATGCGGTGGCCAGCTGCGGGCCGAACCTCGGCTACATGATGCAGAATCTGCCGATATTCGAGGTCATCAAGCGGGTCTTTACGGGCAGCGGCGATTGCGCGATCGTTCACTGGACTTTTCTCGGCCTCAGCATGCCGGGCTGGACGCTGATCTGGTTTGTGTTGCTGGGAGCGTTCGGCGTCTGGGTGAACTGGCGGCGGTTGCCTTCGGTTGCGCCTGCCTTCGGAAGAGTCTGAGGCCGGTGCTTTTCTACCGGCGCCCACTCCGGTAACGGTTTTCCGGGACGCCGTGGATCCCTTCCTTATAATTCGGGTGGCAGCCTTCCATGGCGCGCGCACCCAGCCTGCACTTCCCTGTGCAGCCGTTCGGCCGACCGAAGACACATTAAGTGTCTTCGGCTTTTCCGGCCTCACCCTCACAAAGCCCGGCAAACCGTTACCGGAGCGTGCACCTATGCTGTCGTCAGTTTGAAAAGATGCAGCCGCTCGGCCTCAGCAATTCATCGAGAACCCGCCGATAAATCCGCGCAAGCAGGCGCAGCTCGTCGATCGAAACGTGCTCGTCAACTTTATGAATCGACGCATTCACTGGCCCCAATTCAACAACCGCAGCACCAGCCGGTGCGATGAAGCGGCCGTCGGACGTGCCGCCGCCGGTGGACAATTCCGGCTCATAACCAGTCTCGGCACAAATCGCACGCGTTACGGCATCCGTCAGCAGGCCGGGTTCGGTCAGAAAGGGACGCCCGCCATCGCGCCAATTGAGTGAGTATTCCAACTCATGCCGTTTCAGCAGCGCCTCGACCTGTGCCTGGAGGCCTTCCGCTGTCGAGGCGGTGCTGTAGCGGAAATTGAACAGCGCTTCCGCGCTGCCGGGAATGACGTTGTCGGCGCCGGTACCCGAGTGGATATTCGAGATTTGCAGGCGGGTGGGCGGGAAGTGCTCGTTGCCGTCGTCCCACCGCATTGCAGTCAGTTCGGCCAGCGCGGGAAGGGCGGCGTGAATGGGGTTACGGGCCGAGTCCGGATAGGCGACGTGGCCCTGGATACCATGGACAGTCAGGCGGCCGTGCAGGGAGCCGCGGCGGCCGTGGCGAATCATATCGCCGACGCGGTTGCGGCTGGAGGCTTCGCCGACGATGCAGTGGTCGATTCTGATGCCCCGTCCGGTGAGGGTTTCAATGACGCGGGCGGTGCCGTCCACGGCCGTGCCTTCTTCGTCGCTGGTGATCAGGAACGCGAGTGAACCTTGGGGGTCGCCGGTGGCGGCGAAGTCTTCGGCGGCGGCGATCATGGCGGCGAGAGCGCCTTTCATGTCCGCCGCGCCGCGGCCGTAGAGGTGTCCGTCGCGAACCGTCGGGGTGAAAGGCGGGGTCGACCAGGCACCTTGGGGGCCGGGCGGCACGACGTCGGTGTGGCCGGCGAAAACGACCAGCGGAGCGCTGTTGCCCAGCCGGGCCCAGAGGTTCGATACCGCGCCGAAAGGGAGGTGCTCGACGGTGAATCCGGCTGCCGCCAGTTGTTCGGCGATAATGGTTTGGCAGCCGGCGTCGTCCGGCGTGACGGAGCGTCGGGAAATCAATTCCAGGGCAAGATCGACCGGATCGTTCATTCTTGCAGCCCCTCTCCCCTCGGGAGAGGGGTTCGGGGTGAGGGTGCCCAGTAGCGATAGCGCTTTGGCGTTCCGAAGGTTGTCTCGGAGTCGGCCCTCACCCCCGGCCCCTCTCCCGAAGGGCGAGGGGAGAAAGAGGAAGACTGTGCTTCAAGCCTCGCGCGCGGCACTACGCAGCAGCTCGTTCAGGCCGATCTTGGCGCGCGTCTTCGCGTCGACGCGCTTGACGATAATGGCGGCGTACAGGCTGTAGCGGCCGTCGCTCGCCGGCAGGTTGCCGGGGACGACGACGGCGCCGGCCGGGATGCGGCCGTAGCTGATTTCGCCGCTTTCCCGGTCGTAGATGCGCGTGCTCTGGCCGACGTAGACGCCCATCGACAGCACCGCGCCGCGTTCGACGATGACGCCTTCGACGACCTCGGAGCGTGCGCCGATGAAGCAGTCGTCCTCGATGATCGTCGGCGTGGCCTGCAACGGTTCGAGGACGCCGCCGATGCCGACGCCGCCGGCAATGTGAACATTGGCGCCGATTTGCGCGCACGAGCCAACCGTCGCCCAGGTGTCGATCATCGACCCGGCGCCAATGCGGGAGCCGATGTTGATGTAGCTGGGCATCAGCACTGCGCCCGGCTCGACAAACGCACCGCGTCGCACCGTCGCCGGCGGCACGACGCGCACGCCTTCGCGTTCAAAAGCGGCAGCGTCGTGGTGGCTGTACTTGAGCGGGACCTTGTCGTAGTAGCGCGCGTCGCCCTGCTGCATGACGCCGTTCGGGGTGATGCGGTACAACAGCAGGACGGCTTTCTTGATCCATTCGTGGCAGAACCAGCCGTCGGACGTCGGCTCGGCGACTCGCAACTTGCCACGGTCAAGCTGCTCGATGACGGTATCGACGGCGGTGCGGACATCCGCGTCGCACCGCGTCGGACTCAGTTCCGCGCGCTGCTCGAATGCAGCGTCGATGATGGTTTGCAGATGGGCGTCGTTCATGGCGACGCCAATGTTACATTACAAGGAAGGCCGCCGCCGCGATTCGAACTCGATCTCGTACTTTTCCTGGCAGGGCAGGCAGCGCAGTGCGGCCGGCTCCGCACGCAGCCGCTCGGGTTCAATGTGCGCGCCGCATTCCTCGCACAGACCGTATTGGCCCTTGTCGAACTTGGTCAGCGCGTGCTCGACCAATTCCAGCTCACGCGATGCGCGCTCGATGTTTTCAAACTCGAGCCCTTTGACCAAGTCGTAAACCGACGCCTCGCCCGCGTCGCGCACGCGATGCGCGATATCGCGAAATTGATCCTGTTCCGATTCGAGCAACTGCCCCTCGATCTCGCCACGCAATTCGGTGCGTTGCTGACGAAGTGCATTCTCCATTTCGCTGTAGTCGGCTGATTGCGACATCCGTGTCTCCTTGATGCTTGACTATGCGCGGCGGCGCGCGTCGCGGCGCTGCAGCCGGTCGAGCCGCTGGCGCGGCACTTTCAGGTTCGCCGCATGGCGATCGATGTCCTGCCACGGGTCCTGTTTCTGACCGAGCCGCCGGAAGATGTTCTTGATGCCGTAGCGGTCCGAGCGCAGCTTGGCGTCATCGAGCGCGTCCCATTCGAGCGGCGTCGCGATCGGCGCGCCGGGTTTGGCCCGCACAGCGTAAGGAGCGACTGTGGTCTGGCCGTACGCGTTGCGATAAATGTCAATGAACAGGCGGCTGCCGCGGTTGCTCTTGCGCTGTTCGGTCGTAAGCTGGTGGGGCGCGCGGGCGGCCAGCAGGTCGGCGACGCCGTGCGCGAAATCGCGGACCGTGTCAAAGTCGGTGCGGCGGTCGAGCGGTGCGACGACGTGCAGCCCGCGCGAGCCGGTCGTCATCAGAAAGCCGACCAGGCCGAGGTCGAGGAGCAGCTCGGACAGCATCTTCGCGGCCGTGCGCACGACGTCGAACGACGTATCCGGCCCCGGGTCGAGATCGAAGATCAGCCGGTCGGGGTGGTCGGGCCGGTCGACGCGTGACGGCCAGATGTGGAACGTGGAAACCTGGCCGGCGAGATAGACGAGATCCGCCGCGTTGCGGCAGACGCAGTAGTTCGCCACGTCCTCCTTACCGAGGCGCGCACGCTCGATCCAATTCGGAAAATAATCCGACGCGTTCTTTTGAAAAAAGCCGGCCTCGCCGACACCTTCCGGAAAACGGTACAACGTCAGCGGCCGGCCGGCCACGTGCGGCAGCATCACGTCTGCGATCCGCGCGTAGTAGTCCACGAGGTCGCCTTTCGTCAGCCCGGCGTCCGGAAACAGCAACTTGTCCCGGTGCGAAATTTCGATGCTGCGGCCGTCAACCTTCATAGGAAAAATGATAGCCGGTGCGGAGCGGCGGCCACACCGGGGGTTGCCCTATCGCCGGGGTCGGGGCCGGTTCGGATTGCGCCATCCTGCCGCCTAAGGTACAAAGGCCGGCATGGAAGGTGGATCGAGGCTGGTGGTGCTCGCCGCGCTCAGCGGCAACGCGGTGATCGCGGTGATCAAGTTCGTCGCGGCCCTGTTGAGCGGCAGCGCCGGCATGTTTTCCGAAGGTATTCACTCCGCGGTCGACACCGCCAACCAGGGGCTGCTGCTGTACGGCATGCACCGCGCGAAGCGGCCGGCCGACGAGGATTTCCCGTTCGGCTACGGCAAGGAGGTCTATTTCTGGTGCTTCGTCGTGGCGGTGCAGCTGTTCGGCATCGGTGCAGTGTTTTCCATTTACGATGGCGTGCAGCACATCATCAGCGGGTCACCGATCGAGGACGCGCGCATCAGCTACATCGTACTGGGCCTCGCGCTGGTGTTCGAAGGCTCGAGCTGGGGTTTCGCGCTATTCAATTTCTCGCGGGAGAAAGGCCGGAACACCTATTTCGAGGCGATCCGGCGCGGCAAGGACCCGACCATGTTCATGGTGCTGTTCGAGGATACCGCCGCGATTCTCGGCATCGTCGTCGCGTTCCTGGGTGTATTCCTGACCGCGCACACCGGCAACGAAGTGTTCGACGGTATCGCGTCGATCCTGATCGGCATCATTCTGGGCGTGACGGCGGCGCTGCTGGGGCGCGAGGTCAAGGGGCTGCTGATCGGCGAAAGCGCCAACCGGCCCGTCGTGCGCGGCATACGCGAACTGGCGCTGTCGTTTCCGGAGATCGACGCAATTCACGAGACGCTGACGATGCACGTGGGGCCGGAGTTCATCCTGGTCAACATCAGCGTCGCATTCAAGAACGAAATCAGCGCGCGCGAGGTGGCCGACGCGGCCGCACGGCTGGATCGGGAAATCAAGGCGCGGTTCCCGCACGTCAAGCGGGTGTTCATTGAAGCTGAAACCGGCTTTCGCCAGATTGCGGAATCAGTGGATCAGGAAGAAACCCATGGATGATTTGATGGCGCTGTCGCCATTCGCCCGCAAGGTGATCGTCGCCATCGGGCTCGGCATCCTCGCGTTCGTCATCATTTATTTCCTGAATGTCGTCAGCTATGGGTTGCTGGTGCTGTTCGCCGGTGCGCTGTTCGCGGTGCTGCTGCACGGTCTCGCGCGGCTGCTGTTTCTGAATACACCGGTGCCGCCGGGCTGGGCATTCGCCATTGTGGTCGTCGGCTTGGCGTTGCTGGTCGCACTGGCCGGCAGCGTCGGCGGCATCCGGGTGGCGCAGCAGGCGCCCAGGCTCAGCCACCAGGTCAGCAAGTCACTCGACCGGCTTCATTCGCAGTTGCGACGCAGCGAACTGGGGCGCAAGGCCTTGCAGTCGGTACAGCCGCAGGGAAACGGTTCGCAGGAGGCGAAGGCCCCGTCGACAAACGACACGCTGTCGTTCGGCGCGACGATAGTGCAGCATGTGCGCGGCCTGGTCGCCATCACGATCGGCGCGATCACCGACATCTTCATCGTGCTGATCGTTGGAATATATCTGGGGTCTGCGCCGGATTATTATATTCGCAGTGCATTGCGGCTGGTGCCGATCCGCAAGCGAAAGCGGTTTCACGAACTGTTCGAAACGCTGGGGCACGCGCTCAGGCGCTGGCTGCTCGGCCGCTTCCTGTCGATGATCTTTACCGGCATTCTGACGACGGTCGGCCTGTCGTTCCTGAATATTCCGCTCGCGGTACTGCTCGGCATGATCGCCGCCGCGCTGACGTTTATTCCCTACCTCGGCGCCATCATTTCAGCGGTACCCGCCATTCTGATCGGGTTGCTGCAGGGGCCGACGACCGCGCTCTATGTCGGTCTCCTTTATCTCGCCGCACATACGCTCGAAGGCTATATCATCTCACCGCTGATTCAGCGGCGCGTCGTGCATCTCGCACCCGCGTTTCTGATCGGAGTGCAACTGCTGGGCGGGCTGATGGCGGGCATCATCGGCATCATTCTCGCCGCACCGCTCGCCGTGACGATCACCATCATCGTCCAGGTGCTCTACATCGAGGACATCCTCAACGATACGCCGCACGTACTCGGAGAGGAGTAGGCGAGCCCTCAGTCGCGCGTGACGATGATGTAGATCGCGTGAATGACGCCGGGAATGTAGCCGAGGATCGTCAGCAGAATGTTGATCCAGAACTGCAGGCCGATGCCGACCTGCAGAAACACGCCAAGCGGCGGAATGATGATCGACAGAATGATGCGGATCACGTCCATCATGATGGTTCTTCCTTTGATTGGGGCGGCAAATCCGTTTCACAAACGCCCGATATTTTTCCTTTTATAACCCGCCGCGAAATTGCGAACCGGGACGCCGTCACGCTTGCGCTGCCCGTACGTGCCGCTGATCGCCAGATTCCTCGGAACGACCCATTTTTTAAGTTTTGTTAAATCCTGAAATAAGATAAAGAAATCAAACGGTTACGAGTGCTGTTCCCTCGCATAACACATATCGCTAGACCCTAAATACTGGCAAATGTAAAAATAGCTGCTATAACATGGGATAGAGGCCATGGAGCCGTATATAAAACATACGGACATCCTGAGCAGATCAAGCCGTACATTAACAATTTCGGTAATGCCAGCAACGTAAGTTCTGCTCTCGACCCTCTCTTCGGCACCTCCGTAATCAATCCATCTTGTAGCTTCATCTGCGAGGGCAACGGAATCAGCTATGCAATTGACGGCTACCCCGGCATGCAAGCACTTCTCTACGGTTCACGATATATGGGACGCGATGTATGAGCAAACATTCCAGCTTAGCGAAAACGCGCCGGAGTGGTTCAATATTAGCACCATGCTGCCGGCTGCCGCCGTTACCTACGCAGGCTTAATTAATACTCCAGTCGGCGCCGGGATCGTGGCGGGCGCGACATTCTCTCACGATTGGTCGTAGCATGCAGCCTAATTTGCGATGCAAGGCTTTTCGGGTGGGCACCTCAATCCTTAGGGGGCTGGTTACTCTAACCGCCGTAGTTTTTACGACAGCTTGCTTCCCAGTTCCATTGACCTACTATAAGCCAACGGTGCCGCTTCAAGATGTCTCATACGGCTCCAACCTGTGCGTCGTTCCGAATGTTTTGACTTTTTTAAGGCAGAAAGTGAAATTTACGATAAGCGTTGGAGAGAACCAAAATGTTATTCAGCACGGGGGCAAGCTCGGCGGCGGGCTTTACTTGGTTGTACCGCGCGGGAGGACTGTCACGTTCGACGTAGGCGGCATGCGTGCCTTTAGTCGCAAGCAGGAAAATCTTCTACTACCGTCATATTCCGGACGATACGAAGCCGTTTCAGTGCGTGACTACTCGGACAATAGCTCACGAGACAAAGCACTTGCGCCGCCTCCGACCATTTTTTCCGCCGACGGGTATGGCACACGAGAGAATCCTTTCGGTTGGTATACCATAGCGTTCGAATTGAAATTACCTAACCCTTCGCCCGACATTTTTTATATCCTCATTCCCCGTATGACAATCAATGGCCGCTCGTATCCGCTGCTGAAAGTCAGATTCAAGAAAGACAGCGGGCTCTATCTGATGCCGGTTAACTGTGGTTAGGGGAGCTAGACCCATGAATTCGATTGTGGTATGGATGGTCAACACGCCGATCGGCACCGGGATCGTCGCAGGGTCTGTGTATAACCGTGGCGGGCCCTAACTTGCGACGAAGTCAGACAGCGAAGGCAGTAATCGCTTATGTGGTCGTATCGATAGCTGCAACCGTATTGGCAGGAATAGCTGGTTGTATTCCTGTCGCGTCGACTTTTTATAAGGCCACTGCTCCAATAGGGCATTCAGAAGCATACATCTGCGGCGGAGCTATTCATCATAATGATGCATTGGCTCTCACCAGAGGTGATATTAAGTTGCTGGTACATGCTTTTGCTGAGCAACCGCCAGTAAATGGATTCGTCAACGCAACAATTCTAGCTTTGGTTCCACGTAAAGATGTCGTCAAGCTTGACGTGCAGAAAGTGAAAGTCGTTAGCGATTCTGGCAAAGTTATCGGACGGTATAAAAAAACTACAGTCAGGGACTGGGGTAAGGGTGGTGCAGCCGCAGTCAAAAAATTATCGACGCCGATTAAATCTTTGACCGGGACTAGATATACCAGCATGGAGCGACCGCTGGCTTGGTACAATATATGGCTAGACGTCAAAGTCCCGCTACCAACGATTTTTTATATCAAAGTTCCTAAGATGGAAATTAATGGAATCAAATATCAGGCCTTTAGAGTAAAATTTACAAAAACACATGCAACTTATTTAAAACCTATTAATGGCTGTTGAGCAAAGATATCCTGCTCGGTGTTGATCCCGGGATGTCTGCTATTGGATCCTTGCGCGACAGTACCGAAGCAGTGAAGTTGGTTGTTTGACTGACGGAAATTTGGGATCGCGAACATAGTGGCAAATTTTGCGCTCAGTGGGTAAGCTTGCGCCGCATGTCCATCCGGGTTCTTCCTGAGCAATTGATCAACCAGATCGCGGCCGGCGAGGTCATCGAGCGGCCGGCGTCGGTGGTCAAGGAGCTGGTCGAAAACAGCCTCGATGCCGGCGCGCGGTCGATCGAGGTCGAGGCCGAGCGGGGCGGCATCACCCGTATGCTGGTGCGCGATGACGGCTGCGGCATCGGCAAGGCCGAGTTGTCGCTGGCGCTCGCGCGACATGCGACCAGCAAGATTGCGGCGTTGGCCGACCTCGAGCGAGTCGGCACGCTCGGCTTTCGCGGCGAGGCGCTGCCGAGCATCGGCTCGGTGGCGGAGTTGAGCCTGACGTCGCGGGCACGCGGCGCGGAAGACGCCTGGCACATTCGCACGGATGGGCCAGGCGGGCTCAGCGAACCGGCGCCGGCCGCGCATGCCGACGGGGCCACCGTCGAGGTGCGCGAGCTGTTTTTCAGCGTCCCGGCACGGCGCAAGTTTCTGCGCACCGAGGTGACCGAGTTCGGCCACCTGGAAACAGTGGTGCGGCGCCTGGCGCTGAGTCATTACGACGTGCGCTGGCGGCTGATGCACAACGGCCGCGAAGTCTGGCGGCTGCCGCCCTGCGACGATCGCGCGGCGAGCGAGGCGCGGATCGCAACGTTGTGCGGCGGCGACTTCGTCGAGCACACACTGTATATCGAGCACGAGCGCGGCGGCGTGGGCCTGCGCGGCTGGATCGGGCTGCCGACCGCGGCGCGGGCACGCACGGACCGGCAATATTTTTACGTTAACGGCCGCATGGTGCGCGACAAGCTGATCGCGCACGCGGTACGCCAGGCGTACGACGATGTGCTGTTTCACGGTCGCCATCCGAGCTTCGTGCTGTATCTCGACATCGACCCGGCGCTGGTCGATGTGAACGCGCATCCCGCCAAGCACGAGGTACGCTTTCGCGACGGCCGCCGGGTGCACGACCAGATTTTCCATGTGCTGCACGAGGCGCTGGCGACAACGCGGCCGAAGACAGAGCGACCGAGCTTTGGCCCGGTCGCGCATGCAGACCATAGCGAGGGTTTGCGGGAACGCGCGCCGCAACAGGTGCGTTTCGCGATGCCGGAACGGACGGGCAGCGTGGCGGAAAGCTTGACGGCTTACGCGCGTCTCAGTGAAACAGCGGCCGAACCGGCGGCGGCGAGCGAGCCGGTCGAATCGGGCGACGAGCCGCCGCTCGGCATCGCGATCGGCCAGTATCGCGGTATCTATATCCTCGCGCAGCGCAGCGATGGGCTGGTGCTGATCGACATGCACGCGGCACACGAGCGTGTGACGTACGAGCAGATGAAGCGCGCGTTGGCGAACGGTGGGATCAGCACCGCGCCGCTGCTGGTGCCGGTCACCGTCGATCTGACCGCGGCCGAGGTCGAGCAACTGGCCGAGGCGGCCGGCGACCTGGCGCGGCTGGGGCTTGAAGTCGATCGGCTCGGCCCGTCCAGCATCGCGGTGCGCAGCCTGCCGCTCGAACTGCGCGGTGCCGACGCCGCGGCGCTCGTTCGCGAAATCGCCGCCGATCTGATCGCCGAAGGCGGCAGCAAGGGGTTGAGCGCCTCGATTGAACGGGTGCTGGCGACGCTCGCCTGTCACCGCGCGGTCCGCGCCGGGCGGCAACTGACGCTTGCCGAAATGAACGCGTTGCTGCGGGCGATGGAAAAAACCGACCGCGCCGATCAATGTAACCACGGGCGGCCCACCTGGACGCGGCTGAGTCTCGCGGAACTCGATCGGCTTTTCCTGCGCGGGCAGTAAAAAAGTAGCTAGTGCTGAGTCGCTGGGACTGAGTCAAGAATTGTGGTCTTCACTCAGCACTAGCCACTTAGTCCTAGCTGCTAATTCCGAGCCATCAGCATGAACGCAACGTCAGCATCAAACGGTGAAGCGGCCTTACCGCCGGCGATACTTTTGATGGGCCCGACCGCGACCGGCAAGTCCGATGCGGCGCTCGCGCTTGCCGATCGCCTGCCGGTCGAGATCGTCAGCGTCGATTCGGCGATGATCTATCGCGGCATGGACATTGGCACCGCCAAGCCGTCGGCGGCGGAGCGAGACGCCGTGCCGCATCATCTGATCGACATCCTGGATCCGGAGCAGAGCTATTCCGCCGCGCAATTTCGCAGCAATGCGCTGGCGGCGATGGCCGACATTACCACGCGTGGCAGCGTGCCGCTGCTGGTCGGCGGCACACTGTTGTACTTCAGGGCACTGACGCGGGGACTTGCGCCGCTGCCGGAAGCGGACCCGGTCTTCCGCGCTGAAATTGAACAGGAGGCGGCGCGCTCGGGTTGGCCCGCATTGCATTCACGCCTCGCCGAAGTCGATCCCGACGCCGCCGCGCGCATCCATCCGAACGATGCGCAACGCATCCAGCGCGCGCTCGAGGTGCATCGCCTGACCGGCAAACCGATCAGCCGTCATTTTCAGCAGCACCACGAGCCGCCGCCGTACCGGTTGTTGCGACTCGCCCTCATGCCGGCGTCGCGCGCGCTGTTGCACGAGCGCATCGCCGCGCGCTTCGAAGCCATGGTCGCGGCAGGTTTTATCAGCGAAGTCGCGGTGTTGCGAGATCGTCCGAACCTGACGGCGGAGCATCCGTCGATGAGGGCTGTGGGCTATCGGCAACTGTGGGCCTATCTCGATGGTCGCCGCAGCCGCGAGCAGGCGATCGCCGACGGTATCGTCGCGACGCGCCGCTATGCCAAGCGCCAGATCACGTGGCTGCGCTCGGAGTTGGACATACGCCATCTTGATGCCGAAGCCGGCGACCTGGTCGATCGGCTCATATCCGAAGTGCGTGAGTTCATACCCCACTAGCATAAAAAGGCGGCAGGCCCGTATAATTCCACTTTCCGGCACTGCATCAGCAGTAAGGTCATAACTAGAGCAAAGCCAAGGAGAACTGCGATGGCGAAAGGCCAGTCTCTTCAGGAACCGTTCCTGAATGCACTCCGCAAAGAAAGAATTCCGGTTTCGATCTACCTGGTCAACGGCATCAAGTTGCAGGGCCAGGTCGAATCTTTCGATCAATTCGTCGTGTTGTTGAAGAACAGCGTCAGCCAGATGGTTTACAAGCATGCGATTTCGACCGTTGTGCCCGGGCGGCCGGTCCATATTGCGCTGGCGGATGAAGGCGACGAGGAGTCGCACGACTGAGCGACTCCATTCCCACGGATTGCTGATTGGCCGCTGCTGATTCTCAAAATGGCGAGCGGGCGGTCCTCGTCCATCTCGATATCGACCTCGAGCCGGCGCGCGGTTCGGATCGCGCGGCGGAGTTCGCCGAGCTTGCGCGCTCGGCGGGCGCTGATCCCGTGGCCGCGATCGGCGGTCATCGCCATGCGCCGGATCCACATTCGTTCGCCGGCATCGGCAAGGTCGAGGAAATTCGTGCCGCGGTGGTGGCGAACAACGCCGACATCGTGCTGTTCAATCACGCACTGTCGCCTAGCCAGGAACGCAATCTCGAACGCGCGCTGAAGTGTCGCGTACTCGGCCGCACCGGCCTCATTCTCGATATCTTCGCCCGCCGCGCGCGCTCGTTCGAAGGCAAGCTGCAGGTCGAGCTGGCGCAGCTCAAGCATCTGTCGACGCGCCTGGTGCGCGGCTGGACGCACCTTGAGCGGCAAAAGGGCGGCATCGGCCTGCGCGGCCCGGGCGAAACCCAGCTCGAAACCGACCGCCGCCTGATCGGCGGGCGCATCAAGCAGATCAACCACAAGCTGGAAAAGGTCCAGAAGCAGCGCGCGCAGGGACGGCGCAATCGCCGCCGGCGCGACGTGCCGTCGATTTCGCTGGTCGGCTACACGAATGCCGGCAAATCCACATTGTTCAACCGCCTCACCGGCGCGGACGTTTATTCCGCCGACCAACTGTTCGCGACGCTCGACCCGACCATCCGGCGGCTGCCGCTGGACAGTGCGGGCGAGGCGGTCGTCGCCGATACCGTCGGCTTCATCCGCGATCTGCCGCACGATCTGGTGGCGGCGTTTCACTCGACGTTGCAGGAAACGGAAGAGGCCGATCTCCTGTTGCATGTGATCGACGCGGCCGACGACGATCGCGCCGAGCATATCCGCACGGTGAACGCGGTGCTCGCGGAAATCGGTGCGGCGGACGTTGCGCAAATCGAAGTGTTCAACAAGATCGATCTCGCCGGCCGCGAACCGGGCTGCGAGTATGGCGACGACGGTCTGGCGCGGCGTGTCTGGGTATCGGCCGAGACCGGTGCGGGCCTCGACCTGCTGCGTACGGAAATCGCCCGCATCGTCGCGCGTGACACGGTCGGCGGCTGGCTGACGCTGTCGGCGAACCAGGGCCGGCTGCGCTCGCGGCTGTTCGGCCTCGGCGCGGTACGCGAGGAACATCTGACCGGCGCCGGCGACTGGATCTTGAAAGTGCGCCTGCCGCGCCGTGATTACCAGCAGTTGCAGTCGAGCGAGGGAATGGGCGGCCTTTCCGATTGATACCTAAGGGATGCTACGATATGCCCTTTGTGCCGCGCGGCGACGAGAGTGCGAATGAGCTGGAACGAACCCGGTCACGACAAGGACCCTTGGGGCAATAATCACAAACCCGCCGATCTGGATGAGCTGATCCGCAACATCCAGCACCGCGTTCAGGGTCTCTTCAGCAATAAGCCGCACGGCAAAAAATCCGGCGGCAGCGGCATTCTGTGGCTTCTTCCCGTGCTGGTCGTGATCTGGTTGTTGACCGGCTTTTATCGCGTTGATTCCGCGGAGCAGGCGGTCGTGTTGCGCTTCGGCGCCTACCAGGCGACCACCGGACCGGGGCTGCACTGGCATCTGCCGTGGCCGATGGCGCGCGCCGACCTCGTTAACGTCGCGCGGGTGCGCTCGTTCCCATATTCCAATGAAATGCTGACTGCCGATGAGAACATCGTCCAGGTGGCGATCGCGGTGCAGTACATCGTCGACAATCCGTACAAGTACCTGTTCAACGTGCGCCAGCCGAACCGGACGCTGGGCGAGGTGTCCGAGGCCGCGATTCGCCAGGTCGTCGGCAAGAACAAGATGAACTACATTCTCGGTACCGGCCAAAGCGAAATCGCCGCCGCGGCGAAGCAGAAGATGCAGTCGATCCTCGACCGCTACGACGCCGGCCTCAAGGTGTTGTCCGTCAACCTGCAGAAGGACCAGCCGCCGCGCGAAGTGCAGGACGCGTTCGATGACGTCAACAAGGCGCGCGAGGACAAGCAGCGCCTGCAGAACGAGGCCCAGGCGTATGCCAATTCGGTGGTGCCGAAGGCGCAGGGCGAGGCCGCGCACATCGTGCAGAGCGCCGAGGCCTACAAGGCGCAGGTGGTCGCCGAGGCGCAGGGTCGCACCAGCCGCTTCGGCGCGATTCTCGCGCAGTACAAGAAGGCGCCCAGGGTGACCCGCGAGCGGCTTTACATCGATGGCGTCGCCGACGTGCTGAAAAACACGCACAAGATCGTGATCGATCCGAGCGCCAAGGGCAGCCTGTTGTACATGCCGCTCGACAAGCTGTTTACTTCGGAGTTGAAACCGAAACCGAAATCCACGGCGCAGGCAAACGGGGAGGGCACGCAATGAGTGCAAAATGGCTCGCAGGTCTTGTCGCCACCGCCATCGTGCTGCTGTTGCTCGATTTGGCGATCTTTACCGTCAATCCGGCGCAATGGGCGCTGATGCTGCGCTTCGGCAAGATCGTCGACACGCAGTTCGACCCCGGCATTCACTTCAAGGCGCCGTTCATCAACCAGGTGGTGCGGCTCGACAAGCGCGTGCTGACGCTCGACAGCCCGCCGGAGCGCTTTTTGACGGTCAACAAGAAGAATCTGCTGGTCGATTATTTCGCCAAGTGGCAAATTACCGATCCGGTCAAGTTCTACCGTGCGACCGGCGGCAACGAGGATGCCGCGCGCGCGCGCTTGGGCGAGATCGTCAAAAATGAACTGCGTGCGCAGTTCGGCACCCGCACGGTGCAGCAGGCGGTGACCGGCGAGCGCGCCGAGTTGATGCAGGATTTGCGTGTGGAGGCCAACAAGGCAACCAGCGACTTCGGCGTCAAAATCGTCGACGTGCGCATCAAGCGCATCGACTTGCCGACGGAAGTCAGCGGCGCCGTATTCGATCGCATGCGTTCGGAACGCGCGCAGGTCGCCAAGCGTTACCGTGCCGAGGGCGCGCGCCTGGCCGAGCAGATTCGCGCCAAGGCCGACAAGCAGCACACGATCATCATCGCCGACGCCCAAAAGAAGGCGCAGCAGATTCGTGGCGAGGGCGACGCGAAAGCGGCGGCAATTTATGCCGTGGCATATAACAAGGATCCGGCGTTTTACGCGTTCTACCGCAGCCTGCGGGCGTACCGCGCCAGCCTCAAGGGGGACAACAGCGTGCTCGTGCTGAGTCCGGACAGTCGTTTCTTCCAGTACCTCGAGACGCCGAAAGGGTGTGGCAAGAGCTGCTAGACCACCAGTTCGCCAAGGGATAACCGTGGGCAAAAACGTTATCGTCATCGGCACCCAGTGGGGTGACGAGGGCAAGGGCAAGGTCGTCGATCTGCTGACGGATCGCGCTGCCGCCGTGGCCCGTTTCCAGGGCGGCCACAATGCCGGCCATACGCTGGTCATCAACGGCGAAAAGACCGTGTTGCACCTCGTCCCGTCGGGCGTGTTGCGTGACAACGTGCGCTGCCTGATCGGCAGCGGCGTGGTGATTGCGCCCGATGCCTTGCTCGACGAGGTGAAGAGTCTCGAGGCCAAGGGCGTGCCGGCGCGCGAGCGGCTGTCGATCAGCCCGGCGTGTCCGCTGATCCTGCCGTCGCACGTCGCACTCGACAAGGCGCGGGAACGCTCCCGCGGTGCCGGCGCGATCGGCACCACCGGGCGCGGTATCGGCCCCGCTTACGAAGACAAGGTCGCGCGGCGTGCCGTGCGCATCGCCGACCTGTTTCACCGCGAACGGCTCGCGGCCAAGCTCGGCGAAGCGCTCGATTATCACAACTTCGTTTTGCAGCATTACTTCCACACCGAGCCGGTTTCGTTTCAGCAGGTGCTCGAAGACTACCTGCGTTACGCCGAAGAGATCGCGCCGATGACCGGCGACGTGACCGCGCTGCTGAAGGGTTATCATGATCGCGGTGAAAGCGTGCTGTTCGAAGGTGCGCAGGGCGCGCTGCTCGATGTCGACCACGGCACCTATCCGTTCGTCACCTCGTCGAACACGACCGCGGGCGGCGCGGCGACCGGCACCGGCCTCGGGCCGCGTTGCTTCGATTTCGTCCTCGGCATCGTCAAGGCCTACACCACCCGCGTGGGTGCGGGACCATTTCCGACCGAGCTGTTCGACAAGATGGGCGAGCATCTCGCGCGCCGCGGCCACGAGTTCGGCGCGACCACCGGCCGGCCACGGCGCTGCGGCTGGTTCGACGTCGTGCTGCTGCGCCGCTCGATCATCAACAACAGCGTCTCCGGCTTGTGCGTCACCAAGCTCGACGTGCTCGACGGGCTCGACACGATCCGCATTTGCGTCGGCTACAAGACACCGGAAGGCGAGTTGTCGATCGCGCCGGTCGGCGCCGAAGGCATCGCGGCGTCGTCACCGGTGTACATCGAGTTGCCGGGTTGGAAGCAATCGACCGTCGGCATCACGAATTACGACGATCTGCCCGAGAACGCGCGCGGTTATCTCAAGAAACTTGAAGAGCTGACCGGCGTGCCGGTGGACATTATTTCTACCGGCGCCGACCGTGCCGAAACCATCGTGTTGCGGCATCCGTTCGACGAGCGCTGATCGTGCCGCGGCTCGGCGTCAACATCGACCACATCGCGACGCTGCGCCAGGCGCGCGGCACGCGCTATCCCGACCCTGTTGAAGCAGCGTTTATCGCCGAGCGCGCCGGCGCGGACGGCATCACGCTGCACTTGCGCGAGGATCGCCGCCACATCCAGGAGCGCGACGTGCGGTTGCTGAAGCAGACCCTGACGACGCCGATGAACCTGGAACTCGCGGCGGCCGACGAAGTGCTGGCGATCGCAGTGGACATCGCGCCGGAGCATTGTTGCCTCGTCCCCGAGAAACGCCAGGAGTTGACCACCGAAGGCGGCCTCGACGTCAAGGGGCAGTTGAATCACATCGGCGATGTTTGCAAGACGCTGGCCGAGGCGGGCGTCGTCGTCTCGTTGTTCATTGATCCCGAGGAGGGTCAAGTGGATGCCGCGGCCGAACTGCAGGCGCCGGCGGTTGAAATTCATACCGGCCGTTACGCCGATGCGTCAACCGCGGCCGCGCGCGATGCCGAATTCGAGCGCGTCCGGAAGGCGGTCGAGCACGCACACAGGAAAGGCTTGACCGTCAACGGCGGCCACGGCCTGCATTATCACAACGTCATACGGATCGCGGCGCTGCCGGCGATACACGAACTCAATATCGGTCATTCGATTGTCGCCCGCGCAGTCCTCACCGGCCTCGATGCGGCGGTGAGGGAAATGAAGTCGCTGGTCGCGCGGGCAGCGGCTTGATCTTCGGCGTCGGCACCGACCTGGTCGAAATTGCGCGCATCGAGCGCACCTATGAGCGTTACGGCGACCACTTTGTCAATCGCCTGCTGACGGATCGCGAGCGCGCGCTGTTCGACAAGACCAGCCGCAAGGTGCGCTTTCTCGCCATGCACTTCGCCGCTAAGGAAGCGATCGTCAAAGCGATGGGCACCGGCTTCGCGCACGGCGTCTGGATTCGCGACGTCGGCTTCTATCCCGACGAATGGGGCAAGCCGTGCGTGGAAATGTCGCCGCGCGCGCTGGTGGTCTGCCAGCGTCTCGGCGCCGGCGACGGCTTCGTCAGCCTGAGCGATGAAAAGGGCATGGCACTGGCGTTTGCGGTTCTAATGCGGGCGGATGCCTAGGACAACCGCGGCAGCCGCATTTTGCTAGACTGCCCCGCATGAATGTTCTCGCGTTCGATATAGAAACCGTGCCGGATGTCGATTCCGGCCGCCGGCTGTACCAGCTTGACGGGCTGGATGACGCGGACACCGCGCGCGCCATGTTCCATCGTCGGCGGCAGCAGACCGGCGGCAGCGAGTTCCTGCCGCTGCACCTGCACCGGGTGGTGGCGATTTCGGTGGCGATGGCCAGCCGCGACGGCTTCAAGGTCTGGTCGCTGGGCGATCCGGCATCCGACGAGCGCGAAATTGTCAGCCGCTTCTTCGACGGCATCGACAAGTTTTCGCCGGACCTCGTGTCCTGGAACGGCGGCGGCTTCGATCTGCCGGTGTTGCATTACCGCGCGATGCTGCACGGCATCGCCGCGCCGCGTTACTGGGAGACCGGCGACGGCGAGCAAACCTTTCGCTGGAACAATTACCTGTCGCGTTACCACTGGCGCCATCTCGATTTGATGGACGTGCTGTCAAGTTTCCAGATGCGGGCTGTCGCGCCGCTCGACGAGGTCGCCGTCATGCTCGGGCTGCCCGGCAAGCTCGGCATGCACGGCAGCAAGGTCTGGGACGCGTGGCTCGGTGGCGAGATCGAGGCGATCCGCAATTACTGCGAAACCGACGCGCTCAATACCTTTTTGATTTACCTGCGCTTCGAACTGATGCGCGGGCGGCTCGGCCCGGACGGCTATCGGCAGCGCTGCGAGCAGATTCGCTCGGCGCTGATCGACGATGGCCGTGCACATCTCCAGCAGTTCGTCGAAGCGTGGATCATGCCGGCAGCGGAGGAGGGCGCGGCGTGACTATCGGTCCGCTGATGGTGGACATCGCCGGGCTTGCGCTCACCGATGAAGATCGCGAGGTACTGGCGCATCCATTGGTCGGCGGCGTCATCCTGTTTTCGCGCAATTACGAGAGCCTGCCGCAACTCGAAGCCCTGACGGCCGCGATTCATGCGATCAAGGCGCCGCCGCTGTTGATCGCGGTGGACCAGGAAGGTGGGCGCGTGCAGCGGTTCCGCGAAGGCTTTACGCGGCTGCCGCCGCTGCGCCTGATTGGCAATCAATACGCGGACAATCCGAAACTTGCCGCCGAACTGGCGGAGACGGCCGCGTGGACAATGGCAGCGGAACTCGCCGCCGCCGGTGTCGATTTCAGTTTCGCGCCGGTGGTGGACCTCGATGTGGGGATCAGCGGCGTGATCGGCGATCGCGCATTTCATAAAAACCCCGGGGTCGTCGCGGCACTGGCGCGAGCGTGGGTGCACGGTGTCCGGCGTGCGGGACAAATCGCGGTCGCGAAGCACTTTCCGGGGCATGGCTCGGTTGTCCCCGATTCGCATACCAATGTTGTCGAGGATCAGCGCGAATACGATGCCATCGCGCAGGCCGATATGGTGCCCTTCCGCCGCATGATCGCGCTGGACATCGCGGCGATCATGATGGCGCACGTCATCTATCCGGCGGTCGATCGGGAGCCGGCGAGCCTGTCGCGCCGCTGGATCAAGGAGGAACTCCGCAAACGATTGCAGTTCGATGGTGCAGTCTTTTCCGACGATCTGAGCATGCACGCGGTGGCAGCACGCGGCGACATCGTCGAGGTCGCACGCCAGGCTCTGGCCGCTGGCTGCGATATGCTACCGGTGTGCAACAATCGGACGACCGTTGAACGGGTGCTCGACCACAGCGGCGCGTATGAGAATCCGAATTCTCGTCTGCGCCTGGCGCGCCTGCATGCGCGGCCGCGGATGGATCGCGCGAGCCTTCTGGCGAGCGAGGTCTGGCAGAAGGGTCAGCGCCTGATCGCCGGCCTGATGGACCGACTCCAGAATGAACTCGCACTTCATGTTAAGGATTAACTTGCTACTGTAAACAGCTGATGAATAACAATAATATATTGGACGAAATCGCGGCCGTTCGAGCCGGTGCGGACCTGCTGCATTCAAACAGGGCGGTGCACGCCGCGGTCGAGCGGATGGCGGCAGCCGTGCGCGAAAGGCTTGCCGACAAGAACCCGTTGCTGCTGTGCGTGATGACCGGCGGCGTGATGACGACAACCTGGCTTGCGGAGCGGCTCGATTTTCCACTGCAGATCGACTATGTCCATTTGACCCGCTACGACGGCGACACCAGCGGCGGCGACCAGACGAGGTGGCGGGCCAAGCCGAAATTCGCGCTTGCAGGGCGCCACGTGCTGCTGATTGACGACATTTATGACGAGGGCATCACGCTGCGCCAGCTGGTGGACTATTGCCGCGAGCAAGGCGCGGCGGACGTAGCGAGCGCCGTGCTGGTACGCAAGCGTCATCAGCGCAACCTCGGCGGCATCGAACCCGACATCGTCGGCCTGGAAGTCGACGACCGCTACGTGTTCGGCTGCGGGCTCGATTACAAGAACTACCTGCGGAATTTGCCGGCGATTTACGCCGTTAACGAAATACCCGAAGAGAATGATTCATGACTGATCTCGCGATCATTGGCGGCACCGGCCTGACGTCTTTGCCGGAACTGGAAATCACCCGCCGCGAAGTGGTTTACACACCGTATGGCCAGCCTTCCGGCCCGATGACGCACGGCCGGCTCGGCGGCCGCGACATTGTCTTCCTGCCGCGTCACGGCTACGGTCACACGATTCCGCCGCACAAGGTGAACTATCGCGCCAACATCTGGGCACTGAAGAACATCGGCGTCGGCCGCATCCTGGCCGTAGCGTCGGTCGGCGGCATACGCAGCGACATGGCGCCGGGTCGCATCGCCTTTCCGGCCCAGATCCTCGATTACACCTACGGTCGCGACAACACGTATTTCGAAGAGAACCTCGAGCACGTCACGCACATCGACTTCACCTGGCCGTACGACGAGGAGCTGCGCGGCGCGTTGCTGAAGGCGGCGGAAGCGGCGAAGCTGGAGTTCGCGCCGGGCGGCGTTTACGGCGCAATGCAGGGGCCGCGGCTGGAAACGGCCGCCGAGGTCAACCGGCTGGAGCGCGACGGTTGCGACATGATCGGCATGACCGGCATGCCGGAAACGGCACTGGCGCGCGAACTGGGTCTCGCCTATGCCTGCTGTGCCGTCATCGCCAACTGGGCGGCAGGTCGCGGCGATAAACCGATCCATGACGAGCTGAAAGAAAGCCTTCGCCACGGCATGGATCAGGTGGGCCGGCTGTTGGCCGCGTTAATGCCGCTGGTGTGATGGCGGCTGGAGATTGATCCCCTCGATATTCAATGCGCCGGTGCCGGCGCGGTCGCTGCCGCGGGCGGCTCGACCGGCGTGACCTGAACGATGACGCCGAACAGCGGATTGTCGAAGTAATTGATCGTCTTCGGGCTGATCCGGCGCGACTCGTGCATGACGATCGCTTGCGGTTTCGGCGGCTGCGGGCTGAAGTAGGGGCCGAAGCCGGTGAACGGCGCAGGTGTCGTAGTCGCGGGTGACGGCGTGGCGAATTCATCGTCCTTGGAACGCCAGGTTCTGAGCGCAGCCGGGTTCACCGGCCTGTAGGCGATGTTCAGCGCCAGATGCAGGAACCTGTTGTAGCTCAGCTTGATCGTGCCGAACGCCGGCGCCGTTGGCGGGGCGGTTTTTTCGTCGGGCGCAGTCACGTTCGTTGCAACAGGCTGCTGCGAACTGGCCGGCGCCGGTGCCAATGTATTGTCCGAGAAAACGGTCGTCGCGGTTGGCAGAGTGGTGGAGACCGGCAAATTGGCGGAGACCGGCAGACTCATGGATTCCGGCATGACCAGCGGCGTGATGGACACCTTCGGCGCCTGCCGGGGTGGCACGCCTTGCTCGATCCAGCCGGTATGAATCAGCGGCTGATAGCGGCCCGACTGGGCAAGCCGGTTCCAGACGCCTTGCAACTGGTATTGCGTGGTCGGCAACGGCAGCACCAGGTCGCCTTCCGGCTTGACGGCCGCCACCGTCGGCGTTGCTGTCGTCGATGGCAGGGCGAAAGTCGCCATGCCGGTGGCCGGTTGCGTGCTGGCGGGTTCCGGCACTGCCGGGACGACGGCTTTCTTGAGGCTCGGCAGCTTCGGATCGGCCGGCCACATTTCATTGCCGCCGGCCATATTCGTTGTCGGGCGAAAGACGATCACCTCGACTGCGAACCAGTGTTGCTCCGGTTGCTTGCCAGGTTGTTGCGCGAAGGCAGTGCCGGCGGTGGTCAGCGCCATGATGCTTGCCACAGCGATTCGGATAGACTTCATTAAAACACCCTTGATCTTTGTTGCTACGCTGCTTCGCGCAGTTCGAGCCGTTGCAGCAGCGCCTCCACCGCTGCAATCCGATCCGCCGCTTCCGGCAGCGGCTTCGTGAACTTCAATTGATCGCCGCCCTGCAGTTTGTAGGTTTTCGGCTGTTCCTGCACCAGCCGCAGCACCGTTTGCGGATCCACTGCCGGCTGAGGCTCGAACAGCAGGCGGCCGCCCTGGCCGCCGGCTTCGATTTTGCGGATGCCGATCGGCTTCGCTTTCAGTCTCAGCTCCGCGAGCCGGAACAGGTTTTTCGCCGGCTCCGGCAGCAAGCCGAAGCGGTCGATCATCTCGACCTGCAGATCGTCCAGGTCGCTGGCCGTTTCCGCGCCGGCGATTCGCTTGTACAGCACCAGGCGCATGTGCACGTCGGGCATGTAGTCCGCCGGCAGCAGCGCCGGAATGCCGAGATCGATTTCGGCTTCGCGATGCAGCGGCTGTTCCAGTTCCGGTATCTTGCCGGATTTTAACGCCTTGACCGCGCGGTCGAGCAAGTCGGTATAGAGACTGAAGCCGACTTCGTGAATCTGGCCGCTCTGTTCGGCCCCGAGCAATTCGCCTGCGCCGCGGATTTCGAGGTCGTGCGTCGCGAGCGTGAAGCCGGCGCCGAGTTCGTCCAGCGAGGCGATGGCATCGAGGCGCTTGACCGCGTCCGGCGTCATCAGCTTCTTCGGCGGCGTGAGCAGGTAAGCGTAGGCGCGGTGATGCGAACGGCCCACGCGGCCGCGAAGCTGATGCAACTGCGCGAGGCCGAAATGATCGGCGCGATCGATAATGATCGTGTTCGCGGTCGGTACGTCGATGCCGTTTTCGATGATCGTCGAGCACACCAGCACGTTGAAGCGGCGGTGATAGAAATCCAGCATGACTTGCTCAAGCTCGCGTTCGCGCATCTGGCCGTGCGCGACGCGTACTTCAGCTTCCGGCACCAGTTCGCGCAAATCGCGCGCCGCTTTTTCGATCGTCTCGACCTTGTTGTGGACAAAGAAGACCTGGCCGCCACGTTTGATCTCACGCAGGCAGGCCTCGACGATCAATCCCTTGTCCCAGCGGCTGACGAACGTCTTGACGGCAAGGCGTTCGGCAGGCGGCGTCGCGATGATTGACAGGTCGCGAATGCCCGCGAGTGCCATGTTGAGCGTGCGCGGAATCGGCGTGGCCGTCAGCGTCAGTACGTCGACTTCGGCGCGCAGGCTCTTGAGCTTTTCCTTGTGGCGCACGCCGAAGCGCTGCTCTTCATCGATAATGACCAGCCCCAGGTTTTTGAATTTCAGCCGATCCTTTAACAGCGCGTGCGTGCCGACGACGATATCGACATCGCCGGCTTCCAGGCTGTCCCCGACCTTCTTTTGCGCAGCGGCATTACGAAACCGCGACAGCACTTCGACGCGCACCGGCCAGTCGGCAAAGCGATCCTGGAATGTCTGAAAGTGCTGCTGGGCAAGCAGTGTCGTCGGCGCAAGCACGGCAACCTGCTTGCCGTCCTGCACGGCAATGAACGCGGCGCGCACTGCGACCTCGGTTTTGCCGAAGCCGACATCGCCGCAGACGACGCGGTCCATCGCGCGCGGCGAGCGCATGTCGTTGCGCACCTGTTCGATCGCCGTGAGCTGGTCCGGCGTTTCTTCGAACGGGAACGCGGATACGAACGCCTGGTAATCGGCTTCGTCAAACTGGAACGCATGGCCGGTGTTCGCCGCGCGGCGCGCGTAGACGTCAAGCAGTTCGGCCGCCACGTCGCGCGCCTGCTCGGCCGCACGGCGCTTCGCCTTGGACCACTGATCGCCACCCAGCTTGTGCAGCGGCGCGCTTTCCGGTGAGCCGCCGGTGTAGCGGCTGATCAGGTGCAGTTGCGCGACCGGCACGTACAGCTTGTCGCCGCCGGCATATTCGAGCGTCAGGAACTCGGTTTCAACGCCGGAGACGGCCAGCGTCTGCAAGCCGAGATAGCGGCCGACGCCGTGATCCTCGTGGACCACCGGTGCACCGACACTGAGGTCGGTGAGGTCGCGAATGATCTTGTCGGGGTCGCGGCCGACGCGGCGTTGGCGCCGCTGGCTGACGCGCTCGCCGAAGAGCTGATCCTCGGTGATGACGGCGAGGTTGACCTGTGGCAGCAGCAGGCCCTTGTCGATCGGCGCGATTCCCAAGTTGAAGCGCGCGTCGCCACGGACGAAATCGGCCCAACCGGTCACCGGTCGGGGCGCGATGTCGCGGCGACGCAGCAGGTTGGCGAGGCTTTCGCGGTGGCCGGCCGACTCGACCGCGAACAGAATGCGCATGTCGGGATTGTCGGCTGCAAAGTCGAGAAGCGCACGCAACGGTTCGTCAGAGCGCGTATCCACCAGCAGCGCCGGCGGCGGCTCGCTGCGATATTCGCTGGCCGACTCGTCGGCGACCGAGTCGGCGAGTTGGATCGTTGCACGCTGTTCGAATGCCGCCTGCAACACGCCCGGCGCGATAAACGCTTCGGCCGGCGGCAGCAGCGGCCGTTCGATATCGTGCCCGCGCTGTTCGAAACGCTGGCCGATCTGTTCCCAGGTTTGCTGCAGGGCTGCCTCGGCGCCTTCCATGGTCACGACCACCGCGTTGCCCGGCAGGTAATCGCCGAGGTGGCAGGTTTCGTCGAAAAACAGCGGCAGGTAGTACTCGATGCCGCCGGGCGCAATGCCGTTGCTGATGTCGCGGTAGATCTGGCTGCGCTGCGGGTCGCCTTCGAAGCGGCTGCGGTAGCGCTGGCGGAACCCGCGGACGCCGTCGTCATCGAGCGGAAACTCGCGCGCCGGCAGCAGGCGCACCCGCTCGAGCTTGTCGAGCGAAAGCTGGTTTTCCGGGTCGAATGTGCGCAGCGTGTCGAGTTCGTCGTCGAACAGATCGAGCCGGTACGGCGTGTCCGAGCCCATCGGAAAAAGATCGATCAGTGCGCCGCGCACCGCGAATTCGCCATGTTCCATCACCTGAGAGACGCAGCGGTAACCGGCGGTTTCCAGCCGGATGCGCAGCGTTTCCGGGTCGATCTTCTGGCCGACTTCAAGGACCAGCGAGTTGGTCGCGACGTAGGGCTTGGGCGGCAGCCGTTCCAGCAGCGTCGGCGCCGCGGCCAGCACGATCCCGCGCTCGAGCTGGGTGAGCGCGAACAACGCGCTGAGCCGGTCGGACACGATGTCCTGGTGGCTGGAAAAAATGTCGTAGGGCAGCGTTTCGCGGTCGCGGAAGTGCAGTACCGGCAGGCTGCCGTCGCCGAGAAAATAGCGCAACTCGCCTTCGAGCCGATCGGCGTCGCGGGCGCTGGCGGCAACGACGAGCAATGGCCCCCCGGCCTTGCGGGCGGCATGGGCGAGCGCGAGCGCGGCGGCGGAGCCGAACAGGCCGCGCCAGGCAATGCGCTGGCCGGAGCGGGGCAGAGTAGGGTCGTTGAGCTTGGCGACGGGCATTGAACGGAAAGGCGTGATTTACGGGATTGCCTATTATCGCACACGGTTTTGCGGCGGCGATGCGCAGCGGCGATGCGGATCATTCCCGCGATCTTGACGTACCTAGCAGAACAATGTATAACAGCATCATGTATGGTCGAATCGACGGGTCCGGGTGGAGCGATGGCGATTAACAAGGATCTGGTAGCGGCTTCCTCGACACCGATCGTTCTGGCGATCCTGGCGGACGAGGACAGCTACGGCTACGCCATTCTCAAGCGCGTTCGGGAGCTATCCGGCGGGCGGATGGAGTGGACCGACGGGATGCTTTACCCCGTCCTGCATCGGCTCGAACGGCTTGGCCACATCCAGGCACGGTGGGAAGTCGCGGACAGCGGCCGCCGGCGCAAGTACTATCGCATCACGCGCTCCGGCCACCGGCAGTTGGCCGAAGAACACCGGCAGTGGCAGGCAGTGGACGCGACGTTGCGGGGTATCTGGAAGGGGTTGTCGCTTCCCGGCGGGATGGCGTCAGCCGCGCCGCTCGCGGAAGGAGTCTGAGCGATGTCGGCGGCCGGGCACACGCTGTCTCTCGAGGAACAGATCGACCAGTGGCGGAGCTATCTCCGCCGCCGGCAAACCATTCATTCGGTCGACGTCGCGGAACTGGAAGACCATCTGCGCGAGCAGATCACCGCACTGGTGGAGGCGGGTCTCGCCGCCGAAGAAGCCTTCCTGGTGGCGGTCAAGCGCCTGGGCAATCTCGATGCGCTGTCGCGCGAGTTCGCGCGCGAGCATTCGGAGCGCCTGTGGAAGCAGCTCGTCGTTGTGTCCGCCGATTCCGGGGAACTCGCGCGAGTCCGGACGGACGCCATTGTCGCCTTTTGCCTTGCGGTGGCGGCGGCAGCGGCATTCAAGTTGCCCGCGCTCTTCGGGCTCGAACTGGACCGGAATATCGAGTTCCTGGAACAGGGCGCCGGCGTTTACGCCCGCAATCTGAGTCTGTTTGTACTGCCCCTGTTGACGGGCTATTTCGTCTGGAAGCGACGGCTGGATGCCCGCACTTTCCGTTGGCTGATTGCGGCATTCGTCGCGGCAGTGGTATTCGCCAATGTCTATCCCTTTGCTGCGGGCAGCGACACGGAAGCGCTTGCCGCATTGCACCTGCCGATCGCGCTCTGGTTCATCGTGGGCATTGCCTATGCCGGCGGTCGCTGGGGCGAGATCGCGGGCCGCATGGACTTTATTCGCTTCTCCGGCGAACTGTTCATTTACTACGTACTCATCGCGCTCGGCGGCGGTGTCCTCACCGGCTTCATGGCGTTGCTGTTCAAGGCGATCGGAATCGACGCGGAACCGTTCTTCACTTTCTGGCTGCTGCCGTGTGGCGCGGTCGGCGCCGTGCTGGTCGGCTCCTGGCTGGTGGAGGCCAAGCAGAGCGTAATCGAGAATATGGCGCCGGTGTTGACGCGTCTCTTTACGCCCCTGTTCGCCGCCGTGCTGGTTGCATTTCTCGGCGCTCTGGTCTGGACCGGTCATGGCGTCGATATCGAGCGCAACGTTCTCATCGCGTTCGACCTGCTCCTGGCCGTGGTCCTGGGCCTGCTGCTGTATTGCATTTCCGCACGCGACGCCGAGTCGCCTCCCGGGGTCTTCGACGTAGTGCAGGTCGTGCTGGTGGTCAGCGCGCTAATCGCCGACGTCGTTGCGCTGTGGGCGATCGCCGCGCGCATCACCGAGTTCGGCTTTACGCCGAATCGTGTGGCCGCCCTGGGCGAGAATGTGATTCTGCTGGCGAACCTGGTGTGGTCCGCGGTGCTCTACATCCGCTTCCTGCGCGGGCGCGGCGCGTTTACGAGCCTTGAGTGGTGGCAGACGGCTTACCTGCCGGTGTACGCGCTCTGGGCAGCGCTTGTCGTTGCCATCTTCCCGCCGATGTTCGGCTACAGTTGACGGACGCCGGTTTAATCCCTGAATCGCTTCAGCAGATCGTCATACGCATCGATACGCCGGTCGCGGAAATACGGCCAGATACGGCGCACGTGTTCCGAGCGCGTCAGATCGATATCCGCAATCAGCACATCGGGCTGATCGATGGGCGACTGCGCCAGTATTTCTCCCTGCGGGCCGCAAACGAAGCTCGAACCCCAGAAGTCGATGCCGTACCGTTCGTCCGCCGGATCGGGTTCGAAGCCGGTGCGGTTACAGGCGAGGACGGGCAGGCCGTTGGCAATGGCGTGGCCGCGCTGGATGGTCGTCCAGGCGTCGCGCTGGCGCGTCTGCTCGTCGTTGTCGTCCTCGGCGGACCAGCCGATGGCAGTCGGGTAGAGGAGCATGTCGGCGCCGGCGAGCGCCATCAGGCGCGCGGCTTCGGGATACCACTGGTCCCAGCACACCAATACGCCAAGTTTGCCGACTGAAGTGTCGATGGGGCGAAAGCCCAGATCGCCCGGCGTGAAGTAAAACTTTTCGTAGTAACCCGGATCGTCCGGGATGTGCATCTTCCGATAGCGGCCGGCAATGCTGCCGTCCGTTTCGATTGCCACGGCGGTGTTGTGATAAATCCCGGCCGCGCGCCGCTCGAACAGCGACGCGACGATCACGACATTCAGCTCACGCGCGACTTCGCCCAGCTTGTCGGTGGTGGGCCCCGGAATGGATTCCGCCCAGTCGAAAGCCTGCGTGTCTTCGCGCTGGCAGAAATAGGGACCGGCGTGCAGTTCCTGCAGCAGCACCAGGCGCGCGCCCTGCCTCGCAGCCTTGCGAATGCCATCGATCGTCACCGCCAGGTTGACTTCGCGGTCGGCACTGCAAGCATGTTGAACGAGCGCAACGCGCAGCCGCTTATTCGTCCGTTCCAAGTACGCCCTCCGGAAGTTGCATGGTGACGCAGTGCAGGCTGCCGAACTGGTGGATCAGCGGCAGGCAATCTATGCCGACAGTTTCGCGCCCGGGGAAGCAGCCGGCAATCGACTCTCGCGCAATTTCGTCCATCGGGTCGTCGTACGACGGCACCAGGACGGCGCCATTGATGATCAGGAAATTGGCATAGCTGGCCGGCAGCCGTCGGCCCTGCGCATCGTGGATCGGGCGCGGCGAGGGCAGTGGAACGAGCCGGTAGGGCGCCTCGTTCACATCATGTAAAGCACGAAGTTCCGTTTCCATGCCTTTGAGTTCAGTATAGTTTTCATCCTCTTCATCGCTGCAGGCCTGGTACAGAATCGTGTCCGGCCCGGCGAAGCGGGCGAGGGTGTCGACGTGGCTGTCGGTGTCGTCGCCGGCTAACGCGCCATACTCCAGCCACAGCACGCGCTTGATGCCGAAGGCATCGCGCAGCCGCGCCTCGATCTCGGCCGCGGTCAAGCGGGGATTGCGGCCCGGATGCAGCAGGCAGCGGCGCGTGGTGAGCAGCGTGCCCGCGCCGTCGCTGTCGATGCTGCCGCCTTCGAGGACCAGGTCGAGCGACTCGATGGGCGTGTTGCCGAAGAGGCCGTGCGTGGCAAGCTCGCGGTTGATGGCGTTATCGCGCGAGGCCGGATATTTGCCGCCCCAGCCATTGAACGTGAAGTCGAGCAGCAGCGGACCGTCAGCCGTCGTGACCGTGATCGGGCCGTGGTCGCGCGCCCACGTGTCGTCGGAAGCGGCGATGTGCAGGTCGAGGCGTTCCATGTCGCCGCCGGCCGTCGCGATCAGCCCGCGCACGTGCGCGCGGTGGGCGGCGTCGGAAACCACCACCAGCAGCCGTTCGCGGCGGCTGATCTCGCGCGCGATCCGCGCGAAGACGCGCTCGACGGGCCCGAGCATCGAGGCCCAGGCGCCGTCCGGGCGCGGCCATGTCAGCAGGACGCCGCTCTGCGGCTCCCACTCGGCGGGCAGCCGCCGGTCAGCCAGTAGCGCCACTGACGATATGAGTCACCGGCGTCGGCGGTGCGTCGTGAAACGGCTTGGCCTTGGAAACCGTGTGCAGCACGATGTCGCGTTCGAAGTAGACGACGTAGTGCGGATACACCCAACGCGTAATCGGCGGATCGCCCACCGCGGGAATCTTTTTGACCGGCTCGCCGAATATATGCACCACGTTTTGCATCGTCATGCCGTGAACCGGCTGGCTTACCGAATGCATCGAATGCGTCGCGGACTGCTCATCGGCCGCCGCCGCACCGGCCGCAAGCGCCAGCAGCGCCCCGCCGAGCAAGAGAGCTGGAATCGTTTTCATGGCCGCCTCCCATTGGTTCGGGCGCTCGAAAATATAGCATACGGCGGGCCGGATTGTGGTTTAATGGCGGCCCATGTTTCGACCGTTCGAACTTTTCGTCGGCCTGCGCTACCTGCGCGCCAAGCGGCGCAATCACTTCATTTCGTTCATTTCCGTGATCTCGGTGCTCGGCATCATTGTCGGAGTGATGGCGCTGATCACGGTGCTGTCGGTGATGAACGGTTTCGACAAGGAATTGCGCTCGCGGATTCTCGCCTTTACGGCGCATGTGACGATCAGCGGGTTCGACGGTCAGCTTCAGGATTGGCGACATGTAGGCGATGTCGCCGGCGAGAATCCGCACGTGATCGGCAAGGCGCCGTATGTGTCGGGGCAGGGGCTGCTGGCGAACGGCGGCAACGTCAGTGGCGCGCTGATTCGCGGCGTCGCGCCAGCGAAGGAAGAGCAGGTGTCGGCGATTGCGCACAAGATGGTCGCCGGGAGCTTCAAGGCGCTTACGCCGGATAGCTGGAACATCGTGCTCGGCCGCTACCTCGCGATGAAGCTGGGCGTCGGCGTCGGCGACAACGTGATTCTGATGGTGCCGCAGGGCAATGTGACGCCGGCGGGCTTTATCCCGCGCTATCGACGCTTCCATGTCGCGGGCCTGTTCGAGGCCGGCGAATACACTTACGACACGTCGCTCGCCGAAATCAACATCCAGGACGCGCGCAAGCTGCTCAACATGGGTTCGGCAGTCAGCGGTGTGCGCCTCAAGCTCGACAACCTGTTTCTCGCGCCGATGGTCGCGCGCAAGCTGATCCTTGAGTTCCACGGCCGCTATTACGTTCAGGACTGGACGCAGACGCGCGCCAATTTCTTCCAGGCGATCCAGACTGAAAAAGGCGTGATGTTCGTGATTCTGTCGCTGATCATCGCGGTGGCGGCGTTCAACATCGTCTCCACGCTGGTGATGGTCGTCAACGACAAGCAGGCCGACATTGCGATTCTGCGCACGCTCGGCGCCAAGCCTGGGGCGATCATGCGCGTGTTCATCGTGCAGGGGACACTGATCGGCATAGTCGGCATTATCCTCGGGTTGATTTTCGGCATTCTGCTGGCGCAGAACATCAACGACATCATGCACTTCCTGGAGCACGTGTTTCACGTCAACCTGCTGCCGGCGAGCGTCTATTACATCAGCGATCTGCCGTCGCAGTTGCAGTGGGGGCAGGTGATCAAGATCGTTTGCTCGGCGTTCGTGCTGACGCTGCTGTCGACGCTGTATCCGGCGTGGCGCGCATCCCGCGTCCGCCCCGCGCAGGCGCTTCGTTATGAATAGTGTTGCCACAGTCGAAGACGCGCCGGTCATCGAGTGCCGGCATCTCGCCCACCGGTACGTCGAAGGCGGGCTGGAAGTGCAGGTGCTGCGGGATGTGAACTTTACGCTGGCGCGCGGCGAACGGGTGGCGATTGTCGGCGCATCGGGATCGGGGAAAAGCACGTTGCTGCATCTGCTCGGCGGCCTCGATCGGCCGACGGGCGGCGAGGTACTCATCAACGGGCAAAACATCAGCCGCATGAATCGAGTCAGGCAGGGGGAGTTGCGCAATCGCGCGATCGGATTCGTGTACCAGTTTCATCATTTGCTGCCGGAATTCACGGCGCTGGAAAACGTGGCGATGCCGTTGTTGATTCGTGGCGATGCGCCGGGTGCGGCGGAAGAGGCGGCGGCGGAATTGCTGGATCGTGTGGGGCTTGGCCAGCGGGTTGAGCACAAGCCCGGGGAACTCTCGGGCGGGGAACGGCAGCGGGCGGCGGTTGCGCGGGCGCTGATTACGCGGCCTGCTTGCGTGTTGGCTGACGAACCGACCGGTAATCTCGACGCGGCTGCCGGGAATAATGTTTACGATTTGATGATTGAGCTTAATGAAGAACTGGGGACCAGTATGGTTGTGGTTACACATGATGCGGGACTGGCGCAGCGTATGGGGCGGGTTTATACGTTGGCTGATGGGGTTTTGAGTTAGGGTTTGTGCCGCCTGCGGCGGCGGGCTATTTAGCCGGGGGTGTCGACCCCCTACGGCGAGTTACTTTCCTTACGGGGAAAGTAACCAAAGCCATGCGACTGTCGCTTGGTCCAAAGTGCATCCTGCACTTTGGACTTCCCGAAGATCGGGCTGAAAAAGGGGGCCGGAACATAACTCAGCCATCCATGGCTTCGGACAATGTTCCTTGTTTCCCCCTTTTCAGCCCGATCTTCGGCTGCGCTCGATGTCGCGGGAGAAGAAGCCGGCCGTCGTGGCCGGCACGAGAAAGTTCTTTACTCCCTCTCCCTCAGGGGCGAGAGGGAAAAAGCTGGGTTGGGGTGAAGGGGGTGTTTGATTGCCTGGCGCTGTAATACTGCAAAAAAAATTTGTAGCAGAGAATAAGCGCGATGTAGCTCTAAGCTTTCCTGCGGCCGCGCTCTCTCTCCTGCTCGGCGTCATGCTCCTCGATTATCTGCCTGACCTGCCATCGGCTCGCTGGCTGCTGGTTCTGATACCGCTCGCAATCGCTTCGCGCTGGACGCTCGGCCGCTATCTGTTTGTCGCTGCGCTCGGCTTTGGGTGGGCCTGGTGGTCGGCGCATGGCGCGTTGCAGCACCGGTTGCCGCAAGCGCTTGAAGGCCTCGATCTGAATGTCACCGGCATCGTACAACCGTTTCCGAAACGTGAGGGGCGGCTGGTGCGGATGACGTTGCGCGTAACTCATTTCGGCAGCCCGAAGCCGCTTGCGAAGCCGCCGCGTAATATCCGCCTGAACTGGTACTGGCCGGACACGATGCCGCGCGCCGGCGAAACCTGGCGGTTCCGGGTCCGCCTGAAGCGGCCGAATGGCTTTCAGAATCCTGGCGGGTTCGATTACGAGGGCTGGCTGTTTCGCAACGGCATCGATGCGACCGGCTATGTGCGCCACGGGCGGGCGAAGCGGATCGGCGCCGACGGCGGCGGCTTGCTGTTGCATTGGCGGCGCCGCTTCGCGGCGGTGATCGATCACGCGGTGCCGGGGAATCCTTACGCCGGCATTCTCAAGGGCGTGACTATCGGCGACGGCCACGACATTCCGGGCGCGCAGTGGGATTTGTTCCGTCGCACGGGCATTACTCACCTGGTAGTGATCTCGGGCTCGCATATCGTGCTGGTGGCGGGTTTCATCGGGTGGTTGATCGGCTTTTGCTGGCGGCGCAGCTTGCGGCTTTGCGAGCGGTTGGCGGCGCGGCGGGCGGCGGTGGCCGGCGGTTTGGTTGTCGCCATCGCCTATTCGCTGATTGCCGGCTTCGGCATTCCGGTCCAGCGCGCGCTGATTATGTTCGCGGTGGCTGCCGTTGCGCTTTGGCGCGGGCGCGAGACGCGCCCGCTTTCCGTCCTGGCGATGGCGCTGATCGGGGTGCTGCTGATCGATCCGCTGGCGCCCGCGTCGCCGGGGTTCTGGCTGTCGTTCGGGGCCGTGGCGGTGCTGATCTACGTGTTCGCCGGCCGGCCGCGGCGCGGCTGGCTGCGGACGATGCTCTGGGCGCAGGTGGCGGTGAGCGTCAGTTTATTGCCGTTTCTGACGTTGTTCTTCGGGCAGGCGTCGGTGGTGGGGCCGTTCGCGAACCTGATTGCAATCCCGGTATTCGAGCTGGCGGTGGTGCCGTTGGCATTGGTGGGCGTAGTGGCTGGTGCAATGTGGCTGCCGGCGGGCCAGTTTTTCCTGGGTGGGGCGGCACTGTGCCTGAAGGGCCTGTGGCCGGTATTGACGTGGTTCGCCGCACTGCCGCAGGCGCAGATGCATCTGCCGACGCCCTCGATCTGGCTGGTCCTGCTGGCGGTCGCGGGGGTGATGTTGCTGCTTGCGCCGCGCGGTATTCCGGCGCGCTGGCTGGGGGCGGTGCTGATCGCGCCGTTGCTATTGGCGCCGCGCGCGATTCCGCCGAAGGGCGGATTCGATCTGACGCTGCTCGACGTGGGGCAGGGGCTCTCGGCAGTCGTCAGGACGCACGCGCACACGCTGATTTTCGATACCGGCCCCGATTTCGGCAGCGGCTCGGATACGGGCGATCTGGTGGTCGTGCCTTATTTGCGCAGCCTCGATATCGCCGACCCGGACATGCTGCTGATCAGTCACGGCGACAGCGACCATGCCGGCGGCGCGCAGTCGGTACTGGCGGCGTACCCGCAGTTGCTGGTGGTGACGAGTGCGGGTTCGCAGTTTCCCGGTTCGGCCGCCTGCGTCGCCGGCGAGCACTGGCGCTGGGATGGCGTGGCATTTGCGATTCTTAATCCGCCGAGCGCTGAGGGTCTGGAGTCGGACAATAATCGTTCCTGCGTGCTCAAGATATCGGCGGCCGGCGGCAGCGCGCTGCTGACCGGCGATATCGAGGTGGAGGCCGAGCAACGGCTGGTGGCGGAGGATCGCGCGAAGCTGTCGAGCGATATCCTGGTCGCGCCGCATCACGGCAGCGCCAGTTCGTCGAGCATGCCGTTCGTGCAGGCGGTCGATCCGGATTTCGTGCTGTTTCCGGTCGGGTACCGGAATCAGTGGGATTTTCCGCGTGCGGTCGTGAAGGCGCGTTATCGCGCGGTCGGGGCGGATCTGCTGAATACGGCCGCGTGCGGGGCGATTCATCTGCGCGTTACGAAAAAGGTCAAGTTGATTGCCGCCTGGCGGCCGGATCATCGCCGTTTGTGGACGCGGGCGGGCGAAACGTCCTGTGAATAATGGCGAAATCCAGTATGATCCTCGGTTGCTGAAACGGTGACGCGCCGGCGACGCGGTAACTTCTCTCAGGGACGCCGTAAATACATCCCTGTAGGCTCTGGGTTCGGCATCCTGCCTCACACAGCCCTGAGAGGAGGCACCGCACCACCGCCTCGCGTCAGTTTGGATTTCGCTGGGGAAGTAAGGGTAGATGCTTGAAATAATCGAAGCCGGCGGCTGGATCATGTGGCCGATCATCCTGTGCTCGGTGATCGGCGTGAGCATTATTGTCGAGCGATTGTGGACGCTGCAGCCGAAGCGGGTGCTGCCGTCCCATCTGCGGGCGCAGATCTGGAGCTGGCTGAGCAAGGACGAGCTGACGGAAGAAAATCTCGACGCGCTCAGGAAGGGCTCGCCGCTCGGCTGCATGCTCGCGGCGGGACTCGAGAACCGGCATCGGGACCGCGTTCTGATGAAGGAAAGCATCGAGGATACGGGCCGGCATGTCGTGCATGAGCTGGAGCGGTATCTCAATACGCTCGGTACGATCGCGTCGATTTCGCCGCTGCTGGGTCTGCTCGGCACGGTGATCGGCATCATGAGCGCGTTCGGCGCGCTGGGCGCCCGCGCCGGCGGCGATCCGACGATGATGGCGGCCGGTGTGGCACAGGCATTGGTGACCACCGCGGCCGGTCTCGCGGTAGCAATCCCCGCGCTGATCGCGTACCGCTATCTGCGCGGGCGGATCGAGTACCTGGTCGTGATGATGGAGCAGGAAGCCATCAAGCTGGTCGATACGATCAGCGAGCGCCGGGACGAAGAATTGCAGGACGAGGCGGCGTGAAGCTCACCCGGCGGCCCGTCGAGGAGCCCGAACTCAACATCATCAATCTCGTTGATGTGGTGCTGGTGCTGCTGGTGTTTTTCATGCTGACGAGCACGTTCATCAAGCATGGCGACGTGCAGATCGAGCTGCCGAAAGCGGCGGCCTCGGCGGCGCAGGCGGCGCAGTCCCCCATCGTCGTGGCGATCGATGCCAAAGGCCATTACTACATCAACGGCCGCCGGTTGACCAACGGCAGCGCCGACGCGTTGAAGAAGACGCTGGCGGCGGCAGCCGATGGCCGGTTCAAGCGGCCGCTGACGATTCGCGCCGATGCGCGCACGACGCACCAGTCGGTGGTCACGGCGATGGACGTTGCCGGCGAACTCGGCTTTACGCACCTCAACATCGTCACAACGCACACAAAATAATGAGCAAGCAGCCGCTCGACACGCGCTCGCTCGCGATTTACCGGCGGCTGCTCGGCTACGTGCGCCCGTACTGGAAGCTGTTCACGTTGGCGATGGTCGGGATGATCGTCTACGCGTTCACGCAGCCGGCCTTCGCATACCTGATGAAGCCGTTGCTTGACGGCAGCTTTGTGAATCACGATCCGGAGGCGATTCGCGCGGTGCCGCTCGCGATCGTCGGTATCTTCATCCTGCGCGGCGTTGCGGCCTTCCTCTCCAAGTTCTATATCAACTGGGTCGGCCGGCGGGTCATCAAGTCGCTGCGCGCCGACGTGTTTCACAAGTTCCTGACGCTGCCGACGGCCTATTACGACCGTAGCGCCGCCGGCGTGCTGGTGTCCAAGCTGACGTACAACATCGAGCAGGTGGCGGAGGCGACCAGCACGGCGGTAACCACGCTGGTACAGGACAGCCTGACCGTCATCGGCTTGCTCGTCTGGATGTTCTGGGTGAGCTGGAAGTTGTCGCTGCTGGTAATCGTGCTGGGGCCGGTGATCGTCTGGCTGGTGCGCTACGTGAGCCAGCGCTTTCGCCGTTACAGTCGCCGCATTCAGGACTCGATGGGCGATGTGACGCGGCTGACGGAGGAGGTCATCACCGGCCACCGCGTGGTCAAGATCTTTGGTGGCGAAGAGCATGAAAACCGGCAGTTCGAAACCGTCAACGAGCGCAACCGTTACCTGAACGTCAAACTCGCCGCGACCAATGCGGCCAGCATGCCGGTGGTGCAATTCATCGCCGGCCTCGGCATCGCGGCGATTATCTTCCTTGCCACCAGCGGGACGGTGCTGCATTCGATCACGGTCGGCAGCTTTGTGTCGTTTCTGACGGCGGCGCTGATGCTGATGGCGCCGCTCAGACACCTGACGAGCGTGACATCACCGCTGCAAAAAGGCATAGCCGCCGGCGAGAGCATTTTCGAGTTGCTGGATGCCGATTCCGAAGACGCCGGCGGACCGACGCCGATCGGGCGCGCGCGCGGCGACGTCGAGTTTCGCGATATTCATTTTGCCTACGATCCCGCCAAGGGCGACGTGCTGCGAGGCGTGTCGTGCAAGATCGAAGCGGGGCGAACGCTGGCGCTGGTCGGTCATTCCGGTAGCGGCAAGAGCACGCTCGCAAACCTGTTGCCGCGTTTTTACGATCCGCGCGAGGGCAGCGTGCTGCTCGACGGGCGCGACCTGCGCGACTATCGTCTCCCCGATCTGCGCCGCCAGATTGCGCTGGTCAGCCAGGATGTCACGCTGTTTAACGATACGCTGGCGCATAACGTAGCCTACGGAAGCCTCGGGGAGGCTGACCGCACGGCCATCGAAGCGGCGCTCGATGCGGCGCATGCGCTGGATTTCGTTCGCGCGCTGCCGGACGGGCTCGACACCATCGTCGGTGACCGCGGCCTGTTGCTGTCCGGCGGGCAGCGCCAGCGCATCGCGATTGCCCGCGCGCTGCTCAAGGATGCGCCGATCCTGATTCTTGACGAAGCGACGTCGGCGCTCGATGTGACCGCCGAGCGGCACATTCAGCAGGCGCTCGAAGCGCTGATGCACGAGCGCACGACGCTGGTGATCGCGCACCGGCTGTCGACGGTCGAAAGGGCCGACCAGATCGTCATGCTGGATCACGGCCGCATTATCGAAACCGGCACGCACGCGAGCCTGCTGGCCGCGGAGGGCGCCTACGCGAATCTTTACCGCATGCAGTTCCGGGAACCGGATGCCCCGCTTCGCGAATAAGCTCGAACGCGCACTGGTCGCGACTTGGTACGGCAAACGACGGCCGCCGTTCGGCCTGCAACTCCTTTCCTACGTGTTCCGAGGCGCGAGCGCGCTGCGCCGTGCGGGCTACCGTCGCGGGCTGCTACCGAGCCGCCGATTAGCGGCGCCGGTGGTGGTCGTCGGCAACATCACCGCCGGCGGCAGTGGCAAGACGCCGTTCACGATCTGGCTGGCGAGGGCATTGCGCGAACGTGGCATCAGGCCCGGTATCGTCACGCGCGGCTACGGCGGCCAGGCGCGTTACTGGCCCCGCGATGTGACGCCGGCGAGCGCCGCGGCCGAAGTCGGCGACGAAGCGGTGCTGCTCGCGCGGGCGACGCAATGCCCGGTCGTCGCCGGCCCGGATCGCGCGGCCGCCGCCGCGCGCCTGGTCGACAACGAGTCAGTCGATGTCATCATCGCCGACGACGGCCTGCAGCATTACGGGCTGGCGCGCGATTTCGAAATCGCGACGATCGACGGCGAACGCGGCCTTGGCAACGGCTGGTTGCTGCCGGCCGGCCCGCTACGCGAACCCGCCGCACGGCTGGACCAGGTGGATTGCATCGTCATCAAGGGCGATGCCAGTCATTTCGCATTGGCGGGCGCGCTGTCGATGACGCTGGATCTGTCTGTGGCGCGTTCGCTGGCTGATGAAAGCGCCCGTCCTCTTGAATCGTTCCGCGATTCGACGGTCCACGCCGTCGCCGGTATCGGCCATCCGGAGCAATTTTTCGCCATGCTGCGCGAGCGCGGCCTCGACGTGATCGCGCATCCGTTTCCCGACCATGCCGCGCTGGACATCGAGGACGTCGCCTTCAGCGACGACCTGCCGGTGCTGATGACCGAAAAGGATGCCGTCAAGTTTCCCGCCGTCGATGACGAGCGGCTCTGGACGGTGCCGGCGGAAGCCCGGCTGCCGCAAGCGGAGGCCGAGGATCTGCTGGCGCGCATCGCCGGCCTGGTCCGCGTAAAATGAGGTCTCCAGACTAAAGGACAACCTATGGACAAGAAACTCCTCGACATTCTCGCCTGCCCGATCTGCAAGGGACCGCTGGTGTACGACAAGACTGCCGGCGAGTTGATCTGCAAGCTGGACCGCCTCGCCTACCCGATCCGGGACGATATCCCCGTAATGCTGGAGGACGAGGCACGCACGCTGGAGCCGGATGAAGAAGTCACGGCCTGAGTCCGATCCACGGGTGCAATTCCACGTCGTGATTCCGGCGCGCTACGACTCCGAACGCCTGCCGGCCAAACCGCTCGCGATGATTGCCGGGAAGCCGCTGGTGCAGCACACATACGAACGCGCAATCGCCAGTGGCGCGATCGACGTCACAGTCGCCACCGACGACGAGCGTATTGCCGAAGCCTGCCGGGCTTTCGGGGCGGATGCGATGCTGACGTCTGCCACACATGCCAGCGGCACGGACCGCATTGCCGAAGTGGCCGCAAAATGTGGCTGGCGGCCCGACGAGATCGTCGTCAACCTGCAGGGCGACGAGCCGCTCATGTCTCCACCATTGATCGCCGCTGCCGCCCAAAAACTGGCTGCCGTCGAAAGCGCCGGTATCGCGACGCTGGCAACGCCGATTACTGATCGAAGGGAATTCGAAAACCCCAACGCCGTCAAAGTGGTGTGCGACGCCGAAGGGCATGCTCTGTACTTCAGCCGCGCGCCGATCCCGTTCGAGCGTAGCGCCGGGTCTGATTCCCCTCTCCCTGCGGGAGAGGGGCCAGGGGTGAGGGTTCGGGAAGTCGAGCACGCGAAGATGAAGAGCAACCCGGCCGCAGGCGCACTGCGCCACATCGGCCTGTACGCATACCGCGTCGAAACACTGAAAACGCTTACGCAAACGCCGCCGTGCCGGCTGGAACTTGCGGAGCGGCTGGAGCAGTTGCGCGCCTTGTGGCTCGGCATCCACATCGCCGTCGAGACGGTCGATCCCGCGCCGCCGGCCGGTGTCGATACGGCCGCCGACCTGGCGCGTGTTGAGGCCGCCATGGCGAATTTATAACCTAATCCATATTCTTTAAATATATCGCAAGTGACTAAGATATCAGTACTTTTTGTATGCATGGGCAACATCTGCCGCTCACCGACCGCGGAGGGCGTGTTCCGCAAGCGCCTGGCCGAGAAGGCGCCGGAACTCGAGGTTGAAGTCGACTCCGCAGGTACGCACGCCTACCATCTCGGCGCCGCGCCGGACGCGCGTGCACAGGCCGCCGCACGGGAGCGGGACGTGGACCTCGCCGACATGCGGGCGCGGGTCGTCGGCGACCAGGATTTCGCCCACTTCGATTACGTCCTCGCGATGGACGAGGCAAACCTCAATTACCTGCAGGCGATGTGCCCACCGGAATACCAGTCAAGGCTTAAGCTGTTTCTGGACTTCGCCCCCGACACGAAGGAGCGTTCGGTCCCTGATCCATACTACGGCGGCCAGGACGGCTTCGGCCACGTCCTTGATCTGGTGGAAAAGGCGAGCGATGGCTTGATAGCGCATCTGCGCCGCCGGCAAGCGGCGGCAGTTGTCGTGGGCGGTGCGGGCAAGCGGTAATAGCTCCGTCCCATTTCCGAACAACTGCGTCCCATAACCGAACACGTCAAACAAGAAATAGCATTAGAGGTACGTCGTAAGCTATTGAAATAAAATGATACCGCGAATTTGGCACGATTCTTGCTCCGTACTTGGGGTAGCGGGGGAAACGCATCCGCATCCGGCACGAAGGGAGAATCAAAGCATGAGCGGCTTTCTAAACGGCCTGCGTTTCGGCGTCCGCCAACTCGCAACCAATCCCGGCTTTGCCGCCGCGGCAATCCTGACGCTGGCGCTCAGCATCGGCGCAAATACCGCGCTGTCTTGAGCGTTCTGAAGCTGCTTGCCGTCGGAGTGGCAGCCGGTTTGGGACTGGCGGTGCTGTCGGTTACCTGCTATCTGCACAGTTATTCGGCGTCGCCCCATTCGATCCGGCGACATTGATCGGAAGTGCAGTCGTGCTATGTGCGGTCACGCTGGTCGCCTGCTGGCTGCCGGCACGCCGGGCGGCGAAGCTCGACCCGGCTATTGCAATGATGGAGCAGTGAGAGCGGCGCGATAGCACGCGCCGCTTGGGATTACATACAGCCGACAGTCAATCAGGCTTGCGTGATGTGTCCTCGCCGGACGTTTCCGGCGAGCGATCGGCGCTGACCGATTCCTCGCGACGCCGCTGCTCGTAAATCTCTCGCAGCGCGGGCGGCGGCGATGCGTTCCCGGTTGAGGCCGGCGGCGGGGATGGCTCGCGATGTTCCGGTTTCGGTTCCGGCATTGGCTGGTGTGGCCTCGTTTCCGGCGCGGGAGCTACAGACTTCGGTTCGACAGGAGCCGGACTTGTGCCGTTTTCAGACAAGGGCTTGTCGTTCGAGGCAGCGGGCTTTGCAGTCTGGTCGCGTTCCGCTGCGTTGTGACCGGCATTGCCGTTATTTTGCGTCGAGTTGCCTTGCTGTTCACCGCGGTTCTCGCCGCGCGCGCGGCGCCGGCGACGGCCGCCACGACGGCCGCGGCGGGTGCTCCGGCCGCTGCGGTTGGATTTTTGTTCGTTGGCGGTGTCTTCGGACGGACCGGTGCTCGGTTTGCTCGGCGCTGCACTGGCTTGCTTGCTTTCGGCCGATGCGGCTGCTGTTGTCGACGGCTTCGACGCTGCGCCGTTACCGGGGCGGCCGCTGCCCTGGCGGTTGCTGTCGCGGCCGGCGCTCTTGCGGGTTCCTGAGCTGCTGCGCGAACGGCCTTCGCCGTTGCCGCTGGTGCGCGCGGTGGATTTGCGCGCCGGACGCTTCGAGGGAGCGGGACGCGGCTTGCGGCTCGCGGCGCTTTTGCGCGGCGCCGGCTTTTCAGGCACAGGGGCAAACAGCAGCGCCCACAGGCGCGCCAGCAGGCCGCCCTTGGCGGGCGCGGCGGTGTGCTTCTCGGGTGCCGCCACCGGTGCGGGTGCGTTCGGGGAGATAGCCTTGACGGCCGGCTCCTCCGGTTGTCCCGCAGTCCGTTGGCGCAGGTAGCCGTTGGCTTCCGGCACGTTCGTGGCCGCCATCTTGTAGCTGGACTCGACCTGGTCGACCGGCAGATCCTGGTCGCGGCTGCGATGGATTTCGAAGTGCGGGGTCTCGAACAGCGGGTTCGGCACCAATACGACGTTGGCGCGGCAGCGGCTTTCGATCGCGATCACCGCTTCGCGCTTTTCGTTCAGCAGGTAGGTCGCGACGTCGACCGGCAGGTGTGCTGCAACGCGGCCGGTGCCTTCCTTCATCGCTTCTTCTTCGATCAGCCGCAGGATCGACAGCGCGAGCGACTCGATGCCGCGGATGCGGCCTTCGCCGGCGCAGCGCGGGCACACGATCTGGGTGAATTCGCCCAGTGAAGGGCGCAGCCGCTGCCGCGACATTTCCATCAGGCCGAAGCGCGAGATGCGCCCCACCTGGATGCGCGCACGGTCCATTTTCAGCGCCGCGCGCAGCCGGTTTTCGACTTCGCGCTGGTTTTTGACCGGACCCATGTCGATGAAGTCGATCACGACCAGGCCGCCGATGTCGCGCAGGCGCAGTTGGCGGGCTATTTCATCGGCGGCTTCGAGATTGGTATTGAGCGCCGTTTCCTCGATGTCGCCGCCCTTGGTCGCACGCGCCGAGTTGATGTCGATCGACACCAGGGCCTCGGTATGGTCGATAACCAGCGCGCCGCCGGACGGCAGGCGTACGTCGCGGCCGAACGCCGCCTCGATCTGGCTTTCGATCTGGAAGCGGTTGAACAGCGGCACGTCGTCGGTGTAGAGCTTGAGCTTCGACAGGCTCTGCGGCATGACCCGCTGCATGAAGTCACGGGCGAGTTCGTACGTGTCCGGATCGTCGACGAGAATTTCGCCGATGTCGGTGCGCAGGTAATCGCGCAGCGCACGAATAATGACGTTGCTTTCCTGGTAGATCAGGAATGGGGCGGGCTTTTGCGTCGCGGCTTCCTCGATCGCCCGCCACACCTGGGCGAGATAATCGAGATCCCATTGCAGTTCTTCCGAGCCGCGGCCGACGCCGGCGGTGCGGACGATCATGCCCATGCCCTCGGGCACGTTCAGCGTCGCGATCGCCGCACGCAGTTCTTCGCGGTCTTCGCCCTCGATGCGTCGCGACACACCGCCGGCGCGCGGGTTGTTGGGCATCAGCACCAGGAAACGGCCGGCGAGGCTGACGAAGGTGGTGAGCGCCGCGCCCTTCGTACCGCGCTCTTCCTTGTCGATCTGGACGATCACTTCCTGGCCTTCGCGCACCACGTCCTTGATGTTGACGCGGCCGCCGTCGCCGTCGTGCGACGAAGTGAAGTAGCTGCGGGAAATTTCCTTCAGCGGCAGGAAGCCATGACGCTCGGCACCGTAATCGACGAAAGCGGCTTCGAGGCTGGGTTCGACGCGGGTGATGCGTCCCTTGTAGATGTTGGCTTTTTTCTGTTCGCGGCCGGGGACTTCAATGTCCAGATCGTAAAGCGTCTGACCATCGACCATGGCGACGCGCAACTCTTCCTTCTGAGTTGCGTTGACAAGCATGCGTTTCATTGTGCCGATCTCTCAGGCACTCGACCGGATACGCGTAAGCTGTGCGCCGCGCAGCTGACGGTTGCGGTGGGATTCCCTATTCGGCGCCGCGAACTTGCGTGGCTGCCTGAATCCTTGCCAGCGTCAGCGCTGCGTGACCATGCCGCGCATGGGAGCGCCAATGTTTAATTAATTATTCGCCGCCCGCATAGTGCGAGCAGCCGAAATAATTCCAATAAATACGGCGGCCGGATCAACTTTATGTTAGGTTGCGCAGTCGCGCCACAGCCACCGGTTGCGTACTATAGCAACTGGACGCGCTTCACCGCAATCGGCCCGGCAAGTTTTCTTTAATTTCCAATAATTTGGAGCACCACATTGAGCGCAGCCGACAAAGCCGCTCGTCATGCCGTGGCCGGCGCGGAGGATGTCGGCCAGCGGATCGACAATTTTCTGTTCAGGACGCTGAAGGGCGTGCCGAAAGGGCACGTCTACAGGCTGCTGCGCACCGGCCAGGTGCGCGTCAACGGCCGTCGGGTGAAGCCGACCCGCCGGCTGGAGGACGGCGACGACGTCCGCATTCCTCCGGTACAGCAGGCAAGTGCGCAGCCGCCGGTCCGGGGCGCCCAGGATCTGGCTTGGCTGAAAGACTGCATCATTTACGAGGACGACAGCCTGCTGGTGCTGAACAAGCCGGCGGGCCTTGCGGTGCATGGAGGAAGCGGTCTGAGCCTGGGCGCGATCGAGGCGCTGCGCGCGTTGAGGCCGCAGGCGCCGTACCTGGAGCTGGTGCATCGCCTCGATCGCGAAACGAGCGGCTGTCTCCTCATCGCGAAGCGGCGCAGCCGGCTGCGCGCGATGCACGAGTTGTTGCGCAGCGGCGAGGTGGAAAAGAAATACCTGGCGCTGCTGTCGGGCCGCTTGAACGACGCGGGGACAGTCAATGTCGCGTTACGCAAACACCAGGTCGCGGGCGGCGAGCGGCGCGTCCATGTGGATGAGACGGGCAAGACCGCCGAAACGCATTTCAAGCCGTTGACGATCTATGAGCAGGGCACGCTGGTGGAGGCGCGGATCAGTACCGGCCGCACCCATCAGATTCGTGTGCATGCCGCTCATCTGGGCCATCCGGTGGCCGGCGATGACAAGTACGGCGAGCACGAGACCAACCGCGAATGGCGCAGGTTGGGATTGAAGCGGATGTTCTTGCACGCGGCCAGCATTGGATTTACTGCGCCGTGGAATGATGTGCCGTTGGCGTTCAATGCGCCCCTGGATTCTGAACTGCGGGGCGTACTCGATCGGATGGAAGAGGGTGGGCGTTAAGGTTATCGCGAGGGGCGGTGATGCGGTAACTCCTCCCAGGGACGCCGTATATACATCCATGTAGATACCGTGTCTCCGGTCAAGTCTGAGTGACGAGATCGGGATTATAGATGCTGCGGTGCTTGAGCACGCCGTAGGCCAGGTGTACGAGCTTGCGCATTAGCGCGCCCAAGGCGCTCATTTTGCACTTGCC
>DASSNE010000031.1:0-49855 GCA_035688265.1 Gammaproteobacteria bacterium
TGCCGAACGCCGGCAGAATCATGATGTAGACCTCGGGGTGCCCGAAGAACCAGAACACGTGCTGGTAGAGCACCGGGTCGCCGCCGCCACCGGCGAAGAAGAAACTGGTGCCGAAGTACTTGTCCATCAGCAGCATCGTGACGGCACCGGCCAGCACCGGCATCACGGCGACGAGCAGGAATGCCGTTATCAGCCACGACCACGCAAACAGCGGCAGCTTCATGAGTTTCATCGTCGGCGCGCGCATGTTGATGATCGTGGCGATGACATTGATCGCGCCGGCGACCGATGAAATACCCATCAAATGAATGGCAAACACTTCAAACGGGAACGCCATGCCGGTCTGCATGACCTGGGGCGCGTAGTTGGTCCAGCCCATCGCCGGCGCGCCGCCGGGCATGAAGATCGTGGATAACAGCAGGGTGAATGCAAACGGCAGCAGCCAGAAACTGAAGTTGTTGAGCCTGGGCAGCGCCATGTCCGGCGCGCCGACCATGATCGGCAGCATCCAGTTCGCAAGCCCGACGAACGCCGGCATGATCACGCCGAAGATCATCACCAGGCCGTGCAGCGTCGTCATTTCGTTGAAGAAATACGGATCGACGATCTGCATGCCGGGCTCGAACAACTCGGTCCGAATCACGAGCGCGAACAGGCCGCCGATCACGAGCATCACGCCGCTGAACACGAGGTACAGCGTGCCGATGTCCTTGTGGTTGGTGGTCGTGATCCAGCGGAGCCAGCCGGAGCGCGGGCCGGCATGTCCTTCGCGGGCAGCGTCTTCTGTCGAAATAGCCATGACGAGCCTCCTGCTCAATCGCAACTGCGCGGGTTGAAAATCTACCGGCCCGGATCAAGAGCCGTCCTTGATAGCATCGACCTCCTTGATGCCGGGCGTGTGCATACCGCGCTCACGCACGCCGAGCATGATCCCTGATCTACGCGGGGCAGCCCGGCATCTTCATGGTCATGATGATCTGCGACCTAAGGCGACTGTAGGCGCATCACGGAGGCCGCCGCCTTGACATGTATCAAGCGTGCAGCCGGCGCCCTTCGAGCGAATCAATGGCCGGAAGCTTTTTGCGACGGTTTCGGATCGGTGGCGGGTTCGTGCCGGCGGGCCACGTTCGGCGTCTGGGGCTGAATGGTCCGGCTGCTGTAAGTCGGCGTGTTGCGGTACGCCTCCGGCACCTTCCACATGCTCGCCGCGTACCACACCGCCCAGGCAACGACGAATAGCGCCAGCACAAACACCCAGACCGGAATCGAGGCGCGCGCCTCCGCACGGCGCGGGTCGAACGGATCGTCATTGCTGAACGCGTCCACGCCGAAGCGCACCACGCCGCGCCGTGTCGAATGCGGCGCGAGACCGGACACCACGATGCCGGGCCCGTTGTGCACGCGGAAGGGGATTTCCTCGACGCCTTCCTGCCCGCCATTGTCCTGCGCGCGGATCGTCAGCCTGTGATTGCCGTCCGTGAGATTGCGGGTGTCGAGCTTGATGTCAGCCGGCAAATGCTCGTCGATGATCGGATCGGGGTTGTCGTCCAGGAAAATGCGGACCCGCGATTTGAACATGCTCATACCTCTTTCTTGTCGTCGCGGAAAATGGTGTATTTCGCATGCCGGCGATCGGTTTCGCCGGGCCGCCACAGCATGCGGAACATGGCCCCGAAGCACGCCAGCGTGATCGCGCCAGCGAGCGCGATGATCGCGACATTGCCCCAGAACGGGCCGATCAGATGATGATGCATGTGCGTCTTCCTCTACTTGCTCTGCTTGCGCACGGCCGTAACCTCGGCCGGCGTGATCAGCTTGCCGTGGTTGCCCCACGAGCTGCGCTCGTAGTTGATGACGGCGGCGATTTCGTCGTCGCTGAGAATGTCGGCGAACGCCGGCATCGCCGCGGCATAGGTGACGCCATCCAGCGTCTCGCCGTGCAGGCCGTGCAGCACGACGTGGATGTGCTTGCCCGGGTCGGGGTCGTTGACCGCCTTGTTGCCCTTGAGCGGCGGAAACACGCCGGGCAGGCCCGTACCGCTCGCCTGGTGGCACGCGGCGCAGTTCGCTGCGAAGATCTGCTTGCCTTTGGCCGGGTCGAAAGCGACGGCCGATGATGTCGCCGGGGTCGGCTGCGGCTTGTCGGCCGGCGCCTTGGCCGCGGGCCCGGCAACCGGTGCGGCGGCCGTCTCACGCATCGCGTGCAGGGTATGGCCACTTGCGCCGCCCCGGCCCGGCAGCGGCGCCTGTTTGAGCGACTTGAGGTAAGCCACCAGCGCGACTGCCTCATGCGTGGGAATGACGACGCCGTGACTCGGCGCGAAGGCCGCCGGAATCGGTACCGGCGTCACGCCTTCAGGCGCCTTGTCGACTACTTTGAACATCCATGCGAACGACGGCATGATCGAATGCGGCGACACCGCGCGCGGGTTGTACAGGTGAATGTACTGCCAGATCGCGCTCGGCTGCCGTTTGCCGATGTTGGTCAGGTCGGGGCCGGTGCGCTCGGAGCCGAGCAGCTCCGGCGTCTGATAGGCGAAATCGCCGGCCGCCGACGGCCGGCCGAAGATTTTGTCCATCGGCAGCGGACGCACCTGCTGCGTGTGGCAATAGCTGCAGCCGTTGTCGACGTACACCTGGCGGCCCTCGGCCTGCAGCGCGGTCAGCGGCTCGACGCCCGGGCCGGGCGGCGTTTGCGACAGCCAATAGCCGGGCGCGACGCCCATGACGACGGCAAGAACCGCATACACCAGCGTGGCGCCGCCGAATACCATCCACATTTTTTTCATGCCGCCACCCTCTCGTCCGCCAGCGCGCCGCCGGCCTGCGCAGCCCGCGCGCGGCGGCGCGATGTCATGCGCCAGACGTTATAGCCGAACACCACGTGGCTCAGGAACATCATCGAGCCGCCGACGCCGCGCCAGACCCAGTACGGCTTCATGTCGATCACCGACTGAATAAACGGCTTGCCTGCCTTCCAGTCGAGACCCTGGATGGTGCCGCCGATCGACAGCGCGATGACGTAGATGAAACAGCCAACCAGCGCCAGCCAGAAGTGCAGCGCCATGCCGGTTCGGCTGGCGGCCTTGCCGGTCGCCGCCGGCAGCAGCGCGTAGACGCCGCCGAAGATCGCGAAGGCGACGAAGCCGTACATCGTCAGGTGTGAATGGCCGACGGTGAAGTTGGTCAGGTGCCAGTCGGTCTGCAGCGAGCGGAATGCCTCGAACGTGCCTTGCGTCGAGCCGACCAGGTAACCGATCACGCCGACGAAGATGAACAGCAGCGGGTAGGAGTGCACCATGTCGCGCACGCGGCCGCGCATTGTCAGCAGGAAGTTCGCGCTGCCGCCCCAGACCGGCACGAACATCGCCACGCTGAACACGATCGCGGTGGTTTGCAGCCACCATGGCAGCGGGCTGAACAGGAAGTGGTGCGAGCCGATGATCGGGTAGAACACCAGGTTGGTCCAGAACGCGAGCACGCCCAGCGCGTAGGAGTAGATCGGGCGATTGAGCAGTTTCGGAATCGCGTAATAGAAAATGCCGAGCGCGAGCGGCGTGAACCAAAGCCCGACCGCATTGTGCATGTAGAAGCCGGACACCGCCACCTGGCCGAGGCCGTACTGATACCACGGCATCACGCCCACCGCGGCGATGATGATTGTGAACAGCACGCCGCCGACCATGTACCAGTTGGAGAGGTAAATGTCGTCGGTCTTGCGCTGCGCGACGGTGCCGATCAGGTTCCACGCGGTCATGACGAGCGCGGCGGCGAAAATCAGCCGGATCGGCCACGGCCACTCGCGGTATTCGAGGTCGCCCGCGTTGAAGCCGAGGTCGAGCGCGATCGTGCCGGCGGTCGCCGCCAGGTTGAACAACGCGAGGCCGATCCACGCGAGTTTCGGGCTGTAGAGCGTCGCGCGCGAGCTGCGCGCGCACACGTAGTAGGCCAGGCCGACCAGCGCGATCGACGCGAAGCCGTAGAAAGTGTCGTTGGTGTGAATCGGACGCAGCCGGCCGAAGGTCAACCAGGCACCGGAGCCAAAGTCCGGCGCGCCGAATTTGAATGCGAGCAGGACGCCGACTGCCGTGGCGAACAACAGCCACGCGACTGCTGAAATGGTATACGCCGACAGTACCGCCGTCAGCGCGCGCTCGTCGGCGCCGTGCGCGGCAGTGGTCGCGGCATCGTCTTCCGCAAGCACGCTTGTTTGCATGTCATCCCCGTTTGCACTATTGACCGCACGTAATGTACGGACGATCGGCCGGGGCGGCCTTGATCCTCATCAAGACCGGTTGCGGGATGCGAAGGCTGATCAGTTGGTGCGGCGACGTCCGATGGCACGCCCGACGCTGCGTTCGACGCGATCCAGCGCCTCGTCGACCGCGGCGCGCGGCGAATAATGGTGCTCCTCAATGACCACGCTCGGCAGTCCGCTGAGAACCACCTTGATGCGGCAGCGCTTGTCGACGCCACCGCGGGGGCCGTTGATGTCCTCGATCCGGACGCTCGTGCGTTCGATGGTTTCATCGAATTTCTGCAAGCGCCGGTCGAGCCTGCCGCGGATGTAGTCGCGGTCCTGCTGGCTGATCGGCGCGCCGACCGCGCGAATAAAAACGGGCTTGTGCGGGCGGGGATGTTCTGCGTTTGCGCTCATCGGGTGTGCTCCATGCATTAGACAAAGCGACGGAAGTCTTGTCTCCGTGCCTGACACCATGATGCTAGGACAGAATGTTGCTGCTGTCGAATGGGCTATTCGGTCATTCGGTCGATCGGAGGTTGGGGGGAGCACCTGCCGCTAAGCCGCTTCCGATTCTGACGTGTGTACGGCAATCACTTCCGGATCATCGGCGTGTTCCAGCAGGAGGCTGTGCACCCGTGTCTGCCAGAGGCGCCGGAATTCCGCTCGCTCGTCGTCCGTTGCGGCACCGGTGACGCAGCGTGGCAGCAAAGTTCGGACCGCGGGCGCCATCGGCACCGAGTCGAGATGCGCGGACACTTCCACTTCGGCATTGTTATCCAGCCGGGTGAAACGCACTTCACCCTCCATCGGGACGTTGAATGCGAGCCGGTTGCAGCGCTCGAAGTGCCCGCCGATGCCCTTGAAGCCGGCGCTGTCGGCCGCGCCGGTAATCAGGCTGACGACATTGGCCATGACGCCGGTGACGCCGGTCGCGCGGTCGTTGCGCCATTCGACCCGAATTGCGCCGCGCTCCGGTACCGCGCCGAGGTACAGCGCGCGCAGCGCCGCGCGCGTCATCAGGTAGGCCGCCGCCACGGTCGGACAGGAGTGGCCGGCGAGCGCCACCGCGTCGGCGTACTGATATTCAATCAGCCCATCCTCGCTCGCGCCGAGAAACTCGGCCAATGGATCGTGCACCAGGATGACCGGCGCATAGTTAAAGAAATAGGGGTAGTGCTTGATCATGACGGGTCCGCTGTTGCCGTGGTAACGGAAATGGTAGGTGGGGCCGAACGGCCGCGCATTGATATGCGTCAATGCCGACAGACTCCTTGATTCATATCAAGGCCCGACCCCGGCCGATGCCGGAAGGTAGGATGCGGAAAATTCTATTCCGGCATTACAGGAGGTCGGCAATGAGCATACCTCTCGCACAACAATTGCGCGTTGCACAGTACATTATCGGGCAAAGGATCAAGCGCGTAGAACGATACCCGCTGACGCTGATGCTCGAACCACTGTTCCAGTGCAACCTGGCCTGTCCCGGCTGCGGCAAGATCGATTACGAAAGCAATATCCTGAAGCTGCGTCTGTCGGTCGAGGAATGCATGCACGCGGTGGACGAATGCGGCGCGCCGATGGTGTCGCTGGCCGGTGGTGAGCCGCTGGTCCACCAGGACATCAAGGCCATCGTCGACGGGTTCATCGCGCGTGGCAAGTATATTTACCTCTGTACCAACGCGATTCTGCTGGAGAAGAAACTCGATCTGTTCACACCGTCGAAGCAACTTACTTTTTCGGTGCATCTCGACGGCATGCGCGAACGCCACGACGAAAGCGTCGGCCGGCAGGGCGTTTTCGACACGGCGGTCTCGGCCATCCTCGAAGCCAAGCGGCGGGGTTTCCGCGTCAATATCAACACCACGTTGTTCACGACGGCCGATCCGGAAGAGGTGGCCGAGTTCTTTGATTTTGCGACTGATGACCTGAAGGTGGACGGCATCACCTTCTCGCCGGGCTTTGCGTACGAGCACGCCCCGCGCCAGGACGTGTTCATGGGGCGCCGCCAGTCCAAGGATCTGTTCCGCAAGATATTCACGCGCAAAAAGCAAAAGCACAGCAAGTGGCCATTGTCGCAATCCAGCCTGTTCATCGACTTCGTGTGCGGCAACCAGGGCTACCAGTGCACCGCGTGGAGCATGCCCTGCCGCAACGTTTTCGGCTGGCAAAAGCCGTGCTACCTGCTGGTGGACGAAGGCTATGAACCGACCTGGCAGGCGCTGCTGGATAACACTGACTGGGCGAACTATGGCGTCGGCCGCAATCCGAAGTGCGCCAACTGCATGGCCCATTGCGGTTTTGAAGGTACCGCCGCCAACGACGCCATGCAGCATCCGGTGAAGGCGCTGTGGGCGAGCCTGCGCGGCCCGAAGCTCATCGGCCCGTTTGCGGCCGATCCGCCTGTCGTTTACAAGGAGCCAGCGAGACCGGAGGGAGCGGGCGTGCGAATGGCTGCGGAGGGCCCGGAGGAGCCGCGCTACTGAAGTGCGGGTCTTGCGCCGCGCCTGACGCCGGCGCTCAACGCGCCCAGAATGAAGGTGACCAACAGCGTCGGCAGTGCGCTGCCGTATTGCGGTGCCCACTGTGCGAGAGCGTGATAGCAGATGATGCCGGAGATCCAGATCAAGGCGGGCGCGGCATGGATCGCGCGGGAGACGTCGGCCAGTTGTTGAGGTTGTGCCGCCACGCGTCCCAGGATCGTGCCGAAGAGCGGCACGAAGACCGAACTCAGCATCAGCAGGAACGGTTCCAGCGTGCGCATCGGCAGCACGATCGCGAACAGGATGGCCGCGATCGTCAGCATCGTGCTCCAGGTCTTCACGCCGGGTCGCGGCAACAGGTTGTGGGCGGACACCGAGCCCGAATAGAGATCGCCGTAGGTGTTGTCCATCTCATCAATCACGATCAGGCCCAGTGCAACCAGGCCGCCTTGCGCCAGCAGCAATGCGCTGACCATGCTGATGCCTGGACCGGTGGCGGTGATGACCAGAACGCCGAGCGCGTAGCACCAGATGTTGGCGATCGTGTAGCCGAGCCAGGTGCCGCCCAGCGCACTGCGTCGGCTGCGCCCGTGGCGAGCATAGTCGGCCACCAGAGGCAGCCAGGACACCGGCATCGCGATCACCAGGTCCAGCGCCTGAAAGGTGTTCATGCTGCCGTCGCCGGGCCGCATCCAAAGCGCGCGAAGCCCTTCCGCATTGAGCTTGACGCTGAACTGCGCGGTCAGCCAGAGCAGCGACACAACGACCAGCGGCAGGCCGATGCGGCCGACGATGCGCCGCACCAGCGTGAGCATCGAGCCGCGCAGCAGCACCAGCACGATCAGTCCCCAGAACAGGGTGGGTGCGAGCCGCCCGATGTCCACGCCCAAAGCTTGCCGGGCAATCGCCCGGGTACCGTCGCGCATGACCACCAGTTCAAAGGTGGCCCAGCCCAGCAACTGGATGACATTCAGCAGCACCGGCAGCCGCGCGAAATGGCGGCCATAGATGGCGTGGATCAGTTCGGCGCTGGACAAGCCGCTGCCGCAGCCGATCCGTGCCACCCAGGCTAGCAGGCCGCCCCCGAGGATCGATCCCGCGACGACTGCCAGCAGCGCAGCGCGCGTTCCCAGCGCCGGAACCAGGTAGGCGCCGACCTGGATGACCAGCAGGCCCACGCCGAAGCTGAACCACAGCGCGGTGTGCTCGCGCCAGCCGAAAACGCGTTCGATGTGCCCGTTGGTTACTTTTCGGCTCCCTTGGCGCGCATTGCCTTGACTTGTTCCGGCGTGATCAGCTTCGCGTGGTTGCCCCACGAGGTGCGCTCGTGGTTGATGATGTCGGCGATTTCTCTGTCGCTGAGCAAGCCGCCGAACGGCGGCATCGTGCTCGGGTACATGACACCGTCGATCTTCTCGCCATGCAGGCCGTGCAGTACGACCTCGATCTGCTTGGTCGGATCGGGGTTCAGCACAGCCGGGTTGCCCTTGAGCGGCGGGAAGGCGCCCGCCAACCCCGTGCCGGTCGCCTGGTGACATGCCGAACAGTTGGCCGTGTAGAGCGATCCGCCCGCGGCAGCGTCGAACTTGTAAGGGCCGGTCGGTTTGCTGACTTTCGTGCTCGCCGCGGGTTTACCGGCGGCCGGCAGTGCCGGCGCGTTGGAAATATCCGGTGTCGCGACCGGCAGCGTCACGCCGGGTTTATGCACCGCGAGAATGCCCTTCGCACCGATAATCGCATGCGCCATGGCGTGGTCCACAAACGGATATTTGCCCGGTTGCGACAGCACCAGATCGAAAACCGCGCCTGCGCCCGGCCCGACGCTGTAGGTGGACACACCGCTCAAGGCGTGCGCCGGGTTTCCATCGGGATAGACCTTGTCGAAGATCGCGCCGATCACGTGAAACGATGACCACAGATTGGGGCCCGCGTTCACCAGGTAAATGCGGACGCGCTTACCCGGCATCACCGGCAGCGGATGGCCGACGTACTGAAACGCGGCGCCGTTGAAGACGACTTCATCCGGCTGCTCACGTTTCATCTTGGTGAAGTCGGCGCCCATCAGCGTGCCGGAGACCTGCTGCGTGTACCACTCACCCTGTACGAGCACGTAGCTCTCGGCGGCAGGCGGCAAGGGTTTGGCGGGATCCACGATCAACGCCCCGTACATGCCGTTGGCGATGTGCAGCAGCACCGGCGCCGTGCCGCAGTGATACAGGAACGCTCCCGGCACGCGGGCCACAAAGGAAAACTTGATCGTCTTGTCGGGATCGATGTCCACGTAGTGCAGGCTGGGCGGGGTCACGGCGGCATGAAAGTCGATCGAATGCTCCATGGTGCCGCGATTGGTAAAAGTGACGTTGACCGTCTGGCCCTGGCGCACGTGGATGATCGGCCCGGGCACGCTGCCGCCGAAAGTCCAGGCCTGGTACTGCACACCGCTGGCGATCGCGACCGTATCGTTGGTGGCGACGATATGAACGTCTACGCTCGGCCCCGGCTGGAGCGGCGGCAGGCGCGCGTCGCGGGCCTTGGGGATCGGCTCGCTGGAAGCCAGCGACAGCGGTGAGACCGCGGCGGCGGCCGCGCTGGGCGAGGGCGCCCGCACGTTCAGTGTGCTGTACAGGCCGCCAACGAGAAAAAATACGAGGATTGCGATGCCGCACAGCGCGCTCGCCTGCACCTGCCAGGGCGCGCGGTACACCGGGCGCGGCTGGATGTCGGCACTCCATTCCGCGATGCGCCGCCAGGCCGGCCAGCGCTGCTCGATCAGGTAATCGAGACTGTAGGGACTGGCACCGGAGCGGAAGTTGATCGCGATCAGCGCGATGAAAATCAACACGTAGGCGATCGCCGCCCCCATGTTGGTCGCGCCCACTGTGTAGGGGCCGCCGAAACCCTCGGCCGTGCTCCAGATCAGCAGGCTGAACAGCGCGCCGGCAAGGTACAAGCTTTTGCGCGCGAAGCCCAGCAGCAGTCCCAGCGCGAGCGCGCTTTCGGCGATCCGCGTGAGCCAGATAAACAGCCCGGCGTGCGGCGTGACTATCGCGATCCACGCGTCGAACCACCAGGCCGACCACGCCGGTTGACCTTGCGCCGCATTGTGCAGGTAACCCACGTAGTGGGCAGCAAATTGCGGCGTCCAGGTCAGCGCCGCATCGACCGCCCAGATGAGGCCGAAGGCGACGCGCAACGCGGCGCTCACCATGGCCGGCCACGCATGTGAAAGCATTTCGTTAGTGTTGGTGCTTTGCATAATGCTCTCCCTTTGAGCCGTGCACGCTAATCGTATCTGTCGATGCCGGTCAAGCCACGCATAGTCTAACCGTCGCCCGGCGCAACTCATTGATACGTATCAATGAAATCGGGCGGCGGGAACGGAAAGGCGCAGTGCTTCATCGCACCGCAGTGACAAGTCGAACGTCGAGTCGTGGGAGCCAGGGGCCGGCTAGGCCGGGCCCCTGGCAACCTCGGCGAGCTAATCGGCGTCCATTGCGATGGTCGCGTACGAAGGGCCTTCCTTGGCCTGCAGATGCCGGGCGACTTTTTCGGCCTGCCGCATCACGCGCAGCAGGTTGCGGCCGGCCAGGTCGGCCAGCTCTTCGTCGGTCCAGCCGCGCCGCGCCAGCTCTTCGAACAGAGCCGGATACTTGTCGACGCCGTCCAATCCCTTCGGCGTGGTGCCGATGCCGTCGAAATCGCTGCCGATGCCGACGCTCTCGATGCCGGCCACCTTGCGGATATGCTCGATTTGATCGGCAACCATGCCAATGGTGGCTTTCGGGCGCGGGTGCGCGTGCTCCCACTTGTCGAGCGCAGCGCCGGCGCGGTCCGGCTGGCCGCTGTACAGCTCCTGGAAGCGCGCGACCGCACCGGCGTGCCTGGCGCTCCACTCGTTGACCGCTTTCGAGACAAAGGGCGGATAGAAGTTGACCATGACGATGCCGTGGTTCTTCGCGACCATGCGCAGCACGTCGTCGGGCACGTCGCGCGGATTGTCGACCAGCGCGCGCACACCGGAATGCGAGAAGATGACCGGCGCCTCGCTCGTTTCCAGCGCGTCGCGCATCGTGTCGGGCGACACGTGGCTGAGATCCACCAGCATGCCGAGGCGATTCATTTCGTGCACCACCGCGCGGCCGAACTTCGTCAGGCCGTGGTGGACCGGCTTGTCGTTGGCCGAATCGGCCCAGGCCGTGTTCTTCCAGTGCGTCAGGGTCATGTAGCGCGCCCCGAGCGCGTACATCTCGCGCAGCACCGCCAGCGAATTGTCGATCTGGTGGCCACCCTCGATGCCGATCAGGCAGGCGATGCGTCCGGCCTTGTGAATGCGCTCGATATCATCGGCCGTGTAGGCCATTTCGAACGTTTGCGGGTACCTGGCGACCATGTTGCGGACGAGGTCGATCTGCTCCAGCGTCATTTCCACCGCTTTCGGACCGGCGAACTTGGGCGGAATCCAGACCGACCAGAACTGGGCGCCCAGATGGCCGGCGCGCAGGCGCGGAATGTCCGTGTCCAAAGACATTTCGCGGGTGCCGTTGTCGGTCTTGATGCGCAAGTTGGAAGTATCGGCATCGAGATTGATATTGCCGACGTTGCCGAATTTCGTGCGAATCTCCCAGGGCAGGTCGTTGTGGCCATCGATCAGCGGCGTCGTCGTGAGCACGTGTTCCACGCGCGCCGCAACGTCGTTGTTTTGGCGCGTCGCCGGCGAGCCCTGGGCAAGGGCGGCGCAGGGCAGGGCGACCAAAAGGCAGGCAAGAAGTCGAAATGCTTTCATTATTCCCATCCGTCCAAAATTGAGCCGTAAAAATGCCGGTATGGGGGAATGAATGTCAACCGGCGGCAGCCGGAGATGCAGTGTGTCAGTTGGCGGTTTGCGAGCGAGGGCGGTCCGGGAGCCACGGGGCCAGCGCGTGTTCGGCGAGCCCCGGCCAGTCGCGGTTGGCTGCCGGGCTGGCGGGGCTCGGGTGGGGCAGGTAGCCGACCGGCAGACGGTCGCCGAGGAGTTCGCGTGCGCGCCGTTCGGCATAGCGACCGATTCCGACGACCGCGCGCGGGTCGAGGATCTCGACCACGCCGGCCAGCGCCTCGTCACACACCTCTTGCAGTGCGTGTCGCTCGTTCGGGCTCAGGCCGATGGGCGGAAGATTGCGGTTCTTGCCGAGAAACAACAGCGGGCAATAGTTCCAGACAAAGAACCGGTTGAAGAATTGTTGCGGCTCACCGATGCGCTCGCGCGCCCAGCCCCACAAGCGCGACCCGCTGCCCTCGTTCCGGTGACAGGCCATGCCGCGAATCGGATACTTCGGGTGTTGCGGAGGCAGCGTGCGCGACAGCCGGGTTTCAATCCGGAACCACTCCCGCACCGCGACGATATTGCCGAACGGGATGCCTGTCTGCGCCATGCCCCAGGGGCCCGGATTCATGCCCAGCAGCAGAATCCGGTTGTGACGGGCGCCGTAGCGCTCGAGATATTCGCGGTGCCCGTTCCAAGCGTACTTGAGCGGATTGTAGACGTGAGACGGTGTGTTCCACTCGAGGGCGGCAGTATCGCGCGCCAGCCGGCGCGCGACCTGGATAACTGTGGACCGGGTGGTAATGACGCTGCTCAGTAGCCGCCGAAAGCGATCACCAGCATCGCGAATATGCCGCTGGCCGCCAGGATCACGCCCGCGAAGCGCAGCAGACCGATGGTGACGATCCTGAGGCCGCGGGCATGGATGTAATCCTCCGCGATTACCTCGAGACCCAGCACCGTGTGCCGGAACAGCGCGATCAGCAGCAGCGACAGCAGCACCACCGTGATCGGGTTGTGCAGCCAGCCTATGAACGCATGGTAATCGCGACCGGCGAGCGAGATCAGCGATCCGGTCAGCCATAACATCAGCGGCACGAGCGCCGCCGCCGTGATGCGCTGGCTCCACCAGTGGGCACTGCCGGACTTGGCGGAGCCCAGGCCGACGGCACGGTGAACGGGTGTGCGTGTGTCGGAAGAAGCCATCGCGCTACGGCGCCATCAGGCTCGCGGCGATCCAGGCTCCGGCGGTCAGGATGGCGCTTGCGAACACGACGATCCATCCCGACAGGTAGACGGAAGCCAGTTCGAGCCCGATCACCGAATCCCACAGTAAGTGTCGAATGCCGTTGCAGAGGTGGTAGAAGAGCGAGTACGTCCAAATGAACAAGAGGGCGAGGCCCGCCCAGGAGCCGAGAAACGATTGCAGCGGGTAAAATGCCTGTTCGCCGGCCGCGGCCGTGATCAGCCAGATGACGAGCAGGACACTGCCGGCACTGAGCGCGATGCCGGTGACGCGGTGGCTGAACGACAGCACGGACGTCAGTTGTGGGCGGTAAATCTGGATGTGCGGGGCCAGCGGGCGGTTAGTGGTGGCCATGGCAAAACCTCCTTGTACTCAATGTTCGCGTGCCACGATCATGCGTTTGATTTCGGCGATTGCCTTGCCGGGCTGGAGGCCTTTGGGGCAGGTGCGGGTGCAGTTCAGGATCGTGTGGCAGCGGTACAGCTTGAACGGATCCTGCAATGCGTCGAGCCGCTCCTCGGTCGCCTCGTCGCGGCTATCGGCCAGCCATCGGTACGCTTGCAGCAGCGCCGCCGGGCCCAGGAAGCGCTCGCCGTTCCACCAGTGGCTCGGGCAGCCCGACGTGCAGCAAAAACACAGGATACATTCGTAGTAGCCGTTGAGTGCCTCGCGCTCTTCGGGCGATTGCAGCCGTTCGCGGTCCGGCGGTGCCGGCTCCTTCGTCTGAATCCAGGGCTTGACCGAATGGTACTGCGCGAAGACGTGCGTCTGGTCGGGAACGAGGTCTTTGATCACCGGCATATTGTTGAGCGGATAAACTGTTACCGGATCAGCGGTTTCATCGAGTGGGCGGGTGCAGGCGAGCCAGTTCGTGCCGTCGATGTTCATTGCGCAGGAACCGCATACACCTTCGCGACAGGAACGTCGGAAGGTGAGGGTGGAATCCACCTCGTTCTTGATCTTGATCAGCGCGTCGAGCAGCATCGGCCCACAGCGATCGAGATCAACGTGGAACGTGTCGAGGCGGGGGTTGCCGCCGGAATCCGGATCGTAGCGGTACACCTTGATTGCCTTGATACACGTCGCGGATGCCGGCGCGGGCCAGCTTTTGCCGGGTTCGGTTCGCGATGCGGGCGCTACGCCGAAATTGTGCGATACCGGAAACCGCTTCAACAGGGTGTTCTTCGGCTGCTGCTTTGACGATCGGATTATCATTGCCGACAACTATAGTAATCTTTCTTCGCGATAAGCCAGGTCATTCGCGCGTTGCGTGCCAGACGGTTCCCGCCGTGAGAGAATCCGACGAGTCGGCCACTGCCCGCCGCGCGGCCTCGGCCAGCAGCGCTTCATCGGATTCGACCGCCATGTTCTGCAGCGCCGCGTCGATGGCAGCCAGCGCTTCATCGGGTTCAGCGAAGGTGTCGCCGCCGAGTTTTACGGCTATGACCATTCCGCGGCGTATGATGCCATCGGCGGTGACTACCTTGCCGTCGGCGGACTCGTACTCGCCATGCACGTAGCTCGAGTCGTCGAGTCCCGCCATCAGGCTGCAGTACCTGCTTGTGTCACTTGCCGACGCGGCGAATTTCACCGCACGCGATCGGCAGCGTGACGTGTGCCGGGATCGGGCCGAGCGACTGTACCGACGATGGCAGATGGGTATCGGTCGGCACGCCGTGGATGTACACCACGCGCCGGTCTAGATCGAGCCGCTGGCCGTTGAACTGCTTTGCAAATGTCGACTTGAGTTCGTTCAGTGGCACTTTTTCCTTGTAGGTGTACTGGCCCTTGCTCGATGCGGTCGGGTAGGTGCCGTGCGCAACGTCCATCGCCGCCGGCTTCTTGTCGAACGGCACCATCGTGTACCGCCGCGAGCGTGACTGTCATCCAGAACTTCCTGTTCATCTTCTTTGCTCCTGTTGCTGGTGCGCCTGTTTTGCAAGCGGCGCGGGATTGGCGATACGCCCCCATGTCGATTTGTTGCCCCAGATGTTTTGCCGCAGGCCCTCGAGCTGCAGGATCTGCGAGTGGTCGGCAAACAGATTGACCTCGTTGCCGTAGTTCTTGATGTACCACTCGAACACCAGCGGATCGGCGGCCTCGAACATGACGTGCTCGAGACCCAGCCCGTTGATGATCGACGCGGCCGCGCTCGTGTTCCATTCAACCACGTTTTCGGTGATGCCTTCCGACTCGATCATGATGATGTCGGCACCGGCGTCGAGTGCGCGTTTTGCACGATCGACGAGGTCCCCGACATCTTTTTTGGTTTCCGCGGCGAGTTCGGCTTCGGTCGAGTCGCCGCCGGAACCGAACTGGATGCCGAGTTCCGGCTTGGCCTTGAAGCCGGCCTTTTTGACCTGCTCGACCAGGCGGATCAGCCCAGTGGTCGGTATGGTCAGAAAGCCGGTGGAAATTTCGATCACGTCGAAGCCGACTTCCTTCGCTTCCTTCAGGTATTTGTCGACGGCTTCCGGCCCGAAGCGCAGCACGGTTTCGATCCAGCCGCCCGACGAAATGTAGGCGTCGTGCTTGTGGGCCAGGTCGCTGAAGGCGCGCACCTGGTCGCGCGGCAAGAGGGCAAACGAGCCGCCGGCCCACTTGACGCCATCGACCCATTCGCCCGCGACCTCGAGCACGTCGGCCAGGTGGCGGGTGCCGTAAGTTGAGTAGTAGGGCCCGCGGATTTCGGTCATGCCGAACGTGCGCGGTTTCGGCGGGCGGTAGGCGCGCGGAATGAAATCAAAGCAGTTGTTGCTCATGATGGTCTCCTTCAGTCCTGTCGCTCGCGCGGAACGCGTGCCAGCAGCGCCGTCAGGTCCCGCACGGGATGGTTCTCGATATGCCGTACAGCCTCGCCGATCCGGTCGCGTAATTTCCCGCCGGTGAACGGCGTGGCCAGGGTTGCAAACTTCTCGAACGCCGCGTCCCAGTCGAGCGGATGGGTGTGAAAGCCGTGATAGGACGCGGTCGACGCGAAGAGCTTTTGCCCGCTTGCCAGTTTGACTTCGATGCTGCTCGGCATTTCGTCCGGAAAGCGCGCCGAATACGTCGCATCGGGCGTGATCTCGACTTTTCGCAGCAGCGTTTGAACGTCGTCGCGTACGATGCGCCCGGGCGCGTACTGCGCCGGCTGCACCTGCCCATCGACGAGCGCGGCCGCCACCATGTACGGCAGCGAATGGTCGGCTTCTTCCTTGGTCCGAATCGTCCGTTTGTCGCCTTCCTCGCCGCCGCCGATGATGTCGTAGGCGACCTGGAAAGTCTTTACGCGTACCGCGCGAATCGCATCGGCGCGAAAGCCTTCCTGGCTGTGAACATCGAGCGCGGCGTCGATCGTCGACTGCGAATGAATTTCGGCGTTGTGTTTCTTGACGATCGTACGCATCACCGCGTCGAGGTTCTCGCGCGACCAGTCGATCGAAAAATCGCCGGCGATGGTTTCCTTGAAACCCTTGTTGCCTTCAAAGACTTCTTCCGGGCCGGTGATGCCGGCGCGCGCCAGTAGCGCGGCGAACGTGCCTTCCTTTGCGACCTGCGGATAGGCGAGGCCCTTCCAGTTCGACAGGTCGCCGGTGCGTGTGACGCGCAGCGCGTTGTTGGCGGTGCCGGAGATCGCGATCGCGTTGGCGATCTGTCCGGCGTCGAGCGCCAAGGCTTTTGCGGCCGCCGCAGCGACCGCATAGGCGCCCTGCACGGTATGGTCGAAGCCCTTCGCGCGTACCGGCGCGACATCCGACAGCCGCGCCTGTACCTGGTAGGCGACGGCAACCGCAGTCAGGAAGTCCTTGCCCGTGACACCGACGCTTTCGGCCGCCGCGAGCACGGCGCCGATGTTGTCCGACGGGTGACAGGTCTCGCCCGGCGCGAGATAGCTGTCCATGAAGTCGAGATAGCGTGACAGCGCGACGTTGTAGAACGCGGCGCGATCCGGCGCCGAGGCGCCGCCGCCGATTAGCGTCGACGCTCCGTTACCACCGAGCGATTCGATGAGCTCACGGATTGCAACCAGCGGCGCCGCGTCGAGCGCGCCGATGGCGACGCCGAGGGTATCGAGGACACGAATCTTGAGTTGCTCGAGCGCGGGCGCGCTGATTTGCGCGAACTGCGCGGCATGAACGAACCCGGCGAGCCTGCGGACCTCCGTCGGCGACCGGTCGGCCGGTGCCGCTGCATCGCTGCGTGCCACGTTGTGCGCGGATGCTGTCATAAACCTCACCTCCGTGCCCTGATTACTGCCGAGCGGCCAAGGCCGCTCGAACAATGATATATCTTTATCCCATGAAGATTTTTGTCTGGGGCGGTACGAGTTGTATCGGTTTCGCCGCATCCTTCATCGAATTCCAATCTACGTTGAAGCACACGCCGCGGCCTTGACGCAGGTCAAGTCGGTCCGGCTCGTGCTCGGCACCGGCTCGCGTAACGGGTATCATCGGCTCGACGCAGTCCGGAGAGAACAATAGTGAACGTATCCAATGCGCTGCTAGGCGACGCACGCGAGCTGTCGCCGTGGTGGGTACGCGGCGTGCTAATCGTGATGGTAGTCGGTTTTGCACTGCTGCTGACGCAGACAGCGTTCGGCTACCGCTACGCACCGCCAATTCCAGCCAGCATCGTCGATACGAGCGGTCACACGCTGTTCACGGGCAGGGACATCCGCGCGGGCCAAGCGGTATTTCTGAAATACGGGCTGATGGACAACGGCAGTATCTGGGGCCACGGTGCCTACCTTGGCCCGGACTATTCGGCTCTTGCCCTGCACCGCATCGGGCTCGACACGGCGGCTGCGCTTGCGAAGCGCGACTACGGCAAAACAGTGGCGCAGCTGACGCCGCTGGAGCAGGCGGCGGTGCAGGCGCAGGTCGCCGTAATACTGAAAGCAAACCGTTACGACCCCGAAACCGGCGTACTGCACCTGACGCCGGCCGAAAGCGAGGCGTACCGGAACCAGATAGGCTTCTGGACGAACTACTTCAAGGCGCCTGCCGACAATGGCGGACTGCGGCCCAATGCGATTTCGAATCCCGCCGACCTGCGATCGCTGACGGCATTCGTTGTCTGGACCGCGTGGGCGTCGATCGCCGACCGGCCCGGTGAGACCTTTTCCTATACCAACAACTTCCCGTACGACCCGAGTGTCGGCAATGTACCGACTTCCGGCGCGTATCTGTGGAGTGCGCTCAGCCTGGTGGTGCTGCTGGGCGGCATCGCAACCGTGTTACTGGTGTTCGGCCGCTTCGATTATCTCGGCTGGGTCAATCGCGGTGACCACGTGCACCCGCAAGTGCTACCGGGAACGGCGAGCGCAGGGCAGCGCGCGCTGGTCAAGTTCTTCGTCGTCGTCGCGCTGCTGTTTCTTGCGCAGACCCTGATTGGCGGCGCGGTCGCCCATTCACGCGCCGAACCCGGCAACTTTTACGGCCTGCCGATCGATGACATCTTCCCCAGCAATCTGTTGCGCACCTGGCATCTGCAGACGGCGATTTTTTGGATCGCAACCGCCTACGTCGCCGCGGCGCTGTTTCTCGGCCGCACGCTCAGGCGGGACGAGCCGCGCGGTTTTGCAGGCTGGGTGAACGTGCTGTTTGCAGCGTTTGTCATCGTCATTGGCGTGAGTCTGTTGGGCGAGTGGTTGGGTATGCTGAATCTGCTAGGCAGATGGTGGTTCTGGATCGGCGACCAGGGCTGGGAGTATCTCGAAATCGGGCGGCTGTGGCAGTACCTGCTGGTTGTTGGTCTGCTCGCGTGGTTCGTGCTGTTGTTCCGACTCGCGCGGCCGCGCGAGGTCGCGAACGAGGAGGCGCGGCCGATCGCGCGCATGTTCCTGTGGGCGGCGCTGGCGATTCCGGTGTTCTATATTCCGGCGCTGTTCTACGGCGCGAAGACCAACTTTACCGTCGTCGAAACCTGGCGCTTCTGGATTATCCATCTTTGGGTCGAAGGCTACTTTGAATTGTTTGCGACCACGGTGGTCGCGTTGACGTTCTATCAACTCGGACTCACGCGCCGCAATACCGCGCTGCGCGTGATTTACCTCGACGCGATTCTCTATTTCGCCGGTGGCCTCGTCGGCACCGGGCATCACTGGTATTTCGAGGGTCACACGCATTTCAATATGGCCCTCGCCGGTCTGTTTTCGGTGCTCGAAGTGGTGCCGCTGACGTTACTGACGCTGGACGCCTGGGACTTCGTCAGGACCACGCGCGGCGAGTGCGAAATCTGCGGTAAATCGATCGCGGTGCCGCACAAGTGGACTTTCTGGTTCCTGATGGCGGTAGGATTCTGGAATTTTGTCGGCGCGGGCGTGTTCGGCTTTCTGATCAACCTGCCGATCGTCAGCTATTTTGAGGTCGGCACGATTCTGACGCCTAACCACGCCCATTCGGCGCTGATGGGCGTGTTCGGCATGCTGGCGCTCGCGCTAATGGTGTTCGTGCTGCGCCAGTCGGTCGAGGACGCCCGCTGGCCGGCGATCGAGAAGTTCGTCAGGGTCGGCTTCTGGGGCACCAACATCGGGCTTGCGATGATGGTGGTGATGAGTCTGTTTCCCGGCGGCATCCTGCAGACCTGGGACGTCATCCAGCACGGCTATTGGCACGCGCGCGGACTGCAATACACTGCCACCTGGGAAGCGCGGCTGTTCGAGTGGACGCGCCTGCCCGGCGATCTGGTGTTTATCTTTGCCGGCGCGCTGCCGCTGGCGATCGCGGCCGTCAAGGGTTGGCTTGCAATCCGGGCGCAACACCACGCCGTCATCGCGAGAGGCCGCTGACGGTCGTCAGTCCCCGCGATTCCCGTGCATGGAGTTGATCGTGTCGAGCGCGAGCGCCGAGTGCGCGTAGGCGCCGCCGGCACGCATTTCGGCCGCGACCCAGATCGCTTCCATGATCTCGTTATCGCTCGCACCGGTGCGTAGCGCCGCGTTGGTATGGCCGCGAATGCAGTACGGGCACTGGGTCGTATGGGCGACCGCGACAGCAATGAGTTGCTTGGTCTTGCCGGGCAGGGCGCCGTCAGCAAATACCTGCTTGCTGAACGCCTGGAACGCGTCGTGCGTCTCGGGTGCGAGCCGCTTGCGCTTCTCGGCGATTTCGCGAGTCGATCGGGGATAGATGGAATTGTTCATCGTGAAGTCTCCATGTTGTTGTGGTTGGGGGGCGATTCGACCTGGCGCGGATTGCCCAGCCAGGCGTCGAAAACGCGGATCGACGCCTCGAAGGCCCGCCGGTATTGCGGCTGCGAGGCATGGGAATGCGGTGTCGCGATCGCTTCGGCGTAAAGGCGACGGGTACGCTCGACCCAGGCGCGCGTGGCGGCGCGACCGTCGCGCTTCAAGAGCAGCAATATCCTTCGCCGTTCCAGCGATTCGGATTCACCGGTCACAGGGGCAACCTCAGGCTGTGGTTAACGCGGCGTCTCGCGGCGCCGCACGCGGACGTGTGAGGGCATCGACCGCTTGATGGTACAGTGCTTCCATTTCGGCGTCGCCGCGAAAAAACGGCTTCGGCTCCCCCGGCGTCGGCGGCAGCAGGATGTAAATCGCGCCGCAGTATGGGCATTGCTCGCGGCCGCTCTTGTGTATTGGCAAATAGACGCGCGGGTGTGAGTTCCAAAGGCTCATTCGCGGCAGCGGGCAGTTGAGCGGCAGGTCCGCCCAAGTGACTTCGTAAGTGTTCCTGTCGTTCGGCACGTCGCCATTTAACGGGGTATAACGACCGCTGCTTTCACGCAAATGATCAGCGGGACTGCGAAAGCCCATGACTATTCTCCCCGGTCGAGGTACGGCAGCTTGTTCGGCTTGCCGTCCCATTCTTCGGCGTCCGGCGGCGCGTCGATTTTCTCGGAGATCACCGGCCACTTCTGTGCCAGTTCGGCGTTGATTTTGAAGAAGTGCTGCTGGTCGTCCGGCACTTCATCGTCGGGGAAAATCGCATCGGCGGGACACTCCGGAATGCATAGCGTGCAGTCGATGCATTCGTCCGGATCGATGGCGAGGAAATTCGGCCCCTCGTGGAAGCAGTCCACCGGGCAGACTTCGACGCAGTCCGTATATTTGCACTTGATGCAGTTGTCGGTAACGACGTGGGTCATGTTCGGCTCCGATTGCCTTCGCGATTAAATTAGAGGATGACCCCACGCATCGCATTGACGCAAATCAAGCCGGGCACGCCCCGCGCCGCCCGTAGTCACGACTCCAGGGTCGCGTTGAGTGTGATCTCGGCGTTGAACAGCTTCGATACCGGGCAACCGTCTTTCGCGCCATTGGCTGCCGCTTCGAAGGCCGTCTTGTCGGCACCCGGCACCCGGGCGCGCACATTGAGGTGCACCTTCGTGATGGCGAAGCCGCCGTTGTCGGGCTCGACGGTTACGGTTGCCGTGGTGTCGATGCGCTCGGGAGTCAGATTCGACTGGCCGAGCACGAGCGACAGCGCCATTGAATAGCAGCTTGCGTGCGCCGCCGCCAGTAACTCTTCCGGGCTGGTGCCGGTTCGCTCTTCGAATCGGTTCCGAAAACTGTACGGCGCATCGTTGAATATGCCGCTTTCGGCAGAGACCGTGCCCTTGCCGTCCTTGATGCCGCCTTCCCAGGCCGCTGCTGCGTTGCGTTTCATGTCTTGTCTCCTTTCCTCTGGTTATCCGTGCTCCACCATACTGCTGCTGTCTCGGCATTTCGTTGATTCGGATCAACTCCCGGGGCGGTACATTGATTCAAATCAAGGCCGCTCGCGGGCCCGAGAGCTTTAATACTACTATTGCGTCCGGCTTTTAACGATGGTTACGCAGACAAGCACCTCGTACAGTATCCCGAAGACACCTCAAGCTGCGCCGGAGCAGCCACGGCAAATCGGCCGCTCTCGTACTTACACTGCGACGAACCTTCCCGAGCGTTTGCGTCATTGGCATACGCCGCGCGTCAATCGCTGGGAAAGACTTTGCGTGATGGCCGGGGCGCTGGTGATCGAGTATCTCGAGGCAAGTGGAGCGGCGCGCCAGGTACTCGCGGGGAGCGAACAGCGCTGGATTGCGCCCGGCATGCGCTGGCGCGTCGCGCAGATGGACACGGACAGCCGTTTCGAGCTGGCGATCCACGCCGATTCGAAAGGGCAGGCCGAGGCGCCGCAGCTGCTGCGATCCGATCTGTTGCAGGACGCAGAGCGCGTGGCGATCCCGGGCGTGGCCGCGTTCAACGCACTGGTGCGGACGCTGCCCATTGGCGAGCGACGCATTGTCACAGGGCGCTTTGGCGCAGGCAAATTGACCGCCATATTATCGGCCAGCCGCACGTTGTTCTGGCACCCGCTCGCCGCCACGTCGAAGTCTTTTACAGCGCTGGTCGCGCGCGGCCGTCGACCGTTCGATCTGGTCGAGTACCTGGGCCGCGATCATGCCGTCATTGAAGCCGCTCTAGGCCGCGCCCTGATGGGCGACACCGAGAGCGAACGGTGGCTGCGCGCGACGCTGGAACGGCATTTGCGCATCGAGGAGCATCTGATTTTTCCGACTTACATCGAGGCAGGCGGACGGGAAGCCTGGGTGCGCGGCTTGACCAATGAGCACATCCGCCTGCGCCACTACCTGTTCGAACTCGACCAGCCTCTCGGCCGCAAGAGATTCCTGCGACTGCTCGACGGTCACGACGAGAAGGAAGAACGGGTCGTCTATCCCGACATCCTTGCACACCTCGGCGAACGGGCCGCCGACCTGCTTGCTCGCGCGATCACCTGCCCCATCAAGCTCCGCATCCAGTTGTAAATCTAAATAATAATCGTTACCATTTAGTCAAACTTCAATCAAAAAGGACACTCATGGCTGTCGATGCCTTTCGCCGCCACTCATACCGAGCGGCCGGGGCCGCGCTCGTGCTGCTGACAGGCAGTCTGGCACTCGTGCCCCAAGCCGCCTATGCGGGCTACAACATCTATTCGCCACACGTCGAACTCGGCGAAACCGAGGTCGAGGCGCGCGGTTATTTCAACCAGGACAACCTGCCGGGCGTCGATGGCACCGGCGCGTTCAAGTTCGCGATCGGCCACAGCTTCACGAGCTTTTGGGCGAGCGAACTGTATCTCGGCGAGTTCGAGCGCGAAGCGAGCGGTAATACGCATCTCGAATCGGTGGAGTGGGAGAACCGCTTTCAGCTTACGCCGCAGGGCAAGTATTGGGCTGACTTCGGTCTGCTTGCCGAGTTCGAATTTGCGACCGAGGGCGGGCATCCGAACGAGTTGAAGATCGGCCCGCTGATCGAAAAGTCCTTCGGCCGCACGGTCGCGACGGTCAACCTGTACCTGGAACGCAAGGTCGGGGCCTATGCCGACAGCGGTACCGAGTTCGGCTACGCCGCGCGCGTCCGCTACCGGTTGAATCCGTACTTTGAACCGGCGATCGAAGCGTATGGTTCGCCGGGCGAGTTCGGCGACTTTCTGCCCAAGGGCGAGCAGCGCCATCAGATCGGGCCGGGGTTCTATGGCCAGGCGTATGTCGGCAGTGGCGGCCAGAAGATCAAGTACAGTGCGGCGGCATTATACGGCATAACGGATGTGGGCTCGCCGAACTGGACATTCGTCGTGCGGATGGAATACGAATTTTATTAAACGATTCCGGTGAGAAAGCCGGCCGGCTGCTTGGTGACCGCCACGCTGACGATATAGCCGAATACGATCAGCGCCATCGTCCAGATGGTCCAGCGCGCGGCACGCGAGCGGCTGCCGCGAAAAACGAGCATTCCCAGGACGATGTAGGCGATCAGGCCGACGATCTTGGCGGTCAGCCAGTCGCTGTTGACGAACGGGAACTGGCGGATCAGGAAGGCGAGCGTCAGGCCGCTGGCGAGCAGCAGCGTGTCGATGAAGTGCGGCACGACGCGCAGCCAGCGCCACAGGCCGCGACCGGAGGCGAGAACCCAGACGCCGCGCGCGGCGAACAGGCTCACGCTGATGCCCACGCAGGTCATGTGAATCAGCTTGACCCAGCTGTACATCAGAGCGAAATCCGCCGGCGCAGTGCGCCGACGTCGGGAATGCTGATCGCGTAGTCGTGCACCCCGATCAGATCATCCTCGCTCAGTGCATGCAGCGTGCGCGACAGCGTTTCGGGTGTGACCGCGAGCTGCGCCGCAATCAGCGATTTGCGCGACGGCAGCGTCACTTCGACCGCGCCGGTGGCGCCGTCCGGCACGAGGCCCAGCAGGTAGTGCACAATTCGGTAGCGGCTGTTCTGCAGCGTCAGCGCCTCGATTTCGTCCCAGTGCGCCTGGATGCGCCGCGTCATCTGCGCCATTACCGTGCGGCAGGTGTCGAACGATGCCTGCAGAATTTTGAGATAGGCCGCCGATTCGATCGCCAGCAACGCGCCGGCGCGCACGCCTTGCGCATGCACCGGGTAGCGCGGCTCGTCCATGAACATCACGCTTTCGGCGAAACTCATGCCGGGGCGCACCAGCCGCATGATCTTTTCCTGCCCCTCGGCGGAGACACGGTAGAGTTTGACCTCGCCGCGCTGCAGCAGGAAAAACGCCTGCGCCGGGTCGTTCCGGCTGAACAGCAACTGGCCCGCCTTGAAGGATCGCAGATGCGTATGCGCGAGCAGGCCGCCCCGCTGCGCGTCGTTCAGCGCCGCAAACAGGTAATGGTGATCCAGATCCTGCAGGACCTTGGCCTCCGCGCTCATCGCTCGCTCCGATTTACTTCCGCGACAGTATACCGGTTGTGCCTGGTCGCCCTTGATATCGGTCAAGGTGAATGGCGCCATTGCTGGCATGATCGCGGTCGGCTAACCTTGAATGAAACCAGCGGGCAATGACGGATCAGCGTGGAAGATAGAGTACAAAACAAGACGGCGACGCGGCCGATCGTGACGGCGGCGCCACATCGGGTGTTCTTCCTCGCCGGGGCGGCGCAGCTGGTGTTCACGCTGTCGTTCTGGCTGGCGGTGCTGACGGGCTGGTATGTGCCGGGCGCATCGGTGCTCGGGCTGGCAGTATTCGGCGCCGCGGCGCACATCTTCCTGATGCTGTATGGCCTGTTCACGTTTTTCGTGTTCGGCTTCTTGATGACGGTTTTCCCGCGCTGGCTGAACGTCGCGCCGATCGCGCAGCCGCGCTACGTGTCGATCGCCCTGATGATGATGCTCGGTGTCGCCTGTTATTACGCCGGCGTGTTTGTCGATCGGCATCTCGCCGTCGCCGGTGCGGCCATTTTCATCGCCGGCTGGATCGGCGGCCTCGCGACGCTGCTGCAGGTCTGGCTGCGATCCGAAAAAGACGACAAGCGCTACGCGCTGTTTCCGTTCGGCTGCGTCACCGCCGGCTGTGCCGGCGCGATCGTCTATGCCTGGTGGCTCGGCACGCGGCAGTCGGAGTTGCTGACGATCGCCACCGCCGCCGGATTCTGGCTGTATCTCGTGCCGCTGATTGTCGCGGTCAGCTACCGGATGATTCCATTTTTCAGCAGCCGCGTGCTGGACGACTACGCCATCGTCAAGCCGGGCTGGACACTGCCGGCGACGCTGGCGTGCGTGGCGGCGCACTTCGCCCTGACCGTCGGCGGCTGGGCCGAGTGGACGGTGTTTCCCGATCTGCCGCTGGCGCTGCTCGCCGGCTGGCACGCGTGGCGCTGGCAGTTGCTGCGCAGCCTGCGTGTGCCGCTGCTCGGCATGCTGCACGTCAGCTTCGCGTGGCTCGCGATCGCGATGGGCTTCTTCGCCGCGCAAAGCGTACTGCGGCTGACGGGCGCGTCATTCGATCTCGGCCTCGCACCGCTGCACGCGCTCGGCATCGGTTTCATCAGCGGCATGGTGGTGGCGATGGCCTCGCGCGTCAGCCTCGGCCATTCGGGGCGGCCGCTGGTCGCAAACCGGGTGACGTTGTGGGCATTTTTGATCGTGCAGCTCGCGGCGATCGCGCGCGTGCTGGCCGAAATCCCGCCGTTTCAGAATCACCGCGGCGGATTGTGGCTCATCCTGACGGCGGCGGCCGTCTGGCTGATCGCGTTCATCCCGTGGAGCCTGCGCTTCGGCATCATGTACCTGCGGCCGCGCATCGACGGGCGGCCGGGTTGAGCGTCAGGATGCGCCAGTGAAATCTCCTTCGCCGAATGACTGATATCGCGATTGCCGTCGCGCTGCACGTCGTCGGGGTGGTCTGGTGGCTCGGCGGCCTGGCCTTCGTCGCCGCCGTGCTGTTGCCGGAATTGCGCCGCGATCCTGACGCCGCCATCGAACGTTTCCGCGCCATAGAACACCGCTTTGCGCCGCAGGCGCGCGGCGCGGTGCTGCTGGTCGGCGCGACCGGCGGCTGGATGCTGTATCGCCTCGGCTACTGGCACCTGCTCGGCCTCGCGCGATTCTGGTGGATCGACGCGATGATCGGCTTCTGGGCGCTGTTCTTCCTGATGCTGTTCGTGCTCGGTCCGATCGGCGTGTTGCGCCGCGTCATGTCGGGGCCGTTGGAGACCGACCTGCCGAAGCGCTTCGCCCGGCTGCACTATCTGCACGTTATCCTGCTGATCATCGGCCTGATCGTCATCGCCGGTGCTACCGCCGGCAGCCACGGCCTCGGCTGAATCATCACTTGTCTTGACGTTCATCAATGCGCCGCAAACGACGCATCTATATCTTGTGTCTCGCGTTGAAGCGAACCGATCCCCGGCTCGCATGTGCTACGGAGACAGCTATCATGAAGACCCACAGAACCCGCATCAGCCCGGTCCGTCACCCGGTCGATCACGACGGTATCGACCTGGCCCGGCACCACGAGCCGCGCGGCTTTTCCGAGCGGTTCGCCTATGGTTTCGTGAAGCTGCTGCGTTTCGTTGCCGATACGTTTTTCGCACGGCGCTACGGTCATCGCGCGGTAGTGCTGGAAACGGTCGCCGCCGTGCCCGGCATGGTCGGCGCGGCGTTGCAGCACCTGAAGTGCCTGCGCCGTATGCAGGACGACCGTGGCTGGATCTTTACGCTGCTCGACGAGGCGGAAAACGAGCGCATGCACCTGATGACGTTCATGGAGCTGATCAAGCCGACGTGGTACGAGCGCGCGGTGGTGCTGATCGTACAGGGCATTTTCTACAACGCGTTCTTCCTGCTGTACCTTGCCTCTCCGCGTACTGCGCATCGCGTGGTCGGCTATTTCGAGGAAGAGGCGGTGATCAGTTACAACCATTATCTTGCGCACATCGATGCGGGCCTGGACGAAAACGTCCTGGCGCCGCAGGTTGCGATCGACTACTGGAGTCTCGCACCGAACGCCCGGCTGCGCGACGTGATTGTCGCGATCCGCGCCGACGAGGTGCTGCATCGCGACGTCAACCACGGCTTTGCCGATGATCTGGCGGGCGAAAAGGAGCGGGGCGAACTGCAGGAGGCTTAGACATGTCATGAAAATTCGACAAGCCCAGGGTGAACGGCAGGATCATCCAGGGCGGAGGGCTTGCCAACGCGCGAGCGGCCACGGATGATGGGGCAATGCCTCCGGCCGAAGAATTGCTGCAAGTCTTTCCCGGCCCCGCGCGATCGGTTCCGTTGCGCGGGCTGTATCTGAACGAAACATTGCGGCCCGCGGGCACGCCCGCGCGGCCGTTTGTTTATGCGAGTTTCATCGCCAGCCTCGACGGGCGCATCTCGCTGCCCGACCCCGAAAACAAGACCCGCAAGGTGCCCGGCGCCACCGCCAATCCGCGCGATTGGCGGCTGTTCCAGGAACTGACCGCGTGTGCCGATGTGCTGGTGACCAGCGGGCGCTATATCCGCGATCTGGGCGCGGGCGTTGCGCAGGCGGATCTGCCGGTGCTGGACAAACCGGAGTTCGCCGATCTGCTGGAATGGCGCGCGTCGCAGGGGCTTGCTCGTCAGCCGGCACTGGCGATCGTCAGCGCCGGCCTCGACCTGTCGATCCCCACCGGGCTGGCCGATGAACGGCCGGTGTACGTCGTGACCGGTTCGGCGAGCGGACGCGACAAGTTCGCGCCGCTTGAAGCGCAGGGCGCCCACATGCTCATCGGCGGTGACGGGCTGCGCGTCGAAGGTTACCGGCTGGTGTCGACGCTGGCGCAGGAGGGCTTTGCAAACATCGCCATGGTCGGTGGTGCGGAGCTGTTGAACACGCTGTTGGCCGACAACGTCTTCGATCGCCTGTACCTGACGCAGGCGCATCGCATTCTCGGCGGTTTGTCGTTCGACACGCTGCTCAAAGGCCGCCAACTCAACCCGCCGGCGGATTTCACGCTGCGCTCGCTGTGCTTCGATACGGGCGGTGCGTTCGAGCAATCGTTTGCGGTCTACGACCGCGCGCGGTCCTGATCATCGGGAATGCCTGAACACGCTCTTGCGGCCGCAACGGTGCTAAATTGATATTCTCCAACAGGAGGTCACGAGATGAACATACGCATTCCGGCAATCGCCGCGATTGGAACACTGGTTGCATTGCTGCTGGCGACGCCGGCCCTCGCTGCGCGCCAGCCGGGCGCGCAAGCGCCCGACTTCACCGCCGAAGCCAGTCTCGCCGGCAAGGACTTCACTTTTTCGCTGCGCAAGGCGCTCGCCAAAGGCCCTGTGGTGGTGTACTTCTTCCCGGCGGCTTATACCGGCGGATGCGACCTTGAAGCGCATACCTTCGCGACCCGCAAGGCGGGGTTTGTCGCGGCGGGCGCCACCATCATCGGCGTGTCGGCGGACAGCATCCAGCGACTCAACAAGTTCTCGTCCGATCCGGACTACTGCGCCGGAAAATTTCCCGTCGCCTCCGATCCGGACGGCAAAATCGCGGCGACCTACGGGCTCAAGATGATTCCGCCGCAGAAGGGCGTCGTGGATGTGCTCGGCAAGCCCGTGACCCACGGCTTCCTGCCGCGCACGACGTTCGTGATCGATCGTGGCGGCAAGATCATGGCCGTATTGTCGTCTTCGGCCGATCATCTTTCGCCCGATCAGCACGTCACGAAGTCGCTGGCGATCGTCCGGAAGCTGCAGGCGCGCGCTAAGCCGCAACCCGCCACACGGCCAGCGCCAGCAACAGCCACGCGACGATAAAGGCGAGCCCGCCGATCGGTGCGATCGCGCCCAGCCAGCGCGTGCCGGTAATGGCGAGCGCGTACAGGCTGCCGCTGAACAGCACGATGCCGGTGACCATCAGCCAGCCGGCGGCGCGCAGTAAAGGCGGCGCGCCGAAGTGCAGCACCAGCAGGCCGACCGCCAGCAGCCCGAGGGCGTGTACGAACTGGTACAGCTCGGCAGTGCGCCAGACGGCGGCCATCTCCGTCGTCAATTGTGCGCGCAGCGCATGGGCGGCGAACGCGCCGAGAATGACGCCGGTAAAGAGGCCGGCGCAGCCGAGCGTCAGAAAGATGCGGGCAGTCGTGATCATCGAAAATCCACTGCGCGTCGGTGTTCAACCGTCACGCGCTCCATTATGCTGTTTGAATGGAATTCAAAGACTACTACAAACGCCTCGGCGTCTCCCGCGACGCCCACCAGGATGAGATCAAGCGCGCCTACCGCAAGCTCGCGCGCAAGTACCATCCCGACGTCAGCAAGGAAGAGAACGCCGAGGAGCAGTTCAAGGAAGTGCAGGAAGCCTACGAAGTCCTGAAGGACCCGGAAAAACGCAAGGCCTACGACCAGCTCGGCCAGAACTGGCGCGAGGGTCAGCAGTTCCGCCAGCCGCCCGGCTGGGACCAGGGCGGCTTCGACTTTCGCGGCGGCGGCTTTACCGGCGCCGATGCCGGCGCGTTCAGCGACTTCTTCGAATCGCTGTTCGGCGGTGGCTTCCGGACCGCCGGCGGCGGTGCGGGCGGGTTTCGTCAGCCGCGCGGCCAGGACCAGTTCGCCCGCATCGACATCTCGCTGGAGGATGCCTACCGCGGCGCCACGCGGCAACTCTCGCTGGAAAACCCGGAGGTCGACGCGCAGGGTCAGGTCCAGGTCAAACGCCGTTCGCTGAACGTGCGCATTCCGGCCGGGATCAAGCAGGGCCAGCAGATTCGCCTGGCGGGGCAGGGCGCGATGGGCGGCGACCTGTATCTCGAAGCCAACATTCAACCGCACCCGTGGTTCCAGCTCGACGGGCGCGACGTTTCGCTGACGGTGCCGATCGCGCCATGGGAAGCCGCACTGGGAACGAAAGTCTCCGTACCGACGCTGGGCGGCGAAGTGAACGCGAGCATCCCGGCCGGCGCACAATCCGGCCAGCGGCTGCGTCTCAAGGGTCGCGGACTGCCGGGCAAACCGGCGGCCGGCGATCAATACCTGGTTCTCAAGATCGTGACGCCGCGCGCCGACAGCGATGCCGCGCGACGGTTATACAAGGAAATGGCCGACACGCTGGCGTTCGATCCCCGCGCTGGTGCATGGAGTTGAGCGATGACGGAGAATATCACCATCGAAGGCATTCTTATCGACCGGGACACGCTTTACACGCTGCACGAGTTGTGCCGTTCGTGCGGCGTGCAGGCGGAAGTGATTGTCGAGATGGTCGAGGTCGGCCTGCTGGAGCCGCAGGGCCGGGACCCGATCGAATGGCGTTTCCCATCGTATGCGATCGCGCGCATCCAGTCGACGCTGCGGCTGCGGCGCGACCTGGATGTGAATCTGGAAGGCGCGGCGCTCGCGCTTGAATTGATGGACGAGGTGCGGCACTTGCGCACGCGAGTCGCAATGCTGGAGCGGCAACTCGAAGGGCTCTGAGTCAGCGCTCGACAGCGGGCGCACGCTCCGGCGCAAACCTATAATCAATAAGGGCTTCTTCATGAAGGGGGGGGCCATGAATTTTCTGGCTGACATCTGGCCGGCGCTGGCCGCCTTCTGCTCATTCGCGATGGCGGTCGCGGCCACCGTTCATGCGATCCTGACCAAGCACGACACCGGCGCGGCAGTCGCCTGGGTCGGCGTGATCTGGATCGCGCCGGTGCTCGGGCCGATCGCGTACGTGCTGCTCGGCATCAACCGCATCAACCGACGCGCGGTCGCCCGCCGCCAGGCGATGTGGCGCTTTACCGCCGTCGAGGACAGCCCCGAGGAAATTGCGCACGAACTCGAGCGCGTCGCATCGCGCGACTTCATCCCGCTGGTCGAACTCGCCGACCGCATCACCCGCCGCCGTGTGCTGCTCGGCAACCGCCTCACGCCGCTCGCCAACGGCGACGCCGCCTACCCCGAAATGATTGCCGCGATCCGGTCGGCCGAGTACTCCGTCACGCTGACGACCTATATCTTCAACGACGACGCGGTCGGCCGCGAGTTCGTCGATGCACTGGCGCTCGCGGTCAGGCGCGGCGTGGAAGTGCGCGTGCTGGTCGATGCCGCCGGCACGCGTTATTCGTTTCCGTCGATCATGCGCGCGCTGCATCGCAACGGCATCAAGGCAGCGCGCTTCATGCCGACGTGGCTGCCGTGGCGGATGCCGTACACGAACCTGCGCAGCCACCGCAAGGTGCTGGTCATCGACGGGCGCATCGGCTTTACCGGCGGCATGAACATCTCGGTGAAGAACCGGCTCGCGGACCGGCCGCGCGGCGCCACGCAGGATCTGCATTTCCGGGTCGAGGGGCCGCTGGTGCGGCATCTGCAGGAAGTGTTCGTCGAGGACTGGGCGTTCACGACGCAGGAAGCACTCGACAGCGAGCTGTGGTTTCCGACGCTTGAGCCGGCGGGCGACACACTCGCGCGCGGCATCGACGACGGCCCTGACGAGACATTCGACCGCATCCGCCGCATCGTCTTCGGTGCGATCACCAGCGCGCGGCGCTCGGTGGCCATCGTTACGCCATACTTCCTGCCGGGCGATGCGCTGATCAGCGCGCTGACCACCGCGGCGATGAGCGGGATTCGCGTCGATATCGTGCTGCCGGCGCACAACAATCTGCTGTTCGTGCACTGGGCTTCGATGGCGCAGCTCGAACCGCTGCTCGAGTGGGGCTGTCGCGTATGGCTGACGCCGCCACCGTTCGACCACACCAAGCTGATGGTCGTCGACGGCGGCTGGACGTTGCTCGGTTCCAGCAACTGGGACCCGCGCAGCTTTTCGCTGAACTTCGAGTTCGATGTTGAATGCTACGACGCGGCATTTGCGGCCGACATGGAGCGTCACATTGACGCCAAGATCGCGAGCGCGCGCCGGCTTTTGTTCGAAGACGTGCGCAACCGGCCGCTGCCGATCAAGCTGCGTGACGGGGTGATGCGGTTGTTTTCGCCGTATCTATAATGGTTAGTGGTTAGTGGTTAGGGGTCAGTGGCTAGTGGCTAGTGGGCCGCTCACCTCTGACCGACTCTTCGATCAGCTTCTCCATGCGCGCGAAGTGGCTGCCTTTCCAGTAAATCTGCCCGCACGACTCGCAGCGCAAGAACCGGTCGTAATAAAGCCGTGTCTTCGGTTCCAGCCGATATTCAATCTCACTTTTCTCAACCGCTTCGAGCAAGCCGTTGCAGCGCGCACAGCGGCTGAACGGCTGCACCAGGCGGGCGAGATCGAGCCGCGTGACGATGTCCCGGAGTTGCGCGCGCGGCTTGTCGTCGCGAACGTACATGCCATGCGTGACGATGCGGCGCTTCAACAGGCCGCGGTCGCGCGTCAGCAGGATGCGGTGTTCGTCCGCCGAGATCGCCGCGAGCTGGGCATCGTCGTAGTCGTTGCGATACAGCGTGTCGAAACCGAGCAGGCGCAGGTAGCGCGCCAGCGTGCCCAGGTGGGCATCGAGCACGAAGCGCGGCGTGCGCAACGGGCGGGGACGCAGGCGCGCGAGCGGGGCGATGTCGAAGGCCTCGAACATCGGATAAACGCCGACGCGCTCGCCGTCGCCGAGAATGTGGTCGAAGCCGACCGGCTCTCCGTCGACAAGAATCAGGTCGATTTCGGTATGCGGCACGCCCAGCGCCTCGACCACGTCCTTGATCGCCGCGCGCCGGTCGAACGCGTAGTCGAACGCGCGCTGCCGTCGTTCGGGCGGCAGGAAATCGTTGAGTTCGGCATAGAAACGAAAGGTCGCGATAGCCATACGCTGCTATGATAGCCGCATGAAAATTCCTGCAGTCACCGACATTGAAGCCGCGCGCGAGCACCTCGGCGAGCGCGTCCGCCACACGCCCGTCTGGCAGTGGCGCGGCAGCGCGATCGAAAAGGCAGTTGGCGCCGACACTGAACTGTTCCTGAAGATGGAGTTGTTCCAGTACGGCGGCACGTTCAAGCCGCGCGGCGCGCTGTTGAATGGGATGGCACTGTCCGACGAGGCGAAGCGTCGTGGCGTGACGGCGGTGAGTGCAGGCAATCATGCCATTGCGACCGCGTTCGCTGCCCGGGCACTGGGTACCGACGCGAAAGTCGTGATGCCCAAAACCGCCAACCCGGCGCGCGTCGCGCTGTGCCGGGCCTACGGCGCCGAAGTCGTGCTGGTCGATGACGTGAAACTGGCGTTTGATGCAGTAAAACGCATCGAGAGGGAAGAAGGTCGCACGTTCATTCACCCGTTTGAGGGCGAACTGACGGCGCTGGGCACCGCCACCGTCGGTTACGAATGGTGTAACCAGGTTGAAAATCTCGATGCCGTCATCGTACCGATCGGCGGCGGCGGCTTGTGTGCCGGCATTGCGACGGCGGTCAAGCAGATGCAGCCGCACTGCCAGGTGTTCGGCGTCGAACCGGAAGGCGCCGATACGATGCACAAGAGCTTTGCTGCCGGCTCGCCTCAGCAGGCCGACAAGATCGACACGATCGCCGACAGCCTGGCCGCGCCGCACGCCGCGCCGTACAGCTTCGAGTTGTGCCGGCGCTTCGTCGACGATCTGGTCAAGGTCAGCGATGAACAAATGCAGCGTGCGATGGGCCTGTTATTCGCCGATATGAAACTCGCCGTCGAGCCGGCCTGCGCGGCTGCGACCGCAGCGTTATGCGGTCCGCTGCGCGAGCGGCTCGACGGCAAGCGCGTCGGCGTGATCCTCTGCGGCACGAACATCGACCTCGCGACATTTGCGAAACAGGCGATTCCGTACGAGCCGGTGTAACTGTAGGAGCGAGCGCCGCTCGCGATTAAATTGAATCGCGGCCAGCGGCCGCTCCTACAGCCAGATTGCGTCCCAATGGGGATACTGCGCGATATCATCCACCAACCCCGCACGTAGCGGATTAGCAACTCGTATTCCCCCGGGGTACACATCATTCGACTTAATGGTCGCGGTTGATGGCCGGCCCCAGCGGATAAGTCGCCCGCCCGTCCAGCTTGTAAATCACGCCGCCTTTCATCACGAACGGCACATTCTCGATCGCGCTGATGTCCTTCGTCGGGTCGCCCTTCACGGCGATGATGTCCGCGTACAAGCCTTTCTTGAGCTGTCCGAACTTGTCCGCGTGACGCAGAATCTTTGCGTCGGTTCGAGTCGCCGCGAGCAGCGCCTGCGTCGGCGTCATTCCGTCGCGCACCATCCACTCCAGCTCCTTGTAATTGGTGCCGTGCTTGTACACGCCGACATCGCTGCCGCAGCCGATCGTCACGCCGACGTCCATCGCCGTCTGAAACGCGTGCCTGGCCTGCTTCACCTCGGCGGTCGGCGGATCGCCCGGTTTCCAGCCATCGAAGTATTGCGCGTAGGCGGTCACCGCTTCGAGCGTCGGTATATAGGCAACGTGGTGCTGCTTCATTAATTCGAAGACTTTGCGCGTACCGCCAAAGCCGTGCTCGATGGTGTCGACGCCGGCGAGAACCGCGCGGCGCATGCCCTCGGGCGTAGTCGAATGGGCCGACACCGGATGGCCGAGCGAGTGCGCGGCCTCAACCGCCGCCTTCAGTTCCTCCTCGGTGAACGTGGGTACGGACTTGTGGTTCTTGCCGCAGTGATAGTCGGCATAGACCTTGACCCAGTCCGCGCCGTGGCCGACCTGCTTGCGCACCGCCGCGAGCATCTGCGCCCGGCCGCTCACCGGGATGCCGCCCTGCGGCAAATCGAGATCGTTGCGGAAGCCGTAAGGTCCCGGTCCGTAGCAATAGGAGGCTACCGTCGCGCGCGTTGCGACGAACAGTCGCGGCCCGGGAATCAGGCCTTTGTTGATGGCCTGTTGTACCGACACGTCAGCGAAGCCCGCGCCCTCGGTACCGAGATCGCGCAGCACGGTAAAGCCCGCCATTAACGTCGCCCTGACATGGTTGACTGCCTCGATCGTGCGATAAGGCACCGGCTCCTTCAGCACCTGGTCGTTCCACAGGGTTTCGTTGTACGGGTGCAAAAAGATGTGCGAATGCGCATCGATCAGACCTGGCAGCAGCGTCATGCCCGGCAGCGCAATCGTTCGCGCGCCCGCCGGCGCCTGCACCTGCGACGCCGGCCCGACCGCGGCAATTGTGTCGCCTTCGACGAGCACCACCCAACCGGCATGCGTATGCGAATCGGTGGCGGTAAAAACGCGCGCCGGCTTGAGCAGCCATATGCTTTGGCCGTTGGCACTTTTCCCTGCGGCCAATGCCGCCGGCGCGAGCATCAGTGCGGCGGCAATACCCGCGAACCCACGAAGCCATATTGTTCTCATCGGGGCAAACCTCCAGAGTCGGTAACAGAGTTGCAGTGTAAGCCACAGCGCTTGCAGACGGGAAAACCCCTTGTCGACAAACTTTACATGTCACCTGTCGAGGACGGAGTGCCACGGGCATAACTATTTGAATAACAATGATAAGTTTAATATGGCACGGTCCTTGCTCGGGTACACCTGTAACAGGCCTCGGGGCGTCTATAGGTGACGTGGCAGCTGGCGAGAAGAATTAGGTTAAGTCGTCTTCGGCGCTGCCCAGGTGCGGGTGCGGATGGGTCGCTACGTCAGTTTTCCCCCAAATTCCTTATCTGTGGCGGCAACTTACGCTGCGGCCTTGTTGCGCTCAACCATCGGAACGACGGATCGCCGTGCCGGATTCCTTTACACCTTATTGCAGATTCCCTAATGAAATAAAAGCCAAGTAAATCAGAGCATTAAAAACAGTTTCACCCGGCCGACTCAACAAAGGACTGTCGGAGAAATTTACAGTATGTACTCGGGGAACTTCATAAGGGATTTAGCTAAATGGGGCAAGCCATTGATTTTGTGTTCATTTAACCTACTTGGCACGAAACTTGCTTAGATAAACCTGCCGCGCTTTACACCGCGCGGACCAGGATTTGGAAAGCGGTTCTCACAGGAGCAAAAGGAAATGAACAGGAAGATCACACAAGGCTTGCTAGCCGCGGCATTGACTATCGGGGTCGCCGGCGTGGCTTTCGCGGGACCCAACCCGATCACCGCGCAGGACATTATGGATGGAAATACCGGCCTGCTGACGTTCACCGCGAACGGTGGCGCTCTCGGCCTGAAAACAATGGGCGATGTCACGGGCGTAGGCGTCACTGGCGGAGCCTCGGGCAACGAAATCGACATCGGCCAAAGCATCAGCGCCACATCGTCGTCGGGCTTTACCCTTGGTTCGGTGACCCTGGCATTTTTGTTCGACGGGCCCGAGTACAACGACTATGAGGAGGTGGCGAGCTTGACCGGCCATTTCAAATCGGGCGGTTCGAGCACCGCACACGTGGTCAACATCTACACCAATCCGACTGACAACGACGTGGATTTATATATCGACGGTACGCTGAATAACAGCCTCATTTTGAACGCTACGGAAGCGACGGATTCGGTACCGAGTGAAATCACTCTCGGTCCGATCTTTGGAAATGGCTGGTTGTCGGGCCTCGACTTTACCGCCCTCACAGCAACCGGTTGCGGTGTCGCTCCTTGCACCAACCAGAGCGACTTTTCGATCGAAAGCATTACGGCCGTTCCCGAACCAGGCGTCCTCGCCATGTTCGGCCTGAGTCTCCTCGGCCTCGCCTTCGCGCTACGGCATCGGCGGTCGAGCCACTAACACCTCGCGCATAGCGAGGAAGCGGATTCTGCACGGAAATGGAAGTCACAGGCAGAGCCATGAGTCCTTGCACCCTCATTCTCCTTTCGGCTCAGTCCAACGTGCAAATCCAGGGGCAGGGGGCGGGCGATAAAACGCCCGCCCTTCGCCTGTTTATTCGTTCATTCACAGCACAGGGAATCTGATGATGAAACTTTTATCTTTATCCGCGCTTGGCGCCGCTGCAATTTTGTTCACTGTGTCAGCCGCCGTTGCAACACCCATTACCTTCACCGCTTCCGGAACCGCCGCAGGCAATTCGGTAAGCGCCTCGGCCCAGTTCACCTTTTCCGGCGACAATCTGACAATCGTATTGACGAATACATCCGGTGCCGCAACCGGGCAGGATGTGCCGGGTTCGACCCTCACCGGCCTGTTCTTCGATCTCACCGGCAATCCGACGCTTACTCCAGTCTCCGCAACAGCCAGCGACATCGTCCAGGAAGGCGAATGCGACACTGGCGATTGCTCGGGTACCGGAGTGGACGTCGGTGGTGAATTCGGATATCAGCATGAATCCGGCAGCGGGTTTCCAAATGGCGCCGGAGAGGGTATTGCCAGTGCCGGCTACATCACAACCGGGCTGCCTCATAATATAGGCAATTTCAATAATGGTGCCGCCGGCACCGACCTCGATAGCCCTGCTTCGCTCGATGGCATTAACTTTGGCATTGTGTCGAACAGCTACGCCAACCCAAACGGGGGGCTGGCATCCGAGCCACTCGTGCAGGATCACGTCACATTTTTTCTCAGCGGCGTAGACGGTCTGGACAACCTGGACATCTCGAACGTCAGCTTTCAGTACGGTACGAGCTTTAGCGAAGCCAACATTCCGGCTACGCCGGTTCAGCCGGTCCCCGGCCCCGACGGTCTGCTGATGTTCGCTACAGGTCTGCTGTTGCTCGCGGGCCTCGGCTACGCGTCCAGGAAAAAATCCTGGACGCGCGGCGACGACGCGCGGCTGTTCACCAGCGATCTGGATGAAGATCTGGCGGTTTAGGAGGAATGGCTTTCCAGCCGCTTTTCGCAAAGAACCCATGTGCAGGGTTCGTTCACTCTCCCCAAGGGATTATTCGGAGGCTTATGAAATGAAGAAATTGAAACTGATTCTGTTGGCGGCCGTTGCATCTGCGATGGCACTATCGGCCCAGGCGATTGCAACACCGACAGCCGTCACCGTTGATGGAATTACATTCACCACGGGGTCCACCTTCTACATTAGCAATATCTACGAAAATACCGTTTCCGCGCCAGGCGATGAGTTGAGCGGTTTTGGTTCGATATCATTCGACTCAAGCCCGGGCTTAAGTTGCGCCTCAGGTCCCGGCAACTGTTCATTGAATTTTGACTTCTCGGGTTACACGGTTACGGATATCACATCGAGCACGATCGATTTCAATGGCGGGACCGTGAACTTCTACACCGGAGACGGCGACCTTTTTCTCTCCACGAGCGGTCATTTCTATCATAGCCTCAATAATGGTCGCTCAGGGACGCTGCTCGGGAGCTTCAGTAGCTCTACCGGTGACCAAATCAGCGGCACTGGCATCGGACAACTGGACGTAACGGGTGGCGATGCAATGTCCTATTTCGATACCAACACCGTCGCTGATGGCTTGGGACATTTCGCTGACTTCTATTTCAACAGCTCCTTCAGCAACGTCGGTTGCCCCGATAACGGTGAGCCATTGTGTGGATCGGGAGACCTTCACGGCTTCGCAGTGCCGGAGCCCGGCTCCCTGGCGCTATTCGGCCTCGGCCTGCTCGGTTTGGGTGTGACTTTCCGTTACCACAAACGGCCGAGATGATTCGTAACGCTTTCGTTTGAGGGCAAAAAAGAGGAAGCCCTTGCTTCCGCAAGGGCTTCCTCATGGGTCCAATGCAAGCGCAACTGGAGTGGCGGTCATGAAGACGAACGGACGAGTCGATAATTCCAGGCGTGATGGCAATGCAGCCTTGCGGCGCGCCATCCGATTAGCGATAGCGGTGGGTGTAGCCGGTGCAACGCTGCCGTTGCTGCCAGCGCACGCGGCGGACACATTGCAATGCAATGTCTCCACCGACAAATCCATTACCACCGACACGACCAACAGCAATGCCGACTGTCATGTGACTTCAACGGGCTCGATTACGATCGAGCAGCCAAGCGGCAAGCTGACCAACACCGGCGGGCTTACCAACGACAACGGCGGCACGATCACCAGCCGCGCTGCGCTTGATAACGCCAGCAGCGGCACGTTGAACAACGCGGGGAACATCACAATCGATACAGGCACCAACGACAACGGTGCTACGCTCACCAACTCGGGCACACTGAACACCAGTGGCACGCTGACGAACGCGGAATCCGGTAAAGTTACGAACGACGGTACGTTCAACAACCAATATGCCGCATGGCTGTCAAACTACGGTACTTTCGACAACAAGTCGAGCACGGCGTTGGTTAATGACGGCACGCTGAATAACTATGGTGAACTCACCAATGAAGCAGGTTCAACCCTGACTAATACGTATAACGGCTGGCTGATTAACACTCAAAGTTCGACGCCCGGCGACCTGCTGAACGAAGGCACATTGAACAACGCCGGCGAGCTGCGTAACAGTAGTCCGCTTGGAACGGTGTCGAATTCCGGTACGCTCAATAATCAAAGTGGCGCGACGTTGAAGAACTACGACGGCGGGTCAATTATTAGTACCGGCGCACTCAACAACCAGAACGGCGCAAGGCTATATAACCACAATTCGCGTTTGAATATCGCAGGTACGGCCGGCATTTTAAATAATGGCGGCTACCTTCACAGCTATGGCGATCGGTACCATGCTGCCGGCTTTTTTGCATCGAGTTTATATATACAGACGGGAGGCACGCTGAACAATTCAGGGACGTTGATAAATTCCCATTACTCGTCACTGAATAACTATTACGGCACGCTGAATAATTCCGGCACGCTGAAAAACAGCGGCGGTCTGTTTAATAACTTCGGAGACGCCGGGCTCGCGCTTCACAGCACGATAGAAAATAGGGGCACGCTCGAAAACTATGGCAATTTGATTAACGGAACTTACGGCGCCTTATACAGCGGGGATCATTATACGCCCAAAGCTGTCCTGAAGAATTACGCGGCGCTGACCAACACGTACGGCGGCACGATTAAAAACTACGGCGTATTCGACAACGGTACCGCAGCAGACCACAGTAGCGCGATTCTGACCAATGGCGGGGTCAGCAGTCGGCGCAATCCCGACGGCACCTACAGTAGTGGTGGATCTCTGATAAACGAGGAAGACAGCAGGTTCAATAACTACGGTCAGCTGAACAATGAGAATGGCGGCACGCTGACGAACGCAGGCATGCTTACCAACGAAGGCACGATAGCCAACGGCGGCAGCATCGAAAACTCAGGTGATTTTACGGTCACTTCAACCGGCACAATCACCGGTACCGGCAGCTTCACCCAAAGCGGCGGTACCACAACCGTGAACGGCAGTCTGTCCCAGGGTAATATCACGATCAGTGCAGGCACGTTGGCCGGTACGGGTTCGGTGGTGTCGCCCAACACTATCACGATAGGAAATGGCGCCACGCTCAGCCCCGGTGATCATGCCGGCGACGTGGGGACTTTCACGATCAGTGGCCCACTCGACATGTTCGGCAATCTCGATATCGATATCGACGGCACCTCGATGTTCGACATCGTCTCCGACACTTCCGGCGGGGTCACGTTCGATACCGACAGCTTCATCAATTTCATGCTGGGTAGCGACGTCAGCCAGACGGACGGCGACACGTTCAACTTCTTCAACGGGCTGTCGTTTGCCAACTTCGACGACCTCGACTTCGCCTGTAGCGGCCTGATGTCCGGGTTCACTTGCGACGTCTTCAAGAACGCTGCCGGCAATGGTTTGTACCTTACGCTCAGCGGCCCTTCGGCCGGCGGCGGCACCTCGGCCGTGCCGGAACCCGGCTCGCTCGGCATCATGGGGCTGGGTCTCGCGGTGCTCGGGGGCGGGCTCGGCTGGCGGAAACGGCGCAGCCAACCGGAGGCGTAGCCACAATGCCGGATAACAAAACCATTTACTTCCTTGCCGGTTTGCCGCGCAGCGGCTCGACCTTGCTGGCGAACATTCTTTTGCAGCACCCGCGGCTGCATGTGACGCCGACTTCCGGAATCCTCGACATGCTGGTCACGGTACGCAATCACTGGGACAAAAATGATGCGTTTCAGGCGATGGACCGCCACGACAGTGCGCAGGTCAAGGAGCGGGTGCTGACGGCGATGGCACAAGCCTATTTCTCGCACGTCGACAAGCCGATCTGTATCGACAAGAACCGCTACTGGGCGGAGTTCCTGGAGATGGCGGCGGTGCTGGTCGGCGGGCGCGAGAACGTCAAGGTACTGGTGACCGTGCGCGACTTGCGCGACGTGTGCGCGTCGTTCGAGAAGCTGTATCGCAAAACGGCCGCCCTTGGCATGCCACCGCTGGAAGCGCATCAGGCGCTGAAGTGTAAAACGGCGCTCGGCCGCTTCGAATGCTTCATCGACGACGGTCAGCCGGTCGGACGCGCCTACAACGCGATCCGCGATGCCGTCACGCGCGGCTGGAAGCCGCAAATGCACTTCATAGAATACAACCGGCTGACAACCCATCCAAAAGAAACGCTGGCGGGCATCTATCATTTTCTCGGCGAAGCGTCCTGCGAGCACGACTTCCGGAATGTCGAGCAAATCACGGTCGAAGACGACTTCGTCTACGGCTTCAAGGACCTGCACGTCATCCGTCAGCAGGTCAAGCCGCAAGCGCCGACATGGCCGTATGTCTTCGATGATGCAGTGTTTCAGAGCAATGCGTGGAAAAACGTGGAGAAATGCGCTGAATTCTGGAAGTTGTACGAGCGGCCGGCGAAGCCCATGCCCGCGGTAGCGCAGGCTTAATTTGATGTAGCTGTAAATACAGGGGAGTGATCATGAGAACAGGGAAGGTTCTACCGTCGCTTATCGCGGCTCTCCTGGCCGTCCTTTTCGCCAGCCCCGCGATCGCAGCGGGTTCTGACGAAGGCCCGGTCATCCAGATTACGCAGGATCCCACCGGCCAGTTGGCCACCATGACGCCGCACGGCCCGATCGATCGGAGCAACCCGTTCTTTCAGGCCCTCGGCACCAACGGCCGGTCCTGCAGCAGTTGCCACGCGGCGGCCGATGGCTGGTCTGTCAGCGCGGCGGATGTGCGGGCGCGGTTTGATGCGACCGACGGTACGGATCCGATATTCCGGCTGGTCGACGGTGCGAATTCGCCGCTTGCCGCCGTCTCGACGGTAGACGCTCGGCGCAGCGCCTACAATATGTTGCTGAAGTACGGCGACATTCGGGTGGGCCTGCCGATCCCGGCTAACGCCGAATTCATCCTGACGGCGGTCGATGATCCTTACGGCTATGCCAGCGCCGCGCAGCTGTCTTTGTTCCGGCGGCCGTTGCCGGCGACCAACTTGCGGTTTCTGACCGGCGTGCAGTGGGATGCGCGCGAGACGGTTGCGCCGTTCAAACCGCCGATGGATGCCGGCATCAATCATCGCGTGCTGGTAGCCAGCCTGTCGTCGCAGGCCCGCGACGCGGTGCTGACGCATGAGCAAGGTTCCGAACCGACCGCCGAGCAGATTGCGCAGATGGTCCAATTCGAATTGAGCCTGACGACGGCGCAGCTGTATGACACGATAGCCGGCTGGCTCGACGGTGCCGGCGCGATGGGCGGGCCGCGAGCCTTGGCCAACCAGCGGTTTTATGTCGGCATCAACGATCCGCTGGGCGCCGATCCCACGGGCGCGCGCTTTACCCCAGAGGCGATCCGGCTGTTTGATACGTGGATTGCTCGCTCGCACGACAGCAGTCATAAATGGGCGCGCGCGGCGATTCTGCGCGGGCAGAAGTTGTTCAACACGCTGCCGATCGCCATTACCGGCGTGGCGGGGCTGAACGACGTGACGGGCAAGGCGGTCATTCACGGACACTGCAGTACCTGTCACAATTCCCCCAACGTCGGCAACCATTCGACCGGCGCGCCGCTCAATATCGGCATCAGTGCCGCGAGCCGTCGAACGCCCGACCTGCCGTTGTACACGCTGACCAATATCACCACCGGCGAAAGTATCCAGACAACCGACCCGGGCCTGGCACTAATCACAGGCAAATGGACCGATATCGGCAAGTTCAAGGGGCCGATCCTGCGTGGTCTCGCAGCACGCGCGCCTTACTTTCACAATGGGTCCGCGGCAACGCTCGGCGACGTAATCGACTTTTACAACCAGCGCTTCAATATTGGCATCACGGCCCAGCAGAAGCACGATCTGGTAATGTTTTTGCGGTCTCTGTAGCGTAACTTGTGTCAAAAAAAGGAGCCCTTGCTGGCGCAAGGGCTCCTTTCGTTACGCCTGGGCGATTGCCGTTTACTTCACAATGCTGGTATTGGAGTTGTACTGTGACGACGGCGCGAACTCGTTCAACGCCTGGTTGAAGGCGGTCAGGTGCCCTTGCGCCTGATTGTTGTTGCCTTCGCCCTTCAGCAGGTCTTCCGGATCGGCATCGTCGCCATAGATCTGCTGGTTAGCCTGCTTGTCGAACTGGACCTGTGCACCTTTCACCGTGACACCGGTAAACCCGCCCTCCGAGTTGGAGGCGTATGCAAGAACCGGTGCGGAGACAGTGCCGCCGCTCTGCAGGTCTGTCGGGCCGGCGGTAACGTCGACATCGTCTCCGAGCGTGAAATCGCCGCTTTGCAAGGTGTCGGCGGCGTCGTCATTCACGAAAACCAGAACCAGGGCATTGCCGGTATTGCCGGACTCGCCGGTGGTGCCGTAGGCGTTCCCGCCGTTCTGACCTGTTTCAGCTGTGTGCGTGCCGGTCTGCGTACCTGTATGGGCATACGAACCGTTTTCGCCGGTCTCACCTGACATGGCGCCGTTACCGTGCATTTCCGTCGACGTGTTCATCAGCTGCAGTTTTGAAATCCGGACGAAGACGGGCGATGACGAAGTCCACTGGCCATTATCGTTACGGCAACTCGCGACGCCGACACGCTCGGACTGCGATGCCGTGTGCGTTTCGGCCATGCCGGAACTGTTCGTGCCGGTGGAGTTACCGGAGTAGGTCGAACCGGCGGTGCCGCCGGTAGTGCCGGCATTGCCCATCGTTCCCAAGGACTGTGTCGTGTCGCCGGCGGTCTTTTCAGTGCCTGTCGCACCCATGCTGGTCATCGTTGCGTTGTGCGGAAACACAGCAACGCAGCGCGCGGCGGCGATAACCTGCTGCGGAATCTGCTGTGACTCAGCTCCGCTCTGCATCTGGCCGGACTGCATGTTGCCCTGCGCGTTGTGGCGCAGCACCATCGCTGCCTCCGACGCGACCTGCTGAGGCTCGCTCTGCAGGCCGGTCATGCTGCTGTGTTGCTGATTCCAGCTATGCTGGTTCTGCTGCGGCGTTTGCTGCGGCGTTTGCTGCGACGTTTGTTGTGGCGCCGCGTAGGCGATACCTACGCTCGCCATGAGCGCAGCTGCCGAGACGGATGTGAGAATGGATTTGGCGTGCATTGGAACCCTCCGTGGTTTCAGGGTATGTACAAGACAAAAATTATGCTAAACGCGTGCCTGTGAAATTCAAACGACTTCGGTCACAGTATGTCCGTCCACGCCGACCATCGCCATCGGGGCGTGCCCTTGTCGCGCTTTCCCTACACCGCGACCTGGGCCCTGATCGACGGGTGGCTGCGGTAGCCGATGATCTCGAAATCTTCGTATTGGTAGTCGATGATCGACGGCGGCCGGCGGCGCAGGCGCAGCTCGGGCAGCGGATATGGCTTGCGCGTCAGCTGCTCGTCGGCCTGCTCGATGTGGTTCAGGTAGAGATGGCAGTCGCCGCCGGTCCAGATGAACTCGCCGGGCTGGAAGTCGAGCTGCTGCGCGATCATGTGGGTGAGCAGTGCGTAGGAGGCGATGTTGAACGGCACACCGAGGAAGATGTCCGCACTGCGCTGGTACAACTGGCATGACAGCTTGCCGCCGGCGACGTAGAACTGGAACAGGCAATGGCATGGCGCGAGCGCCATGTCGTCAATCTGGCCGACGTTCCAGCTACAGACGATGATGCGCCGCGAGTGCGGCGTCTTGCGCAACTGGTGCATCACGTTCGCAATCTGGTCGATGTGTTCGCCGTTCGGCGTCGGCCAACTGCGCCACTGGTAGCCGTAAATCGGGCCAAGATCGCCGTTCGCATCTGCCCATTCGTCCCAGATGCTGACGCCGTGTTCGTGGAGATAGGCGACATTCGTGTCGCCGCGCAGGAACCACAGCAGTTCGTGGATGATCGAGCGGAAGTGCAGCTTCTTGGTCGTCACCGCCGGAAAGCCGGCGGCCAGATCGAAGCGCATCTGGTGACCGAAGATGCTCAGCGTACCGGTACCGGTGCGGTCCTCCTTGCGCGCCCCTTCATGCCGTACCCGCGCGAGCAGATCGAGGTATTGCCTCATACGCGCTCCGGCGGCGTGGGTTTCGGCGGCGCGACCGCAAAGCGCTTGCGGTGGTAGGCGAGGCCGATCAGCACGATGCCGACGACGATCAACGGCAGCGACAGCGCCTGGCCCATCGTCAGCCAGCCGAAGGCAAGGTAGCCGACCTGCGGGTCGGGCAAGCGCTCGAAGCCGATGCTGAAGCGGAACACGCCGTAGAGCAGGGCGAACAGCCCCGACACCGCCATCCGCGGTCGCGGCTTGGCCGAAAACCACCACAGCACCACGAACATGACCAGGCCTTCGAGGAATGCCTCGTACAACTGGTTCGGAATGTGCGGTGCGCTGTAGCCGGTCGGCACGCCGTGGCAGTAGCGGTCCATGAAGCGGCCGTCATAGCACGGCAGCCGCATCGCCCAGGGCAGGTGCGAGACCTTGCCCCACAATTCGCCGTTGATGAAGTTGCCGATGCGCCCGGTTCCCAGGCCGATCGGCACCGCCGGCGCGATGAAATCCATGATGTCCCAGAACGAGCGGTGAAAGCGGCGCGCGTACACGCCCATTGCGACCAGCACGCCGAGCAGGCCGCCGTGAAAGGACATGCCGCCGTCCCACACAAACAGAATATGCTCCGGGTGGGCGAAATAGAACGGCAGGTTGTAGAACAGCACGTAGCCGAGCCGCCCGCCGATGACGATGCCGAGCACGACATAAAACAGCAGGTCGCCAAGCTGCTCCGCGTTCCAGTGATAGCCCGGCTTGCGCTTGATGCGCAGCCAGTTGACGCCGTAGCCGCCGGCGAAGCCGACCAGGTACATGATGCCGTACCAGTGCACGGCCAGCGGCCCGATGCTGAACGCGATGGGGTCGATTTCGGGGTAAGTCAGCATGGCGGGTATTTTAACAGCTTGCGTTATAGTGGAGGCATCATGGACGAGTTCTCCGATTCCAACCGCCTCGGTGGCGAAACCAGCCCTTATCTGCTGCAGCACGCCCGCAACCCGGTGGCATGGCAGCCGTGGGACGAGCAGGCGCTGGCCAGCGCCCGCGCCGAGGACAAGCCGATCCTGCTGTCGATCGGCTATTCCGCCTGCCATTGGTGCCACGTGATGGCGCACGAGTCGTTCGAGGATGCGGCGACGGCGGCGGTCATGAACGCGCGCTTCGTCAACATCAAGGTCGATCGCGAGGAGCGGCCCGATCTCGACAAGGTCTACCAGACCGCGCACCAGCTGCTGAATCGCCGCGGCGGCGGCTGGCCGCTGACGGTGTTCCTCGCGCCGGACGATCTCGCGCCGTTTTTCGCCGGCACCTATTTCCCGCGCGAGCCGCGCCACGGACTCGCCGACTTCAAAACCGTGCTGAACCAGATTGCGGATTATTACCACGCGCATCGCGACGAGATTCGCGCGCACGCAGCGGCCTTGACCGACACCTTCGCCCGCTTGAAGGAACGCCATCCGGCAGCCGGCGTGGAGCCGGATCGGGAAATCATCGACGCGGCGCTGTCGGCGCTGGCGCAAAGCCATGACGCCCGCCACGGCGGCTTCGGGCCGGCGCCCAAGTTCCCGCGCCCGAGCGCGATCGAGTTGCTGCTGGGTGCCGGGGATGTCGCCATGCGCGACAAGGCGCTGCACACGCTCGCGCACATGGCCGACGGCGGCCTGTTCGACCAGGTCGGCGGCGGCTTCTGCCGCTACTCGGTGGATGCCGCGTGGACCATTCCCCATTTCGAAAAGATGCTGTACGACAACGGCGCGCTGCTCAGGCTGTACGCGCTCGCGGCACAGCAGACCGGCAGCGCGCGCTTCCGCGAGGTCGCCGCGCGCACCGCAGATTGGGCGATCGACGTCATGCAGTCGGAGGCGGGCGGCTATTATTCAAGCCTCGATGCCGATTCCGAAGGCCATGAAGGCAAATATTACGTCTGGGACGACGACGAGTTGCGCGATCTGCTCGACGACGATGAATACGCGCTCGCCGCCGCGCGCTTCGGCCTTGACGGCGCGCCCAAATTCGAAGGCCACTGGCACCTGAACGTTGCCGCCGACACGGCAATGCTGGCCGAACAGCGGCAGATGTCCGAAGAGGCCATTGCGACACAACTGGAAACGATTCGCGGCAAGCTGCTGCACACGCGGGCAGCGAGGACGCCGCCGGCGCGCGACGACAAGATCCTTACGGCCTGGAATGGCCTGATGATCCGCGGCCTGGCGGCGGCCGGGCACCTGCTCGACGAGCCGCGCTGGCTGGATTCCGCTGCACGTGCACTCGATTTCATTCGTGCCGAATTGTGGCGCGACGGGCGCCTGTTCGCGACGTACCAGGGCGGCCGGGGTCGCTTTGACGGCTATCTCGACGATTACGCTTTCGTCGCCGCGGCCTGCCTTGAAATGCTGCAGGCACGCTGGCGCAACGCAGACCTCGAATTTGCACGCGCGCTGTGCGAAGCGATGCTTGCGCACTTCGAGGATCGCGACGGCGGCGGTTTCTTTTTTACGGCGGACACACACGAGACGCCGCTCGACCGGCCGAAAAGTTTTGTCGATGAATCAATGGCCGCCGGCAACGGTGTTGCCGCGCAGGTGCTCGTCCGGTTGGGCCACCTGCTGGGTGAAGTCCGCTATCTCGATGCCGCCGCGCGGGCGCTGCGTACGGGCGCGGCGGCGCTCGCCGATTATCCGGACGCAATGTGCAGCCTGTTGATCGCGCTGCGCGACGAACTCGATCTGCCGGCGCAGATCATCCTGCGCGGCGAGCCAGCCGTGCTCGCGCAATGGCGGCGGCGGATCGAGTCTACGTTCGACCTGCACCGCCGCGTGTACGCGATCCCGCACGATGCGGGCGAGCTGCCGGGGTTGCTCGGCGCGTGCGAACCGCTCGCCGATGGCGTAGCGTATTTCTGCAAGGGAACGGAGTGTTCGCCGCCGCTGACTTCGGTCGAGGCGGTGCTGGAGAGGCTGGAGCAATAACCCGTCATTCCTGCAGGAAGCAGGAATCCAGTTGCCAGGGACGGTACCTGAACGACGCTGTACCACTGAACGTTGCCATCCATGGCCCCTGGATTCCGGCTACCAAGCCGGAATGACGGAGGAGAGGAAAGGTGAAAATAACAACTGCTGTTTTTTCCGTTGCCTTGGCTGGTTATGCTGGCGCAACCTTGGCCGCCACGTCGATCGGGCCGCCACGCTGGACCCAGTACCGCATGGGGCCGACCAGCAACGCCGTGTATCGCGATCCGGGCGCGGCCGCGAACAAGGTTCTGCCAAGCCGCGTGTACCACACCAAAGCGCCGTTGCGTGCGACGCCGGTGATCGTTAACGGCCGGCTGTACATCGGCAATCACAAGACCGGCGGCCTGCAGGCGTTCGATCTCGAGACCGGGCGCATGCTGTGGCACAACCAGGCACCCAACTGGGTGCATTCGGAAATGACCAATGCCGGCGGGCTGCTGTACGTCGGCTACGGGGACCGCGTGTTCGTCACGCCCTGGCTGCGCGGCGAGGGGCCGAGCGGCGTGCTGGCGCTCGACCCGGACACCGGCAAGATTGTCTGGCAATTCGAGACTGTCGGCGAAGTCATGCCGACGCCGGCCTATCAAGACGGCATTGTTTACGTCACTACCGGCGCGGGCGAACTCTATGCGCTCGACGCGAAAACCGGTTCGGTGCGCTGGCAGTTGCCGCTCAGGACCAATCGCATTACCGTCGATACCGGCCTGCACCTGTCCGCCGGGTTGCCGGCCTTCGTCAGTATGTCCTCGCCGCACATCAAGAACGGCGTGCTTTACGTCGGCGGGCTCGATACGGTGTTCGCGATCGATCTCGCGACGCACAAGGTCAAGTGGAAGTTCTCACGGCTGGCGTCGTTCACCGACGTGCCGGTGGCAATCTCGAAGCGGGGCGTCGTCGTCACCACCGGCGTCAAGGTGCCCGTGCAGTTGAGCCACTCGGAAATCCGTAAATACGGCGCGGTCCGCGAGGACTACCATTTCATTTACGCGATCAACCCGGACGGCAGCCTGCGCTGGAAACACCTGATGGGGCCGGGCTCGCAGCAGGAAAACAACACCTCCGGCGCGCCGGCGATTGCCAACGGGCGCGTCTACGTCGGCAGCCCGTACGCAGATGCATTTTTCGCCTACGACGTCAGTTCCGGCAAACTGCTGTGGGAGTATTTCACCGGCGTCAAAATCAAGGGGCCGCCGGCCATTGTCGATGGCTTCGTTTTCTTCGGCGATACGCGCGGGACGCTATACGTACTGAATGCGAAGACCGGCAAGCTGATCCAGAAGCGCCACTTTCCCGATGCGCTTGCGCCGGCGGGACCGGTCGTGATCGACCAGAATCTCTACGTCGGTTGCCAGGACGGCAACGTGTATTCGATTCCGCTGAAGGAGCTGACAAGAAAAGTAGCTAGTGCCAAGTAGCTACTACCTGGTAAAAAAGCATCAAGCACTAGTGTAGTGTTTCATTCTGTTTGGAACTTAAGCGCCTATTGGCGCGGATCACCTTCTGCAGGATGTCGCGAGCGCTCTTGGTCCAGATAAAGGGTTTGGGATTGTCGTTGTGATGTGCGACGTACTCGTCGATGGCAGTGATCAATTCGGCGACGCTGGTAAAGACACCGCGGCGCAACCGCTGATCAGTGAGATCGCGGAAGAATCGCTCGACCATGTTCAGCCACGATGCC
>DASSNE010000037.1:0-51407 GCA_035688265.1 Gammaproteobacteria bacterium
TGCTCCTCCAGCCGCAATCTTCGACCGGCAGCGTAGCTCTCGAACTCCTCGCGCAACAGTTCAGTCACCGTGATTCGCAACGGTCTAATTCTTCCTCTGCGCGCGAAGCGCGCTATGTGCAACGCCAATTCGACCCCCTAAACAGGGGCATAACACTCGGGAGCTTGGTGCATAACACCAGCCAAATCCGTCTGATCCCCAGTATTTACCGCATCTGTGCTTGTGGAAGCCGATTTATGCACCCGAAATTTCCCTCGAAAAGCCCCACCGGCGAAGCGATGGGCTGACTCGCGGTCGAACCGTCCAAACGATACCGCGTTTTTCACAATAAACGCCACCCCTGCCAGATCGCTTTCGCGCTACAATACCGCCCGAAATCCACTGGAGGAGGGGGCCATGTCGGACGAACCCCGGAAGATTGAAGAGCATTTGCAGTCGAAAAGCACTTGGCTGCGGCTGTTTAATATGGTGATTCTGGCGATCTGCTTCGGGATTGCCGAGACGGTCGCGATTGCCGTGGTGCTGTTTCAGTTCTTTACCGTGTTGTTTACCGGCGAGCGGAACACAAATGTGGTCCGGCTTGGGAGCAGTTTGAGCCAGTATCTGTATCAGATTGCGCGGTATATGACTTACAACTCCGAGGAGCGGCCGTTTCCGTTTGGGCGGTGGCCTGAGCCGGAGGTGGTTGTGGTGGACAGCGGCGTCGATGTTGACGCTGAGGCTCGGTAAAGGTTTTAAGAGCCCTTCGACAGGCTCAGGGCGAACGGGATTTTAGGTCGTCCTGAGCTTGAGGAAATGCCCATTGAAGGGGCCGAGTTGCCGAACCCTCACCCCCGGCCCCTCTCCCGAAGGGAGAGGGGAGTGAGAGCAATAGGCTAGGGGCGGCGTAATAGGACGTAGACTGCGCCGGTGCCGCCGTCGTGGGGGCGGGCGGAGCAGAAGGCGGCTACGTCGGCGCGCTGGCTTAGCCAGCCGGCTACTTGTTGCTTGAGGATCGGGCCGCGGTTGCCGGAGCGCAGGCCTTTGCCGTGGATGATGCGGGCGCAGCGGACTTCGAACTCGGCACATTCGGCCAGGAATTCGCTCACTACGGCGCGCGCGGCGGCGACTGTCAGGCCGTGCAGGTCGCATTCGGCGCCCACTTCGATCTGGCCGCGGCGCAATCGCTTCAGTACCCGCTGATCGACTCCCGGCTGCGCGTAGAATAGGGCGTCGCCGTGGCCCACTTCGCTCGGGTCGATATAATCGCCGAGGCTGTCTTCCAGCACCTGGATTTCGTCCGCGCGGCGGAATCGCGCGCGCGGCGTGGGCCGCTTGCGCTCGAGCACGGCCGTATCGACCTCGATGCGGCGAATATTGCCGACGTGCTCGCGGAACAGGGCCGCGTCTTCGGCGGATATGGTCCAGCGCTTGGCCATGAGTACAGTTTACCGAAATTTATTATAGTAATTCGCCATGAGAATCCTGCTGAGTAACGATGATGGCTGCGAGGCCGAGGGGCTGCTGTGCCTGCGGGACGCGCTGACGCCGCTGGGCGAGGTCACGGTCGTCGCGCCGGATCGCAACCGCAGCGGGGCGAGCAATTCGCTGACGCTGGAGTCGCCGATCCGGGCGCATCGCCATGATAACGGCGTCTATTGCGTCGACGGCACGCCGACCGATTGCGTGCACCTGGCGATTACCGGCCTGCTGGATGAGGAGCCGGATATCGTCGTCTCCGGCATCAATTCCGGTCCGAACCTCGGCGATGACGTGCTGTATTCCGGCACGGTTGCGGCGGCGATGGAGGGGCGCTTTCTCGGCCTGCCGGCGATCGCGGTGTCGATGGTGGGCGATCATCCCGAGCACTACGCCACGGCAGGGAGCGTCGTGCGCCGGCTGGTGACGATGCTCGCACGCGGCAATCTGTCGCCTGATACAATCCTGAACGTGAACGTGCCGGACGTGCCGGAAGCGGCGCTGGCCGGCATCGTCGCGACGCGCCTCGGTCACCGGCATCGCGCCGAGCCGATCGTGCGCGCCGAGGATCCACGCGGCCGGCCGATTTACTGGGTCGGCCAGGTTGGCCAGGCGGAAGACGGCGGGCCCGGCACGGACTTTGCCGCGGTGCGCGCCGGTTACGTGTCGATCACGCCGCTCAAGGTCGATCTGACGCGGTACGATCTGCTGGGCGAGCTTCGCGATTGGCTGGAGAATGAGCCATCGCAAGACGACCCAGCGGTAATAATGGGGAGCGGATGATAGCTGAAAGTGGCATAGGCATGACGTCGGCGCGCACGCGCGAACGGCTGATCGAGCGGTTGCGCGCGAAGGGCATCGACAGCGTGCCGGTGCTGAACGCGATTCGCGAGACGCCGCGGCATCTGTTTGTCGACGAGGCGCTCGCAAGCCGCGCCTACGAAGATACCGCGCTGCCGATCGGTCACGGCCAGACGATTTCCCAACCGTTCGTTGTCGCGGCGATGACCAGCGCGATTCTGGCCGCCGGCGTGCCGGACAAGGTGCTCGAAGTCGGCACCGGTTCCGGCTACCAGACGGCGGTGCTGTCCCGCCTCGTGCCGGCCGTGTTCACGGTCGAGCGCATTCAGCCGCTGATCGACCGCGCGCGCCGCCTGCTGCGCCAGATCGACGTGCGCAACGTCAAGTTCAAGTACGCCGACGGCAGTTGGGGCTGGCCGGAGCAGGGGCCGTACGATGCGATACTGGTCACCGCTGCGCCCGAGGAGGTGCCGGCCGCGTTGCTGGAGCAGTTGGCGCCGGGCGGGCGGATGGTGATCCCGGTCGGCGGCCGAGGTCTGCAGGAGCTGGTGCGCATCACGCGGCGCGACGTTCACTACGAGCAGGAGACGCTCGACAAGGTCAGCTTCGTGCCGTTGCTGGGCGGCAAACAGTGAGAGGATGATTAAAGGCGGGGCTGGAAAACTTGTCCGCGCGGCTCTCGTCCTGTCGCTCTGCGTTGCGCTCGCCGGCTGCATTAACGCGCTGCGCTGGCGCAATTACGATTACGTCGTGCAGCCGGGCGACACGCTCTATTCGGTCGCGTGGCATTTCGATGTCAACTACCGAGATCTCGCGCAGTGGAATCACATTCCGCCGCCGTACACGATTCATCCGGGCGAGCGCCTCGTGCTGAGCCGGGCGCATGCGCGCTACGCGACGCCCGCGCCGGAAACCGTTCCGCCATCTTCCGGCACGGTCGCGCGCAACAAGCCGTCGCCCTCGACCGGCAAGCCGGAAACGTCGCCCGCGACGCGCGTCACCGCCGCCGATACCGAGCGGCGAATCTCGACCTGGCGCTGGCCGGCGGCCGGCAGCGTCGTCGATGAATTCGATCCGAACAAGGTCAACGGCAAGGGCATCGACATCGCCGGCAAGCTCGGCGAGCCGGTGCGCGCGACGGCGGCCGGGCGCGTGGTGTACAGTGGCAATGGACTTGCCGGTTATGGTGAGCTTATTATCATCAAGCATAATAACCATTACTTGAGCGCCTACGCGCATAACCGGCAGCGGCTGGTGCAGGAAGGCGACGAAGTCAAGGCTGGACAGACGATCGCAACGATGGGGCGGGGCAACGATGGCAAAGCGCTGTTGCACTTTGAAATTCGCGATGACGGCAAGCCGGTCGATCCGATGCGTTACCTGCCGTCGCGACACTGACTGACACGGCGCGATGGTCGGCGATCGCGCACCGCGGGGCAACGGCGAAGACACGCCGGACGTGACCCGCATGTACCTCGGCGAAATCGGCTTTTCGCCGCTGCTCACCGCTGAAGAAGAATCCGAATGCGCGCGCCGTGCCCGCGCCGGCGACGCCGACGCGCGCCAGCGGATGATCGAGTGCAACCTGCGCCTCGTGGTCAACATCGCGCGGCGCTACGTCAATCGCGGCCTGCCGCTGCTCGACCTGATCGAGGAGGGCAACATCGGTCTGATTCACGCGGTCGAGAAATTCGACCCCGACCGCGGCTTCCGCTTTTCGACTTACTCGACATTCTGGATCAAGCAGAGCGTGGAGCGCGCGCTGATGAACCAGGCGCGCACCGTGCGGCTGCCGGTGCATGTGATTCGCGAGGTCAGCCGCTGCACGCGCGCCGCGCGCGAGCTGGCGCAGCGCCTGGAGCGCGAGGCGCGGCCGGAGGAGATCGCGGCCAAGATCGACAAGCCGATCGCCGATGTTGAGCACCTGCTGTGCTTGTGCGGACAGGTGCTGTCGGTCGATCGCGCGATGGATGCGGACGACGAGCGCCCGCTGCTGGATGCGATGCCGGACGACGGTGCGTCCGACCCGTCGCGGCAGCTCGAAGGCGACGATCTGCGCGAGGCGATCGGCAAGTGGCTCGCGCGGCTGTCGGAGCGACAGCGCGCCGTGGTCGAGCTGCGCTTCGGGCTCGACGGGCTGGGCGTGCGCACGCTCGAGCAGGTCGGGCGCGAGATCGGCGTGACGCGCGAGCGGGCGCGCCAGATTCAGACACAGGCGCTGGCGCGGCTGCGGCGGCTGTTCGAGGAGGACGGGCTGTCGGTCGAGTCAGTATTCGACTGACTAGTCTTCGATCATCAACAACGCCGCGACCACATTCCGCCCCTCGTTCGTCAGAATATTGAACGTCCGGCAGGCGGCCGCGGTTTTCATGATTTCAACCCCGACGCCGGCGCGATACAGCGGCGCCATGATTTCCGGCGCCGGAAACCGCTGCGCCTTGCCAGTTCCGATCAGCACCAAATCCGGCTTGCGCGCGAGCAGCGCGTCCCAATGCTCGGCCGTCAGGTCGGCGAACGATTGCGGCGGCCAATCGGCGTCCAGCTCGGTCGGGGTCAGGATCAGGCTGGTTCTGAACTCGTCATCGTTGACGAGGATGTAACCGGCATCGTAACGGCGGATGACTTTGGCGTCCGCGGACGGGAGGGCTTGTTCGATTTTCATGCTGATTCAGGGATAATGCGTTCGCTCATGGCTGTGCCCATCTTAACGCCCCGCATCCAACGTCGCACGGCCGGCGCCGCCGAAGGTCTCGGCGACGGCATTCCTCCTCTGCTGAAACGGCTTTATGCCGCTCGCGGCGTCGAAACCGCGGCGGCCGTCGATTACCGCCTCGCCCGGCTCGCGCCGCATTCGAGTCTCGGCGGCATCGACAAGGCCGCCGATCTGCTTGCCGATACGATTGAAGCGCAGCGCCCGATCCTGATCGTCGGGGACTTCGACACCGACGGCGCGACCAGCTCGGCGCTCGCGGTGCGCGCGCTGCGGGCGCTGGGCGCGGCGGAGGTCGGCTATCTCGTTCCCAATCGCTTCGAATACGGCTATGGCCTGACGCCGGAAATCGCCGCGCTGGCGATCGCGCGCAAGCCGGCGCTGGTCGTGACGGTTGATAACGGCATCGCCAACCACGCCGGCGTCGCGGCGCTCCGCGAGCGCGGCATCAGTGTGCTCGTGACCGATCACCACTTGCCCGGCGAGACGCTGCCGGACGCGGACGTCATCGTCAATCCGAACGTGCCGGGCGATGCGTTTCCGAGCAAGGCGCTGGCGGGCGTCGGCGTGATGTTCTACGTGCTGATCGCGCTGCGCGGGCGGCTGCGTGAACGCGGCTGGTTCGCGCGGCGCGACATGGCGGAGCCGGCGCTTGCGGACTGGCTCGATCTGGTCGCGCTGGGGACGGTCGCCGACATGGTGCCCCTCGACGACAACAACCGCATCCTGGTCGAGCAGGGCCTTCGGCGCATGCGCGCCGGGCGCTGTGCGGCGGGGATTGCGGCGCTGGCGCAGGTCGGCGGGCGCGAACTCGCGCGGCTGACGCCGGCCGATCTGGGATTCGCCATCGCGCCACGGCTGAATGCGGCGGGGCGCCTCGACGACATGTCCGTCGGCATCGAATGCCTGCTGACCAATGATGCCGACCGCGCGCTGGCGCTCGCCGCGCAGCTCGACGCGCTCAACCGCGAACGCCGCGAGATCGAAGCCGGCATGCGCGCCGAGGCGCTGGCGCTGACCGAGCCGCTGCTGGCGGGCGTGGACGGCATCGGCGCGCTGGGCCTGTGCCTGTTCGAGGAAAGCTGGCACCAGGGCGTGATCGGCCTGGTCGCCGGGCGGGTCAAGGATCACGCGCACCGCCCGGTGGTCGCGTTCGCGCGTGCCGACGAGGCGACGCTCAAGGGCTCTGCGCGGTCGGTGCCGGGGCTCAATATCCGCGACGTGCTGGCGGCGGTTGACGCGCACCGGCCGGGGCTGCTGCAGAAATTTGGCGGCCACGCGATGGCAGCCGGATTAAGCGTCGCCGCCGCCGATTTCGATGCCTTCGCGGCAGCGTTCGATGCCGAAGTGCGGCGCGCGCTGGGCGGCGAGGAGCCAGTCAAGCGAGTGCTGACGGACGGCGAGTTGGGGCCGGACGAACTGACGCTGGAAACGGCCGAACTGCTGCGATCCGCGGGGCCTTGGGGACAAGGCTTCCCGGAGCCGTTGTTCGACGGCGAATTCGGGATCGCGGCGACGCGCGTCGTCGGCGAGCGACATTTGCGCCTGCGCGTGCGCATCTCGGAAACCGCGCCGCCGCTAGAGGCGATTGCGTTCAACATCGACGAGAGCGCCGTCGCCGGCTGCGACCGCATCAGGCTGGTCTATCGGCCGGACGTGAATGTCTGGCGCGGGGAGAGCCGGTTGCAGCTTGTCGTCGAGCATCTTGAGCCGATTCTCGCTAGACGCCCGTAGGAAAAACCCGTAAGGGTGAGGCCGGATCAAGCCGGAGCACTGCTCCGGCCCGGCCGAACGGCTGCGCCGGATGCGCAGGCTGGTGCCCGCACCATGGATGGTTTCTGCCAATTCTCGCTAGACGCCCGTAGGAAAAACCCGTAAGGTTTGGCGGTCACAATTTCCGGGTAATTTGTATGCAACAGCCTGATCAACTGCAAGCACAGCCAAAGAAGGCGTTCGCTGCACTGTTCTTCATCGAAATGTGGGAACGCTTCGGCTACTACGGCATGCAGGCCATCATGGTCCTGTTCCTGGTGGACGCACTGACCAACAACGCCGATCTCGCCAAGGCCGCCGGCCTCGACGGCGGCAACCCCGAAACGCGTGCCGTGCTTATCTGGGGCGCAATGGTCTCGATGGTGTACGCGCTGACGATGGTCGGCGGCTTCATCGGCGACAAGGTGCTGGGCGCGCGGCGTACGATGACGCTGGGCGCCATCACGCTGATGATCGGTTACGCACTGCTGGCCATTCCTTCCGCCGCCACGCTGTTTTTTGCGATGGGCGTCATTTCGATCGGCAACGGGTTGTTCAAGGTCAACCCCAACAACCTGGTCTCAAGGCTTTACCCGAACGATCCCAGCAAGCTCGATTCGACCTTCACCATCTATTACATGTCGATCAACATCGGCTCGCTGATTTCGATCGCGGCGACGCCGATTGTCGCCAACAACTTCGGCTGGCACGTGGCTTTCGGCGTCAGCGCCATCGGGCTTGCGCTCGGGCTGCTCAACTACTTCTTCATGCGCAGGGCAGTGCGGCCGTACGGTTCGGCGCCTGACTTCGAGAAACTGCACTGGGGCAAGTTGATCGCGGTGATCGTCGGCTCGCTCATCATTGCCGCGATTGTTTCCTACGTTATCCGCTACAACGACGTCACGCGAGGCGTCATTATCGCGTTTGCGATCGTCGCCCTGGGGATTTTCGCCTACCTGATGATAACGGAGCCGCAATATCGCGGTCGCCTCGCGGCCTGCCTGGTGCTGCTCGCGATCGTGATTGTGTTCTTTATTTATTACCAGCAGATGTCCACGTCGCTGACGCTGTTCGCGAAGCACAACGTGTACAACGCGAAGATGGGATCGGACGTAGCCACCCACGGCATTCTCGGTATTTCGATCCTGCCGGCGCAGTTCCAGGACTTCAATCCGTTCTGGATCGTAATCCTCAGTCCGATCATGGCGGGTTACTACACGCATCGCGCCAACACCAAGGGCGATTTTTCGATGCCGACCAAGTACGCGGCCGGCCTGTTCGTCTCGAGCCTCGCGTTCTTCGTGTTTGCGGCGAGCGGCCTGTTCGCCGGCGCCGACGGCATCGTCTCCGGCTGGTGGCTGGTGGCCGGCTACGGCCTGCAGTCGGCCGCGGAGCTGATTATCAGCGCGCTGGGCCTGTCGATGATCGTCAAGCTGGTGCCGGAGCGGCTGCGCGGCTTGTTGCTGGGCGCGTTCTTCCTCGCCACGGCGATCAGCCAGTACCTCGGCAGCGTCGTGGCGACGATCGCATCGGTTCCGGAGAACGTCACGGAGCCGACGCAGTCGATTTCGCTGTTCACGGGCCTGTTTACCAAGCTCGGCATCGCGGCGCTGATCGCGGCGATCATTGCGGCTCTGCTGGTCCCGTGGCTCAAGCGGCTGATCGGCGAGGACCCGTCGCTGCGCGGCGGCGGCGTCAGGCCGGAAACGCCCGAGGGCGACGTGGCGATCGGTCGCGAGGTATAGTGACGGTCTGATTCACCCCATTATCGCAAGGAGGCGATCATGGCAAAAATACTGGTGCTGTATTACAGCATGTACGGCCACATCGAACGGATGGCCGAGGAAGCAGCGGCCGGCGCGCGCGAGGTGCCGAACACGGAAGTGACGATCAAGCGCGTGCCGGAGCTGATTCCGGAAGATGTGGCGAAGAAGGCCGGGGTCAAGCTCGACCAGGCGGCGCCGATCGCGTCGCCCGGCGAGCTGGGCGATTACGACGGCATCATCTTCGGCACGCCGACGCGCTACGGCAACATGTGCGGCCAGATGCGCAATTTCCTCGACCAGACCGGGGCGCTGTGGCAGACGGGCGTGTTGACCGGCCGGGCCGCGACGGTCTTCGCCAGCACCAATACGCAGCACGGTGGCCAGGAAACGACGATCACGTCGTTCCATACCACGCTGTTTCATCTGGGCTTCGTCGTCGTTGGCTGTCCCTACACCTGTCCCGGCATCAGCGAGACGAACGAGATGAGCGGCGGCTCGCCGTACGGCGCCACGACCATCGCCGGTTCCGACGGCAGCCGGATGCCGAGCGACAATGAGTTGAGCGTGATGCGCTTTCAGGCGCGGCACATGGCCGAGATCACGCACAAGCTTTGCGGAGATTAACCATGGGATTACTCGTCGACGGCGAATGGCGTACCGACTGGTATGACACGAAAAAGAGCGGCGGCCGCTTCGTGCGGCCGGACGCCGGCTTCCGACATTGGATAGAGCCCGATCCGAACGCCGAATTCCCGGCCGCGCCGGGGCGCTACCACCTGTACGTGTCGCTCGCCTGCCCGTGGGCGCACCGCACGCTGATCTTCCGCAAGCTCAAGGGGCTTGAAGACATGATCGGGCTGTCGATCGTCGATCCGTTCATGGGCGACGACGGCTGGTTTTTCTCCGACGGCCCGGGCTGCATCCCCGACACGGTCAACGGGTTCAAATTCCTGCGCGAGTTGTACACGAGGGCGGTGCCGGACTATACCGGGCGCGTCAGCGTGCCGACATTGTGGGACAAGGAAAGGCAGACGATCGTCAACAACGAATCGTCCGAGATCATCCGCATCTTCAACAGCGCGTTCGACGGCGTGGGCGCGAAGCCGGGCGATTATTATCCGGAGGCACTGCGCGCGGAGATCGACGCGATCAACGACAAGGTCTACAACAACGTCAACAACGGCGTGTACAAGGCCGGTTTTGCCACGACGCAGGAAGCGTACGAGGAAGCTGCGACCGCACTGTTCGACACGCTCGACGAGTTGGAGGCGCTGCTGGACCGACAGCATTACCTGGTCGGCGATACGCTGACCGAGGCCGACTGGCGGCTGCTGACGACGCTGTTTCGTTTCGACAGCGTGTATTACAGCCACTTCAAGTGCAATCGGCGCCAGCTACGCGACTACCCGAACTTGTGGAGTTACTGTCGAGAGTTGTACCAGGTTCCGGGCGTGGCCGAGACGGTGAATCTCTATCACATCAAGCAGCATTATTACCGCAGTCAGCCGACAGTGAACCCGACGCGGATCGTGCCGATCGGGCCGGAAATCGATTTTTCGGCACCGAGCGGTCAGGCAGAGAAATTCAGCTAGGCGGAGCTCTCCGCCAGTTCCAGGCTCACGTCCCACAACCGCGCCTGCGCCTCGCGATCGTGCGACGCGTCCGACGTCGCAATCACGCCTTCGCGGGCAATACATTTGCCCGTTGTCTGTGCGTAATCGTCCGAATCCGCCGCCGCGACCACCGTTTCCGCCGCATGCTCCGGCGTGCTCAGCAGCAGCGGGCGCAGCAGCTTGAGATAAAACGGCGCGGCGCGCGACTGCGACAGCGAGGTGCGGAACAGGCCCGGATCGATGCAGTTCACGGTCACGCCACTGCCTTCGAGGCGGCGCGCCAGTTCGTAGGTGAACATGATCAGCGCGAGCTTGGTCTGCGTGAACGCGCCGTAGAACGCGTCGTAGTTGTGCAGGCTTTGCAGGTCGTCGAAGTTGATGCCGTCGGCGTACTGGTGCATGCGCGAGGCGATGTTGAGGATGCGCGCCGGCGCGCTCGCCTGCATGCGCTCCAGCAGCCGCTGCGTCAGCATGAACGGCGCGAGATAGTTGACCATGAACGTCGCTTCGAGGCCGTCCTGGGTCGTGCGCCGGGTCGGCAGCAACGTCGCGGCGTTGTTGATCAGGACGTCGAGGCGATCGCACTTTTCAAGCACGATATCGGCCGCATGATTGACGTGCTCGCGCGATGACAGCGGCGCGGCGACGGCGTCAACGTCGTAGTTTCCGGACGCGGCGCGAATGGCCGCGACGGCCTTGTCGCAGCGGTACTCGGTACGCCCGCCGACGATGACGCGGTAGCCGCGCCGTGCCAGCTCGTGCGCCGTCGCGAGTCCGAGGCCGGAGGTCGCTCCGGTAATCAGAACGGTTTTTCTTGTCATTGCAATTAAAGGTTTGGGGTTTGATCCCTCTCCCTTGGGAGAGGGCAGGTTGAGAGGTTAACGGCTCGCCCTGTAGGACGCGCAATTATACGCGGAGCGCGCGTTCGTTTTTGGACTTCGGCTCGCGCTCGGGTCAAAATGACGCCTCCAAATTTCCGGGAAGACTCCGATGACGAAGATTTTTTCCTCGTTCCTGCTGATTCTTGCTGCCGTCGCGCTGGCGCCGCGCGCTCCGGCTCGCGGCGTGCCGCAGCCGGTCACGGCCAGCCACGGCATGGTCGTCACCGCGCAGCATCTCGCGACGCAGGTGGGCGTGGATATCCTCAAGCAGGGCGGCAATGCGATCGATGCGGCGGTTGCGGTGGGCTACGCACTCGCGGTCGTCGATCCATGCTGCGGCAATATCGGCGGGGGTGGCTTCATGCTGATCCGCCTCGCGAACGGCAAGAAAGCCTTCCTGAACTTTCGCGAAAAGGCGCCGCTGGCGGCGTCCGCCGACATGTACCAGAACGAGCAGGGCAAGGTCGTCAACGGCATGAGTACCAAGAGCTGGAAGGCCATCGGCGTCCCCGGCACCGTAATGGGGCTCAACACCGCGCTCAGGAAATACGGCACGATGAGCCTGAAGCAGGTGATGGCGCCGGCGATCAAGCTGGCCGAAAAAGGCTTCATCCTGGTGCCAGGCGACGTCGCGATCCTGCACACGCGCAGCAAGACTTTTGCCGCGCAGCCGAACGTCGCGAGCATCTTCCTCAATCACGGCAAGCCGTACCAGGTCGGCGACCGGCTGGTGCAGAAGAAGCTCGCCCACACGCTCAAGCTGATTGAAAAGCATGGCACGAAGGCGTTTTATGACGGCCCGATTGCCGCGGCGGTGGCCGCGGCCAGCCACAAGCACGGCGGCCTGCTGACGAAGAAGGATTTCGCGCAATACAACGTCGAGTGGGAGACGCCGATTCACTGCGACTATCGCGGCTACGATGTCTGGTCGTCGCCGCCGCCGAGTTCGGGCGGCACGACGATGTGCGAGATCATGAACATCGTCAGCGGCTATCCGCTGTCCAGGTTCGGCTTTCATTCGGTGAACTCGGTGCATTATCTCGCCGAGGCGATGCGCTACAGTTACGCGGACCGCAACACCAGCCTGGGCGATCCCGATTTCGTCCACAACCCGATCGACAAGCTGCTGTCGGCGAAGCACGCGAAGGCGATTCGCGCGAAGATCGATCCGAAAAAGCCGACGCCGTCGAGCGAACTGGACGGCGGCATGACGCTGCCGGAGGGCGACGATACGACGCACTATTCGGTGGTGGACAAGCACGGCAACGCGGTCGCGGTGACTTACACGATCAACTGGTATTTCGGCAGCGGCCATATCGCCGGCAATACCGGCTTCTTCCTCAACAACGAAATGGACGACTTCACCTCCAAGCCGGGCGTGCCGAACAGTTTCGGGCTGGTGCAGGGCAAGGCCAACGCGATCGCGCCGGGCAAGCGGCCGCTGTCGTCGATGTCACCGACGATCGTCACGCACAACGGCAAGCTGTTCATGGTGACGGGCAGCCCGGGCGGCTCGCGTATCATCACGATTACGCTGGAGAGCATCCTCAACGTGATCGACTACGGCATGAACGTGCAGCAGGCGATCGACGCGCCGCGCATCCATCAGCAGTGGCTGCCGGATCTGGTGGAAGTCGAGCCGCACGCGCTCAAGCCGGAGGTGAAGCAGACGCTGGAGCAGCGCGGCTACACTTTCAAGACGGCCGGCCCGTGGGGCGCCGCCGAGGCGATCGTCGTCGACCCGAAAAACGGGCTTCTGCATGGCGCCAGCGACCCGCGCGAGCCGGCCGGCTCGGCGGCGGGGTACTAGTTCTTGTTCCCTCTCCCTTCGGGAGAGGGTTAGGGTGAGGGTCGGGTTCTAATTGACGTGCGGTAAGCCATAACGTTATTGCTACCGGGAACCCTCACCCCCAGCCCCTCTCCCGAAGGGAGAGAGGTTACAATGGAAGGAAGGAGATAACACGAATGGAAAGGAATACCGTCAAAGCCGACTGGCTGTCGATCGATGCTGAATTGCGCGCCTGGTACGCCGCACCGAGCGGCGGCGGCCCGTATCCTGTCGTGCTGTGCTTTATCGAGGCGTTCGGCATCACCGATCATTTCCGCGACGTCGCCGAGCGCTTTGCCGAAGCGGGCTTCTGCGCGGTCGTGCCCGATATCTACCACGGCGACGTCTTCGAGTACGACGACCTCGACGGCGCGCTGGGCAAGATCAAGACGCTCGACGAGGAGCAGGTGATATCCGAGGCCGCGGCGACGCTCGACGTGCTCGCGAAGCGGCCGGAATGCGACGCGGACCATAACCTGCTGGTCGGGTTCTGCCTCGGCGGTCGACTGGCGTTTCGCGCCCACGCCGCGCTCGCCGACCGCATCTCCGCGAGCGGCTGCTTCTACGGCGGCGGCATCGCCCCACGCGAGGATCATTTCGGCCGCGAGCCGCTGCTCGATCACGTCGAGCGCATGCGGGCGCCGCTGATGCTGTTCTACGGCGCCAACGACCAGTCGATCCGGCCGGACGAGCAGGGCCGCATCGCCGAGGCGCTCGGCAACGCCGGGTTGCGCTACGGCCTGCAGGTGTTCGCCGACACCGGCCACGCGTTTTTCTGCGACGCACGCCCCAGCTACAATGCCGCCGCGGCCGAGGAATCCTGGGCGCTGCTGCTCGACTTTTTCCGGCGCTACTCGGGTAGTTAAGGCTGGTGGCGGTTTACGTCTTTGTCGGCGTCGCCTTCATCGTCGGGCTGATCTGCGCGAGCGTCTATGACCGCGTGCGCCGGCGCATCCGCGAACGGGGCATGATGCAGCCCGGCCAGCCGGTCGCGCGGTTGACCGCGATCATGCAGCGGCTGGACCAGATCAACTGGGCCGGCCGGGCGTCGGAGACCGAGCTGGGCGAGGCGCTGCTCGATGAACTCGCCACGACGCTCGATTGCCAGGCGCTCGCGTTCTATGTGCGCGACGACGTCGAGTTCCGCGTCAATGCGACGCACAATATGGATGCGGCCGTGGCCGAGAAGCTCCGCGGTCGCCTGGAAGCGGATGCCAATCTCGCCACGCCGACGTCGCAGACGGCACGCATCGTCAAGCTCGAACACCCGGAAGCCGAGTACGCGCTGACGGCCGTGGCGCGGGGGCGGCAGACCGGCGTCATCGCGCTGCGACCGTCGTCCGCGCTCAACAATACCGGCGCACGCGGCCTGGTCGAAGGCGCCGCCGGCCACGCGCTGATGCGGCTCGAAGCCCTGCGGTTGCGCGCCGCACTCAAGCAGGCGGCGACGCAGGATGCGGTCACGCATCTGCACAATCAACGCTACTTCCTCGAATTGCTGGAACTCGAATTCAACCGCAGCCTGCGTTACCAGCGCGCGCTGTCCGTCCTGCTGTGCGGCATCGACAGCTTCACCGATCTCAATACGCGCGACGGTAACCATGCCGGCGATGCGGTGCTGCGCCAGATCGCCAACGCGTTTCGCGGCAGCTTGCGCTACTTCGATGTAGTGGGGCGCTATGAGTCGGACACGCTCGCGGTGCTGCTGCCGGAAGCGGATCGCGACATTGCCGTGCGGGTTGCCGAGCGGCTGTTGCGGGCGGCCGGCGCGGAAACCGGCATCGACAACCTGGTGATGAATATCGGCGTTGCAAATGTCACCGATCCGACGAAAGATTTCACGGCGTTGCTGAAGGATGCACGCAACGCATTGCAAGCGGCGCGCAGCGGTGAAGGCAACCAGGTTCGCGTCAGCCAGGGATAGGTATGTGCGGCATTGCCGGCGCAATTTGCTTCGATGACCGCGCCCCGGAACTCGCCGGATTGACGAAGACTGTCGCGGCGATGCACCGCCGCGGCCCGGACGGCGACGGCCTCGTCGCGCACGGCGGCGTGGCGCTCGGTCACCGCCGCCTCAAGATCATCGACCTGTCCGAACGCGGCGCGCAGCCGATGGTGGACAGCGAGCTGGGGCTCACGCTCGCGTTCAACGGCTGCATCTACAACCATCGCGAACTGCGCCGCGAGCTCGAAGGCAAGGGCTACCGTTTCTTCTCGTCCAGCGACACCGAAGTCATCCTGAAGGGCTATCACGCCTGGGGCGAGGATTGCGTCAAGCGCTTCAACGGCATGTTCGCGTTCGCGATCGCCGAGCGCGACAGCGGTCGCGTCGTGCTGGCGCGCGACCGGCTGGGGATCAAGCCGCTGTATTACCACGCCGACGACAAGGCATTCGCGTTCGCTTCGTCGCTGCCGGCGCTGCTTGCCGGCGGCGTCGGCGACCATGCCATTGATCCGGTGGCGCTGCATCACTACATGACGTTCCACTCCGTCGTCCCCGCGCCGCATACGATTCTCAAGTCGGTGCGCAAGCTGCCGCCGGCCACCGTCATGGTTATTCAGCCGGGCGGGCGCCGCCAGGAACGACGCTACTGGGAACTCGATTACGCACCGGACGACTCGCGCTCGTTCGAGGAATGGCAGGACGTGCTGCTCAAGGCGCTGCGCGAGGCGGTTCAGCGGCGGCTGGTGGCGGACGTGCCGGTCGGCGTGCTGCTCTCCGGCGGGCTGGATTCAAGCCTGATCGTCGGGCTGCTGGCCGAGGCGGGCCAGACCGGGCTCGAAACATTCTCGGTCGGTTTCGAGAGTGTCGGGCGCGAAAAGGGTGACGAGTTCGAGTATTCGGATGTCGTCGCCGACCGTTTCGAGACGCGTCATCACAAGCTGTTCGTCGATTCAGACGAATTGCTGCCGGCGCTCGCCGACTGCGTCGCCGCAATGTCCGAGCCGATGGTCAGTCACGACGTGATCGGCTTTTACCTGCTGTCGCGCGAGGTCGCAAAGCACGTCAAGGTGGTGCAAAGCGGGCAGGGCGCGGACGAGGTCTTCGGCGGCTATCACTGGTATCCGCCGATGGTGGGGAGCCAGCATCCGGTGGCGGATTACGCGCGCGTGTTCTTCGATCGCGATCATGCGGAGTTCGCCGAGGCGGTCGTGCCGGAGCTGGTCGGCGACGACTACAGCCGCCGCTTCGTTCACGATCATTTTGCGATGCCGGGCGCCAGCCTGTCGGTCGACAAGGCGCTGCGGCTCGACACGACGATCATGCTGGTCGACGACCCGGTCAAGCGCGTCGACAACATGACGATGGCGTGGGGCCTCGAAGCGCGCGTGCCGTTTCTCGATCACGAACTGGTCGAGCTGGCCGCGCGCATTCCGGCCGAGTACAAAATTCAGGGCGGCGGCAAGCACGTCCTCAAGGAAACGGCGCGCCGGGTGATTCCGGCGACGGTCATCGACCGGCCCAAAGGCTACTTTCCGGTGCCGGCGCTCAAGTACCTGCGCGGGCCGTATCTCGATTTCGTGCGCGACGTGCTCGGCAGCGACGCTGCGCGCACCCGCGGTATTTTTCAGCCGGCTTACGTTGAGCGCCTGCTGGCCGAGCCGGAGGAGCACATCACGCCGCTGCGCGGCTCGAAGCTCTGGCAGGTGGCATTATTGGAGTATTGGCTGCAGACTCATTTGTAGGCTGAAAGGATTTTCATTGTCATGGCCGACAAAGACCGCCTCCATCACCGCGTCGAACGCCAGAGCGCGCCGTCGCTCAAGATCTGGCACGAGGGCGTCGACCAGACGACGCAGGAGCAGTTGCCGCGCAACGTGGTGCTGGAGTGCGGCTGGGGCCGGCTGATCTTCGGACATACGTTCGATGACCCGCAGGTGCTCGTCGACACGCTGGAGGACGAGTCGCCCGACCGGCGCGACATCGCGCTGTACATCCAGGACCCGCACGTTATTCTCGCGCTCGCGCCGCAGCGCCTGTTTCTCGATCCGTCGCACACGTTCCGGCTGTGGATGCACAATTATCGTGCCGCGCGCGTGCGACCGCAGGGTTTCAACGTGCGCCGGCTGCGCACGCGCGGCGATGCGGAGGCGGTGAACGATATCTATCGCAAGCGCGGCATGGTCGATGTCGATCCGGGCTTCGTCTGGCGCAACCGCAAGGTGCGCAACCTGACGTACCTCGTCGCGGAGGCTGACGACGACGGTCGCATTGTCGGCACCGTCACCGGCGTCGATCACAAGCATGCGTTCAATGATCCGGAGAACGGTTCGAGCCTGTGGTGCCTGGCGGTCGATCCGCAGGCGCGTTGTCCCGGCATCGGCGAAGCGCTGGTCACGCACCTGGCGGATCACTATCACGCGCGCGGGCGCTCGTTCATGGACCTGTCGGTGATGCACGACAACGAGTCGGCGATCCGGCTGTACGAAAAGCTCGGCTTCCAGCGCGTGCCGGTGTTCTGCATCAAGCACAAGAATCCGATCAACGAGCAGTTGTTCATCGGGCCGCAGCCGGAGGAACGGCTGAACCCGTACGCGACGATCATCGTCAACGAGGCGCGCCGGCGCGGTATCGCCGTCGAGGTGATCGATGCCGAAGGCGGCTATTTTGCGCTTTCGTTCGGCGGTCGGCGCATCGTCTGCCGCGAATCCCTGAGCGAACTGACAACGGCGGTCGCGATGAGTCGCTGCGATGACAAGCGTGTCACGAGCCGCCTGCTGGCGCGCGCGGGCCTGAACGTGCCGGCGCAGCAACCGGCGGACGATCCCGAGGCGGATGCCGCCTTTCTGAAAGCGCACGGTGCGGTCGTGGTCAAGCCTGCGCGGGGCGAGCAGGGCCGCGGCGTCAGCGTCAACCTGCGCGATCCGGACGCATTGGCGGCGGCCGTCGCCGCGGCGCGAAAGAGGTGCGACGACGTGATCCTGGAGGAGTTCATCGACGGCATCGAGTTGCGGCTGATCGTGATCGACTGCACACTGGTGGCGGCGGCCGTGCGCCAGCCGCCGGCGATTACCGGCAGCGGCAAGCACACGATCGCGCAGTTGATCGACAAGCAGAGTCGCCGTCGTGCCGCGGCGACCGACGGCGAGAGTCGCATTCCGGTCGATGACGAAACCCGCCGCTGCATCGGCGCGCGTGGCTATCAACTCGACGACGTGCTGCCGGCCGGTGAAGTGCTGCAGGTGCGCGAGGCGGCCAACCTGCACGTCGGCGGCCTGCTCGAAGACGTCACCGCGCAACTTGGCCCGGTGCTGCGGCAGAAGGCCGAGGAAGCTGCGAAGGCGCTCGATATTCCCGTCGTCGGCCTCGACTTCATCGTGCCGGCGATCGACGGTGACCGCTACGCGATTCTCGAAGCCAACGAGCGCCCGGGTCTGGCCAACCACGAGCCGCAACCGACCGCCGAAAAGTTCATCGATCTGCTCTTTCCGGCGACGGCGGGTTGATCTTCGAAGGAGGAACAATGCCCAAACTGCCGATCGACGCTGATTACCTCACCACTACGATGCTCGAGATGCTGCGCATGCCGAGCCCGACCGGCTTTACCGACGAAATCGTCCGCTACACCGGGGAGCACCTGAAGGCGCTCGGCATTCCGTTCGAGTTGACGCGGCGCGGCGCGATTCGGGCAGACCTCAAGGGGCGGCAGGCAAGTCCCGACCGGGCGATCGTCGTGCACCTCGACACGATCGGCGCGATGGTCAAGGACCTGAAGGACAACGGCCGGCTGGAAATCGTCTCGGTCGGCACCTGGTCGTCACGCTTTGCCGAGGGTGCGCGGGTGACGATCTTCACCGACAACCGGCCGCTGCGCGGTACGATTCTGCCGCTCAAAGCGTCGGGCCATACGTTCAATGAGGAAGTCGACACGCAGCCGGTCGCATGGACCAATGTCGAGGTGCGCGTCGACGAGGTCGCAGAGAGCACTCACGACCTGGCGGAACTGGGCATCAACGTCGGCGACTTCATTGCCGTCGATGCAAATCCGGAAATCGACAGCACCGGCTTTATCAATTCGCGCCATCTGGATGACAAGGCGGGCGTCGCCGTGCTGCTCGCGGCCGCCAAAAGCCTGCGCGAGCATCAGGCTGAACTGCCGGTCGATTGCCACCTGCTGTTCACGATTTCCGAGGAAGTCGGCTCGGGCGCCTCGGCCGTGCTGCACCGCGACGTGGCGGAGATGGTCACCATCGACACCGCGCCGAGCGCGCCGGGGCAGAATGCGCGCGAGTTCGGCGTGACCATCGCAATGCAGGATTCCGACGGCCCGTTCGATTATCACCTGACGCACAAGTTGTTGCAGCTTTGCTGCGAGGCGGACATTCCGCACCGGCGCGACGTGTTCCGCTACTACCATTCCGACAGCGCCTCGGCGATCGAGGCCGGCAACGACATCCGCAATGCACTGACCTGTTTCGGCGTCGACGCGACCCACGGTTACGAGCGCACGCACATGAACGCGCTGCTGTCGCTCGCCGAGCTGATGACGTGCTACGCGCAAAGCGAACCGACGTTCCTGCGCGACAAGGAAGAACTGGCGCCGCTGGAAGGTTTTCCCACCCTTCCCGTCGAGGAACAGGAGGTTTGGGAAGCGCAGCCGGAACCAATGGAGTCGGGGAATGTCCCTTGAGTCAAGAATAAAGCCGTTTGGAGGCACCATGTCGAAGTGGATCATCGCGGCGCTCGCGCTGCTTTCGTTTGGCGCGGCGCAGGCCGCCGACAATCCGTTGCTGTTGCTGCGCTCGCCGACGATGTCGAAAACGACCATCGCCTTCGAATACGGTGGCGAAATCTGGACGGTGCCGCGCTCGGGCGGCCAGGCGCATCGGCTCGCGACCGGGATGGACCGGCTGATGAAGCCGATCTATTCGCCCGACGGCTCGATGATCGCCTACACCGGCACCTACGACGGCAATACGGATGTCTACGTCGTGCCGGCGTCCGGCGGCGATCCGCATCGACTGACCTATCACCCCGGCGCCGACATCGCCGTGGGCTGGACGCCGGACGGCAAGGACGTGCTGTTCCGCTCGCACCGGCGCAGTTATTCCGATCCGGACCAGCTCTACACCGTGCCCGTCACCGGCAGTTTCCCGCACGAGCTGCCGCTACCGATGGCCGAGGACGGCTCGTATTCGCCCGACGGCAGCCATATCGCCTACGTGCCCGGCTTTCAGTGGGAGCCGTTCTGGAAGCATTACCACGGCGGCCAGACGACGCAGATCTGGCTGGCGCGGCTGTCGGATTCGAGCGTGGTCAAAATCCCGCGCGAGGGCGCCAACGAAAACGGCCCGATGTGGGTCGGCAACACCGTCTATTTCCTCTCCAACCGCGGCGGGCCGATTACGCTGTTCGCCTACCATGTCGGCTCCGGCAATGTGACGAAGCTGATCGACAACACCGGCTTCGACATCACCTCCGCTTCGGCCGGCCCCGGCGGCATCGTCTATTCGCAATTCGGCCAGCTGCATATTTACGACTTCGCCACCGGCAAGACGCACCCGGTGCAGGTCACGGTGTCCGGCGATCTGCCGCAGCGCCGGCCGCACTGGCAAAACGTGTCGAAGGACATCGTGCATGACGCGGTTTCGCCGAATGGGGTGCGCGCGCTGTTCGAGGCGCACGGCGACATTCTGTCGGTGCCCACCGAGCACGGTAGCATTGTCAACCTGACGCACACGCCGGGCGTCGAGGATCGCGATCCGGCCTGGTCGCCGAACGGCAAGTGGGTTGCCTATTTTGCCGACCGCGATGGCGAATACGATCTCTATATTCGCGCGCAGGACGGCACCGGCGGGTCGCGCAAGATCACGCTCGGCCAGGACAATGCCTTTTACTACAACCTGACCTGGTCGCCGGACAACCACAAGCTGCTGTTCAGCGACCAGAAGCTCAATCTCTGGTACGTCGATCTGTCATCGCGGCATCCGCAGCCGGTCAAAGTCGATACCGACACCTACGTGCTGATGAGCCACCTCGATCCGACCTGGTCGCCGGACAGCCGCTGGATCGCCTACACGAAGGTGATGCCGAATTTCATGCACGGCGTGTACGTGTACTCCCTCGACGATCACAAGACGCACGACGTGACCGATGGCTCGAGCGACTGTCGTTATCCCGCGTTCGATGCCGATGGCAAATATCTCTACTTCACCGGCAGCACGAGCATGGCCTTGAGCGAAGGCTACCTGCACATGTCGCGTATCGCGCATCCGATCACACGGCACGTGTACGCGGTGATGCTGCAATCCGGAACGCCGTCGCCGCTCGCGCCGCAGGCGGGATTCGAGCAACCCAACAAGACTGACAACGACAAGCACGACAACAACGCGCCGAAGGTGTCGATTGACTTTCACGACATCGTCTCGCGCGCGGTTGCGCTGCCGATCGAGGGCGCGAATTATACCGGCCTCGCGGCCGGCGACAGCGGCGTCCTGTATCTCGAGAAGGCGCCGCGCGTAGTGCTGCCGGAGGACATGAGCCGCGACGGTGTTGCGGTCTCCATCGTGCGCTTCGACCTCGACAAGCAGAAGACCAGGACGCTGCAGGACGACGTCACGAACTTCAAGCTTGCCGCGAACGGCGACAAGATGCTGTACGAGCAGCACGGGCAATGGTTCATCAGCGATGCGAAGCCTGACGCCAAGCCTACCAGGCTCGACGTCGGCTCGATGCGCGTGTTCGCCGTGCCGCAGGAAGAGTGGGCGGAGATGTATCACGACGCGTGGCGGATCGAGCGCGCGTTCTTCTACAGCCCGATCTTCGACGGTCTCGATATCGACAAGGCCGAGAAGGAATTCGCGCACTACCTGCCGGGCATCGCCAGCCGCGACGGCCTGACGTTCCTGTTCCGCGAAATGATGAGCTACATGTCGGTCGGTCACATGTTTATTCGCGGCGGTCACCAGCCGAAGATGCAGGACATCAAGGTGGGGCTGCTGGGCGCGAACTACGCGATCGATCACGGCCACTACCGCATTACGCGCATCTTCGACAACGGCAAATGGAACCCGGACCTGTACGCGCCGCTCGCGCAGCCGGGGCTGAAGGTGAAGGTCGGCGATTACGTGCTGGCGGTGAACGGCAAGTCGCTCGACGCGAGCGACAACATTTACCAGGCGTTTACCGATCTCGCCGGCAAGAAAGTGACGTTGACGGTCGGGCCGAACCCGGGCATCCAGGGCAGCCACCAGATCGTCGTCAAGACCATTCCCAGCGAATTCGGGCTGCGCAACACCGCGTGGATCCGGCACAACATGGAGGTCGTGAACAAGCTGTCGCATGGCAAGCTCGCCTACGTTTACCTGCCCGATACCGCCTGGGGCGGCTTCAGCAATTTCAACCGGTATTTCTTCTCGCAGGTGGACAAGAAGGGCGTCATCATCGACGAGCGCTTCAACCATGGCGGGTATCTGTCCGACTACATCATCCAGTACCTGAAACGTAAGCCGATGAGCCTGGGCGTCGAGCGCTGGGGTCGGCGCACGGTCCTGTTTCCGCCGGAGGCGATCTTCGGGCCGAAGGTGATGATCATCAACCAGTACGCGGGTTCCGGTGGTGATGCGCTGCCCTGGTATTTCAAGATGGACAACATCGGTACGCTCGTGGGTCAGCGCACCTGGGGCGGCCTGGTGGGTATCAGTGGCTATCCGCAGTTAATGGACGGCGGCAGTATCACCGCGCCGCGGTTTGGTATTGAAGGGTTGAATGGGACTTTTCCCGTCGAGAATCACGGGATTTCGCCGGATGTGGCGGTTTGGCAGAATCCTGCTGCCGTGCGGCAGGGGCATGATCCGCAGCTTGAGCGGGCGGTTCAGATTGCCATGAAGCAGCTGAAAGAACATCCTCAGCCGCATTACAACCGGGCGCCCTGGCGGAATTATCATCCGCATTTGCCGCCATTACCGAATGGTGCCGATTCGGCAGGCAAGGGGAAATAGATGGTTTTGTGCCGCCTGCGGCGGCGGGCTGATTGGGCGGGGGTGTCGACCCCCTACGGCGAGTTACTTTCCTTTCGGGGAAAGTAACCAAAGCCATTGCTCCTGTCGCTTGGTCCGCAGCACATCCTGTGCTGCGGACTTCCCGAAGGCTGCGCTCGATGTCGCGGGAGAAGAGGCCGGCCGTCGTGGCCGGCTAAGAAGGGAATTATTCGGTTTGGTCGATTTCTGCGGACTGTCGTCCTAAAAGTAAGCCGGCAACTGAGATGTCTTCATCTATCTGAGGCCAATATATGCCTTCGCCGCCGCCCAGCAGCTCGTAATCTTTACGTTGTGAGGGCGAAGCTTTCGCCAGGCGCGGAAACCAGACAAGCGGGACGGACAGGTTTCTGCCGTCTGTCAGTGACACGACAAGTTCTTCGTCCGTACAGCGAACGTGTTCGGCGCGCGGTATGGCGTCAGTGGCCAGGGAACTCATTCCAAGCTTCCTCGAACTGCGTTAGATGCTCTTCCACTATCTTAGTCAACTGCGATAGCTCATGGGAAGCAAACCCTGTGCTGCGGGCCAACGCTGTTGGTCGTAGCCAGAACTTGGCCAATGCCCGGTCCCGCTGGACGTGGAAGTGCGGTGCTCGTTGTTTTCGTTGGAATAGAAGAAAAAGCGATAAGGGCCTATGCGAAGAATCGTGGGCATTTTACATCGTTAAATTGCCACTGAATGCGAAGTGCGTTGCGCCGTTGTTGTCGGTGCGGCCGAGGAAGCCTAGCGCCTGTTTCAGGCCGGGGGCGGCGTTGCCGCGGGCGGTCATGGTGCCGCGGCATTGGTATTGGCCGTTTTTGCTGACGGTCACCGTGGCATCCAGATCGATGGGGCCGCCGCTGTCGTGGGCGCGACCGTGGATGATGCCGTTGGCGTCGGTTGTGAAGGTGGCGACGTAGCCGCCCAGGTCCATTGGCTGCGGCCATTGGGCGTGCAGGTGATCGACGGTGATGCGGCCGACCAGCGCTGTCGGGTGGTTGTCGGCCATTACGAAGCGGTCGAGATCGAATGTGATGCGGCCGGTCGCGCTGTTGGCCGGCAGGTGCAGCCAGCCGAGCGCCGGTGTCAGGTCCAGGGGCCCGTGGACGTTGGTGACGACGATTTTGCCGCCTGGTGCGAGGACAGCTTCACCCGTTAACTCGGTCGCGGCGCCGTGGACGCGCAGGTCGTAATCGAGTTTGCCCGTGAACAGCGCCCAAGGGTGAACGCTCCAGCTCACGCGGCCCAGCACGGCGCCATTGACTCGAAGTTGATGCGCCTGGCCGTGCCACGGGGTGCCTTGCGGTGCTACGACCGCGATCGGGCCGTTGGCCGGCAGTACCCAGCGAAACAGCATCGATGCCGGCAGTGTCAGCGCCAGAAAGAACAGGTACGCAACTATGCCAACGCCGGAGAACAGTGCGATGCGGCGCCAACTCATGTTTTGGGCCGCGCAAGGGTGATGTCGGCGTTGACGGTGCCGGGCTTGTCGGCACGCTGCATGCCGAACGCGGTGACGAGGACGCCGTGCTGCGCCTGCAGTCGGCCGAGCCATTCCACCAGCGCGTCGAACGGCGCCGCGTCGAGGTGCACTTGCACGCTGTCGTTGCCTTGCGGTTGGAACTGCTTGATGGCGTTGCCGATCGGCGAAGTGCGCGCGGTTTGTTCCACTGTCGCGAAGAGCGATTGATTGGCCTGGGGTGCGGCGGCCGGCGCAATCTTTTCCAGTTGTTTGATTTCGGCGGTGGCCTGTTGCATCCACGCCAGCAGTTGCGTGTCGGCTTCGACGTCCGATTGCAGCGAGGCCTTCGCGCTCAGCCACGGTGCGATGATTGCCAGCCAGATCACGATCAGCAGCAGCGCGGCCGCGCCCCAGGTGACGACCAGCCGCTCGCGCGGCGCGAGCGTGAGGTACCAGTCGCGCAGTCCGCCGAAGCCGTTCATGACGTGCCACCTATTCGCAGGCGACCGTCGACGCTGTTGCCCTGGGCGTTGGCCGATTCGATCTGCACGTTGAGGCCGGTCTTTTGCGCCAGTTGGTTGCGCAACTCGCCCAGCGTCTGCACGTTAGGCGTCGTCACCTGCAGTTCGAGTACGTTGTCGTGCCAGCTCAGCGTGGTGAGGTGCGACGTGTCGCCGATGCCTTCGCCGAGCGCGCCGAGCATCGCGAGCAGCCCGTTGTGCGGGCCATTGCCGGCGGCGGCGCGGAGGGCGCGCAGGTGGGATTCGAGCTGGGCGCGCGGGTTGACCATCCGGTGCGTGCCAGGCAGCGCGCGCCGGAATTGTGTTGCGATCGCCTTGTTCAACCGGGCTTCCTGCTGATCCATGCGGTAATAACCGACGCCCTGCCACGCCGCCGCGATAATCAGCCAGGCTGCCGCGAGGGCCGCGGCGAGACGCCAGCGCCGCCAACGCTGTTCCCAATCGCGCCGCGGCCGGTAGTCGCCCTGCAGCAGATTGAATCCGGTCGTGGCGGAGAGTCCCGCACCGGCAAGCGCCAGCGCCGTCCCGCCCGGCAGCGGGTCGATTCCGGGTACGTCGATACCGGCAGCGGCGCAGGCGGTGGCGAGCACCGCGACTTCCGGATCGTCCGGGTTCGCGGCATGGATCGCAACCGTGTCCGGCCGTTCCGCCTCCGCCGTTTGCTCGAGCTTCAGCGTGACGACGGTTTCGGCGAGCGCCTTGTCGCTCTCGAATCCCGCCAGCGCGCCGGTGCGAACCAGCACCGCGCCGGATTCAGCGGCTACATGCCATTCGCCGGCGGCAAGCGGGAGGAGCAGCGTGTCGGGCAGCAGGATGTCCGCGCGCAGCCCGGCCTCCGCCAGCCGCGCGAGCCATGCATCCATCATCGCGCGCCGGACCACCGCGACCCCGCGGCGGCCACCGGGCTCGGCGGGACCGGCGGCAAAATGCAGTTGGTCGATGTCTTCCGCCAGCCGTTCTTCGAGCGCGTAGGGCAGGGCCTGTGCGATCTTTTGCGCATTCTGGCTCGGCAGATGGGCGTGGAGCAGCGTCACGTGGACGCCGGGAACGAAGACGATCACGCGCCGGCCGGCGGCCTGCTGCGCCAGCTCGTCGAGCGGACCCGTCTGAATAGCGCCGATGCGGTTGTGATGATCGTCCAGCACCAGCCATTCGACCGGCCCGTCGTCGCGCAGTCGGATTATCAACCGTTCAGCCATCAGTGAAAGACCACTATAACGTCCCCAGCGTCTGCCGGATGCAGTACACGGCCCCCGTTTGACCGCGCTCGAGCAGACTGTACAGGGTCAGGCTCGAACTGCCAATCTTAGCGGTGGCAACCAGGCGGAAAAAACTGCTCGACAGGCCGACCGAACCCGCCGGTACGCGTTCGTGCAACAGGCGTTGAAAGTCGGCGATCGACTGGAATCCGTTGGTGCCGCGCTGCGTCACCACCTCCTGCGCCTCGGCGGGCGTGATGCCCTTGGCCAGGGACATAATGACCGGCCATGGCGCCGTGTTGACGTTAATTGCGGCGGTGGAGGTGGGCAGCGCCGCGACGTAAGGCAGCAGCCGTTGGTAATCGCGGTTCGTCACGCCCTTGATTTCCAGCAACTCGCTGACGCTGGCGAGCGGCTGGTCGGCCGCCAGGTATGGCACCTGGAGCGCCGCGTAGTAGCCGTCTTCGGCGCCGCCCGGTTCTATCGGCGTGACGTCCGTGTCGATCCAGTCGGCGACCGCGGCGGCGATCGTCGGATCGATCTTGAGAATCACGAGCAGGCGTTCGAACTGCGCGTAGGCGGCTTTGTTAATTTTGTCGTTGCTGCCGACCAGGCTGTTGAGGTTGAAGCGACCCTGCATGTCGATGAGGCGGCCGGTGAGCGCGCCCCCCTGCACCGGCATCGCCGGCAACTGCGAAGCCCAGGCTTCGCCCAGCGAGTCCGTCTGGCTGTGCTGGCGGTCGCGCGCGAGGATCTGCTTCGACCAATCTTCGGCGCCCAGCAGGTATTCGCGCGCCTGGGTCAGGTGCAGGATGTTGCCGGTGCGATGCACATCGAGGTTGCGGTCCCAGAGCATCGCTGAGGACAGTGTCGCAGCGATCGCGAGCACGACCAGCGCCACCAGGACCGCGACGCCGCGTTGGCGGTAAGACGGGGTTCGGGGTTCGGGGTTCGGGGTTCGGGAATTGTGGAAATTCATTGCGGCAGTTCCACGATTCTGGTGATTTCGCCTTCGTCCTTGAAATCGACGACCACCTCAACCGCCTTGGGCAGCCGCTCCAGGTATTCCTGTGGCGGCTGGTTGAGCGGCGGCCATTGCTCCTGCCATTGGCCCGCCGCATCCATGAAGCGCAGCCGGAAGCTGACGACGTGGTCGAACAGCACCTGGCGCAGCGGGTCGATTTCGCGGGAGCGGTCGAGCACCGGCCACGACAGGCGCACGAGCTTGTCGCCGTCGAGTTCGTAGGCGACGCGCTGCAACGTACTGCGGGCATCGCCGAGGGGATTGCTCCAGCCGCCGTGAGTCAGCACCAGCGCCGGGATGTTCTGCGTTGCACCGGCGAACGCGGGGCGCGGCGCGGCGTCGATGGTATCGCGAATCGCGCGCGGCGCGGCCTGGCTCAGGTCGCGGGTAAGGAGCGTAAAGCCCTGTTGCAGCGCCTTGACGCGAGTCATGGCCGCGCGCACCGCGTGACGTTGATGAATGATGCCGTTCAGGCCGCCGTAGGCCATCGCGGCGACGACTGCGAAAATGGAAATGGCGACGAGGATTTCGAGCAGCGTGAAGCCGCGATTGGAAATCGGGGTTCGGGGTTCGGGGTTCGGGGTCCGGGAAGGCAGGAATCGACGCCGTCTCATGGCTGGCTTCTTGCGGGGACGGTGATTGGCAGGCCAACCGGCCCATTCGGTCTGCCTTGCATCGGCTTGCCGATGAAGACGATCAGCGTGGAAATCGGCGCGTCGGGCTTGCTGTCGAGCGCGACGCTGATGTCGGCGCGACGCAGATTGGGCGCCACCGTCTTCGAAATATCGGCGGTCCAGCGCCAGGTTTCCTTGGCCAACTGCACGGTGCCGTTTTGCTCGCCGATATCCGGCCACTGGAGCGACGTCCGCAGCCTTGTGGCCTCGTTCATCGCCACCCAGTGTGCGAACGTACGTTGCTTGAGTTCGAGCGCAGTCTTGGTGCTGGTGCCGACAGTGGAGATCACGGCGAGCATGCCGATGCCCAGGATCGCCAGCGCGATCAGCACTTCCATGAGCGTGAAGCCGGACTGGCGGCGGGACATGCTTATCTCAGCGATTCAGAACCCGGGTCTTCGGCGGGATGAGCTGGATCTTGCCGTTCATGTGGCCACGCACGTGGTAACTGGTTTTGTGGCCGACGTCGGAGACTTCTAGGTCGAAAGCCGTGAGTTCGCCGCTCGACAAGGCGAGGATTTGCGGATGCGGCCCGGTAGTCGTCTGGGTGCCGTTATCTGTGCCTTGTGCCAGTTCGCTGGTGGCCGGTGCAGGCGCACCTTCCGCGGCCGGCATGGCCGTCACCGGCTGCGGCAACGTGATCGGCCGGCCTTCCAGTTGCAGCGTCAGGACAATGCTGCTGTCGAGATGGCGCGGATGGAACGTCTGATCGTCGGTGATCGGCTGCCAGCTCGTACCGTTATAAATAAAGAACCGGTAGCCATGCGGCTGGATCTCGATGCCGTATTGCTTGCTGCCCATGACGGCATTTTCGGACGCCAGCTGAATCAGCGCGGCGACGCGCCGGGCGGTGCGCTCCTGCGGCGTGTCGCCGCCCAGCGAAACCGTCGACAGCACGGCGAAACCGGCGACCACGGCAATGATCACCAGCACCACCAGAATTTCCATCAGTGTCAGGCCGCGATTCGCGGCGCGCTTGGCGCCGGGATGTGCCAACATCTTTATGCTCAATTCAGGTTCCAGTTGCCGATGTCCGAATTGATCCCTTCGCCGCCCGGTTGCCCGTCGGCGCCCAGCGAATAGATGTCGATCGCACCGTGTGTGCCGGGGTTGAGATACTGGTACGGGTGGCCCCACGGGTCGACCGGCAGGCGGGGCAGATAGCCATCCTGCGCCCAGTGCGGCGGCACCGGGTTGGTCGTCGGCTTCTTGACCAGCGCCTGCAGGCCCTGATCGGTCGTCGGGTACACGTAGTTGTCCAGCTTGTACATATTCAGCGCCGACTCGATCGCGCGAATGTCCTGCTTGGCCTTGACGACGCGCGCCTGGTCCGGCTTGCTCATAACCTTGGGAACGATGATCGCGGCGAGGATGCCGAGAATGACCACCACGACCATGACTTCGATGAGCGTAAAGCCGGCATGGCGCGTGTGTTTATGCGCTATCGGATTGCGAATGTGGAGCATGACAATTAAAGTGACGACTTGGCAGTCAAAGCGCCACCATACTACACAAATACCCTTAATGAACGCACGCACTAGGCAAATTTTCAGCCACCCGTCGATGCTGCGCGCGCTCCGCGCGGCGTGGCCGGCATGGCTGGTCGCGGCCATCTGCGTTGCGGTGGCGCTGGGCGGCGCCGGTTGGCACCAGGCGCTCGAGTATCAGCGGGCGGCGATTCTCGACGGCCAGTGGTGGCGGATCGTCAGCGGCAACTTTGTGCATCTCGGCATCGACCACCTGCTGATGGACCTGTCGGGCCTCGCGTTGCTGTGGATATTGTGCGCGCCGGTAATGGCCGGCTGGCGCTGGCTCGCCGCGACCGCTGTCGGCGTGTTCGCGGTGGGCTTCGGGCTGTTGCTGTTCGCGCCGTCGGTCGCGTGGTACGTCGGCATTTCCGGCGTGCTGCACACCTACTGGGCGGCAGGCGCGCTGCTGCTGATCGCGCGGCGCTACCGGGAAGGCTGGCTGCTGCTGGCCGGCCTGATCGTCAAGCTGATCTGGGAGCAGAGCGTTGGGCCGATGCCCTTTTCCGAGGCGCTGCTGTCCGATCCGGTCGTGACCGCCGCGCATTTGTGGGGCTCGGTCGGAGGGCTGCTCGTCGGCCTCGCGATGCTGCCCGGGCGGCGCGTTCCCGTTTCCTCCACTCAACCGACCAACCAACCAAAGGAAGTGATATGACCTTCGCGGTAGTGTTTCCCGGCCAGGGCTCGCAAGCCGTCGGGATGCTCGGCGAACTGGCCGAGGCGGCGCCGGTGGTGCGCCAGACGTTCGATGCTGCCTCGACCGTGCTGAATTACGATTTGTGGCAGCTTGCCGCCGAGGGGCCGGCGGACGATCTGAATGCGACCGAGCGCACCCAGCCGGCGCTGCTGGCCGCCGGCGTCGCGGTCTGGCGCGCATGGCGCGAACGCGGCGGGGCGCAGCCGGCGGTGATGGCCGGCCACAGCCTGGGCGAATATACGGCGCTGGTCGCGGCCGGCTCGATTGCGTTCGAGGATGCGGTGGCGCTGGTCGAATTCCGCGGCCGGGCGATGCAGGATGCCGCGCCGACCGGTTCGGGCGCGATGGCCGCGATTCTCGGCCTCGACGACGACCGGGTGCGCGCCGTCTGCCGGGAAGCGGCGGGCGTCGGCGACATCGTTGCCGCGGCGAATTTCAACTCGCCGGGGCAGGTGGTGATTTCCGGCCACAGCATCGCGGTCGGGCGGGCGGTCGAAGCGGCCAAGGCCGCCGGCGCCAAGCGCGCGGTGATGCTGCCGGTCAGCGTGCCGTCGCATTGCGAACTGATGCGGCCGGCGGCGGACCAGCTTGCGCGGCGTCTGGCAGACGTTGAAATCCGGCCGCCGGAAGTGCCGGTGATTCACAACTGCGACGTCACGACGAAATCCGATCCCGCCGCGATTCGCGACGCGCTGATCGCACAGCTTTCCGAGCCGGTGCTGTGGGCGGACAGCGTGCGCGCGATGGCGGAGCGGGGCGTCGGCAGGGTGCTGGAATTCGGGCCGGGCAAGGTGCTGACCGGGCTCGTGAAGCGCATCGACAAAAGCCTGTCCGGCGCGGCCGTCAACAATCCGGAACAACTCGATAAAGAACTTGAAGAAACGGGAGCAAGCGTTTGACTTTAAAAGATGAAATAGCGCTGGTTACCGGCGCAACGCGCGGCATCGGGCAGGCCATCGCCGCGGCCCTGGGCGAAGCCGGCGCCACCGTAATCGGCACGGCGACCAGCGCTTCCGGCGCCGAGCGCATCAGCGCGGCACTGGCCGGGAAATCCATCAAGGGCGCCGGCATGGTGCTGGACGTGACCGACCCCGCCGCCATCGACGAGGTGGTCAAAAGGATCGGCGCGGACTACGGCGCGATCACGATCCTTGTCAACAACGCCGGCATCGCCCGCGACAACCTGCTGCTGCGCATGAAGCCGGAAGAGTGGGCGGATGTGCTGGATACCAACCTCGGCGCGATCTACCGACTGTCGCGCGCGTGCCTGCGCGGCATGATGAAGGCGCGCCACGGGCGCATCATTAATATCGCCTCGGTGGTCGGCGTGTCCGGCAACCCGGGGCAGACGAACTATTCGGCCGCCAAGGCCGGCATGTTGGGTTTCACCAAGTCACTGGCGCGCGAGGTGGCTTCCCGCGAGATCACTGTGAACGCGGTGGCGCCCGGCTTCATCGACACCGAAATGACCCAGGCGCTGACCGAGGCGCAGCGTGAGCCGATGCTGGCGCAGGTGCCGTTGCACCGGCTGGGCCGGCCCGAGGACGTCGCCGCGGCCGTGCGGTTCCTGGCGGCGCCGGACGCCGCCTACATAACCGGCGAGACACTGCACGTCAACGGCGGTATGCTGATGGTCTAGAGGCGCGGGCCACAAAGTTGTAGATTGCATCAGGGTATTCCAATACAATACGCTCCGCAGTCCGGTGGCCGGGATCGCGGCACCGTTGTTGTACCTGGCAAGTCCGGTACTGTTTTTTCCTGGTTTGGGAGGATGAATTTGCTATGAGTAGCGTCGAAGAACGGGTCAAGAAGATTGTCGTCGAACAGCTTGGTGTCAAAGAAGAAGACGTCAAGCCGGAAGCATCGTTCGTCGATGATCTGGGTGCCGATTCGCTCGACACTGTGGAGCTGGTGATGGCGCTGGAGGAGGAGTTCGAATGCGAAATCCCCGACGAGGACGCCGAAAAGATCACTACCGTTCAGCAGGCTGTCGATTACGTCAAGGAGCACCTCGGCGACGCCTGACGCCGGTTCCTCCTCCGTGCTGCCGCCGCATGACCGTGGCGGTAGTCAAATGCTCAAAGCACGCGCCGGGAACGACCCGCCCAACGGGTTATTCCCGGCGCGCGTGTCATTGATGAGGTCAGCATGAAACGACGTGTCGTCGTCACCGGAATGGGCATCGTGTCGCCGGTCGGGCTGAACGTCGCCGACGCCTGGCGCAACGTGCTCGCGGGCAATAGCGGTATCGGCCCGATTACGCATTTCGACACCGAGACATTTCCGACCAAATTCGCCGGCGAAGTCCACGACTTCGACGTCAGCGAATATCTCGATCCCAAGGACGCTCGCAAGATGGATCCGTTTATCCATTACGGCATGGCCGCGGCCGCGCAGGCGGTGGCCGACGCCGGACTCGAGGTGAGCGAGGCGAACGCGCCACGGGTCGGTGTCGCCGTCGGCGCCGGCATTGGCGGCATTCACGGCATCGAGAAGGCTTACGCGAGTTATCTCGAAACCGGCAAGCCGAAGAAGATCTCGCCGTTCTTCGTGCCAAGCTGCATCATCAACATGATTGCGGGCAACCTGTCGATCCGCTACGGCCTCAAGGGGCCGAACATCGCGCTCGTCACCGCTTGTACGACCGGCACGCACAATATCGGCATCGCCGCGCGGACGATCGCCTACGGCGATGCCGACGCGATGTTGGCCGGCGGCGCCGAAATGTCCACCACGCCGACCGCGGTCGGCGGATTCTGCCAGGCGCGCGCATTGTCGACGCGCAATGACGAACCGCAAAAAGCCAGCCGCCCGTGGGATCGCGACCGCGACGGCTTCGTGCTGTCGGACGGCGCGGGCATCCTCGTGCTGGAAGAATACGACCGTGCCAAGGCACGCGGCGCGAACATCTACGCCGAGCTGGTCGGCTTCGGCATGAGCGGCGACGCACACCACATCACCGCTCCGCCGGAAGACGGCGAAGGCGCGCGCTTGTGCATGGCGAATGCCATCGCGGACGCCGGCATCAACAAAGATGAAGTCGACTACATCAACGCCCACGGCACGTCGACGCAGGTCGGCGACAAGGGCGAGACCATCGCGATCAAGCGCTGCTTCGGCGACCACGCCAGGTCGCTTGCCGTCAGCTCGACCAAGTCGATGACCGGCCACCTGCTTGGCGCGGCCGGCGCGGTCGAGGCGATTTTCTCGGTGCTGGCGTTGCGCGACCAGGTCGCGCCGCCGACGATCAACCTCGACAACCCGGATCCGGAGTGCGATCTCGACTACGTCCCGCACGAGGCCCGGCAGATGAAGATGAATGTCGCAGTATCCAACTCGTTCGGCTTCGGCGGCACCAACGGCACGCTGGTGTTCCGTCGCGCGGAATAAGCGATTCGCCTCGCTGTAAATGACGTTCATAGAGCAACTCGAGCAGGCGTGGGCGCGAAAAAACTCGCTCGTATGCGTCGGGCTCGATCCCGCGCTGGAACGCATCCCGGCGCAGATCCGTCATCAGCCGCAGCCGATCTTCGCGTTCAACAAGGCGATCATCGATGCCACCGCCGAATACGCCTGTGCATTCAAGCCGCAGATTGCGTACTACGCCGCGGCGAGCGCCGAGGCGGAACTCGAGCAGACCATCGCCTATATTCACGAAAGGTACCCGGACACACCGGTAATCCTCGACGCCAAGCGCGGCGACATCGGCGCAACGGCGACGATGTACGCGCGGGAAGCCTTCGACCGCTACGGCGCCGATGCCGTCACCGTCAATCCCTACATGGGCGGCGACACGCTGCAACCGTTTCTCCAGCACGCGGACAAGGGCGTCATCATCCTTTGCCGCACTTCGAATCCCGGCGCGGTCGACATCCAGAACATCGAATCCGACGGCAAAAAGCTTTACCGGCGCGTCGCCGAAAAGGCGGCGAACGACTGGAACGCCAACGGCAACGTACTGTTGGTCGTCGGCGCGACGTATCCGCAGGAATTGGGCGAGGTTCGCGCCATAGTGGGCGACATGCCGCTGCTGGTTCCGGGCATCGGCGCGCAGGGCGGCGACGTCGAACAGTGCGTGAAGAACGGGAAATCTTCGGCCGGAACGGGGATGATAGTGAATTCGTCGCGGGGGATTATTTACGCGGGGGATGGGGCCGATTTTGCTGATGCGGCGGGTGATGCGGCTTGCGCTTTAAGAGATGAGATCAATCGCTGGCGTTAAGCTTGTGGGTGGGAGCGGAGCGGTATCTCCTTTCAGGAACGCCGTGAAATGCTGCCCTTAGCGGCGATAAAGCCTCTCTCAGCGGGATCGCTGCCGGGTCAGATGCAAGGCGCGCGTTTGCAGGAATGGTCGCCCATTTCAAGAACGCGCAACGCCGCAGATGGCCCGGCAGAGACCCGCCCTAAGGGAGCTTCGGAGAAGTCCGCCTGCTGCGTTGCATTCGCTTGGCGTAGATGGCTACGCTGGCGCGAAGGCGCCTTGCATGCGAACTTCTCCGAAGCTCTGAGAGAGGCTTTATCGCCGCTAAGGGCAGCTGTGTAGGCTCCGGTGTCAACATCCTGTTGCCAACCGTGACGCGGCGTTGGGCATTCTTAACCCTCTCCCTCAGGGAGAGGGCAGGGTGAGGGGATAAATTCGGCGGTGCGCAAGCCTTGAAGACGGGTGGTCCGGGGACTTCTGTCAGGGCTGTGTGAGGCAGGATGCCGAACCCAGAGCCTATAGGGACATATTCACGGCGTCCCTGACAGAAGTCACCGGATCGCCCGTCCCGCGACAACCTGACTGCCGCAAAAGCTTAAAATGGGAGCCATCTTGATAGCCGAACCCACACAATCTCGACCATGAGACGACTGGCACCCATTGCAGGTGTAGTGGTTGTGCTGGCCATCGCGGCGGCCGGCTTCCTCTACTGGCGCTGGTTCGTGCGCCCGCTGCCGCCGGCATCTCAAACGACCGTCGTGGTCGAGGCCGGCAAGCCGCTTAGCGCCACCGCCGCCGCGCTCAAGCAACAGGGCGTGCTGTACCAATCGTGGGACCTTGTCTGGCTGGCGCGACTCGAAGGCAAATCCACCGACGTGCGCGCCGGCGAATACGCCGTGCCGCCGCACGCGACGACCGCGAGCCTGCTCGACAAGCTGGTCAGCGGCAACGTCATTCTACACAGCTTTACCGTCATCGACGGCTGGACCTTTCACGATCTGATGAAGCGGCTTGAAGCGGACCCGTTGCTCCAACACACGCTCAAGGGGCTATCCGGCGACGAAATCATGGCGCGTATCGGTCATCCCGGCGAGCAGCCGGAAGGCCGCTTCTTTCCGGACACCTACAAGTTTCCGCGCGGGATGTCCGATGTCACGTTTCTGCGCCACGCCTACGACTTGATGCAACAGCACCTGCGCGAGGCATGGGCTGAGCGCGATCCCCACATGAGCCTGGATTCGCCCTACAAAAGCCTGATTCTCGCATCGATCGTGGAAAAGGAAAGCGGCAAGCTCTCCGAACTGCCGCGCATCGCCGGCGTGTTCGTCCGCCGGCTGCGGCGCGGCATGCGCCTGCAGAGCGACCCGACTGTCATCTACGGCCTTGGCAAGAGCTACGACGGCGACATCACCTACAGCGATCTGAGGACCGACACGCCGTATAACACCTACACGCGCCGGGGTCTGCCGCCGACGCCGATCTCGCTGCCGAGCCTCGCCGCGATTCATGCCGCGATGCACCCGGCGTACGGCGACGCGCTGTATTTCGTCAGCAAGGGCGACGGCAGCCATGCGTTTTCAGCCACGCTGGCCGAGCAGCGACGCGCGGTGCGGAAGTATCAGCTGGACGGGAAAGGCAAGTGAGCCGTAACGGCCTGTTCATTACGCTCGAAGGCGGCGAAGGCGTGGGCAAATCCACACAGATGAGCACTGTGCGCGACTGGCTGGCGAGCCGCGGCCACGATGTCGTGGTGACGCGCGAGCCGGGTGGCACGCCGCTGGCCGAATCCATCCGCGACGTGGTGCTGGGCGCCGAACAGGAGGTGCCGCCGCTGGCGGAACTGCTGCTGATGTTCGCGGCGCGTGTCAGCCACGTCGAGAAGGTCATCGCACCCGCGCTTGCCGCCGGCAAAACCGTGCTGTGCGATCGCTTCGTCGACGCGACTTACGCCTACCAGGGCGGCGGTCGCGGCTTGCCGACCGAGCAGATCGATGCGCTGACGAGCTGGCTGCCGGCGGCTGCGCAGCCGGACGTAACGATCCTGATCGACGTACCGGTTGAACTGGGACTCGAGCGCGCGCGCCGGCGCGGCGAACCGGATCGCTTCGAAAAAGAGAAGGTGCAGTTTTTCCAGCGCGTGCGCGACACCTACCTGGAACGCGCGCGAGCGTTTCCCGGCCGGTTCATCGTCATCGAAGCGAACCGCAAGCCGCCCAAGCGCGTTAGCGCCGAAATCATCGAGCGTCTCGCGAAACGCCTTGAAGGAGCGGACCGTTGAATAGCCCGCTGCCGTGGCACGCGGATAACTGGGTTCGGCTGCAGCGGGCGCGCGCGGCGGATCGGTTGCCGCACGCACTGTTGCTGCGCGGCCGCAGTGGCCTCGGCAAAGGCGCGTTCGCGCGCCGCCTGGCACAAACATTGTTGTGCACGCAGGGCGGCAACGAGCCCTGCGGCGAATGCAAATCATGCCGCCAGTTTGCCGCCGGCACGTCGCCGGATTTCTTCCCGGTCGAGCCGCTCGAGGACAAGAAAACCATCGGCGTCGATCAAATCCGCGAACTGATCGAAACACTCACGCTGACCAGCCACGGCGGCGGCCGGCGGATCGCCGTGATCGAGCCGGCCGACGCAATGAATGCCAACGCCGCCAACAGCCTGCTGAAGACGCTCGAGGAGCCGCCGGGCTCGACGGTACTGATTCTGGTCACAGCGCGGCCGGCGCGCCTGCCGGCGACGGTGCGGAGCCGCTGCCGGCAGATCAGCTTTGTCGCGCCGTCATCGCAGATGGCGGTCGACTGGCTGGTGGCCAAGGGCGTCGAAAAGCCGGCTGCCGCCAGGCTGTTGGCGATGGCGGGAGGTCGACCGCTGAAGGCGCTGGCGATGAATGAAGCCGAGGACACTGATCGTTTTGAAGCTATTCCCGCAGCCGCGCGCGACATCGTGCTCGGCAAGCGCAATCCCGTCACCGTTGCGGCAAGCTTGAGCAATGCGCCGCTGGACGAGACGCTCGAAGTGTTGATCGGCTGGGTCGCGTCGCTGGCGCGAGCCAGCCTGGCCGGCGTGAACGAATCGGATCCCGCTGGTGAACGGCTGGGACCGCGCAAGCTGTTCGCCGCGCTCGATCGCTTGTACGAGGCGGAAAAACTGCGCGATACTTCGATCAATTCACAGTTATTGCTCGAGTCGTTGCTGGCGCCGCTGGCGCCCACTCAAGGAAAAAGATAGATGGCCAATCCGCCGGGCCCGCAGCAGGGCCTGCTCAAACTCGAAATTCCGGACAAGAAGGCGCTGTACGCGGCCTATATGCCGTATATCAAGAACGGCGGCCTGTTCGTGCCCACCGACAAGCCGTACCGGATCGGTGACGAGGTCTTCGTGCTCGTCAACCTGATCGAGGAACACGAGCGCCTGCCGATCGCCGGCCGTGTCGTCTGGGTGACGCCCATCGGCGCGCAAGGCAAGCGCCGCGCCGGCATCGGAATTCAATTCAGCGAGCAGGACGGCGGCTCCAACCAGAAGAAAATCGAAGCCGCGCTCGCCGGCATGCTGGATTCGGAGACCCCGACGCTGACGATGTGATGAGCCCGCATTATTCATGAGGCCGACTGGCGCTCGGATGTAGAGCAATGAACCACCTGGAGGAGAGTCGCCATTGATGCCCATCTTCAGCCGCGGTCTGCGAACCGCGCCAGTCTATCGCGGCGCTTGCGGTTTCTCGCGGCGCCACGCTTGGCCTTCACAAAACCCATAGCTACGGCTATGGGTTTCGCTCCAGGCCGGCGCCTGGCTTGCTGCGAATTCCGCAATCACATGCGATGCCTCATAAATAATGCGGGCTAGTGCCGATTCCCCTCTCCCTGTCGATTTGTATCGCGCTGCCGATGTGCGCGAGATGGATCGGCGCGCGATCGAGGAGCACGGCCTCGGCGATGGCGCGCTGATGGAGCGCGCTGGCGCGGCGGCATTTGCCGCGATGCGCCGCCGCTGGCCTGCGGCGCGCCGTATCGGCGTCGTCGCGGGCGGCGGGAACAACGGCGGCGACGGCTACGTCCTCGTGCGGCTGGCCCGGGCGCACGGCCTCAATGCCACGGTCTTTGCGTTGCGCGAACCGAAAGCCGGCGGCGACGCGGCGCGTGCCGCGGCGAGGTTTGCCGAGGCCGGCGGGCGCGTAAAGCCGTTCATGGACTTTGCCGACGGCACCTTTGATCTGGTCGTCGATGCGCTGATGGGCACCGGCCTCGACCGGGATCTCCAAGGCGACTTCGCCCGGACGGTCGAAGCCATCAATGCGAATGCCGCGCCGTGTTTCGCAATCGACATTCCCAGCGGCCTGCACGCCGACTCCGGCGCGGTAATGGGTTGCGCGGTGCGCGCCGCGGCGACCATAACCTTTATCGGTGCGAAGTGCGGTCTGTTCACCGGCCGCGGCCCGGTTTTTACTGGCGCCGTGGATTTTGCCGGTCTTGATGTACCGGCAAGCGTGCGCGACGGATTGCCACCTGCCGCCCGGCGCGTGACGGAAGCCGACCTTCGCGCCGCCTTGCCGCCACGCGAGCGGGATGCGCACAAGGGCAAATTTGGTCACGTGCTGATTGCCGGCGGCGACCTCGGCATGCCGGGCGCCGTGCGAATGGCGGCCGAAGCGGCGCTGCGCAGCGGCGCGGGCCTCGTCAGTGTTTATACGCGACCGGCGCATGTCGCGGCCGTGGTGGGCACGCGTCCCGAACTGATGTGCCACGGCGGCGACGACGCGGATGGCATGGCCGAATTGATCGACAAGGCGACCGTCGTCGCGGTAGGGCCGGGCCTCGGGCAAGGAGATTTCGGCCGCACATTGCTGGCGCGGGCGATGGCCGCGGACAAGCCGCTGGTGGTCGACGCGGACGGCCTCAATCTGCTCGCCGCGCAGCCGGCCGCGCGCGGCAACTGGATATTGACGCCGCACCCGGGAGAAGCGGCGCGGCTGCTCGGCAGCTCCGCCGACAACGTGCAGGCGGATCGCTTCACCGCCGCGGCCGAACTGGCGGATCGCTACGACGCGGTCATTGTCCTTAAAGGCGCAGGCACGATCGTCGCCGCGCCCGACAGAACGCCGGCGCTGATCGATCGTGGCAATCCCGGCATGGCCGCGGGCGGCATGGGCGACATTCTGACAGGCATCATCGCCGCGGTTCTCGCCCAAACCGGGTCGCCGTTCGAGGCTGCGTGCGCCGGTGCGTTTGCCCACGCCGCCGCCGGCGATCGCGCGGCGGCGCGCGGCGAACGCGGACTGGCCGCGCTCGACCTGGTGGGCGAACTGCGATCGGTGCTCAACCCATGAAACTGACCGTTCCGGATGAATCGGACATGATCACGCTGGGCGGTCGCCTGGCGGCGGCGCTGCCCGATTCCGGCCTCGTCATCACGCTGCGCGGCGACCTCGGCGCGGGCAAAACCACGCTGGTCCGCGCAATGCTGCGCGCGCTCGGCGTCACCGGCCACGTTCGCAGCCCGACCTATACGCTGGTCGAGCCCTATGACCTCGGCGGCCGGCGCGCCTTTCACCTCGACCTGTACCGTGTGGCCGACCCGGAGGAGCTGGAATTCCTCGGCGTCCGCGACCTCGAGCCCGTCCACGACCTGATCTTTATTGAATGGCCGGAGCGGGGTGGTGCGCTGCTGCCGACAGCGGATGTGGCGCTTGAAATCGGCATGGCGGGACAGGGTGGCCGCGAGGTGAATTTGCAGCCCAATGGCAGCCGTGGCCAGACGTTGGTGGCGCGCATGGCGGATGTTAGTGCATAATAGCTACCGCGCACTTTTGTTGCAGGAGAGGCGCTGCCATGGCCAAGGAAACCACTTTCACTTTCCGCGTGGATGACGAGCTGAAGGCAGCTTTCACGAGAGCCGCCGCGGCGCATGACCGTTCCGGTTCGCAGTTGCTGCGTGATTTCATGCGAGCTTACATCCGCGATACTGCCCGTACCGGCTCTGATCAGGCGTTGCGGGAAGACTGGCAGGCTTACGATTCGGTTGCAGTAGCCAACCCGGATCACGATGCTTGGTTTCGCGAGCGGGTGCGCGAAGGGCTCGCGGACTCCCGCCCAACCATTCCGCACGACCAGGTCGCGGCTGAAATTCGAGAGGTCATCGAGCGCGTAGTGAATGCGCGTTGAATGGAAAGCCACCGCGCGCAACGATCTGGCCGAAGCGGTTGCCTGGATCGCCCGCGAAAACCCGCGCGCGGCGATAAGGGTGTATGCGGAAGTGATGCGGCAAGTCGAAAGGCTAGGCCGTCATCCGCAAAGCGGCCGGCCCGGCCGCATCAAGGATACGCGGGAGCTTGTTATCAACAGAACGCCGTACATTGTCCCGTACCAGGTGGGGCAGTCGGCGGTTGTGGTGTTGCGCGTTTTGCACGGCGCGCGACGTTGGCCGGATGCGCCGGAATAGCGGCTACAGCAATTGCCGAGAGAAGGAGGCAAACAGGGCGGAACCGGCGGGTGCTGTCGAGGTTTCTGCATGTGCTGGATCAGGTAAATTGGGGCGCATTCTTAGCGCGGAGGTTGAGCTTCCTCTTCTATCTTGTTAAATTCAATCGAAATTTAGTGAAAATTTGTGAAATTTCCGCTAACATTTGGGTTGTAGAAGCAAGGCCAGCCTCGAAAAATCGGGGATTGGGGTCGGGGAGCAATGAAAAAACTCATCCTGCTGCTGTGCTGGCTGCCTGTGGCTGCGTTCGCCGGAACCGCGCATATCAAGTCGATCGATGTGGGCGCGCACCAGGACTACACGCGCGTGACATTCGGCCTGTCCGGCCCGGTCGATCACAAGATTTTCACCCTCAAGAATCCGAATCGCGTGGTGCTCGATGTCGACCACGCGCAACTGAATGCGAAGCTGCCGGCGGGCGCCGGCGTTATTGCCGATCTTCGCAGCGGTCGCCACGGCCACGGCGTGCGCATCGTCTTCGACCTGACCTCGCGCGGCGTGCCGCGCAGCTTCTTTCTGCCGGCACATGGCAGCCAGGCGGCGCGCCTGGTAGTCGACGTGTACGGCAAGCAGCCGGTCACGCCGACGCCGGTTGCAATATCGATGCCCAGCCAGACGGCGCAGCCGCGCGACATCGTGATCGCGGTCGATGCCGGCCATGGCGGCTTCGACCCGGGGGCGCACGGTCCTGACGGTCTGCTCGAAAAGGATGTGACGCTGGCGATTTCAAAGAAACTGGCGGCGCTGATCAATTCCGTTCCCGGCATGCGCGCGGTGCTGACCCGCAAGGATGACCACTATCTGAAATTGCGCCAGCGCACCGAGATCGCGCGCAAGGCGCATGCGGATCTTTTCGTCTCGATTCATTGCAACGCGTCGCGCGACAACGACGCCTACGGCGGCGCCGTTTTCGCGCTGTCGCAGCACGGTGCGACCAGCGAAGCGGCGCGCTGGCTGGCCAATCGCGAAAACGACGCGGACAAGCTCGGTGGCGTGTCGTTGAGCAACAAGCCGCCGATGCTGGCATCGGTCCTGCTCGATCTGTCGCAGACCGCGACGATCAGCGCCAGCCTCAAGGTGGCGCGCGACGTCCTCAAGCAGATGGGCCAAATCGAATCGTTGCATCGCAGCAAGGTCGAGCAAGCTGCATTCGTGGTGCTGAAGTCGCCGGATATTCCGTCGATCCTGGTCGAGACGGCCTTCATCAGCAATCCGCACCAGGAACATCTGCTCGGCAGTTCCCGTTACCAGGAGAAGATGGCGACGGCGGTGCTGAACGGCCTGATGTCGTACTTCGAGAATCAGCCGCCGCCCGGAACTTTGCTGGCCGAGCATCATGGCCAATTCCCCAGCCACCGCTACGTCATCAACCGCGGCGATACCTTGTCCGGCATTGCCGACCGCTTCGATGTCAGCCTGCAGGCGCTGCAAGCCATCAACGGCCTGAGCAACAGCACCATCCAGGCCGGTGACGTCCTGACGATTCCAACCGGCTGACCGACCGCAAACAACAGTGGGGATTACCCGCGACACTGCAGCCCTGCGCTTGTAACTTCATTCGCAGCGAGTAGTATAGAAGCGGGAATAATAAACAGCGGAAAGGAGTCTGCGCGTCATGAACGGCGTTTCGCCGTCGACCCATGTTTTCTGGCCACTGGCCGTCCTGTTCGGGGCGGCGGTGCTGCTGGTCGCGCTCGTCGTGCTGCTGTCGTGGTTGATCGGGCCGCAGCATAACGACCAGGCGACCCAGACGCCGTTCGAATCCGGCGTCAAATCGTACGGCGACGCTCGTTACCGCTTTCCCGTCAAGTTCTACATGATCGCGATGTTCTTCGTGATCTTTGATCTCGAAGCCGTGTTTCTGTACGCCGGCGCAATCGCGTTGCGCCGCGTCGGCTGGAGCAGTTATTACGAGATGGTCGTGTTCATCGGCATTCTGGCCGCGGCCCTGGCTTACCTGTGGAAGTCGGGCGCGCTGGAGTTCGCTACCAACCGCTGGCGGCAACCGTTCGGACAGCGCGGCATCTGGGATGAACGCCGCGGCTTTCACCATCACACTCACCATGGTGAACGCTGATGGAGTGGTCGCTGAGCAAAGTGAATACGCCGCCGGCTGAGGACGAGCGCTTCAGCGACGCGGTGCGCCGCAACATTGTGATGGCGAAGCTGGAGGACCTGGTGTCGTGGGGCCGCAAGAACTCGCTGTGGCCGTTCAACTTCGGGCTGTCGTGCTGCTACGTCGAAATGACCACGGCGTTCACGAGCCCCTACGATATCGCGCGCTTCGGTGCCGAGGTGCTGCGCGGCTCGCCGCGCCAGTCGGACGTGATCGTTATTTCGGGTACGGTGTTCCGGAAGATGGCGCCGGTAATCAGGCGCCTGTACGACCAGATGATGGAGCCGCGCTACGTGATCTCGATGGGTTCGTGCGCCAACTCCGGCGGCATGTACGACATCTACAGCGTCGTGCAGGGCGTCGACACGTTCATGCCGGTGGACGTGTACGTGCCCGGTTGCCCGCCGCGGCCGGACGCCTTTCTCGAAGGGCTGATCATGCTGCAGGAAGCGATCGGCACCGAGCGCCGGCCGCTGTCGTGGACCATCGGCGCGGGTGGGGTCGAACGCCCGCCGGCGCCGAGCATGCGTGACAGGAAGCGCAATGATCGGATGCGCACGCGCGAATTGCGCGACCCGAACAAGCTGGAGGGTTACCTGGACCACAGGCTGGGCAAGCGCGGATAGGCCATGCTGGATCGCACCCCGACAACAAGGATGTTGTTCGAGCAGTTCGGCGAAGAAACCTTCGTCGAACAGTCGACCGTGGATGGTATCCCGACGCTGTGGATCGGGCGCGGCGATACCCGCAAAGTTCTGCGCTACCTGAAGTACGAGATCACCCAGCCGTACAAGTGCCTCTACGACCTGACGGCGATCGACGAGCGCATTCGCAAGCATCGCCGCGGCCAGCCCGACAGCGACTTCACCGTCGTCTATCACCTGCTGTCCTACGAGCGCAATGCCGACATCCGCTTCAAGGTCGCGCTGAACAAGAACGACCTCAAGCTGCCTTCGATTACCGACATCTGGCCGGCCGCCAACTGGTACGAGTGCGAAGCCTGGGACATGTTCGGCATCGTCTTCGACGGGCATCCGGCGCTGCGTCGGATTCTGCTGCCGCCGACGTGGGAAGGGCATCCGCTGCGCAAGGATCACCCGGCGCGCGCGACCGAGATGGGTATTTTCAAGCTGCCCGACAAGCAACAGGAGATCGAGCAGGACGCGCTGGAATTCGACCCGTCGTGGTGGGGCATGCACCCCGGCGATGAAGATACCGATTTCATGTTCCTCAACCTCGGCCCCAACCACCCGAGCGTGCACGGCGTGTTTCGCATCGTGCTACAGCTCGATGGCGAGGAGGTCGTCGATTGCGTGCCGGACATCGGCTACCACCATCGCGGCGCCGAGAAGATGGGCGAGCGACAATCGTGGCACACCTTCATTCCATATACCGACCGCATCGACTATCTCGGCGGCGTGATGAACAACCTGCCGTACGTGCTGGCGGTCGAGAAGCTTGCGGGCATCAAGGTGTCGGAACGCGTCGAAACGATTCGCATCATGCTGGTTGAATTCTTCCGCATCATGTCGCACCTGCTCTTTCTCGGCACGATGGCCCAGGACCTCGGCCAGATGTCGCCGGTGTTCTACATGTTCGCCGACCGCGAGCGTGCCTACGACGTGACCGCCGGCATCATGGGCGAGCGCATGCACCCGAACTGGTTCCGGATCGGCGGCCTCGTGGACGATCTGCCGGAAGGCTGGGAAGTGCTGGTGCGCGAGTTTTGCGATTATTTCCCGGCGCGCCTCGCCAAGTACGAAAAGATCATGCTGAACAACGGCCTGATTCGCGAGCGCACCGTCGGTATCGCGCGTTACACGCTGGACGAGGCGATCGATTGGGGCGTGACCGGACCCGGCCTGCGCGCCTGCGGACTGCACTGGGACTTCCGCAAGGACCGGCCGTACTCCGGCTACGAGCGCTTTGATTTCGACATCCCGACCGGCACCAACGGCGACTGCTACGACCGCATCATCGTGCGCTTCGAGGAAATGGGGCAGAGCCTGCGGATTATCGAGCAGTGCCTGAATCACATGCCGGAAGGGCCGATCAAGGCGCATCATCCGCTCACCACGCCGCCGCCGAAGCAACGCACGCTGCACGATATCGAAACGCTGATTACGCATTTCCTGAACGTGAGCTGGGGGCCCGTCATTCCCGCCGGCGAGTGCAGCGTCGGTATCGAGGCGACGAAGGGCAACAACAGTTATTACCTGATCAGCGACGGCAGCACGATGCCGTACCGCGTGCGCAGTCGCACGCCGTCGTTTCCGCACTTGCAGATGATCCCGCTGATTGCCCGCGGGTTGATGGTGCAGGATCTTATTGCGCTGATCGGGAGCATCGACTTTGTCATGGCGGATGTGGATCGATGAAGAACGGGATTCGGGAATCGGGGTTCGAGATTCGGGTAAAGAATTAGAGGAAGAATATGATGAACAGAACATCAGTGGTCCCAGTATGCGGCGTGCTCAGTGAAGCTATTTGTTGTTTCTTCTCTTTCCCGAATCCCGAATCCCGAATCCCGAACCCCGATATCTAATCTCCATGCTGAGCGAAGCCGAAAAACGAGAAATTGAAGTGGAGCGCGCCCAGTACCCGGACAACCGCGCGGTGAGCGTCGAGGCGCTCAAGATCGTGCAGCGCTCGCGCGGCTGGGTGTCGGACGACAGCCTCAAGGATGTCGCCGATTATCTCGGTCTCTCGGTGGCGGAAGTCGAAGGTGTCGCGACCTTTTACAGCCTGATTTACCGGCAGCCGGTCGGCCGTCATGTCATTCACGCCTGCGACAGCATCAGTTGCTGGGTCATGGGCTACGAAAAGACGTGCGATACGCTGCAGCAAAAGCTGGGCGTCAAGCTCGGCGGCACCACCGCCGACGGTCGGTTTACGCTGCTGCCGATTCCGTGCCTCGGCAACTGCGATCACGCGCCGGCCGTGATGATCGACGAGGACCTGCACAACGATGTCACGGCCGACAACCTCGACGGCATTCTGGAGCGCTACGAGTAATGGAACCGGTGCTCACGAAAAACATCAGCGCCGACCGCGCGCCGCTCGACATCGATGCGTACGAGAAAGCCGGCGGCTACCAGGCCTTGCGCAAGGCGCTCCGGGACCTGACGCCGGGCGAGATTATCGAGACGGTCAAGCAATCGAATCTGCGCGGGCGCGGCGGCGGCGGTTTTCCGACCGGCATCAAGTGGGCGGCGATTCCGCAGGGCGACAAGGCGCGGCCGCCGGCGTATCTGCTGGTCAATGCCGACGAGATGGAACCGGGCACGTTCAAGGATCGGCTGCTGATGGAGGGCGACCCGCATCAGTGCCTGGAGGCATTCATCATCGCGGCGTACGCGATTCAGGCGCAGGCGGTCTTCATCTTTCTGCGCGCGGCGTATCACGAATCGGCGCGGCGCCTGTCGCGCGCGATCGGCGAAGCCCGCGACAAGGGTTACATCGGCCAGCAGATTTGCGGCTCGGATTACAGCGTCGACGTCGTGCTGCACCGCAGCGCCGGCCGTTACATCTGCGGCGAGGAAACATCGCTGCTCAATGCGATGGAAGGCATTCGCGCGACGCCGCGCTGGAAGCCGCCGCTGCCGCAGGTGGCCGGCCTGTGGGGCCAGCCGACCGTCGTCAACAACGTCGAGACGCTGTGCAACGTTCCGCATATCGTGGCGCGCGGCGCCGACTGGTTCAACAACGTGAGCCTCGCCGAAGGCAAGGACGGCGGCACCAAGTTGTATGGCGCGAGCGGCCGCGTCAAGCGGCCGGGGCTGTGGGAACTGCCGATGGGCACGCCGGCGCGCGAGCTGATCGAAGACTACGCCGGCGGCATGCGTGACGGCTACGAGTTGCGTGCGTTTCAGCCCGGCGGTGCGTCGACGCAATTCGTCGGCCCCGACAAGCTCGATGTGCCGATGGACTTCGACTCGATGGCAAAAGCCGGCGCACGGCTCGGTACCGGGACGATGATCGTGCTTGATGACAAGACCTGCCCGATCGGTGCGCTCGCGAACCTGGAGCATTTTTTCGCGCAGGAATCCTGCGGCTGGTGCACGCCGTGCCGCGAGGGTCTGCCGTGGACCGAGCGGCTGCTGCTCGCGATCGACAATGGCGACGGCCGGAGCGAAGACCTCAACGTGCTGTCGATGCACACGCGGTTCTTGAGCGGCAAGAACACGTTCTGCGCCCATGCGCCGGGCGCAATGATGCCGCTCGAAAGCGGGTTGGGCTTGTTTCAGGCAGAGTTTGAAGACCATATCAAGTCGAGAAGATGTCGCTTTCGGGATTCGGGTGGAGACCGGTGATGCCTTGTCTGTGCCACATCATCGCCGGCAGCGCTCACTCAACCCGTCCCTCGGGAATGGGGCTTTCTTGCCCCGAATCCCGAACCCCGAATCCCGAGCCCCGTTTTTAACCATGGCCACCATTTACATCGACAACCAGCCGTTTGAGGTGAACCCGGACAACAACCTGTTGCACGAGTGCCTGTCGCTGGGTTTCAACCTGCCGTACTTTTGCTGGCATCCGGCGATGCATTCGGTCGGCGCGTGCCGGCAATGCGCAGTGACGCAGTACAAGGACGAAAACGACGACCACGGCCGTATCGTGATGGCGTGCATGACGCCGGCGGCGGACGGGACACGAATCGCACTCGAAGACGAGCAATCGCGCACATTCCGCAAGACGATCATCGAATGGCTGATGTTGAATCACCCGCACGATTGCCCGGTCTGCGAGGAGGGTGGCGAGTGCCATCTGCAGGACATGACCGTGATGACGGGGCATTGTTTCCGGCGCACCCGCTTTCCGAAGCGGACGTACCGGAATCAGGATCTCGGGCCGTGTATCGGCCACGAAATGAACCGCTGCATCCAGTGTTACCGCTGCGTGCGCTTTTACCAGTACGCCGGCGGCCATGACCTGGAAGCCTTCCACATTCACGACAACGTTTATTTCGGCCGGGCGCACGACGGCACGCTGGAAAGCGAGTTCAGCGGCAACCTTGCCGAAGTTTGTCCGACGGGCGTGTTTACCGACAAGACCCTCGGCGAACACTACACGCGCAAATGGGATATCCGCGCGGCACCATCGATCTGTCACCACTGCAGCCTGGGCTGCAACATCAGCCCCGGCGAGCGCTACGGGGAACTGCGGCGCATCGTCAATCGCTACAACCACGACGTCAACGGCTACTTTATTTGCGATCGTGGCCGGTACGGTTACCAGTTCGCCAACTCGACCGCCCGTATCCGCCGCTCACGCTTCGAAGGCGAGGAGCTGAATCACGATGAAGCGTTGGCGCGGCTGGCGACGCTGACGGTCGACCCGCGCCGGCTGGTCGGCATCGGCTCGCCGCGCGCGTCGCTGGAAGCCAATTTTGCGTTGCGGACGCTGGTAGGCGCCGCGCGGTTCTCGCACGGCATGGCGCGGCGGGAGGCGGCACTGGTCGATGCGGCCTTCCGCGCGTTGCGCGACGGCAAGGCACGGATGCCGTCGCTCAAGCAGACGGAACAGGCCGACGCAGTGCTGGTGCTTGGCGAGGATGTCAGCAACACCGCGCCGCGCCTCGCGCTGGCGTTGCGCCAGACCGTGCGCAGCAAGTCTTACGACATCGCCCGGGAGATCGGCGTCGATTACTGGCATGACGCGAGCGTGCGCGACATCGGCACGCATTTCCAGAGTCCGTTCTTTGTCGCCACCGCGGCGGCGACGCGACTCGACGACGTGACGGTCAATGCGCTTCGGCTGGCGCCGCAGGACATCGCGCGGCTTGGCTTCGCGATCGCCCACGCGATCAATGCGGATGCGCCCGCGGTTCCCGATCTGGACGACGCCACGCGCGCCAGTGCCGATCGCATCGCCGCGGTGCTGAAAGAGGCAAAGCGCCCACTGGTCGTCAGCGGCACCGGCTGCGGTGAGGCGGCAGTGATCGAGGCCGCCGCCAACATCGCCGACGCACTGGCGGCGACGAACGGCGAAGCGATGCTGAACATGGTCGTGCCGGAATGTAACAGCATGGGCGCGATCATGGCCGGCGGCATGGACATCGAAGCCGCACTCGACTCTCTGCGCGACGACGAGGCGGATACGCTGGTAGTGCTGGAGAACGATCTGTATCGGCGTGCCGACACGGCCGCGGTCACTGCCGCACTGGATGCCGCGGCTTACGTGGTGGTGCTCGACAGCATCGAAGGCAACACGACTGCGGTTGCCGATCTCGTACTGGCGACCGGTACGTTCGCCGAGGCGGACGGGACCCTGGTCAACAATGAGGGCCGCGCGCAGCGCTTCTTCCGGCTGTTCGAGCCGGAAATCGATATTCGGGCCGGCTGGGAATGGCTGCGCGATGCGCTGCGCGCCAATGGACGCGAAGAAGTGCGCGGCTGGCATCAGCTCGATCAGCTGACGGTAGCGTGTGCGCAGGCGCTGCCGGAGTTGGCGGGGATCGAGGACGCGGCGGTGGCGAGCGACTACCGCATCGCGGGCAGCAAGGCCGTGCGCGAGCCGACCCGTTACAGCGGCCGCACTGCGATGCTGGCGGACCGCACGATTCATGAGCCGAAGCCGCCCGAGGACCCGAACAGCGCGCTGTCGTACACGATGGAAGGCTACCACGGCGCGGTGCCGGGTTCGATCCAGGCGTTCTTCTGGGCGCCCGGCTGGAACTCGAACCAGCAGGCGGTCAACAAGTTCCAGGACGAAATCGCCGGCACGCTGGCGGCGGGTGAATCAGGTAAGCGGTTGTTCGAGCCGCACGGCGGACGCGCGTTCGCCGATTCCATCCCGGGGCGATTCACGCCTGGTGAGGGCGAATGGCTGGCGGTGCCGTTGCACCACGTTTTCGGCACCGAGGAGCTGTCGCGTCACGCGCCGGCGTTGCAGGCGCGCGCGCCGGCGGCGCACGTGGCGCTGAACACCGAGGTGGCCGAGCGGCTGGGCGTCGCGGACGGCGCGAAGATTGAACTGGCCGTCGACGGCGCGAACTGCACGTTACCGTTGCGGATCGCACGCGAGTTGCCGGACCACGTGATCGGCGTGCTGGGCGCGCCGGCGTTTTCGGTGCGGCTGCCGGCCGTCGTGTCGATCAGGGAGGCGGCCCCATGACCCTGATGCAGTCGATCGGTTACCCGCTCCTCAACATCGTGTTCATCATGCTGGTTGCGATCCTGTGGGCCGCTATCCTGACGTGGGTGGAGCGCCGCATGCTGGGTTTCTGGCAGGAACGCTGGGGGCCCAACCGCGTCGGACCGAGCGGCGTGGCGCAGGTCGTCGCCGACATCATCAAGCTGCTCACGAAAGAGGACTTCACGCCGAACTACGGCGACCGGGTGGTGTTCATTATCGCGCCGGCTTCGCTGGTAGTCGCGGTAATCATGTCGTTCGGCATCCTGCCGATCGCGCGCGACATCGGGATCAGTCCCGACCTCAACATCGGCATTCTGTTTTTCCTGGCGATGTCGTCGCTGACGGTGTACAGCGCGGTGCTCGGCGGCTGGGCGTCGAACAACAAGTATTCGCTGCTCGGCGGTTTGCGCGGCGCCTCGCAGATGCTGGCCTACGAGGTTTTCATGGGGCTCGCGCTGATGGGCGTCGTGATGATTACCGGCACGTTCAATCTGGCCAGGATTGTCGAGGCGCAGGACAACATGTGGTTTGCGCTGCCGCAGTTCTTCGGCTTCGTCGTATTCATGATCGCGGGCCTGGCCGAGACGCGGCGCCTGCCCTACGACTTGCCGGAAGGCGAGCAGGAACTGGTTGCCGGTTATCACACCGAATATTCGAGCATGAAGTTCGGCATGTATTTTCTCGGCGAGTATCTTGGTGTCATTCTGATTTCGGCATTGATCACGGCGTTGTATTTCGGCGGCTGGCACGGACCGCTGCTGCCCGGCTGGCTGTGGTTCATGCTGAAGACGATTTTCTTCATGCTGTTTTTCATACTGTTGCGCGCGGCGTTGCCGCGGCCGCGGTACGACCAGCTGACGGCGTTCGGCTGGAAGGCGATGCTGCCGCTGGCGCTGCTGAATTATCTGGCGACGGGCATCATTGTGCTCGTCGTGCTGCCGCATGGAGGCACGTGATGGCGAAAGTTGTGTCCAGGTTTCTGAAGACCGAGCCGTTCAGTACGATGCGGACGATCTTCAACGTGTTCACGTTCCTGTTCAAGCCGAAGGTGACGGTCGAGTATCCGGAGGAGCGGACGCCGCTGCCGCCGCGCTGGCGCGGGCGGATCATTCTGTCGCGCGATCCGGATGGGGCGGAGCGTTGTGTCGCCTGTTACTTGTGCGCGGTTGCGTGTCCGGTGGATTGCATTTCGCTGCAGAAGACGGAGGACGAAACCGGCCGCTGGTATCCGGAATTTTTTCGCATCAATTTCTCGCGCTGCATTTATTGCGGCTATTGCGAGGAGGCGTGTCCAACGCATGCGATTCAGTTGACGCCGGATTTCGAGATGAGTGAATACGATCGGAACAACATGGTGTACGAGAAGGAGGATTTGCTGATCGACGGCACCGGGAAGTATCACGAGTACAACTTCTGGAAAGTGGCCGGGAAGGCTATGGGTGGCAAGGATAAGGGCGAGGCCGAGAATGAACGGCCGCCTGTTGATGTTCGGACGTTGCTGCCGTGAGTGCTTTGGGGTGTTGGCTTCGATCGGCGCGGGCGGCGGGATTCGTTCTCAGGGACGCCGTGAATCCGTCCATGGAGGCTCTGGGTTCGGCATCCTGCCTCACACAGC
>DASSNE010000044.1:0-65075 GCA_035688265.1 Gammaproteobacteria bacterium
CGTTCCCGCTTCGTCGGCTTGCGGAACTTCTCGAAGCTGCCTTCGGCCAAGGTGTGCTGACGCATGTAATCAATCTCCGGTCGGCGTGAAGTAGTGATGTCTATTATCGCTTATCATGCGAATAAATCAGAGGTTCCCTAAGGTAAACTCGCATTCGGGTTAACAGTTGCAAGAGATGGTTTAGTTCCAGCACAGCTTTTAGGAGAGCTTGTCATGAGATTATCCACTCCGAGCAAGGCCCCGAAAGTTTTATTGAAAGACTCCGATGGCAACGTCATTCATGTTGGGCAGGGACGCCGAACATTGTTGGTGTTTTTCCGGGATGCAGCCTGTCCCTTCTGCAATTTGCATCTTTACCAGTTGACCCAGCGCTTTCGGGGGCTGGAGGCGCTTGGCCTGGATGTGGTGGCGGTTTTTGCCTCAACACCCGCGGAAGTCAGGCGATTCGTACTGGCGCGGCCCCGTCCGTTCCCGGTCGCCGCCGAACCTACGGCCAAAGCCTACGAGGTGTATGGCATCCGGAAGTCGTTCTGGCGCAAGCTCCTGGCGGTGTTTACCCGCTTTGGAACCCTTGTGCGCGGATTGGAAAAGCTGGGGCTGGCGGGATCGCTGAAAGGCATGGCTGGCGTCAATACGAACAATCTGATGCCGGCGGACTTCCTCATCGACGAGCAAGGCAACATCGTCGAGGCCTACTACGGCAAAGGCGCGGGCGACCACATCCCGTTCGAGCGCATCGAGCTGTTCCTGGCTCGCGGGATAGCCAGCAGGCACTCGACAGATGTCACGCAAGCTACTCCGCTGACGGCCGAATAACACTATTCAAGCGCAGGACGATCGATGGTCAGAGGGTATTTCGCCGTCCTGACTCTTGTCCTGATGGTCGGGATGGTGTTGGCGCGCGTCGCCATGATGAAACGGAAGGGTGTACAGGCCTTCAAGTTTGGCCAAATCGACAAGTCGGATTTCCTGATCCCGCCCTTTGCGCTGTTCTATTTCTATCTTGTCTTGGCCGCAGCCTTCCATTGGCCAAGTGTCAGTACGCACGCATTCTTTCTTTCCGAAGCCGTTGGCTGGTTGGGCGTCGCGTGCTGCATTATCGGGCTGTCGCTGTTGTTATGGAGCTTGATTTCGTTTGGGTCGAGCTTTCGGGTGGGGATCGACGCAGACCATCCCGACCAACTCGTCACGACCGGGGTCTTTGCGTTCAGCCGCAACCCCATTTATGTGGCATTCGCCGTGATATTACTGGGCGAATTCCTGATCTTCCCGAACTGGATACTGCTGCTCTACCTCTGCGCCGGCATCGCGCTGTTTCATCGCCAGGTGCTACGCGAGGAGGCATTTTCGAAGCTGCACTACGGGCAGGACTATCTGGCATATTGTCGGCGTGTTCGTCGGTACATCTGAGCGAGCCGGGCTCGGACGGCGGGGATGGTACGATGCCCGCCATGAAAGCTCGTTTTTTCACCACCATCATCCTGTTCGCCGTTGCGGCGTCGGCAGTCCCCTCCGCACGTGCGGAGATCACCCGTCCGATCGAGATTAGCCGCGCGTCCCATTTGCTGACGGGTCCATGGCGCTTCCACGTTGGAGACGACGCGCACTGGGCAGCGCCGGATTTCGACGATTCACACTGGGAAACGGCCGATCTCACGCCCGCTCCTGGTGCGCACGATGGCGACGTCGGTCTCATGAACTATGTGTCCGGCTGGTGGGCGCGCGGCCACGACGGCTATTCGGGGTACGCGTGGTACCGGACGCACATCAGCGTCGACGTCCCCGCCGGCACACCTATCGCGCTGCTCGCGCCCGCGTATGTCGAGGATGCCTACCAGTTGTTCTGGAACGGCACCTTGATCGGCGGATCGGGCGACTTTTCGGGCAAGACACCCGTCATCTACAGCACCAAGCCCCAGATATTTCGTTTGCCACCCGAGGCTGCGAACGCCGACGATGCCGTCGTCGCCATCCGCGTCTGGATGCGTCCCGGACTGGCACGCACGCCCGACGCGGGTGGTATCCACATTGCCCCCATGCTCGGCACGACCGATGCCATCAACGCGCAGTACCGACTGCAGTGGCTGCAAACGGTGAAGGGCTACGTGGTTGAGGTCGCCGAACCGTTGGCATTCGTGTTGCTGGCGATCTTCGCCTGGTGTTTTCGCGCGACGCTGTCGCCGGGACGTTTTGTACCCTGGTTGTGTGCGGCGCTGCTGCTGACCGCCGCCTACAGGCTCAACCAGGCCGCGTACTATTGGACGCCGTACGAAAGTCTGTCGGTGTATCTCGCCGTGCATCGGGCGCTGATACCGCTGGGATTGGCGGCATGGATCATGGCATGGCGTCACTGGTACCAGCTTGAGCGCTGGCGATGGCTGACGTATGCCATCGGTATCATTACGCTGCTGAGCGTGGTGCTGGTGCTGACACTGCCGCACGACACGTTTGCCGTGGTGAATCCGATATTGCGTGTTCCGCTGGCCGTCGTGCTGCTGGTCAGCGCCGTCGCCGGGCTGCGCAAACGCGGGCCGGACCGTCTGCTCACATTCATCGTGGTGTTGTTTGTCGCGGTCAGCCAGTTCAGCGGCGAACTGGCGGCGTTGGGCGTGCCTTATATCTGGTTCCCCTTTGGCACCGGCGTCTCGCTGACGCAGTACGCCTACGCCGGAATCATCGTGGGCCTGGCGACTTTGCTGGTGCGGAGAGTGCAGCGCGTCGCGGCGAGCCGGTTCACACCCGACCTGACCCGGCAAGTGCTACAGTGAAGCCGTAATGTCAGCAATGGAGAAGCGACATGACAGCGCCAGCCAGGAACACGATCTGCCTTTGGTACAACGGCGGTGCCGAAGACGCGGCGCGCTTTTACGCCGAGATATTTCCCGATTCTTCCGTCAGCGCCGTCCACCGCGCACCGGGCGACTTTCCGTCGGGTAAGCAGGGCGACGTATTGACCGTCGAGTTCACCGTGCTCGGAATTCCGTGCCTCGGACTCAACGGCGGGCCGGCGTTTACACATAGCGAGGCGTTTTCGTTTCAGATCGCGACCGCGGACCAGGCGGAAACGGATCGCTACTGGGACGCGATCGTCGGCAACGGCGGTGAGGAAAGCGCCTGCGGCTGGTGCAAGGACAAGTGGGGCCTGTCGTGGCAGATCACGCCGGTCGCCCTGACGAAGGCGATCACCAACCCCGATCCCGCTGTGGCCAAGCGGGCGTTCGATGCGATGCTGGAAATGACGAAAATCGACATCGCCACGATCGAGGCGGCTTGTCGCGGTTGAAATGCGGCCGGGTCATGTTCGCATGAAGCCTGCCAACTCGCCGGCAATCCGGTCAGGCGTCACGGTCGGCGCATAGCGTTTGCACACGCGGCCATCGCGGTCGACGAGGAACTTGGTGAAATTCCATTTGATCCGGTTACCAAACAGGCCGGATCTTTTTGTTTTGAGGTATCGGTACAGCGGGTGCGTGTTCGGCCCGTTGACGTCGATCTTCGCGAATAGCGGAAATGTTACGTCGAAGTTGGTCGAACAGAACGCCTGGATCTCCGCTTCCGTGCCCGGCTCCTGATGCGCAAACTGGTTGCACGGGAAGCCGAGAACGACCAGCCCCTCGTCGCGATAGCGGCGGTATAACGACTCCAGGCCGGCGTACTGCGGGGTGAAGCCGCAGCGGCTGGCGACGTTGACGATCAACAGGGTCTTGCCGCGGTACCTGGCGAGGCTTTCCTGCCGGCCGTCAATCGTCGTGACCTCAATATCAAAAAGAGACGTCGACATGGGGCTATTGTACAGTGGAAACCTCGTTCACGAACGGACCCGGATGAATGAGCGGCGACATCCGCATCGGCACGTCAGGCTTTCATTATGCCCACTGGAAGGGCGACTTCTATCCGGCGGACCTGCCGGAGCGCGACTGGTTCGGCTGGTACGCGCGCTATTTCGACACGCTGGAAATCAACAACACGTTCTACCGGCTGCCCGAGCGCGCCGTCTTCGCCCAATGGCACGATCAGGCGCCGGCCGATTTCTGTTATGCGGTCAAGTTCTCGCGCTACGGCACGCACATCAAGTATCTCAAAAGCCTCGAGCCGATCGAGCGGTTCATGGACCGGGCGGCGCCGCTCGCCGAACTGATGGGGCCGGTGCTGGTGCAACTGCCGCCGCACTGGCAGGTGACCACCGAACGGCTGGATTGCTTCATGGCGGCGCTGCCGCGCACCTGCCGGTGGACGTTCGAATTTCGCCATCCGAGCTGGCTGTGCGACGAGGTGTTCGCGTTGCTGGAGAAACACCACGTCGCGCTCTGCGTGCACGACATGATCGACAATCATCCGCGGCGCCTGACGACGAACTGGACCTACCTGCGCTTCCACGGCACACATTATTCGGGCAGCTATTCGTCACAATACCTGACGGCGCTGGCCCGGCGTCTGCGCGACTACGCCGATGACGGCGTCGACGCCTACGTTTATTTCAACAACGATGCCGAGGGTCACGCGGTGCGAAATGCACAGGCTTTGAAGCGCTATTTCGCCAACACCTGACGCAATAACAGGTACACTACTCGCCATCTCAAGGGGGGCGCATGCACGATTTCCTGAACGTCATCCTGCTCGGCATTATCGAGGGCATCAGCGAGTTTTTGCCGATCTCGAGCACCGGGCACCTGCTGATCGCGGAGCATTTCGGCCTCGGGGCGCGCTCGGACCTGTTCAACGTCGGCATCCAGGCCGGCGCGATTCTCGCCATCACGCTGATTTACTGGCGGCGCATCTGGGCGCTGCTGACGAACTGGCGCGACCCGGCCAACCGCGACTATCTGTTCAAGCTGATCGTCGCGTTCGTGATCACCGTGCTGATCGGCCTGCTGGCCGTCAAGATGGGCTACAAGCTGCCGACCGCGATCGAGCCGGTCGCCTGGGCCCTGATCGTCGGCGGTATCTGGATGATCTTCGCCGAGCAGTGGGCGGCGCGGCAGCCGGAACGCAGCGAGGTGACGTGGCGGGTCGCGGTGCTGGTCGGCATCGCGCAGATGATCGCCGGCATCTTTCCGGGGCTGTCGCGCTCGGCAATGACGATTTTCGCGGCGATGCTGTTCGGCACCAGCGACCGCTCCGCCGCCACCGAATTTGCGTTTCTGGTCGGTATTCCGACGATGTACGCGGCCACCGGCTATGAATTTCTGAAGGTGCTGACCGGCGGCGCGACGGTCGCGATCAACTGGGACGCGTTCGCGCTCGGTTTCGTGGTCTCGCTGATCGTCGCGTTCATCGCGGTCAAATGGCTGCTCGCCTACATTCGCAGCCATACGTACACTCCTTTTGCCGTTTATCGGATTTTGCTTGGCGCGGCGGTACTTGTGGCGCTGGGCGTGGCATAGTAAGCCCATGGTGCGTTCGTTCAGGTATCTGCGGGCCGATAATCCCGGTAGTTCCAGGGCACTGCTGCGTGCGGCCGCGTCGCGCTACGCGTTTTACGGCGCGGCAATCGCGGCCTTCGCCGTGGTGGTGGCGACGCTGGCTGTCGCCTGGCTGAGCAGCAGTGGCCTCAGCATCGCCGGCATAATCGACGCGCAAGATGGCAATGTCGCCTTGTGGGCACTCGACGCGATGCCGTTCATCTTCGCGCTGTGGGGTCAGTTCGCGAGTTTCCAAATGGCGGAGAAGGCGAACGAAGCCGTGTCGCGCCGCACCGAGGAACTCAGCGAGGCGCTGCAGGAGGCGCGCGACACGAGCCGCGCACGCACTGACTTCTTCGCCTGCATGAGCCACGAGTTGCGCACGCCGCTGAACGCGATCGTCGGCATGGCCGAACTGCTGGCGGAACCCGCGCCGCCCGCCGAGGCGCACTGGCATGCGCAGGTGATTCGCGAGTCGGCCGAAAACCTGCTGACGCTGATCAACGACGTGCTCGACATCGCCAAGATCGAGGCCGGGCGGCTGGAGCTCGAAGAAATCGGCTTCGATCTGCGCGACTGCGTGCGCGGCGCGCTGACGCTGCTCCGCGACCAGGCGGCGCGCAAGGGCCTCGCGCTGATCAGCCTGGTCGCGCCGGAAATTCCGGCGCGCGCCCTCGGCGACCCGGGCCGGCTGCGCCAGATCGTCATCAACCTGGTCAGCAACGCGATCAAATACACCGATTCGGGCCGGGTCCGGTTCCAGATGAATCTGGCTGAGACGGTGGGTGACGAAGCGTGGATGCTGCGCATCGAGGTGTCCGACACCGGCGTCGGCATTTCGCCCGAGGCCCAGGCGGATCTCTTCAAGCCGTACCGGCAGGTCGGCTCGGCGGCTGTCCGCCACGGCGGCACCGGCCTCGGTCTGGCGATTACGCACGAACTCATCGAGGCGATGGGCGGCGATATCGGCGTCGAGAGCACGCCGGGCAAGGGCAGCACGTTCTGGTGCACGCTGTGGCTGCGGGCGTCCGAAGAAGCGCCGCCGGCACTGGTTCACACCGGGAGCCTCAACAAGGTCCGCATCCTGCTGGCCGACCCGAACGAGCAGACCCGGCGCACGATGGCCGACCAGCTTGCAGCGCTCGGCATGATCGTCGACACCGCCGCCGACAGCATTGAGGCGGCCGGCAAGATCAGCGACGCGGCGGGTCGCGACGAGCCGTTCGAAATCATCCTGCTCGACATGTTCCTGGGCGACCAGGGCGGCGAGGAGCTGGGCCTGAGCCTGGTGAACGATCCGGATGCCGCCGACGCGCTGGTGGCCATCATCACCAATGCCGGTGCGCGCGGCGACGCCGAGCGTCTCGCCCGCGAGGGTTTCGCCGGCTATCTGACCCGACCGATCGCCCCGGCCGATCTCAAGCGGCTGCTGACGCAGATTCTCGCCATGCGCGGTCTGAGCCGCGAAGAGCGCCAGCGCCACGGCCTGATTACCCGCCATTCCACTTCTGCGCGCACCGCCCGCAACCGCGTGCTGCTGGTCGAGGACGGTGAGGCCGCGCGCGCCGTCGCGGTGCGCCGCCTGTCGACGCTCGGCCTTGCGGTCGATACCGCGCCCAACGGTCAGCACGCGCTGAAGGCCGCCGCGCGCATTCCGTATGGCGCGATCCTGCTGGACTTGCAGCTTCCCGACATCAGCGGTGTCGAGGTGCTGCGCCGGCTGCGCGAGCTGAGCGACGCGGACACGTTGCCGATCGTGATCATGACCGCCGGCACGAGCGACGCCGAGCGCGCCCGCTGCCGCAAGCTGGGCGCCGACGAAATTCTGGTCAAGCCGGTGTCGACCGCGCGTCTGCGCGAAACACTGGGCCGCTGGCTGAACCTCGACCCGACGCGCCTGGCCGAGTTGTCCGCGGAGGGTGACGACGCGGAGGCGCGCCAGGCCGATGCCGAGATCGTGCGCCTGTTCGTGCGCGAGTCGACGCGCCGCATCGCGACCATCAATCTCGCCGGGACCAGCGCCGAAGGCCGCGACCAGATCGCCCGTGAGGCGCACACGCTCGCCGGCACCAGCCGCTATGTGGGCGGCATCGACGTGTCGCGGGCGGCGAAGCATCTGGAAGCGCTCGCCGCGGACGCGAGCGAAGCGGAACTGCGCGCCGCGGTTGAAATCCTGAATGCCGATTACCGGCACTTGCGCAGCCAGTTGCGCGCGGCGATGAAGGCGCCCGAGCCGGCTTAGCTCAGCGCGTCGCCAGCTCCGAATGGCGAGTGCCGCAACCTTGATGTTCAAACGCCTTCCGGTCAATATGACCGGCCTGTCCGTCACCGTCAGGCCGATCCCATGAAATTTTTGCGCATTGCGTTCGTCGCCCTGTCATGCGTGCTGGCGCCCGCGTTGTGGGCGCAGTCGAGCGCGCCGACTCTCACCCAGCCCGCCATTTCGCCGGACGGCAGCGAAATCGCTTTCGTTTCCGGCGGCGACATCTGGAGCGTCCCGGCGCGTGGTAGCGATGCGCATCTGCTGGTGTCCGGCATGGGGAACGCGTCGCGGCCGCTGTACTCGCCCAACGGCAAACGGCTCGCGTTTGTGTCCGACAAGACCGGCGGCGGCGACATTTACGTGCTCGACTTCGCCAGCGGCAAGCTGACGCGCATCACCTGGGCGGACGGCGGCGACAGGCTGAGCGCGTGGTCGCGCGACGGGAAATGGCTGTACTTCGATTCATCGCGCGACAACATCGGCGGCATGGCGGCCGTATACCGGGTGCGCGCGAGCGGCGGCACGCCGATGCCGGTGTCGCTGGAGCTGTACCGCAATGAAGAGGAAGGCACGCCGTCGCCGGACGGCCAAACCATCGCCCTGGTCGGCGAAGGCTGGGGCAGCGCGCAGTGGTGGCGCCACGGCAGCGCGCATATCGATCACGGCGCGATCTGGCTGCTGGCGAACGACGGCCGCCACCATTACAGGCGCATCACGCCGGACAACGCGCGCGCGTTGTGGCCGATGTGGTCGGCCGACGGGCAGTCGCTTTTCTACATGAGCGACCGGTCCGGCACCGAAAACATCTGGCACGTGAGGCGCAATGGCCGGCATCTGGCGGCTGTCACGCATTTCACCAACGGCCGGCTGCTGTGGCCGACGATTTCTACCGATGGCCGCACGATCGCGTTCGAACGCGGCTTCGGCATCTGGACGCTCGACACCGGGAGCGGCCAGGCCCGGCCGGTGCCGATCAAGCTGCGCGGCGCGGCCGCCGGCCCGGCACTTACCCACAAGACCTTCACAGACGGCTTTGACGAGCTGGCGCTGTCACCGGATGGCAAGAAGCTCGCATTCGTCGTCCACGGCGAAGTGTTCGCCGCGCCGGCGAAAAGCGGTGACGACGACAATAACAACGACGAGGGTGCCGGTTCGGCCACGCGGGTCACCCACACGGCGGCGGCCGAGTTCGACGTCGTGTGGGCACCCGACAGCCGCCGCATCGTCTACAGTTCGGAGCGCGGCGGCCACGACCACCTGTTCCTGTACGACTTCACCAGCGGCAAGGAAACGCAGCTCACGAAGGGGCCGCACAACGACACCCATCCGCAGTTCTCGCCCAACGGCAAGGCGCTCGCGTTCCTGCGCGACGGCGACACACTCTATCGGCTCGACGTCAAATCGGACGACATCAAGAAGCTCGTCACCGCGCACATCGACCTGCATCATCCGCTGCAATTCAGCCGCCCGATTGCGTGGTCGCCGGACGGCCGCTACATCGCGTTCCTCGCCTGGGGCGATCGCATGTATCGCAACGCCGAAGTCGTGCCGGCCGACGGCGGCAAGGTGCGGGCCGTGAGCTTCCTCGGCAATACCTTCGCCGACTCGATCGCGTGGGGGCCGGACGGCAAGACGTTGTACTTCGGTACCGGCCAGCGCACCGAGCCGGGCCAGGTCGCGCGCATCGACCTCGTGCCGCGCACGCCGAAGTTCCGCGAGGAGCAGTTCCTCAACCTGTTCGAGGAGGAAACGCCGCCGTCGGTGTCGCCCGGTCAGCCCGGGCAGGCGCAGCAAAACGAGACCGGCGAACAGTCCCAGGGCAAAAAGGCGAAGAAAAAGACGCCGCACGTCAAGATCGACTTCGACCACATCGCGCGCCGCCTGAGCCTGCTGCCGATCGGCCTCAACGTCAGCGGGATGGCGCTGTCGCCGGACGGCAAGCAGGTCGTGGTGACGGCAACGGTCGCCGGACGCAACAACCTGTACGTCTATTCGCTCGACGAGATGGCGGCCACGCCGCCGGTGGCCCGCCAGATCACCGCGACCGCCGGCCGCAAGAGCGCGGTGCAGTATGCGCCGGACGGCAAGACGATTTATTACCTCGACGGCGGCAAGGCGTACTCGGTGAAGGTCAAGGACGGCCACCCGCAGCGCATCGCGCTGAGCGCCGAAATGACCATCGACTTCGATGCCGTCAAGAAGGTCGATTTCGCCGAAGCGTGGGGCTGGCTGAAGACCAACTTCCACGACCCGCACATGAACGGCATCGACTGGAACGCGGTGCGCAAGAAGTACGCGCCGCAGATCGCCGGTGCGCGTACACCCGCGGAACTGCACGCGCTGCTCAACCGGATGGTCGGCGAGCTGAACGCGTCGCACTCCGGTGTGCGCGGCGGCCGCCATAGCAAGCCGGTGACGGGGCGGCTGGGGCTGCGGTTCGATCCGCAGGCCTACTGGACGCACGGCCGGTTCCGGATCGCGAGCGTCACGCCGCTGTCGCCGGCGGCGGTCAGCGGCAAGATTCACGTCGGCGATTACCTGGTTGCCGTCGACGGCACGCGGCTCGACGCGCACACCAATCTCGCGAAATTGCTGAATTACGGCATCGGCCACGAGACCCGGCTGCGCGTCGCGCAGAGCGCTGACGGCAAGGGTGAGGTCGTCAAGGTGAAGCCGGTCAAGTCGGCCGATGAAGCCAAGCTGGCCTACGATGCCTGGGTCGAGCATAACCGCGCCTATGTCGCGCGCATCAGCCACGGCAAGCTCGGCTACGTGCATCTGCCGGACATGTCGCTCGACTCGCTCCGGCGGCTGTACCGCGCGATCAATGCGCAGAACGCGACCCGCGAGGGCGTCGTGATCGATGTGCGCAACAACTACGGCGGCTTCGTCAACGCCTACGCGCTCGACGCGCTGACGCGCCGGCCGTACCTCAACATGACGTTCCGCGGCATGTCGACCGTCAACGCCCGCCCGGTGCTGGGCCAGCACGCGCTCGAACGACCGACCGCACTGATTGCCAATCGCATTACGCTGTCGGACGGCGAGGATTTCACCGAAGGCTATCGCGCGCTCGGCCTCGGCCCGGTCGTTGGCGAGCCGACCGCCGGCTGGATCATCTACACGTCCAACGTTCAGCTGATCGACGGCGCCACGGTGCGGCTGCCGTTCATCACGGTTACCGACCACGCCGGTCGGCCTATGGAACAGCATCCGCGGCCGGTCGATATCCTGGTCAAGCGGCCGCTGGGCGAGAGCTATCGCGGCAAGGACAGCGACCTCGACGCCGCAGTCAACGTGTTGCTGAAGAAGATCACGGGCATTTAATGCGGATTCGGCGAACGGGCAAAATGGTACGATTCAGGTTGTTGGGAGGAGCCGGATGAAGAAGACTCAGCAGCCGCCTGTCGATTCGCCTTCCGAAGGCGATGGGTCGGAGCGGCGCCGCCATGAACGCCTTGCCGAGGGCTTGCCGGCCGAGGCAGGCCTGCAGGAAGGGCAGACGCTTAAGCTCGCGCTGATGAACATCAGTCACGGCGGTGTGCAGCTGGGCTGCAACGAGGACGAGTTGCAGCGCATCCGCAACGAGGGTTTTCCGGCGCTGCACGGCCAGACGGTCGAGATCGATCTGCGCGTCACGCTGCCGTCGACGACGCGCGCGCCCGAGCAGCTGGAGGCGACCTGCCGACTGGTTTACACGCGCCGCGTCACCCAGCACCGCTTCTGCCTGGGGATGCAGTTCACCGACATCAAGGGCCAGAGCCGCCAGGCGCTGACCCGCTACCTGCTGGAAGCGCCCAATCGTCTGTGACCGATCTCGACAAGTTACTGGACCGCGGCGTCGGCGCGCTCGGCATTGAGCTTGACGCGGCGCAGCGGCACAAGCTGTGCAATTTCGTGCGGCTGATCGACAAGTGGAATCGCGCGTACAATCTGTCCGCGATTCGCACGTCCGGGGAGATGGTGAACCGCCATCTCGTCGACAGCCTGAGCGCGCTGCCGTTCGTGCGCGCCGGACGGCTGCTCGACGTCGGCACCGGCGCCGGCCTGCCCGGCATTCCGCTGGCGATTGCGCGGCCGACGATGGATGTCGTGCTGCTGGACGGCAACGGCAAAAAAACCCGCTTTTGCGTTCAGGCCGCGGGCGAATTGGAACTGGATAACGTCGGCGTCGTGCACAGCCGCGCCGAGGACTACGAGCCGGATGAGGGTTTCGACACGGTAATCAGCCGCGCCTTCGGCAGTCTCGCCGCCTTTGCGGCCACGGCGGGCCACTTGTTGCGCGCCGGCGGCCGGCTGGTGGCGATGAAGGGGAATGTAACCGACGAGGAACGGGCCGCGCTGCCGGCGAGCTGGCGCGTGATCGAAAATAGGCCGCTCACGGTGCCGGGCGCGAAGAGCGGCCGCCGTGTGCTGGTGCTGGAGCCAACATGAGCAAGATTATCGCCATCACCAACCAGAAAGGCGGCGTCGGCAAGACCACGACCGCCGTCAACCTGGTCGCGTCGCTCGCCGCCACCCGGCGCCGCGTGCTGCTGATCGACCTCGATCCGCAGGGCAACGCGACCATGGGCTGCGGCATCGACAAGCGCGAGCTGGAAGCGGACGGCTACGAAGTCCTCACCGGCGAAGTGGCCGCGGCCGACGCGATTCAACGCGCGACCGGCGACTTCGACCTGTTGCCGGGGGGCGCCGATCTCACCGCCGCGGAAATCGACCTGGCCCACGCCGAGCGGCGTGAATTCCGCCTGCGCGACGCGCTGGCCAGCATCGTCGACAACTACGACTACATCTTCATAGACTGCCCGCCGTCGCTCAACATGCTGACGGTCAATGCCCTGACCGCCGCCGACGCCGTCCTGATCCCGATCCAGTGCGAGTACTACGCGCTCGAAGGCCTGTCGGCGCTGCTGGACACGATCGAGCAAATCCGCCGCGCGGCGAACCCCGACCTGGAAATCCTCGGCCTGTTGCGCACCATGTTCGACCCGCGCAACAACCTTGCCAACGAAGTCTCCAACCAGCTCTTCGAACACTTCGGCGACAAGGTGTACCGGACGATGATCCCGCGCAACGTCCGCCTGGCCGAAGCCCCGAGCTACGGCGTCCCGGTCCTGCTCCACGACAAAACCTCGCGCGGCGCGCTGGCGTATCTCGCGCTGGCCGGCGAACTGCTACGGCGTGCGGAGCGAGCGAAAGCGCCAGCCTGAACTTAGGGCGAACGGAGTGAGCCCCACATCTTTCTCTTAGCCGGCCACGACGGCCGGCTTCTTCTCCCGCGACATCGAGCGCAGCCGAAGATCGGGCTGAAAAAGGGGGAAACAAGGAACATTGTTCGACGGCAGGGATGCCGGAGTTATGTTCCGGCCCCCTTTTTCAGCCCGATCTTCGGGAAGTCCGCAGCACAGGATGTGCTGCGGACCAAGCGACAGGAGCAATGGCTTTGGTTACTTTCCCCGACAAATTCGCCGGGAGCGAATTTGAACCGTCGAAGGCGGGCCCGAAGGGCGGAGGGCAGGATTGCCCGGAGTAGACGGAAAGTAACCGGCTGCCGGGCCGGAAACCGGCACAAATTCAGCCCGCCGCCGCAGGCGGCAACAAATTTACTGCTACAATCCGCAAACATGGCAAAACGCAAAGCACTAGGCCGCAGCTTCGACACCCTATTGAGCTCAACAGCCGCCCCCGAAGCCGGCGACAGCTTGAAGACCCTGCCGGTCGACCTGATCCAGCGCGGCAAGTACCAGCCCCGCAAGGACATGCATGCGGATACCTTGGAGGAATTGGCCGATTCCATCCGCGCCCAGGGCGTAGTGCAACCCATCGTGGTCCGCCCGATTGCCGGCAGCCGCTACGAAATCATCGCCGGCGAACGCCGCTGGCGCGCCGCCCAAATCGCCGGCCTGCATGAAATTCCCGCGGTAATCCGCGACGTCCCCGATCGCGCCGCGATCGCGATGGCGCTGATCGAGAACATCCAGCGCGAAAACCTGAATCCGCTCGAAGAAGCCCGCGCGCTCGAACGCCTGATCGACGAATTTGAAATGACGCACCAGCAGGCGTCGGAGGCGGTCGGCCGCTCGCGCGCCGCGGTGAGCAACCTGCTGCGCTTGCTGGAGCTGGCGCCCGCGACGGCGAAGCTGGTCGAAGAAGGCAGGCTGGAAATGGGCCATGCCCGCGCGCTGCTCGCGCTCAAGGGCGCCGCGCAGGACGAGGCCGCGCGGGAAGTGGCGGCGAAAGGCCTGTCGGTCCGGGAAACCGAAAAGCTGGTACGGCGCCTCGGCGAGCCGAAAAAATCTGCGCCGGCGCGTCGCCTCGACCCGGATATCCGCCGCCTGCAGGAAGACCTGACCGAGCGCCTCGGCGCCCGCGTCAGCGTGCAGCCGGGCCCCAAAGGCCGCGGCAAACTGGTCATCAATTACACCAGTCTCGACGAACTGGACGGCATCCTCGGCCATATTCGCTGACGCGGCAAAAGTTGCCGCATCGGCGGCAACCAATTATAATAGCGCGCTGTCAAGAATTTGAGGTTGCCATGATAACGCCACCCGCTGCCGACCTAGCCGGTAAGTGTCGTGGCGTTTTTGTTGCCCCGAAGGAACGCACGATGGCCACGACGGGATCGGCCGCGGCGCGCCGCCTGATGCTGGCGATCGCCGCGTGGCAATGCGCGCTGGGGGTCGTGCTCGGGCTGGTGCTGTGGGCGGCGTTCGACTTTCGCGCCGGCTGGTCGGCACTGGTCGGCGGCGCGATCGCCGCGCTGGCGAATGCAGTCATGGCGTTGGGTATCGGCACGATCCGGGCCGATGCGACGCCGGCGAAACTGCTGTACGGCTTCATCTTCGGCGAAATCCTGAAATTCGTGATGACCGCGGCGCTGTTTGCGGCGGTCATCCTGACGCTGCGCGTATCGCCGATTGCGATGCTCGGCACGTACGTCGCGGCCTTTATTGTGTATTGGGTTGTGTTGATAAAAGCGACATCGAAGTTGGGCCAATGAGTAATCCGCACCCTGAAACCCAGACGGAGTACATCCATCACCACCTGACGTACCTGACGTTCGGGCACGGTCATTGGGCCGTGCATGTCGACACATTGTTCTGGAGCTTTTTCCTCGGCGGCCTGTTCCTGTTCAGCTTTGCCTGGGCGGCGCGCAAGGCGACCACGGGCGTCCCCGGCAAGTGGCAGAACTTCGTCGAGATGGTGCTCGAGTTCATCGACCAGCAGGTGCGCGATTCGTTCTACGGGAAGAACAAGATGATCGCGCCGATGGCGCTGACGATCTTCGTCTGGATCTTCCTGATGAATTTCATGGACATCATTCCGGTCGACTTTTTCCCGTGGATCGCCGGGGCGATCGGCATTCCGTACATGCGCGTCGTGCCGACGAACGATCTGAACCTGACGTTCGCGATGTCGATCACCATTTTCCTGCTCATGCTGTTCTACAACTTCAAGATCAAGGGCATGGGCTACGTCAAGGAACTCTTGACGCACCCGTTCGGCAAGTGGCTGTTTCCGGTCAACTTCTTCCTCAAGTTTGTCGAAGAACTGGCCAAGCCGATTTCGCTGTCGTTGCGACTCTTCGGCAACATGTATGCCGGCGAGCTGATCTTCGTATTGCTCGCGCTGCTGCCGTGGTACACGTCGTGGCCGCTGCAGTTCGCGTGGTCGGCGTTCCACTTGCTGATCATCACGATTCAGGCCTTCATCTTCATGATGCTGTCGATTGCGTACCTGAGCCAGGCGCACGAGATGGGGCATGAGGAATAGGCATTTTTAGTTTTTGTTGACCTGTTGGATCCTCGGGAGGACCCATGAACCTTGTAAGCATTATTGGTGAAATCAACGGCATGACGGCGATCGGCGTCGGCATCCTGATCGGCCTGGGCGCGCTCGGAACCGGTATCGGTTTCGGCATCCTGGGCGGCAAGTATCTGGAAGCCGCCGCGCGTCAGCCCGAACTGCTGCCGATTCTGACCATCCGCATGTTCCTGATGGCCGGCCTGCTCGACGCGGTGGCCATGATCGGTGTCGCGATCGCGCTGTTCCTGATCTTCGTTAACCCGTTTGTCAGCCAGGTACAGGCATTGGTGACGGCTACCGGCCATTGATTTCCGCCGTCCCGACACAAACTTTAGGTAGAGGACGATGAACCTTAATCTGACCCTACTCGGCGAGATGATCGGCTTTGCGCTGTTCATCTGGCTGACGATGAAATTCGTCTGGCCGCCGCTGATGCAGGCGATGGACGAGCGCCGGACGCGCATTGCCGATGGTCTCGCCGCCGCCGAACGCAGCCAGACCGATCTCGAGAACGCCAAGGAACGCGCCGCGGAGATTCTCAAGGAAGCGCGCGAAAAGTCGCTCGACATCATCGAGCACGCCAATCGCCGCGCCAACGAGATTGTCGACGAGGCGAAGACGCAGGCGACGACTGAGCGCGAGCGCCAGGTCGAAGCCGCCAAGGCGGATATCGCGCAGGAGACGCGCAGCGCCCAGGAGGCGTTGCGCAAGAAGTTCTCCGGTCTCGCCATCGAGGCGGCCGAGCGCATCATCCGACGCGAGATCGATCTGGACAAGCACAAGAACCTGCTCGACGAGATAGCGGCGAGGCTCTGATGGCCGAAAAGACCACCATCGCCCGGCCCTACGCGAGAGCGGTATTCGATCTCGCCCAGGCCGACAACGCGCTGGCGCATTGGGGCGATACGCTCAAGGCGCTGACCGACATCGTGCAGGTGCCGGCTGTGGCCGCGCTGATCGAAACGCCGGAAGTGACCGGCGAAAAGCGCGCCGGCATCCTGATCGAAATCGCCGGCGACGCGCTCGACGCGCGCGGCCGCAACCTGGTGCGCCTGCTGAGCGAAAAGCACCGCCTCGACTGCGTGCCCGAAATCGCCGCCGAGTTCGAGCGGCTGCGTAGCGAAGCCGAAGCGGTGGTCGATGTCGAAATGCGCTCGGCGGTTGAAGTCGATCCGGAGCGCCGGGCGGCCATCGTCGCCGGGCTGAAGCGCCGGCTGGGCCGCGACGTTCGCCTGCACTGCGTCGTGGACGATTCCGTGGTCGGCGGCGCCGTGCTGAAGGCAGGCGATACGGTCATCGACGATTCGATTCGCGGCCGGCTGGACAAGCTCGCCGCCGCAATGACTTTGTAAAAGGTACAGAGAGATGCAACTCAATCCTTCGGAAATCAGCGAGCTGATCAGGCAACGCATCGAAAACTTCGATGTCGAGGCGGAAGCGCGCGCGGTCGGTACCGTGGTCAGCGTCACCGACGGCATCGTGCGCGTTCACGGTCTCACCGCCGCACAGTACGGCGAAATGCTGGAATTCCCCGGCAACGTTTACGGCCTGGCGCTGAACCTCGAGCGCGACTCGGTCGGCGCCGTGGTGATCGGCGACTACACCGACATTTCCGAAGGCGACACGGTCAAGGCGACCGGGCGTATCCTGGAAGTGCCGGTCGGCGAAGCGCTGCTCGGCCGCGTGGTCGACTCGCTCGGCCAGCCGATCGACGGCAAGGGGCCAATCAATACCAATCTCACCTCGCCGGTCGAAAAGGTCGCCCCGGGCGTCATCGATCGCCAGTCGGTCGACCAGCCGGTGCAGACGGGCCTCAAGGCCATCGACGCGATGGTGCCGGTCGGCCGCGGCCAGCGCGAGCTGATCATCGGCGACCGCCAGACCGGCAAGACCGCCGTCGCGATCGACGCGATCATCAACCAGAAGGGCACCGGCATCAAATGTATCTACGTCGCGATCGGCCAGAAGGCATCGTCGATCGCCAACGTGGTGCGCAAGCTGGAAGAAGAAGGCGCGATGGAGCACACCATCGTCGTCGCCGCCGCGGCCTCCAAGTCCGCCGCGATGCAGTACCTCGCGCCGTACGCCGGTTGCGCGATGGGCGAATACTTCCGCGACCGCGGCCAGGACGCGCTGATCGTTTATGACGATCTGACCAAGCAGGCGTGGGCCTATCGCCAGATTTCGCTGCTGCTGAAGCGCCCGCCGGGTCGCGAAGCCTATCCGGGCGACGTGTTCTACTTGCACTCGCGCCTGCTGGAACGCGCCGCGCGCGTCAACGCGCATTTCGTCGAGAAGGCGACCAATGGCGAGATCAAGGGCAAGACCGGATCGCTGACGGCACTGCCGATCATTGAAACCCAGGCCGGCGACGTCTCGGCGTTCGTGCCGACCAACGTGATTTCGATCACCGACGGCCAGATTTACCTCGAAACCGACCTGTTCAACGCCGGCATCCGGCCTGCGATCAACGCGGGCCTGTCGGTATCGCGTGTCGGCGGCGCCGCGCAGACCAAGGTCATCAAGAAGCTCGGCGGCGGCGTCCGACTCGCCCTCGCGCAGTATCGCGAACTGGCGGCGTTCGCGCAGTTCGCCTCCGACCTCGACAAGAGCACGCGAGATCAGCTCGAGCGCGGCCAGCGCGTCACCGAGCTGATGAAACAGAAGCAGTACTCGCCGCTCACGGTCGGTGAAATGGCGGCGTCGCTGTTCGCGGTCAATGAAGGCTTCTTCGACGACGTCGACGTCAAGAAGATCACCGCGGCCGAGGCGGCGATGCACAGCTTCCTGCATTCCGAGCACCAGGCGCTGCTCGACAAGATCAACGAAACCGGCCAATACGACGCCGAGATCGAAGAAGGCCTGCGCAAGGCGCTCACCGACTTCAAGGCAAACGCGGCGTATTAAGAGGAATGATCTTTTCTTGTCATTCCTGCGAAGGCAGGAATCCAGTCAGAATGGCCGCGGCCGAAGGCCGCACTGATCAGACTGGGCCCCAGCCTTCGCAGGGGCGACAAAATTGAGCTAGTAGCGAAACTATGGCAAGCGCGAAAGAAATCCGGACGCAGATCCGCAGCATCCAGAACACGCAGAAGATCACCAAGGCGTTGGAGATGGTGGCGGCGAGCAAGGTGCGCAAGGCGCAGACGCGCATGGCCGCCTCGCGTCCGTATGCCGAGAAGATGCAGAAGGTCATCGGCCACCTGTCGCACGCGAACCCGGAATACAAGCATCCGTTCCTGGTCGGGCGCGACGAGGTGAAGCGCGTTGGCTTCATCGTCGTCGCCAGCGACCGCGGCCTGTGCGGCGGCCTGAACATCAACCTGTTCAAGCGCGCACTGATGGCGATGCGCGAATGGACCGATCGCGGCGCCGAAATCGACCTGACCCTGATCGGTGCGAAAGCGCCGCCGTTTTTCCGCCGCTTCGGCTTCAACATCGTGTCGCAGGCGACCCAGCTCGGCGACACGCCGCACCTGGAAGACCTGATCGGGCCGGTCAAGGTGATGCTCGACGCCTATCGCGACGGCAAGGTCGATCGCGTGTTCATCGCGCATAACGTCTTCGTCAACACGATGAGCCAGAAGCCGCACGTTCAGCAGATCGTGCCGGTCGTGGGCGAGGAAGACCCGGAACTGCAGGCGCACTGGGATTACATTTACGAGCCGGAATCGGCCGAGCTGCTGGATGGCGTGCTGACGCGCTACGTCGAGTCGCAGGTCTACCAGGCGGTGGTCGAAAACCTGGCCTGCTTCCAGGCGGCGCAGATGGTCGCGATGAAGAGCGCGTCCGACAACGCCGGCGAACTGATCGACGGGCTGCAGCTCGCCTACAACAAGAGCCGCCAGGCCGGCATCACCAAGGAACTCGCCGAAATCGTCGGCGGCGCGGCCGCAGTCTGAAAACGTTTTTGAATTTGCTGTAAACGGTAAGCCAACATGCTAGACCAAACCAAAGTCACCACCGGCAAGATCGTCCAGATTATCGGCGCGGTCGTCGATGTCGAGTTTCCGCGCGACGCGATGCCGAACGTCTACGACGCGCTCAAGGTCGAGGAAGCCGGCCTGACGCTCGAAGTGCAGCAGCAGCTCGGCGACGGCATCGTCCGCTGCATTGCGATGGGCGTCAGCGAAGGCCTGACCCGCGGCATGACGGTCGAAAACACCGGCGCGCCGATTTCGGTGCCGGTCGGCACCGGCACGCTGGGCCGCATCATGAACGTCCTCGGCGAACCCGTCGACGAGGCGGGGCCGGTCAAGGCCGACGAGCATTGGCCGATTCACCGCGACGCCCCGAGCTTCGACGAGCAGGCCGGCAGCACCGAGCTGCTGGAAACCGGCATCAAGGTCATCGACCTGCTGTGCCCGTTCGCGAAGGGCGGCAAGGTCGGCCTGTTCGGCGGCGCGGGCGTCGGCAAGACGGTCAACATGCTGGAGCTGATCCGCAACATCGCGATCGAGCACAGCGGCTACTCGGTGTTCGCCGGTGTCGGCGAGCGCACCCGCGAAGGCAACGACTTCTACCACGAGATGAAAGACTCGAACGTGCTCGACAAGGTCGCGCTGGTGTTCGGGCAGATGAACGAGCCGCCGGGTAACCGCCTGCGCGTGGCGCTGTCCGGCCTGACGATGGCCGAGTACTTCCGCGACGAAGGCCGCGACGTGCTGATGTTCATCGACAACATCTACCGTTACACGCTGGCCGGCACCGAGGTCTCGGCGCTGCTCGGCCGCATGCCGTCGGCGGTGGGCTACCAGCCGACGCTGGCCGAGGAAATGGGCATCCTGCAGGAGCGCATCACCTCGACCAAGAAGGGTTCGATCACCTCGGTGCAGGCCGTGTACGTGCCGGCGGACGACCTCACCGACCCGTCGCCGGCAACCACGTTCGCGCACCTCGACTCGACCGTCGTGCTGTCGCGCCAGATTGCCGAGCTGGGCATTTACCCGGCGGTCGATCCGCTTGACTCCACCAGCCGTCAGCTCGACCCGGGCGTCGTCGGCCAGGAGCACTACGACACCGCACGCGCCGTTCAGGGCGTGCTGCAGCGCTACAAGGAGCTGCGCGACATCATCGCGATCCTGGGCATGGACGAGCTGTCGGAGGAAGACAAGCTCACCGTGCAGCGGGCGCGCAAGATCCAGCGCTACCTGTCGCAGCCATTCTTCGTCGCCGAAGTCTTCACCGGCACGCCGGGCAAGTACGTGTCGCTCAAGGACGCAATCCGCGGCTTCCGCGGCATCGTCGACGGCGAGTACGACAGCCTGCCGGAGCAGGCGTTCTACATGGTCGGCTCAATCGACGAAGCCGTTGAAAAAGCCAAGACTCTGTAAGCTATGGCCATGACTTTCCACGTCGACATCGTCAGCGCCGAAGAACAGATTTACTCCGACACCGCGGAGATGGTCTTCGCGCCGGCGGAAGAAGGCGAGCTCGGCATTGCGCCGCGCCACGCGCCGCTGCTGACGCGCATGGTGCCCGGCACCGTGCGCGTGCGCCGCGGCGACGGCACCGAAGACCTCGTGTTCTACGTCTCCGGCGGCATACTGGAAATCCAGCCGCACATGGTCACGGTCCTGTCCGACACGGCCCAGCGGGCGCGCGACATCGACGAGGCGGCGGCGCAGGAAGCCAAGCGCCGCGCCGAAGAAGCGCTCGCCGATCGCAAGGCCGACATGGACATCGCCAAGGCGCAGGCGGAACTCGCCGAAGCCATCGCCCGCCTCAAGGCACTGGAGCATCTCCGCCGCACGATGCGGCAGCACTAAGGCTTTAAGCTCCCTCTCCTCAGCGAGAGGGTTGGGATGAGGCGAAGATAGTCCCGCCAGAATAGCGGCCGATTCGCCAGCTTCCATTTTTCTTCCGCACCTGCAGCGCTTCCAATCGGCCGTTTTCGTGGCGCCGCTTCGTCCGCTATGATGACGACCTCGACACAACAGGCTGAAATCTCTCATGTCCACGAGCGTCGTCATTCTTGCCGCAGGACAGGGCAAGCGCATGCATTCCGATCTGCCGAAGGTTTTGCAGCCGCTCGGCGGCCGTTGTCTGCTGGAACACGTCGTCGATACCGCCGCTGGTCTGCCCGAAGCGCGGCTTCACGTCGTCTACGGCCACGGCGGCGAGCGCGTCCGACAAAGCCTCGATCACCTCGAGGTCGAGTGGATAGAGCAGGCCGAGCAACTTGGCACGGGGCACGCGGTGGCGCAGGCGCTGCCCGCCGTTCCCGATGACGATGTCGTGCTGGTGTTGTACGGCGACGTGCCCCTGGTGCGTGCCGAGACGATGGCGGCGCTGGCTGCGGCCGCCCACGGCGGCGCATTGGCGCTGCTGACCACACGGCTTGATGATCCGACCGGTTACGGCCGAATCGTTCGCGATGGCGACGGCGCCATTGTGCGGATCGTCGAGGATAAAGACGCCAACGCCGCCGAACGCGCGCTCGACGAAGTCAATACGGGACTGATGGCCGCACCGGCGTCGCTGCTGCGCGCATGGGTCGACCGGCTCGACGCCGACAATGCGCAGCACGAGTACTACCTGACCGATGTGATTGCGATGGCGGTCGCCGAGGGCGTGACGGTCGCCGGCATTGCCGCGCCGCCTGACGAAGTGCTGGGTGTTAACGATCGCATTCAGCTGAGCGTTGCCGAGGCTGCGTTGCGCGACCGTAATGCGCTGGCGCTGATGGCCGCCGGTGTCACCTTGCGCGATCCGCAACGCATCGATGTGCGCGGCGAGCTCACGTGCGGCCGCGACGTGTTGATCGACGTGAATTGCGTGTTCGAAGGCACGGTGCATCTCGGCGACGGCGTCGCCATCGGGCCAGGCTGCGTCATTCGCAACGCGACGATCGGCGCCGGCACAACGGTCGACTCCTATTCGGTAATCGACGAAGCCGAGGTCGGAGCCCGGTGCCGCATCGGTCCGTTTGCGCGCCTGCGCCCGCAGGCTCGCCTCGCCGATGAAGTGCATGTCGGCAATTTCGTCGAAGTCAAGAAGAGCGAGATCGGCCGCGGCTCGAAAGCCAATCATTTGAGCTACATCGGCGATTCGTCTGTCGGCAGCGGCGTCAATGTCGGCGCCGGCACGATCACCTGCAACTACGACGGCGTCAACAAGCACCGCACGGTGATCGGCGACGGCGCGTTCATCGGCTCGGATACGCAGCTCGTCGCGCCGGTCACCGTCGGCGCGGGCGCCACCGTCGGCGCCGGCTCGACGATTACCAAAGACGTACCGCCCGACGAGCTGGCGATCAGCCGCGCGCGGCAAACCATCGTGAAGGGGTGGAAGCGGCCGGAAAAAAAGCGGACCTAGCCTGGGGCGTAGCCATCAGCCCTTGCGGGCTTCTGACGCACGGAATAAACGTCATTCCTGCGAAGGCAGGAATCCAGTCAGATCAGCCGTGCGAAGCACGCAAAACCAATGGATTTCGAGTGCTTCGCACAACTCAATTGGACTGGGTTCCTGCCTTCGCAGGAACGACGGCACGGTGGTTGCCCGCTTCGCCGGGAAGATCCGGCTTCAACGGACACCTAGCGCAGCGCTATCAAACCGGCCAGCGTGGCCAGTCCGACCATCATCCACACCACGTAATCTGTAACGCGACCGCTGTGAAGCGTTTGCAACGCCCTTAACGGCATCGCCTCGATTCCCGCGGCCAGGCGCGCCAACCTGTGGGTCGCGCGCCGACGCAGCAACGACGCCGCCGGAATCAAGATGGTGAGCGCAAAGATGATGGCCGACACCACGGCGCCGCCCTCGGAGGGCGTCGGGGTCGTGCTGACCAATGCCGTAGCGGCCTGATGTGTAAACGATCCCGCCAGGCTCGCCGGCAGTAGCGCGATGGCGAGCATCACCACGCAGGGCAGCAGCATCAGCCACAGCGGCCGATCCTGCTGCTCCCGCTCGCGTTCGGTAGGCGCGGAGAATTCAATGCCGGGCACGCCGCTGCTGCCGGCGAAAATGCGCAGCGTCGCGCGCAATACTGCAGCGCCGGTCAACGACGTCCCGATGATGATCGCCACAACCGGCGCGATGCCATGTCCGGCGAGATGCACGTGATCGGTCGCGTCGTGCAGGATGCCCCAGGGCAGGCCGCCCAGCAGCAGGCCCGCGACACCCATGACCACGCCGGCCGGCCACAAGCGCTTGCCCTTGCCATACAGCTCGAGTTCGTCGATCGAGTTGAAGCGCGCGAGCAGGATGCCCGCCACCATGAACAGCGTGCCCTTGACCAGCCCGTGGCCGACGAAATACAGCAGGAACGCCTTGGCGCCGGTCGAGTTCACGGCGGCAACCGCGAGCAGCATGATTCCCAGGTGAGAAATCGTCGAAAACGCCAGCAGTCGCTTCAGGTGGCGCTGCGCCCACGCCATCAGTCCGCCCACGACTGCGGTCGCGATCCCCAGCCACAACAGGCCGATGTGCACCAGCGCCATGACCTGGGCGTCGCGCGCGAACACGATGGTAATGACTTTCAGCAAGCCGAACAGGCCGAGGCCCACCATCACGCCCGAGAAGATGACCGATACCGGACTCGGCGCCACCGCGTGCGCATCCGACAGCCACATGTGGAACGGCACGATCGCCGCCTTGGTCAGTAGCGCCGCCGCGATGAGGCAGAAGCCGCCGGCGATCACGGGGTCGGGCGCCTTGTGCGCAACGATCCGGCCCATCGTCACGAAGTCAAGGGTGCCGGTGCTCGCGTACAGCAGGGCGACGCCGGCGAGCATCAGGAAGCTTCCCAGCGCGTTGGTCACCGTGAAGTTGAGCGCGCCCTCCAGCGAGCTTTTTTCCAGCGGATACGCCGTCAGCGCGAAGGCGGCGATGCTCATCAACTCGAACCAGACGAACAGGTTGAACAGGTCGCGGGTCAGGCAGAAGCCGATCATCGCGGCGAGAAACAGCAGCATCAGGATGTGGAAATGTGCGTGGACCTTGTCGAAATAGCCCCACGCGAACACGAACGACATCGAGAAGATCAGTGCGCAAAATGCGGCCATGGCAGCGCTCATCGGGTCCACCGAGAAGGCGATGCCGAGCACCACGTCGGGCTGGTGCGACGTCGCCGGCGTCCAGCCGCCGAACCAGTGCAGAATCGGCCCGTGCAAGGCCTGGCTTGCCAGCCAGCCGCACAAGCCGACGAGGAGCAGCGAGAAGACCAGCGCGGTGGCATCGGCCGTGCGCGGCGGCAGCCAGTGCGCGAGCATCAGCAACAAAAAGGCCACCCCGAGCGGGAGCAGCACCGCCAGCGGCAGGAGCTGGCTCGCCAGCGCTGTCACTCGAACGGTCGCAACGGACGCAGGTGCTGCGGATCGAGCGTGCCACGCCGCTTGTGGACTTGCAGCGCAATCGCCAGCAACAGTGCGCTCATCGCCGCGCTCACCACGATATCCGTCAGTACCAGCGCCTGGACCACCGGATCCACGGCCGGCGTGCCGGGCGGGTGATCGTAGAAAATCGGCGGGCCCGCGCCCCAGCGGAAGCCGATGCCCAGCAGGAGCACGTAAGTGGCGGACTGGCAGACGCTCAGGCAGCCGATCAGGTGCACGAAGTGGCGCGAGGTGACGATGCCGTAAATGCCCACGCCCAACAGCCACGCAACCACGCACCACGCCAGCACGCTCACGTCTCTCCCTCCTCGGGCTTGCCTTTCGGCGCGCGTGTCTCTTCCATGAACTCCAGCAGCAATGCGCCGAAGCTGCCGATCACGGCGATGCCGACCCCGATGTTGATAATCACCATCAGGCCGCCGGAATACAGATCCTTCCAGGTCCCGAGCGGCAGCACGTTCTGCAACGCGGCGTAGCCGAACGCCAGCGGCACGGCGGCGCACAGGACATAGACCAGCGCACCGGCGCCCTCGAGCGCGACCAGCGCCTGCGAGTGCAGCATCCGCCGCCACACCGCATAGCCGCCGCCGAGGTACAGCAGCGTGAAGCTCGACGCCGCGATGACACCGCCCTGAAAGCCGCCGCCGGGCGTGACCATGCCGTGCAGCACCACATACACCCCGAACAGCAGCACCGTGGTCGCGAACAGGCGACACATCAGCACCATCGAATCGGTGTGGTCGGCCCAGGCGCGGCCGGGCAGGCGCCCGGCGCTCTCGGTCTCGCCCTCGCCGCGGCGCCCGCGCAGCAGCATCACCGCCGCGGTGACCGCGCAGATCAGCATCGACTCCTCGCCCAGCGTATCGATGCCGCGGAAATCGTACATGACGGAGGTCACCGCGTTGGAGACGTTCCGCAACGCCGGCGCCAGCGTGTTCACGGCCGTGCCGTAGCGCGTCAGCGGATGGCCGAACGCCGGCAACCCGAGAATGATCGTCGCCGCGGCCGCGCCCAGCGCGAGGAAGGCCGGCAACAGTACAATCAGCCGCCAGCGCGTCGTCATCGCCGCAGCTTGTTGATCGCGATCGCAGCAAGGGTGATCAGAAACAGCAGCGGCACGACCACCGTGTCGACGGCAATTTCGGAAAATGCCACGTCGGGCGCCTGCAGGACGAAGAACAGCAACGCCAGCACCAGGCTGTTGCCGCAGAGCGCGAACACCTGCCGCTTGGGGTCGCGCGAGATCACCACCAGCCAGCCCGACACGGCACAACTGGCCAGCATGACGCCGATCAGCCAGTTCACAGCCGCTCTCCGTCACGCAGATGCAGGGCGCGCGCCGTCGCATGCGACAGCAGCGCGCCGCCGCCGACCATGACCAGCCAGATCAACAGGCACTTGAACGTGCGCTGCGTGAAGCCGTCGCTGGCAATGATCGCCGCGGTAGCCGCGCCGCCGGTCACGATGTTGAAGAACGTGATCGCGTGCAGCCACTCGAACGGCGTGCGCAGACGCAGGAACGCGACGGTGATGATCCAGCCCATCAGCACGGCGAAGGCCAGCAAACATGCGGCCGCGAGGCTCACAACCAGCGCTCCTGGAACAGCACCAGCACCAGCGTGCCGGGCAAGCCGAGCAATGCCAGCGCCAGCGAGAGATCGAGCGAGGAAGGCTGCCGAATGGCGACTTCAAACAGCATCAGCGAGAAGACAGTCGCAGATAACGCGAGCTGGACCGCCACCAGCCGCCCGGGTATGGCGCCGCGCCCGGCCATCACCACCCCCGCGATCAAGGGCGGCAGCAGCCCCAGCGTCGCCAGCATCCAGCCGCTCATGAGGTCAGCCAGCGCGGATCGCGCGTCGCGTCAGTCTGCAGAATCGTGTGAATGAGCACCCGATCCTTGTCCGGCGGCGCGCGCACCGCAAAGCTGTCCGGCGCCAGCGACGCGATCAGCAGTGCCGAAGCGCGCCGCGCGCACGCTTCGGGATCGTCATCGGCGCCGCGCACGAACGGCAGCTCGAGCGCCCGCCCCGGCGAACCGCCAAGCACGGCGATCCTGGCAAACAGCATCAGCGTCCGGCCGAGCGACGGCACCAAGCTGCCGATCGCTTTCAGCCAGGCGACCGCGTGCGCGGGCGTCATCGCGAAACGCCGGGGGGAGCAGTGCACAATCATGAACGACCATGTCACCGCACCGACGGCCAGTCCGGCCGAGGTTCCCAGTTCATGGCTGCTGATGGTGCCGGCAAACAGCAGGTAACCGGCGTAGGCAGAACACCACACCATCCCTGTGCGAACCCATTTCATCTTGTGCACTCCTTTGCCCAAGCTACATCTTGCAGATTCTACCGGTCGGGTTGCAAGCGGCCAAGCCACGCGGCCTTACCCGCGGTACCGCGCGAAGGTAAACTATCGCTTCGATACCAACACAAGGCTGAAACAAATGTGCGGAATAGTCGGCGCGGTTGCCGAGCGGGACGTGGTCCCGGTGCTTATGGAAGGGCTGCGACGGCTTGAGTATCGCGGCTACGACTCGGCCGGTCTCGCGGTGCTGAACGGCGACGCGACGCTCGCGCGCCGGCGCGCGGTCGGCAAGGTGCAAGAACTCGCGGACGCGTTGGCCGCCGATCCCCTGCGCGGCCATACCGGCATCGCCCATACCCGTTGGGCGACCCACGGCGTCCCCAGCGAGCGCAACGCGCATCCGCATTTTTCCACCGATGAAATCGCGCTGGTGCACAACGGCATCATCGAGAACCACGACGAGTTGCGCGCCGAACTGGAAAGCGACGGCTACCAGTTCGCTTCCGAAACCGACACCGAGGTGATCGCCCACCGTGTTCATCACCACATGAAAAGCCGGAGCAATCTGCTCGCCGCGGTGCAGGCGACGGTCGCGGAACTCACCGGCGCATTCGCGCTGGCGGTCATCGCGAAGGCCGATCCGGAGCGCGTGATCGTCGCTCGTTGCGGCTGCCCGGTGGTGCTCGGCCTGGGTATCGGCGAGAACTTCGTCGCCTCGGACGTCGCCGCGCTGCTGCCGGTGACGCGTCGGTTTATCTTCCTTGAAGAAGGCGATATCGCCGACATTCGACGCGAATCGGCGCAAGTTTTCGACAAAAAGGGGCAGGTTGCCGAGCGTCCGGTGAAGGAAAGCGAACTCGACGCCGACGCAGTCGAGCGCGGCGACTATCGCCACTACATGCTCAAGGAGATCTTCGAGCAGCCGCACGCGGTGGCGGATACGCTGGCGGAACGCATCGGCGACGGCCGGGTTCTCGAAGCGGCGTTCGGCCATCGCGCCGGCGAGGTCTTCGAGCAGACCCGCGGCGTGCACATCGTCGCCTGCGGCACCAGCTACCATGCGGCGATGGTCGCGCGCTACCAGATCGAGCAGCTCGCCGGCCTGCCGTGCAACGTCGAAATCGCCAGCGAATACCGTTATCGCGACCCGGTGGTAGCACCCGGCACGCTGTTCGTCAGCGTGTCGCAGTCGGGCGAGACCGCCGACACGCTCGCGGCGCTGCGCGCGGCGCGCGAGAATTCGAATTACTGCGGCACGCTCGCGATCTGCAACGTGCCGGAAAGCTCACTGGTACGCGAGTCGGGCCTGACGCTGATGACCCGCGCCGGCCCCGAGATCGGCGTCGCCTCGACCAAGGCGTTTACGACCCAGCTGGCCGCGTTCGCGCTGCTGGCGTTGACGCTCGCGCAGCGCCGCGGGCTTGAAGCGTCCACCGAGGCGGCGTGCGTCGAGCAGCTTCACGCCCTGCCCGGCCTGATCGATGCGGCGCTGGCGCTCGACCCGGCGATCCAGACGCTCGCCGAGCGTTTCGTCGAAAAGCGCCACACACTGTTTCTCGGCCGCGGCGTGCACTACCCGATCGCGATGGAGGGCGCACTCAAGCTCAAGGAAATCAGCTACATCCATGCCGAGGCCTACGCCGCCGGCGAACTCAAGCACGGCCCGCTCGCGCTGGTCGATGCCGACATGCCGGTGGTCGCGGTCGCGCCCAACAACCAGTTGCTCGAAAAACTCAAGTCGAACCTGCAGGAAGTGCGCGCGCGCGGCGGCGAACTGATCGTGTTCGCCGACCCGGAAGCGCGCATGCAGCCGGCGCCCGGCCTCACGGTCATCCATCTGCCGCGCCAGACCGGCGACCTGATCGACCCGATTCTCTACACGATCCCGCTGCAACTGCTGGCCTACCACGTCGCGGTAATGAAGGGGACCGACGTCGACAAGCCGCGCAACCTCGCCAAATCCGTCACCGTCGAATAAGGAGCAGCATCATGGACATCGAGCCGGCGCGTACCGCCGTCCTGATCATGGACTACCAGAACGATATCGTGGCGATGACCGGCGACCGCGCCGACGCCCTGCTGGACAAGGCGGCGCAAGTGCTGGCGGCGGCGCGCGAGGCGGCGATGCCGGTGATTTACATTACTGTTGGCTTCCGGCCAAGCTACCCCGAAGTCAGCCCGCGCAACAAGTCATTCAACGGCATCCGTGAAGCCGGCCGCCTCGCGCCCGGCAGCGCCGGCGCCGAGGTGCATCCGGCGGTCGCGCCGCAGGCGAACGACCTGGTCGTGGTCAAGCATCGCGTCGGTGCCTTTACCGGCACGGACCTGGACATGATTCTGCGTGCGCACGACGTCGATACGCTGCTCCTGCTTGGCATCGCGACCAGCGGCGTCGTACTGTCGACGGTGCGTCATGCCGCCGATCACGACTACCGGCTGATCGTGCTCAAGGATTGCTGCGCCGACACCGATCCGGAGGTGCATAGTTGCCTGATGGACAAAGTGCTGGCGCGGCAGGCGACAGTGGCGACCGCCAACGAATTTCTCGACTCCCTGCAAATTTTGTATTTCTCATAGGAGGCAATGTTGAAGACTTTGACAGTCATGATGGCTGCCGCGGCGCTCGCGGCATTACTTGGCGCATGTACCACCACGGGCTATCGCCCCAACGAAAACGCGACGCCGGGCGCGCAGCCGGTGCGCGATCCGCAGATTGCCGAAACGATCGCGAGCTTCAAGAACAAGGATCCGAGCCTGGCGCCGTATTTTCACGACGCCTACGGCTATGCGGTGTTTCCGACCGTCGGCAAGGGCGGCTTCATCGTCGGCGGCGCGTACGGCACCGGCAAGGTTTACGTGCAAAATCGGCTGGTGGGGTTGTCGTCGATCACCCAGGCGACCATCGGCTTGCAGATGGGCGGCCAGACCTATAGCGAGATTGTCTTTTTCAAGGACCAGCACGCAATCAAGCAGTTTGAACAGGGTGGCTTTGAGCTGAGCGCGCAGGCGTCCGCCGTCGCCGCGACCGCCGGCGCCGCCGCCAACTCGAGCTACAGCAACGGCGTCGCGATCTTCACGCTGACCAAGGCCGGGCTCATGTACGAAGCCTCGGTCGGTGGGCAGAAGTTCAGTTTTACGCCGATCTAGAACCGCTCGTAGCGCAAGCCATCGAGGTTGATTTCCGGCTCCCGCCCGGCCACCAGATCGGCAACCACGCGACTCGACCCGGCCGCGAACGTCCACCCGAGCGGGCCGTGGCCGGCGTTGACGAACAGGTTGGCGCATGGCGTGGCGCCGAGGATCGGCGGACCATCCGGCGTCAGCGGCCTAAGGCCCGCCCAGTGCTTGACCTGGTCCTTGTCCACGTGCGGCACGAACTCCGGCAGAATGTTGAGCGCCTGTTGCAGGATGCCGCCGCCGCGCACCGGATTGAGGCGGGTGTCGTAGCCGGCGAATTCGGCGGTGCCGGCGATGCGCAGCCGGTCGCCCAGCGGCGTGAGGACGAGCTTGCGCTCGAAATCGACCAGCGGAATCGTCGGCGCACCGTCCCAGCCGTCGAACGGCACCGTAACCGAATAGCCCTTGGCCGGGTAGATCGGCAGGCGCAATCCGCAGGCGGCGCCCAGCGCCCGGCTGTGACAGCCGGCGGCAAGCACGTAGGCATTGGCACTGAATTCGCCCTGATCGGTTTCGATCGCCGCGATGCCGCCGGTACCGCGACGCAGCCGCCGAACGGTGGTGCCGAAACGAAAATCGACGCCGGCCGCACGCGCCGCGGCCGCCATTCCCTCGGTGAACTTGAACGCATCGCCGCTTTCGTCGGCGGGATAGAGAATACCGCCGGCGAGTTCGGCGCGAATCGGTGCCAGCGCCGGTTCGCGTTCGACCGCCGCGTCGGCCGACAGCCCCTCGTAGCGCAGCCCGTGGCGCGCGAGCAGGTCGCCGAGTGCGACCGCCTCGTCGAACGCCGCCCGGCTCTGAAAGATCTTCAAGGTGCCAGCCAGGCGTTCGTCGTAGTGCAGATCGAGCGTCTCGCGCAGTTCGTCCAGCGCCTGCACGCTGTACAGCCCCAGCCGCACGCTGGTTTCCGCAGCATGTTCGTATGCCGGTCGCCGCGACGCGAGCAGGAAACGCAGCCCCCAGCCGGCAAGGCCCGGCAGCGCGCGCGGCCGCAGCAACAGCGGCGAATCCTCGCGGCCCAGCCACTTGAACAGCTTGATCGCCGTGCCGGGCGCGTTCCACGGGTCGGCCTGGCTGGGGGTTAGCAGCCCGCCGTTGGCGAAGCTCGTTTCGAGGCCGACGCTGTCGCGTCGTTCCAGCACGGTCACATCGAAGCCGCGCTCGGCCAGGTACCAGGCCGTGGTCGTGCCGATAATGCCGCCGCCGAGCACAAGTGCCGAGCGGGCCATCAGCGATGCGTCCCGATTGTCATGGGGTCAGTCACTCCTCGTCTTTTTTGCGTTTGAAGATGCGATTGCGCAGCTTGTAGATGATAAGTCCCGCGACGACCGCCAGAATAAAGGCACCACCCCCGATCAGCCAGGCGGGGTGGGCGCTCGCGGCACTGACGATGACGTCGAGGTGCTCGCCGAACAGGTACGAAATCGAGGTCCACACGCCGACCCACAACGCGCAGCCGATCGCATCGAACGCCGCGAAGCGCCACCAGCGCATCTGGCCGAGGCCCGAGCCGATGCCGGCCGTCTGGCGCAGCACATCAATGAAGCGCGCGAAGCAGAGGATGCCGCTGCCGTAGCGATGGACGAAGTCCTCGACCTTGTCCAGGTGGCGTTCGCGCAGCCCGATGAAGCGGCCGTGCTTGAGCACCAACTGGCGGCCGCCGAAGCGGCCGATCGCGTAGCCGATATTATCGCCGACGATCGCCGCGACAAACGAGATCGTGGCCACGACCACAACGTTCAACTGGCCTTGCGCGGCCAGCACCGCGCTCGCCACCATCAGCGTCTGCCCCGGCGCCGGAATGCCGAACCCTTCGACCAACACGGCGAGGAATATCGCCGCGTAGCCGTATTGTTCGATGTACGGCTGCGCGAGTTGCAGGTAATGATGAATCAGAAGGGCGGCTCTCCATAGTGGTCCTGGACCACCCAGGTTCTACTGGATCGATATATCGGTTAGACTGATTCTAATAAGATTAATACCCTGAAACCCCAAACGAGGACGGACCCCATGGCTACCCAAGAATTTCTGACCGACGTCAAAACCCTGCGTGAGCGCGCCCGCGAGCACATGATGCAGGGCGCGGTCACGGCCGGTTACCAAGCCGACCGCGATACGGTTCTCAAGTTGCTGAACGAAGCGCTCGCGACCGAACTGGTCTGCACACTGCGCTACAAACGCCACTATTTTATGGCATCCGGCATCCACGCGCAGGGCGTGGCCGCCGAGTTTCTGGAACATGCCGACCAGGAGCAGGAGCATGCCGACCGGATCGCCCAGCGCATCACGCAACTCGGCGGTGAGCCGGATCTCAATCCGGACACTCTCACCCACCGCAGCCATGCCGAATACAAGGAAGGCACGGATCTGGTGGACATGATCAAGGAGGATCTGGTAGCCGAGCGGATCGCGATCGACAGCTACCGTGAAATGGCGAATTACATGGGCAGGAACGACCCGACGTCGCGGCGCCTGATGGAAGACATTCTCGCCCAGGAAGAAGAGCACGCCGACGATCTTGTCAATCTGCTGGAGCAGATTAAATAAATAAGTCGCTAGGACTGAGTGGCTAGGACTAAGCAAGAACGAAGAGTTGCTTTTCTTCACTCAGTCCTAGCGACTCAGTCCTAGCTACTTGAAGTCCGCCATCACCGGCGCATGATCCGACGGCCGCTCCCAGCCGCGCGGCTCCCGGTCGATCGCCACGCTCCGGCAGCGTGCGGCCAGCGCATCGCTCGCCAGCACGTGGTCGATGCGCAGGCCACGGTCGCGGCGAAATGATCCGGCGCGGTAATCCCACCAGCTGAAACTGCCTTCCGGCTGCTCGAACAGCCGGAAGCTGTCCTTGAGTCCGAGGCCGAGCAGCGCACGAAATGCGGCGCGCTCCGGCTCGCTGAACAGTACCTTGCCTTCCCATTCCGCCGGGTCGTGCACGTCGCGCGGCTCCGGCGCGATGTTGAAGTCGCCGACGATGGCGAGTTCCGGATACTCGTCGAGTTCGACCTGCAGCCAGTGGCGCAGTGCGTCGAGCCAGGCGAGCTTGTAGCGGTATTTTTCCAAGCCGACCGTCTGACCGTTGGGGACATAGACGTTGATGACGCGCACGCCATCGATGGTGCCTGCCAGCACGCGGCATTGCGTATCGTCGAAGTCGGGCAGCGCGCGCACCGCGTTGGCGAGGGGTTTGCGGCTGGCGATTGCGACGCCGTTATAGGTTTTCTGGCCGCAGCACATCGTGTGGTAACCGAGGTTTTCGAAGTCGGCGTGGGGGAATTTGTCGTCGATGAGCTTGGTTTCCTGCAGGCCGAGCACGTCGGGCTGCTCGGCTTTCAGCCATTGCAATACATGCGGCAGGCGGACGTTGAGCGAGTTGACGTTCCAGGTGGCTATTTTCATGGTGTGCGCGCTGATCAGGCTGTCGTGGGGGCGGGGGTGCGGTAACTCCTCTCAGGGACGCCGTTAACCCGTCCATGGGGGCTCTGGGTTCGGCATCCTGCCTCACACAGCCCTGAGAGGAGTCACCGCACCCCCGCCCTTTGCGTTGTCGTGCGTTCGAGGGCCGCAAAGCTTGGTGCGCTAGAATACAGCTTTTTTCGTCGGCACGCTGTGGGGCTTGTTGGGGGAGTAATGGGCAAAGAGTACGATCTGATCGCGATCGGCGGCGGTAGTGGTGGCTTGGCTGCCGCGCAGCGCGCGGCTGAATATGGCGCGCGCGCAGCGGTGATCGAAGCGGGGCCGCTGGGCGGTACCTGCGTCAATGTCGGCTGCGTGCCGAAGAAGGTCATGTGGAACGCGGCGAGTCTTGCGCATGCGATTCACGATGCCGGCCAATACGGCTTTGCGGTGGATCACAGCCTGCACTGGCCGACACTGAAGCGCAAGCGCGATGCCTATATCGAGCGCCTGAACGGCATTTATGAAAGCAACCTCGCCAGGCGCAATGTCGACCTGATTCGCGGCAAGGCGCGATTCGTGGATGCGCATACGCTGGAGGTTGACGGAGAGAAAGTGGGTGCCGACCACATCATCATCGCAACCGGCGGCAAGCCGCGCTGGCCGGATATTCCCGGCGCCGAACTCGGCATCACCTCGGACGGCTTCTTTGAACTTGAGGATCGGCCGCGGCGCATCTTCATTGCCGGTGCCGGTTATATTTCGGTGGAGTTGGGCGGCGTACTTCGCGCGCTCGGCAGCGAAGTCGTGCATGCAGTGCGCTATGACGGGCCGCTGCGTGATACGGATGAGTTCATTCGCGAGACGCTGATCGCCGAGATCCACCGGCAGGGCATCGATCTGCAGACCCACGCGATCGGTGCGGGCGTTGCGCGGGCGGACGATGGCACGTTGACTGTCACGATGGCCAGCGGACGCGAGTTGACGGGCTTCGATTGCGTGTTGTGGGCGATCGGCCGGGAGCCGAATACGATGGCGCTGAACCTTGACGCTGCCGGCGTCGCGTTGAGCGACGACGGGCATGTGAAAGCCGACGATTACCAGAACACCAACGTCGCCGGCGTCTACGCGATCGGCGACGTCACCGGACAGGGCGACCTGACGCCGGTGGCGATCGCTGCCGGTCGCCGTCTCTCGGACCGGCTGTTCGGCGGCCAACCCGATCGCCATCTCGATTACCGCGCCATCCCGACGGTGATTTTCAGCCATCCGCCGATCGGGCGCGTCGGGTTGACGGAGAAGGAGGCCCGGGCGGAATACGGCGACGACATCAAGGTGTATCGCACGCGCTTCACGCCGATGTATTACGCGGTGACGGATGACAAGCCGCAGGCGGCGATGAAGCTGATTACCGCGGGGGCGGACCAAAAGATTATCGGCTGCCATCTGATCGGTCCGGGCTCTGACGAAATGCTGCAGGGATTCGCCGTTGCGATCCGTATGGGCGCGACCAAGGCCGACTTCGACGACACGATCGCGATTCATCCGACCAGCGCCGAGGAACTGGTGACGCTGCGATGAGTGTCCGGACCTTCGAAAAGACTGCGCCGGAACTCGGCGCAAGGGTCTACGTTGCCCCATCCGCTGAAGTAATCGGGCAGGTAACGCTGGCCGATGACGTCTCCATCTGGCCGAAGGCAGTTCTACGCGCTGACGTCAACACCATCACGACAGGTCCCCGCACCAACATCCAGGACGGCACCATAATCCACGTCACCCACGACGGCCCCTACACTCCCGGCGGCTACGCCACCGAAATCGGCGCCGACGTGACCATCGGCCACGGCTGCATAATCCATGCCTGCACCATAGGCAACTGCTGCCTGATCGGCATGGGTTCGATCGTGATGGATGGCGCCATTATCGGAGACGAAGCAATGCTCGCTGCCGGCAGTCTCGTCAGCCCACACAAACAATTGGAATCGGGTTACCTGTATCGCGGTCAGCCGGCGCGAAAGGTGAGAGCGCTCAGCGACGAAGAACGAGAAAAGCTGCATTATTCGGCGGCGCATTACGTGCGACTCAAGGATCGATACCTGGCGGCGGGATCGCCGGCGGTTTGACGCCCGCGGTTTATGTATGAAAGGCTGGTTCATGTAAAAAAACAATTCACGCGCTGATTAAAGGGGGAAATAATGAACCTGCGCGCCTTTTGCCCGTTGCTTTTTTGCCTGTTGCTGATCCCGCCGCTGTGGGCGGACCAGTGCCAGCCGCCGCCCGTCATGCTGCCGGAAGTACATCATGCGGGCGATCCGATCGATGTGTCGCAATGGTGGATCAGCGAAAAACTCGACGGCGTGCGCGGCCGCTGGGACGGCGAGAAGCTGTGTACACGCGGCGGCCATCGCATTCATGCGCCGGCCTGGTTTACTGCCGGCTGGCCGGATGTGCCGCTGGACGGCGAACTGTGGATCGCCCGCGGCCATTTCACCGAGGTCAGCAGTGTGATTCGGACCGGCGATCCGGCCGATCCGCGCTGGCACGATGTGCACTTCATGGTCTTCGATCTGCCGGCCGACGATCGGCCGTTCGACGCGCGCGTCATGCGGATGCGCAAGCTGCTGGACGATCCGGCTATCCCGTGGCTGAGGCCGATCCGGCAGTTCCGGCTCGACAGCGTCGCCGAACTGGATGCGAAGCTCAAGCAAATTGCCGCCGCGGGCGGTGAAGGGTTGGTGCTGCAACGCCACGACGGCCTGTATCGCGTCGGCCGCAGCGACACGCTGCTCAAGTACAAGCCTTACGACGATGCCGAGGCGCGCGTGATCGGCTATGCGCCGGGGCATGGCAAGTACAAGGGGATGATGGGTTCGCTGATCGTCAAGCGGCCGGACGGTCTGCAATTTCGCATCGGCACCGGCTTCACCGATGAGCAGCGCGCCGACCCGCCGCCGATCGGGAGCTGGGTGACGTATCGCTACAACGGCCTGACGGTCAATGGCGTGCCGCGCTTCGCCCGGTTCCTGCACATTCGCTACGAGCTGCCGCCGCCGGATCCGAAACCGGCGCTATCGGAGTGATGCCGGGCCGGCAGCGATGACGGCGCCGGTATCCGGCTTCACGCCGCGCCAAAGAAAAAACGATTCCGCTGCCTGTTCGACCAGCATGCCCCAGCCGTCCAGCGTCCGGGCGACGCCTTGCCGCCGCGCCCATTCGAGAAATGGCACGGCGGCGTCGCCATAGCTCAGATCGTAGCAGGCGCACCCCGGGGCGAGCAGCGTTGGTGGCGGTGCGATGGCACTGCCGCCGTGGCCGGCGGCAGTCGCGTTGATGATCAGATCAAAGCGCAGATCGGGCCAGTCGTCGAATCCGCCGCCGGTGACGTTGGGGTCTTCGGCAAGCTCGGTGGCACGCGCCGCGGTGCGATTGGCAATGTGCAGCCGCGCCGGTGCCAGCTCCAGCAAGGGTCTCAGCACGCCGCGTGCCGCGCCGCCGGCGCCCATCAGCAGTACGGTCTTGCCGGTGACGGCGATCCCTTTGTTGATCGTCAGATCGCGGACAAAGCCGACGCCATCGGTGTTGTCGCCAACCAGCGTGCCGTCATCCGCCGGCCACAGTGTGTTGACGGCGCTTGCGGCTTCCGCCCGCGGTGTGATGCGCCCGGCGCAGGCGAAGGCTTCGCCCTTGAACGGTAGCGTGGCGTTGACTCCTTTGCCACCACCGGCAAAGAAATCGGCTACTGCAGCGGCGAAGCCGTCGAGCGGGATTTCGCGCTTCTCGTACCGCAGGTTTTGACCGGCCTGCTGCGCAAACGCCGCGTGAATTTGCGGCGAAACGCTGTGCGCGACGGGATGGCCGAACAGCGCGTAGCGATCGGGCGCCGCGCTCAACCCCCTACCCCAGAATCAGCCGGATCAGGTAGAAAATCAGCATCGACAGCAGCGCGCCTGCCGGTACCGTGACGAACCACGACAGCAGGATGCCGCGCACGACGCGCAGGTCGATCGCCGCGATGCCGCGCGCCATGCCGACGCCGAGCACCGCGCCGACCAGCGTTTGCGTGGTGGACACGGGCATGCCGATGCCGGAGCCGATGACAATCGTGGTGGCGGCGGCGAATTCGGCCGAGAAGCCGCGGCTGGGGGTCAGCGCGGTGATACCTTCGCCGACCGTCGAGATAACCTTGCGCCCGAATGTCGCGAGCCCGAGCACGATGCCGGCGCCGCCGAGTATCAGGATCCACAGCGACAGCGATGCGGTCTGTCCGACCACGCCGTTTCGCACCACGCTGACCACGGCGGCGACCGGGCCGATCGCATTGGCGACGTCGTTGGAGCCGTGCGCAAACGCCATCGAACAGGCGGTAATGATCTGCAATACGCCAAAAATCCGCTCGATCGTCGCGAACTGGGCTTCGCGGCCGCCATCGCCGCCGCGATTGCGGATAATGCGGTTGACGGCAAATGCGCCCACCAGCGCGACCACGATGCCGATACCGACCGCCAGCGTGTACGATGCCATCAGCGTCAACGTGAGGCCGATGTGCGACAGCCCTTCGATCAGCGTCACCGCGCTGATCGTAAAAGCGGCAAGAAACATGTAGAACGGCACGAAGCGCTGCGCGGCTGCGAGCGGATCGTGACGTTCCAGGATGAAACGCTGCACGCTGCTGAAGATCAGGTAGGCGATGATGCCGCCGACTACCGGCGACAGCACCCAGCCCATCACGATGACCGCGACCGGCCCCCATTGCACCGAGTCGACGCCGAGGCCGACCGACGCGAAGCCGACGATCGCGCCGACGATCGAGTGCGTGGTCGAGACCGGCCAGCCGAAGCGCGTCGCGATGGTCAGCCAGATGGCGGAGGCGAGCAGCGCGGCGAGCATGCCGTAGATCAGCAGCGTCGGATGTCCCGCGACCGCCGACATCTCGACGATGCCTTTGCGGATGGTCGAGGTAACGGCACCGCCGGCGAGCACGGCGCCGCCGAATTCGAAAATCGCGGCGATGAACAGCGCCTGGCGGATCGTGACCGCTTTCGAACCGATCGATGTAGCCATGGCATTGGCGACATCGTTCGCGCCGATGGCCCAGGCCATGAACAGGCCGAAGACCCCGGTCAGGGCCAGGTAGAGTACTGCATGATCCATTCAGTCGATCTTTTTTAGCGAGCCAGGAGGAGTTGCAAGGCGTTACCGACGCCGTGGCACAGATCGGCCATGTCGCCGATCCATTCGATGGCCTGGTAAATAAACACGACATCGACCGGCGGCAGCTCTTTTTCGAACGGGTAGAGCTGCGTGCGCAGTTCGACCTGGATCGCGTCGGTATCGGACTCGATGCGATCCAGTTCGACGATCATCGATTCGACGATGTCCGCTTCCGCGCCCCGAAACCCGGCCTCGAACAGCTCGCCGAGCTGATTGACACTCTTATACGCCTGCTCGGTTGCATCGATCGAGCGCTGCACCTGGCGCAGAAACAGCTCGTGCAGCGGCGCCGGCAACTGCATGCGTCGGCCGGCCATCAGGCCGCTGATGTCCTTGGTCTTGTTGGCGATATTGTCCTGCGACTGCAGCAGGTTGAGCAGGTCGGCGCGCGCCACCGGCATGAACAGGCTGTTCGGCAGGTGCAGGCGCAGCTCGCGCTTCATTGCGTCGGCCTCGTGTTCAAGGTCGATGATCCTGCGCCGCAGCGTCATCGCCTGATCCCAGTCGGCGGCCGTGACCGCCTCCGCGAACGGCTTGAGCGCGCGCACGCAGTCGACGACTTTCGCCATGTGCTCCTGCAGCGGCTTGATGGGCGAGCGGCCGAAGATGCCGGTGAAATAGGTCTTGGTCATGGGCGCAGTCTACCGGTGGAACGTGACAGTTTTATGACGCGAGCCACGCCGCAACCCGCGGCGCGAAGTATGTCAGCACGGCATCCGCACCGGCGCGCTTGAAGCACATCAGGCTTTCCAGCACCGCGGCGCGCTCGTCGAGCCAGCCACGCTCCGCCGCCGCCATCAGCATCGCGTATTCGCCGCTGACCTGGTAGGCGAAGGTGGGTACGGCAAAGCGGTCCTTGACGCGCCGGATCACGTCGAGGTACGGCAGCCCCGGCTTGATCATGATCATGTCGGCGCCCTCGGCGAGATCGAGCGCAACCTCGGCCAGCGCCTCGTCGCCGTTTGCCGGGTCCATCTGGTAAGTCGATTTGTCGCCCTTGAGCGTCGCCGCCGAGCCGACCGCGTCGCGGAACGGCCCGTAAAAATGCGAGGCATACTTGGCGGAATAGGCGAGGATGCGGGTGTCGATCCAGCCGGCGTCGTCGAGCGCCGCCCGAATGGCACCGACGCGGCCGTCCATCATGTCCGACGGCGCGACCATGTCGGCGCCCGCCTCGGCGTGCGACAGCGCCTGTTTGACCAGCGCTTCGACGGTGGCGTCATTCAGCACATAGCCGGCGGCGTCGGTCAGCCCGTCCTGGCCGTTGCGGGTAAACGGATCGAGCGCGACGTCGGTGATGACGCCCAGGGCGGGCAGTGCGTCTTTCAGCGCGCGCACCGCGCGCTGGGCGAGACCGTCCGGATTCCAGGCCTCCGCCGCATCTTCCGACTTCCGTTCCGGCGGCGTCACCGGAAACAGCGCGACGGCCGGTACGCCGAGGCTGGCAGCGGCTTCGGCCTCCCGCACCAACAGGTCGATGCTGAGTCGCTCGACGCCGGGCATCGATGTCACCGGCTCACGGCGATTCTCGCCGTCGAGCACAAACAGCGGATAAATCAGGTCGTCCGCGGCGAGATGGTTTTCGCGCACCAACCGGCGGGTAAAGGCGTCCCGGCGCAACCGCCGCTTTCGAGTCGTCGGGAATCGTGAAAAGGCGTCGGGAGTCATCAGCGTGAGCCTGTTCTCAAAGGCGCCGATATCGTAAAGCAAATGGCCTTTCCGGGCCAGTTTTTCAGGGTGGGCTGCTGTAAAAACGGCCCGCCGAGGCGGGCCGTCGCGACGACTGCGGCTAGCCGCCCTGCACTTTCAGGTTGTTGGTGACATCGGTCACGCCGTCGGTATTGCGGGCAATACGCTCGGCCAGGGTTTTCTCGGCGTCCGATCGCACCGTACCGCTCAGGGTGACGACGCCATGGTTGGTCTCGACGTGGATATCCATGCCGGACGTGCTGGAATTGGCGAGCAGCTTCGACTTGACCGCGGCGGTAATGGCGGTGTCGGACGCGCCGACTTTCGCACTGTTTGCCGCGTTGTTCGCCTGGTTCTGCATCTGCTGGCCGGTATTCTGCGCCTGCTGTCCCGCCGTCTGGTTGTCGTTGCCGGCGGCGGTGTGGCCATTGGCACTGTTGCCGTTACTGTTATTGCCGCAGGCAGCAAGGCCGAGAGAGGCCGCAAAAACCGCGGCGACGAGCAGAGTGGGGGAAATACGCATAAGAGCCTCCTTTGCATGTTATGCGATGTTGATGCCGTTCGAGTATAACAAATGATTTAACAAGTTATGCGACCTGGCGCGTGGTTACAGGCCACGGCGCCGGCCGCCGACGAAGTGCATAATCAGCGTGATGACGAATATCACGAGAAAGATGAAAAACAGGATCTTGGCGATGCCTGCGGCGCCGGCCGCAATGCCGCCAAAGCCGAAGGCCGCGGCAATAATCGCGATAATGAAGAAAATGACAGCCCAACCGAGCATGGCTACACTCCTTGTATCTTGGCGTCCATCCGGCCGAAGCGGCCGCTTGGCATCTTGTATACGGGAAACCGTGCCCCGTGCCAAATGAATACGACATATAGCCCGAATGGCAAAATCAAAATCGAACGCTGTGCCTGGGCGTCACCGAACGACCCGGTTTATCTTGCGTATCACGACGACGAGTGGGGTGTCCCCGTGCACGATGATCGCACGCTGTTCGAGTTCCTGTTGCTGGAAGGCGCACAGGCGGGCCTGTCGTGGGCCACGATCTTGAGGCGGCGTGCAGGCTACCGCGCGGCGTTCGCCGGTTTCGACCCGGCGAAAGTGGCGCGCCTCGACCGGCGGCGTATCGAGGCGCTGCTGCAGAACCCGGCCATCATCCGCAACCGGCTCAAGGTGGAGTCGGCGGTTACTAACGCGCGCGCATTCCTGGCGATACAGGAGGCGCATGGCAGCTTCGACACCTTCCTGTGGCGCTACGTCGACGGCCACCCGGTGCAGAACGCGTGGCCGAGCCACGCGGACGTGCCGCCACGCACGGCGTTGTCGGACACGCTGTCGAAGGATCTGAAGAAGCTCGGCTTCAAGTTCGTCGGCTCGACAATCTGCTACTCGCTGATGCAGGCCGTGGGGCTGGTCAACGACCACGTCACGAGCTGCTTTCGGCATCGGGAACTGGCGGGCCGATGAGCAGCCCTGCGGGCAAGCCGGAGCGAATCGACGCCTTCAACTTCGCCCCCGGGCGGCGGCTGGGGCGCAAGTACGAAATCATCGCGCTCCTCGGACGCGGCTACGAGGGCGAAGTCTACAAGGTGCGCGAGCTGGCAACCGGGATCGAGCGCGCCGCGAAGTTCTTTTATCCACACCGCAACGCGGGCGACCGCGCGTTCAACTACTACGCCAACAAGCTCAACAAGCTGCGCCGCTGCCCGATCCTGATTTCGTACCTGACGCACGACGAAGTCACTTACCGCGGCCGGCGTATCCGGTTTATCGTCTCCGAGTACGTCGAAGGCGAATTGTTGAGCACGTTTCTGCGTCATCAGCCTGGCGGGCGGCTGACGCCGTTCGAGGGTATGCACCTCCTGCACACGCTGGCGGCGGGACTGGAGACGATTCACGAAATGCGTGAATATCACGGTGACCTGCACACCGACAACATCATCATCAAGCGCCGCGGCATTCGCTTCCAGGTCAAGCTGATCGACATGTATCGCTGGCGGGTGTCGACCGGCGAAAACATTCGCGAAGACGTCGTCGATATCATCCGCATCTTCTACGACACGCTGGGCGGTGCGAAGTATTACGCGAAGCAGCCGCCGGAAGTGAAGCGCATCTGCCGCGGTTTGAAGCGCACGCTGATCAAGAAGCAATTCCGCACCGCCGGACAACTCCGGCGGTATCTGGAAACAATGGAGTGGGAGAGCCGGTAGATCGCTACCGGCCGCTAACCGATACCTCGAGATCCCGCACCCGGCCATCGGCGAGTTCGTAAATCCAGCCGTGCACCGCCACCGTCTGTCCGCGTGCCCAGGCGTCCTGCAGGATCGTCGTGCGGCAGAGATTTCGCACCTGCTCGATCACGTTCAGTTCGCACAGGCGCCGGTGTCGCTCGGCTTCCGTCCCCAGTGCATCAAGCTCCGTCTGATATTTCGATTGCACTTCCTGCGCGCAGCGCAGCCAGTTGTCGATCAGGCCATGCTTCTCGTTGCGCAGCGCCGCCAGTACGCCGCCGCAGCCATAATGCCCGCACACAATCACGTGCGGCACTTTCAGCACTTCGACGGCGTACTGAATCACCGACAAAGCGTTCAGATCGGTGTGTAAGACGACATTGGAAATGTTGCGGTGCACGAACATGTCGCCCGGCTTGAGGCCGACCACCTGGCTTGCCGGCACCCGGCTGTCCGAGCAGCCGATCCAGAGGTAAGGCGGCGTTTGCTGCTTCGAAAGTTCGCTGAAAAAGCTCGCATCCTGGCGGCTGACGGCGTCGGCCCAGCGCTTGTTATTCTCCAACAGGTTCTTGATGTCACTCATCTCTGCCTCTTCTCCGGTCTAACAGTCACCTTGCGAAAATCGCGTCCTGGTTGCGAAAAGCCTTGAACTCCAGTGCATTGCCGCTGGGGTCGCAAATGAACAGCGTGGCCTGCTCGCCGGGCTGATCCACGAAGCGCACGTGCGGCTTGATGATGAATTCCACGTGCGCCGATTGGAGGCGCTCCGCCAGCGCGTGCCAGTCGTTCCACTCCAGGATCGCGCCGAAGTGGTGTACCGGCACATTGTCGCCATCGACCGGATTGGTGGCGGCAGTCTCCAGCCGCTCGACCAGGTGCGCGCTGATCTGGTGGCCGAAGAAATCGAAGTCGATCCAGCGCGCAGCTTCGCGGCCGACGCGGCAGCCGAGCATATCGACGTAGAAGCGGCGGGTCGCTTCGATGTCGGTGACCGGAAACGCTAGGTGGAAACGCGGAAATGGATTATTCATCAAGCCAGTCTCTCGGCCGCAAAAAATCTTCGTAAAGCCGCGCTTCCGGGGTGTCGGATTCCGGACGCCAATCGTAATCCCAGCGCACCAGCGGCGGCAGCGACATCAGGATCGATTCGGCGCGGCCGCCGGACTGCAGCCCGAACAGCGTGCCGCGATCGTAAACAAGGTTGAATTCGACGTAACGGCCGCGGCGGTAGAGCTGGAACCGGCGCTCGCGGTCGCTCCACGGTGTATCGCGACGGCGCTTGACGATCGGCTGGTAGGCGGTCAAAAAATGATCGCCGACACTTTGCATGAATCCGAAGCAGCGGTCGAATCCCCACGCGTTCAAGTCGTCGAAAAACAGGCCGCCGATACCGCGCGCCTCATTGCGATGGCGAATGAAAAAATACTCGTCGCACCAGTGTTTGTAGCGCGCATAGACATCGCCCCCGAATGGCGCGCAGGCGTCGGCGGCCTGGGCGTGCCAGTGGCGTGCATCGTCCTCGAAGCCATAGTACGGCGTCAGGTCGAACCCGCCGCCGAACCACCAGACAGGTGGCGCACCTTCCTTTTCGGCTATGAAAAAGCGCACGTTCATGTGCGCTGTGGGGACGTACGGATTCAGCGGGTGCACGACGACCGACACGCCAAGCGCCTGAAAGCTTCGACCGGCGAGTTCAGGGCGGTGGGCGCTGGCACTGGCGGGCAGGCCGGGACCGAACACGTGGGAGAAGCCGACGCCGGCTTTCTCGAACAGCGCGCCGCCTTCGAGAATGCGGCTTTCACCGCCGCCGCCTTGGGGGCGTCGCCATGCGTCGTGTTTGAACCGCGCATTGCCGTCGAGTACTTCGAAGGCCGCGGTGAGTCGGTTCTGCAGGTCGCGCAGGTAAGCGTCTACGGCTTGGGTGTCGGGGACGGAAGTCACGGCGCCGGCATTATAGCCCCTCTCCCGTCCGGAGAGGGAACAAGAGGATCAGCCGGGGCGGATGACTTTGTTCGTGGCGGCGTCGCGGATTTCGGTCGGCCTTGTGCGGCCGCCGAGCGGACCCGCCAGGATGAAATCGACCGCCTCACCGAGTCGCCTGCGAACGGCGAGTGCCGAACGCGCCGCCGGATGGCCGCTGAGATTGGCGCTGGTGGAGATCAGCGCCTGGTCGCAGATGTCGCACAAGGCGCGCACGAGCGGATGGGCGCTGACGCGGGCGGCGATCGTGCTGCGGCCGCCGGTCAGGATCTCGGGGGTGTCCGGCGCGGCGGGCAATATCCAGGTGACCGGGCCGGGCCAGGTTTCCGCGAGATTCTTTTCTACCGATTCCGGCAACGGGTCGAGATACGGCGACAGTTGCTCGCGCTGCGATGCAATCAGAATGAAGCCCCGCCCGGCGTCGCGGTGCTTGATGGCGAGCAGGCGGGCGACCGCGTCCGGATTCAGCGGATCGCAGCCCAGCCCCCAGACGCCTTCGGTGGGATAAGCGACGATGCCGCCCGCATCGATGGTGCGGCGGGCGAGGCGAAGCTGCCAGGGGTTGATCAAGGCAGTAACGTCAGGTCAGGAAGTTATTGCTTCATCTTCCGGCGCGAGTTCCGGCGCCGGCGTCTTGTAGCCGCATTCCTTTTGCGGGCAGACCTTTTCGGTGCCGCGCCGCTTGGTCGTCTTGACCGTCAGGATCGGCCAACCGCATTGCGGGCACTGTTCCGCGATCGGCTGGTTCCAGACCGCGTACTTGCACTTCGGATAGCGCTCGCAGGAATAAAAAATCTTGCCGTAGCGCGACTTGCGTTGCAGCAGCTTGCCCTCGTGGCATTCCGGGCATTCGATGCCGGTATCCTTCGGCTTTTCCAGCGGCTCGATATGCTTGCATTTCGGATAGTTGCTGCAGCCGATGAACTTGCCGTAGCGCCCGCGGCGGATGATCAGATCCGAGCCGCAGTCCGGGCATTGGCGGCCTTCCACTTTTTCCGGCTCGGTCGGCGCTTCGTCCGCGCTTTCGTCGAGGTTGCGGGTGTAGTCGCAATCGGGGTAGCCGGTGCAGCCGATGAAGCGGCCGCGGCGGCCGAGCCGGATCGACAGCGGCTTGCCGCACTTCGGGCAGGCTTCGTCGAGTTCTTCGGAGGTCACGTCCTTGCGTGAAACGCTTTCCTCCTTCTCATCTACCAGCGATTTGAACGGGCTCCAGAATTCGTCGAGCAGCGGCACCCAGTCCTTCTCGCCGCGCGCGACTTCATCGAGTTCGTCCTCGAGCCGGGCGGTGAAGTCGTAATCGACATACTGCGTGAAATGTTCGGTCAGGAACTTGTTGACCACGCGGCCGACATCGGTCGGGATGAAGCGCTTGCGGTCCATCTCGACATATTCGCGCTGCTGCAGGGTCTGAATGATGCTGGCGTAGGTCGATGGCCGGCCGATGCCGTATTCTTCCAGCGCCTTCACCAGGCTCGCTTCCGAGTAGCGCGGCGGTGGCTCGGTGAAGTGCTGATCGGCGCGGACGGCTTCGAGCGACACGGTGTCACCTTCGGCCAGTTCTGGCAGCAGTTTGTCTTCGTCGTTGTCGGTCGAATCGTCGCGACCTTCCTGGTAGACGGCGATAAAGCCGGGCTTGACCAGCACCGAGCCGGTCGCGCGGAAACGATTGCCCTCGCCGCAGCCGAGATCGACCGCGACGGTATCGAATACCGCGTGGATCATCTGGCAGGCGACGGTGCGCTTCCAGATCAGCTCGTACAGGCGGAACTGGTCCTGGCTCAATTTGCCGCGCAGGCCGGCGGGCTCACGGCTCGCGCTGGTCGGGCGGATCGCCTCGTGCGCTTCCTGTGCATTTTTCGCCTTGGTCTTGTAGCGGCGCGGTTGTTTCGGCAACTGGTCGGCGCCGTAGCGTTTCGCGATCAGGTCGCGGATGTCGTCCAGTGCTTCGTTCGCAAGATTCACCGAGTCGGTACGCATGTAGGTGATCAGGCCGATCGCGCCCTCGCCCGTATCGATACCCTCGTACAGCTGCTGCGCGGTGCGCATCGTACGCTGGGCGGTGAAGCCGAGCTTGCGCGAGGCTTCCTGTTGCAGCGTCGAGGTCGTGAACGGCGCTGCGGGGTTGCGCTTGCGCTGCTTCTTGTCGACCTTGAGGGCGTTGAGCCGGCCGTTGGCTGCCTGTTCCAGCGCCTGCTGCGCGGCGTGCGCGCCCTTGTCGTCGGTAAAGGTGAACTGTTCGACTTTCTTGCCGCCGAACTCGGCCAGTTTGGCGACAAACGCCTGCCCGTCCTTCGTGGCGTCAGCTTCCAGCGTCCAGTATTCCTGCGCCTTGAAGGCCTCGATTTCCAGCTCGCGCTCGACGATCATCCGCAGCGCGGGGCTTTGGACGCGGCCGGCGGACAGGCCGCGGCGAATCTTCTTCCACAACAGTGGCGACAGGTTGAAGCCGACCAGGTAATCCAGCGCGCGGCGCGCCTGCTGCGCGTTGACCAGTTCGGTGGACAGCTCGCGCGGATTGGCAATTGCGTCATTGACCGCGCGCCGGGTGATTTCGTGAAACACGACGCGGCCGACCTGCTTGCCGTCGAGCACGCCCTTTTCGTCGAGCAGCGCGTACAGGTGCCACGAAATCGCCTCGCCTTCGCGATCCGGGTCAGTGGCGAGGTAGAGCGCGTCGGCCTTTTTCAGCGCCTTGACGATGCTATCGACGTGTTTCGAATTGCGTTCGATGACCTGGTACTTCATCGCGAAGTCATGCGCCGGATCGACGGCGCCCTCCTTCGGCACGAGGTCGCGGACGTGACCATAGGAGGCCATGACCTCGAAGTCTTTGCCGAGGTACTTGTTGATGGTCTTCGCCTTGGCGGGCGATTCCACGATTACCAGGTTTCGAGCCATTGTCTTCGTCAATAATCGGCCGGGGCGGCACGCGCCCGCCGGATGGACAGAAATTTCGGGATGAAAACCCCGCGTTATTGCGCGGGAGAGTCTAGCAGCGCCCGCCGGTCAAAAGAAACCGGGGCCGTCACTAAGCGCAATACGCCAATCAATTAGTGCAGGGCCGAGCCGCGATCCTCGAACACCAGGTCTTCCATGCGTGCGAAGGCCATTTCCTGGCCCGGCTGGTTGAACAGCACCATCAGGATGACCCATTTGACGTCGTCCAGATCGACGGTATCGGCCTCCAGCGCCAGAATGCGGTCGATCACGACCTCGCGCTGCGCGGCGTCGAGGATGCCGATATTTTCTAGATGGCGCAGAAAGCCGCGGCAGCGGATATCGAGCCGCGCCATTTCCTGATCGCTGAACACGCGGATCGCGCCGGTGGCGGCAAGCGCCGGCACCTTGTCCTCATCGATGGCGAGGCCTTCCAGCCAGTCGAAGGCCTTGCCGACTTCGGAGCGCGGGAAGCCGGCGGCTTCCAGCTCGACCGTCAGCACGTCGCGGTCGGCGTAGGTCTCGGCATCGTCATCCAGGTAGTTCTCGAACAGGTACAGCAGCACGTCGAGCACGTTTTCTCTCATCATCGAGGGCCTCCAGCGCGGTGGCAAGCAGTTGACTGAGTGTGCGAGTGAGTCATTCCGACGTACGCATATAACCTCCCCCCGGCGCGGCGGCAATGAAGCCCTGAAGCTCCAATGACAGCAGCATGGCGGAAATGGCAGCGGCCGTCAATCCGCTGCGTTCGACGATACAATCTACAGAGGTTGGGGCGAAATCGACATATTTCAACACCTGCTGCGACTCCGGATCGTCGGGTGACGCCGTGGCGTTGGCCTCGGCGGCATCGGTTGCCAGCCGCAGCAAGGGCGCCAGCTCCTCCAGCACGTCGGCGGCGGTTTCGACCAGCTTCGCGCCGTCGCGAATCAGTCGGTGGCAGCCGTGCGCGAGCGGATTGTGAATCGAGCCGGGAATCGCGAACACCTCGCGACCCTGCTCGCTTGCAAGCCGGGCGCTGATCAGCGAACCGCTGCGCTGCGCCGCCTCGACCACCAGCACACCCAGACTGAGACCACTGACCAGCCGGTTGCGTTCCGGAAAATGATGCCGCAGCGGTCGCGTGCCGAGCGGATATTCGGAAACCAGCGCGCCATGCGCGGCAATTGCGTGCCCCAGCGCCTCGTGGCGTGCGGGATAGATTCGGTCGAGGCCGGTGCCGCAGACGGCGATCGTCGCGCCGCCGCCATCCAGCGCGCCTTTGTGGCTGGCGCCGTCGATGCCCATCGCGAGACCGCTGGTGATGATCAATCCGGCGTGCGCGAGGTGGCGGGCGAAGTCCGCGGCGGTTTCACGGCCGGCCGGCGTCGGATTGCGGCTGCCGACGATCGCGAGCTGCGGTTCAGCGAGCAGCGTCGGGTCGCCGCGCACGAACAGTGCCAATGGCGGATCGGGAATTTCGGCGAGCAGCGGCGGCCAGGCCGGATGATCGGCCGTCAGCAAATGGCGGTCCGGCGGCTCGAACCAGGCCAGGTCGGACTCGATCAGGCCGGCGTCGGGATCGGCCAGCCAGCGCCGTGCCTCGTCATCGAAGCCGAGCCGCGCGAGCGCGCGGTCGCTCTCCGCGAGCACCGCTTCGGCGGAGCCGCAGGCATCGAGCGCCGCCCGCAAACGAAGTCGGGTTGCGGGCGTACGCAGCAGAACAAGCCAGGCGCGCAGTTCCGGCGCCGTCATCAGGACCGTTTACGGATTCTGGACAGCATCGAGAACATGCACTTCGTTGTTCAGCTCCATCACCAGGCCGTAACTGACCTTGTCGAACGTCCGGAACACCATCAGCAGTCCGGCGCGGCGGTTGGGCAGCTTGACGTCGTCGCCGTTGTACGGGTCGTCGACGACCCGGCCGCGCTGGTAGATCGCAAGCACGGTGCCCGGGTCGAGGCCGGCGTCGGCGCCGCGGTCCAGCACGACGATGTCGTACTGGCCGACCTGCGACATGCCGTCGACGACCGAGATGATCTGGCCGTGCACCGGCTGCTTCGGCGCGTGCGGGTAGAAATTCACCGGCAGCTCGCGGTCGTTGTACGGCAGCAGGCGGTCGCCGGCGCGCACGCCGCGGGCGGCGCCGTCCAGCGTCATCGCCGGCGGGTTGCTCCATTGCGTGATCCGGCCCGTGGCGATGAAGGTGGTCTGAAAGCCGAGCAGATCGCCGGTCTGCGGGTCGTGCAGCGCATCGCCTTTGCGTACCAGCAGCCATCGGGCCCCATCACCCTGCTTCACGCCACGCACGAACACCTCGCCGTGCGGCTCCGCGAGCAGCCGCCCGTCGGAAGTCGCCAGCACGTACGGCGCCTGTTCGAGTTCATCCTCGGTGACGACGTGGGCGCGGGTCAGGAAAGGCCGGATCGCCGCGATCGGAATGGTCGGAATCGCCTGCGCGATCGGCGAGCGGCGCACCTCGGGGTGCAGATGGACGACCTTCAGGCCGGTGTCGGCGCCGGCGAGCGTCAGTTGCGGTTTGCCGTTGACCCAGCGCAGCTCGATCACGTCGCCCGGGTAAATCAGGTGCGGGTTGCGGATCTGCGGATTGACGTACCAGATGTCCGGCCACAGCCACGGGCTCTTGAGGAAGTGCTTGGAGATGTCCCAGAGCGTATCGCCCTTCTTGACCACGTAGCGGATCGGGTGGTGCGGCTTGAGCTGGGGCACGGGCGGCTTCGGGGCCGGTGCGGGCGCCGGTTGCGGCGGCGGTGTCTGCACCACGGGTGCCGGTGGCGGCACGGACGCACAGGCCGCGAGCAGGGCCGCGCACGCCACGGGCGGCAGCAGACGCGCTACGCCGCGAAGGAGGGTCTGGTTTGCAGGCATGGCGCCGTTGTCTCCCTTGGATTTATTCGGCTGGAGCCCATTATAACGATGCGGCCGGCCGTACCCGCCCGTAAGGCCATAAAAAGGAACCGGCGGTCGGGCGAATGGTCCTATATAGCACATGAAGTCGCCCATCCGGGGCGTGTTATTATTTCGCCATGGCAAAGCTTGATATTCTGCAATACCCCGATCCGCGGCTGCGCCGCCGCGCCACGCCGGTCGCACCCGAGGCCATCGACGATGACTTGCGCGCGTTCGTCACCGACATGTTCGAGACGATGTACGCTGCGCCGGGTGTCGGTCTCGCGGCGACGCAGGTGAACGACCTGCGCCGGGTGGTGGTGATCGACGTGTCCGAGGAGGCCAACGAGCCGCGCGTGCTGATCAACCCCGAAATACTCGAACTCGGCGGCGAGATCCAACGCAGCCAGGAAGGCTGCCTGTCGGTGCCCGGCGTGTACGAAGAGGTTTCGCGTCACACCTGGGCGCGGGTGCGTGCGCTCGACGAGCACGGCGAGCCGATGGAGTTCGAGGCGGAGGGCCTGCTTGCAATCTGCGTGCAGCACGAAATCGACCATCTCGACGGCAAGCTGTTCGTCGATTACCTGTCGGAACTGAAGCGCAAGCGGTTGCGCAAGCGCATCGAGAAGGAGCAGCGCCAGGCGCAGGCCGAGGCCCAGGCGCCGATGCCGGGACGGCACAGCGTTCCGTTGGTTTAAGTCGTCTTCCATGCCACGCGCCCTGCGGGTCGCCTTTGCCGGCACGCCGGCCTTCGCCGTCCCCGCGCTGGACGCGCTCATTCAATCTCCTCATTCCGTCGTCGCGGCCTACACCCAGCCCGACCGGCCCGCCGGCCGTGGCCGGCGGCTCGCCGCGTCGCCGGTCAAGCAGCGCGCGCTCGAGGCCGGCGTTGACGTTCGTCAGCCGGTCAGCCTGAAGGCCGACGCCGAGCGGGCCGCGCTGGCGGCGCTTGCGCCCGACGCGATGATCGTCGTCGCCTACGGCCTCATCCTGCCGCCCACGATTCTCGCCGTACCGCCACTCGGCTGCATCAACATTCACGCCTCGCTGCTGCCACGCTGGCGCGGCGCCGCGCCGATCCAGCGCGCGATCCTCGCCGGCGACAGGGAAACCGGCGTGTCGATCATGCGCATGGACGCGGGACTCGACACCGGCCCGGTGCTGGCGCAGGCAAGAACGCCGATCGCGCCCGATGACACCGCCGAGACGCTGCACGATCGCCTCGCCCTGCTGGGTGCCAAAGCGCTGCTCGAGACGCTCGACGAACTGGCGGCCGGCACGGCGCACGCCCGCGCGCAAACCGGCGAGGCCGTCTACGCCACGAAGCTCGACAAGGCCGAAGCGCGGCTCGACTGGAACGAACCCGCCGCTGCGCTGGAGCGCCGGGTGCGGGCGTTCACGCCGTGGCCGGTGGCGGAAACCCGCCTCGACGGCGCGCAACTTCGCGTCTGGGATGCGGTGGCGTTGCCGGACAACGGCGGCGTCGCGCCCGGCACCGTCATCGGCACGAGCGCTGCCGGCATCGACGTCGCCGCCGGCAGCGGCCGGTTGCGGCTGCGCGCGGTGCAGCGTGCCGGCGGCAAGCGTGTCGAGGCCGCCGCCTTCGCCCGCGGGGCGGCACTGGCCGGCAAGGTGCTCGGTTGACGCCCGGCCCGCGCAGCCTCGCCGCGCAAGTCGTCGCCGCGGTCATCGCCCGCGGCACCTCCCTGGATGAGGCCCTCGCCGCCGCGGTGCCGCAACTCGGCGCGCCCGCCGACGCCGGGCTGCTGAAAGAACTCTGCTTTGGCACGCTGCGCTGGCGTTTCCGCCTGGAAGCGCCGCTCGCCGCGCTGGTCAGGCACCCGCTCAAGGCGCGCGACGCAGATGTGCAGGCACTGCTGATGGTGGGCCTGTACCAGTTGGTGTACCTGCGTGTGCCGGATCATGCCGCGGTGGGCGAAACCGTCGCCGCGGCGGCCGAACTCGGCAAGGGCTGGGCGCGCGGCCTGGTCAACGCGACGCTGCGCAATTTTCTGCGTCGTCGCGACGCGCTGCTGGCGGCGGCCGATGCCGTACCGGCCAGTCGTTACGCCCACCCGGACTGGCTGATCGAGCGACTCCAGGGGGACTGGCCGGACGACTGGCAGGCGATCCTCGCCGCCAACAACGCCCGGCCGCCGATGACGCTGCGCGTCAACCGCCAGCGGACCACGCCGGACGCGATGCAGCGCGAGCTGGCCGCAGCCGGCATCGATGTGACCCCTGCGCCGCCGGCCGCCGACGCGCTGACGCTCGCCACGCCGGTCGATGTCGAACGCCTGCCCGGCTTTGCTGCCGGCGAGCTGTCGGTACAGGATGCCGGCGCGCAGTTCGCGGCCGCCACGCTGGATGGCGCGCCGGGGCAGCGTGTGCTCGACGCCTGCGCTGCCCCGGGCGGCAAAACCTGCCATATTCTCGAACGCACGCCGGCGCTGGCCGAATGCGTCGCGCTCGACATCTCGGCCGCGCGCCTCGACCGGCTGCGCCAGAACCTGGACCGGCTGGCACTTAAAGCGACGGTGCTGACGGGCGACGCGCGCCGGCCGGACGACTGGTGGGACGGGCGCGCGTTCGACCGCATCCTGCTCGACGCGCCGTGCTCGGGCAGCGGCGTGATCCGTCGGCACCCCGACATCAAGAGCCTGCGCCGGGCCGCCGATATCGACCGCCTGACCGCGGTGCAGGCCCAACTGCTCGCCGCACTCTGGCCCCTGCTGGCCGCCGGGGGTAAGCTGGTGTATGTAACCTGCTCGGTCCTGCGCGCCGAGAACGAAGCGACGATCGCCGCGTTCCTTGCGCGGCAGGCGGACGTGCGCGCGGTAACGTTGACGGGTTTCGGCCGCGCCGCCGGCGCCGGCAGGCAGATATTGCCCGGCGATAAGGGCATGGACGGCTTTTACTATGCGTGCCTCGAAAAAGAGTAAGGCTTGGCCTGAATGACAAAGCTGTGGCGAGCATGGCGGCTGGGGGCCTTGGCGTTGGTTGCGGCAAGTACGGCGGTCGTGCCGCCCGCGTCCGCCGCCGGCGCCGGTGCATTCGTCATCCGCAACGCCTACACGCAGTTGAGTCACGGCGTCTATTACCTCGACGCCGACATGCGCCTGACGCTCGCGCGCAATGCGGTCGAGGCGCTCAACAACGGCGTGCCGCTGGTGTTCAAGATCGAAATTGAAGTGACGCGGCGGCGCGCGTTCCTGTGGGATCCGACCGTCGCCCATCTCGCCCAGTCCTACCGCATTACCTATCACGCGCTGAGCCGCCGCTATGTCGTGCGCAGCCTCAACAGCGGCCGGCAGGCGAGCTTCCGCAGCTATGAAGCGGCGTTCGAACATCTCGGCTACGTCAACAACCTGCCGGTGATCGACGCGGCGCTGCTGGACCCGGACGACACCTACGACATCAGCATTCGCGCGGTGCTGAACGTCAAGGTCATCCCGACGGGTTTCGGCCTGCTGACGTCGCTGTTTTCCGGCGCCGACCAGGCCAGCGACTGGCGCGAATGGCCGCTCACCCGATGAAGAAAAACCGCACCACCAAGGTCCTGATGATCCTCACCGCGGTGCTGCTGCTCGCCGGGCTCTACCTGCTCGCGCGCACCACGCAGAACTCGGCGGCGTTCGCCCGCCTCCACGTGTGGCTGCTGCTGTTCAACGCACTCGCCGCGCTGGTGCTGCTGGGTCTGATCGTCGCGCACCTGGTCAAGCTGATCATCCAGTACCGGCGCGAGACGCCGGGCTCGCGGCTGACCGCGCGCCTCGTCGGCATGTTCGTGCTGCTCGCGGTGTTGCCGGTCGTGCTGGTGTACTACTTTTCGGTGCAGTTCCTCGATCGCGGCATCGACAGCTGGTTCGACGTGAGCGTCGAGCAGGCGCTCGACGATGCACTGACGCTGTCGCGCAGCACGCTCGATGCGCGGACCAAGGAACTGCTCGCCCGCACCCAGAACATGGCCCGGCGCCTCGCCGTGGGGACCTTCACCCAACTGCCGGTGACGATCGAAACGCTGCGCCAGCAAAGCGGCGCCTCTGAGCTGACGCTGTTCGGCCAGAACGGCCGCATTCTTGCCACCAGCAGCAACCGGCCGACGCTGGTCGTACCCAACCAGCCGACCGACGAGATCATGCTGCAACTGCGCCGCGGCCTGCCGTACGTCAGCCTCGATCCGATCGGCGATCTCGGCCTGCACATCCGTTCGGTGGTGCCGGTGCCGAGCTACATTCCGGGCGCGCCGCAGCGTTACCTGCAGGCGCTGTTTCCGGTGGCGGGGCGCCAGGGCCACGTGGCGCAGAGCGTGCAGGCGGCCTACATGCGCTACCGAGAGCTGACCTACCTGCGCAAGCCGCTCAAGTACAGCCTGATTCTGACCCTGTCGCTGGTGCTGCTGCTGGGTCTGCTGGCGGCCATCTGGGGCGCGTTCTACGCTGCCCGCCGGCTGGTCGCGCCGATCCAGAACCTTGCCGAAGGCACCCGCGCGGTCGCGCGCGGCGACTTCACACGTCGCCTGCCGATGCCGGCGCGTGACGAGGTGGGGTTCCTGGTGTCGTCGTTCAACGAAATGACCAGTCGCCTGGGCGACGCGCGCGAGACGGCGCGGCGCAGCCAGCAGCAGGTGGAAAGCGAGCGGGCGTATCTCGAAGCGGTGCTCGCGCGGCTGTCGTCGGGCGTCATCGCGCTTGATTCGGACCTGCGCCTGCGCACCGCCAATACCGCCGCGACCGACATTCTCGGGCTGGAGCTCGACCGCTGGCTCGACAAGCCGATTGCCGACGCCGCGGCCGAGCCGTTCGTCGCGCAGTTCCTGGACCTGTTCAAGCGCCACGCGGACGCCGGCGACCGCCACTGGCGCGAGGAGATCGTCATCGGCGGCGCGGGCGGGCGGCGCATCCTGACCTGCAGCTGCACCAGTTTGCCGAACGTGCGCGACAACGCTGCCGGCTACGTGATCGTGTTCGACGACCTGACGACGCTGATCCAGGCGCAGCGCGACGCCGCCTGGGGCGAGGTCGCCCGCCGTCTCGCGCACGAGATCAAGAATCCGCTGACGCCGATCCAGCTCGCCGCCGAGCGGCTGCGGCTGCGCTACCTCGACGGACTCGCCGGCAAGGAGCGCGAGGTGTTCGAGCGCGCCACGCACACGATCGTGCAGCAGGTCGACAACATGAAGGCGATGGTTAACGCCTTCAGCGACTATGCGCGCACGCCGCAACTGGAACTGCGGCCGATGGACCTCAACCGGCTGGTCACCGAGATTGCCGAGTTGTACCACGGCGGCGAGCGGCCGTTTGCGCTGCGCCTGGAACTCGACCCGACGCTGCCGCCGGTCAACGTCGATGCGGGCCGAATCGGCCAGATGCTGCACAACCTGATCCGCAACGCCGGCGAGGCGCTGGAAGGGCAAAGCGGCGGCGAAGTCGTCATTCGCACCCGGCGGCTGCGCGGCAAGGTCAGCGAGGACGCCGAAATCACGGTGGCCGACAACGGCCCCGGTGTCGATGCCGCGCTGCTCGAACACGTTTTCGAACCTTACGTGACCAGCAAGCCCAAGGGTACCGGCCTGGGGCTCGCCATCGTCAAGAAGCTGGTCGAGGAACATGGCGGCACGATTCGCGCCGAGAACCGCGCCGACGGCGGCGCGTCGGTCCGCGTGCGCCTGCCGATCAACGAGCGCGCGCTGGCGCGCTCACTGCTGCGCGCCGCCCGGCGGCATAAAACGGTGGTAAAGGAGGGGGTGAGCCATGAGCGGTGAACGCATTTTGGTAGTCGATGACGAGGCGGACATTCGCACGCTGGTGCACGACATTCTCGACGACGAGGGTTACACGGTCGAGGTTGCCGGCAACGCGGCGGAGGCGCGTAACAAGCGGGCGGCGCGCCCGCCGGACCTGGTGCTGCTGGACATCTGGATGCCGGATACCGACGGCATCACGCTGCTGCGCGAATGGTCGGAGGAAGGCGATCTGGATGCGCCGGTCGTGATGCTGTCCGGCCACGGCACCGTCGATACCGCAATGGAGGCGACCCGTCTCGGCGCCGCCGATTTCCTCGAAAAGCCGCTGTCACTCGCCAAGCTGTTGCAGACGGTCGAGCAGGCGCTGGCAAAACGCCGGGCGACCGACGGTAAGGCGGGCCGGGCGCTGATCGCCGAGCGGCTGGAGCCGTTCGGCCGCAGTCCGCTGATCGACACGCTGCGCGAGCAGATCCGCCGCGCGGCGCAGCGCGACGCCCCCGTGCTGCTCGTCGGTGAGCCCGGCAGCGGCCGGGAGAGCGCCGCCCGCTACCTGCACGCGCTGTCCGAGCGCGCCAAGGCGCCGTTCGTGAGCTTCGTGCCGGCCGCGCTGGGTACGACAACCGGCGTGGAGACACTGGCCGGCGAGGCCCGCGGCGCCGACGTCAAGCCGGGGCTGCTGACCCAGGCGCAGGGCGGCGTGCTGTTCATCAACGAACTGGTGGATCTCGACCCCGATGCGCAGCGCCTGCTCGTCGGCGTGCTGGAAAGTGGTCGCTACCGCCCGACCGGCGCTGAGCGCGACGTGCGGCTCGACGCCCGCCTGCTGGTGTCGGCGCGACCGGATTACAGCCGCGCGGTCGAAGCCGGGCATCTGCGCCGCGATCTCGTGGACTTGATCGGGGTGCTGCCGATCAAGGTGCCGGCCCTGCGCGACTACGTCGAGGATGTACCGGAACTATTGCGCTATTACGTCGATCTGCTGGTCGACCAGGAGCATTTGCGCTACCGGCGGATGAGTTTCGCGGCGCAAAATCGGCTGCGCAACTACCCGTGGCCCGGCAACCTGCGCGAGCTGCGCAACCTGGTGCGGCGTTTCCTGACGCTCGGCAGCGGCCCCGAGGTGACGCTCGCCGAGGTAGAGGCGGCGCTCGCGCCGGCGGCCGACGACGAGCAGCCGCTGGTCAAGCAGGACTTGCTGAGCCTGCCGTTGCGCGAGGCGCGCGAACATTTTGAGCGCGCCTACCTGGAGCAGCAACTGAAATTGGCGGAAGGCAAGGTCGGCAAGCTTGCCGAGCGCGTCGGCATGGAGCGGACGCATCTGTATCGCAAGCTGCGCTCGCTGGGGATCGAATTACATTCGGATGACAGCTAGGCGGTGACGCGGCTGCCGTCCACGCGCTGCATCAGATCTTCCCACTGCTTGATGTCCGGCAACGCCAGGTACGGCGGCAATTCCACTACGCCCATGCCGCGGGCGAAGGCGCGGATGTAATTCTGCGCATCGCGCAGGCGGCCGACGAGCGGCAGCTTCAGCCGGTTCAGGAACAGACCCAGGTCGTGGGCGATCAACGTCGTGTCGCGCACGCGGTTGGCGATCAGGCCGATCCGCACCTGCTTGCGCTCGACGCGGCCGACGTGGCGGAGTTCCTCGGTAAAGCGCTGCGCGGCGAAGATGTCCACCGGCGACGGCAGCACCGGCACCAGGATCGTCTCGGCACGGCGCACCAGTTCGGTCAGTTCGGGACCGTGGACACGCGCCGGGGCGTCGATGACCAGCACGTCCAGGCCACGGCCCACACTCTTCAGTCCCTCGTCGAAGGCCGGCACACCCTGGATCGCAGGCTTGTCCGCCGAGCGCATCGCGAGCCAGTCGAGACTGGAACGCTGCGGGTCGAAATCGGCCAGCCCGGTAGCGAGGCCGTGGTTGGCATAGTGGCTGGCGAGGTTGGTCGCGATCGTCGTCTTGCCGCAGCCGCCCTTGGGGTTCATGACCATGATCGTGCGCATGAATGGCTCCTCTTTTGCCGAGTCCCTCGCGGTTAAGTATAGACCCTATGTTGCGGTTGTGGGGTTGTGCCGCCTTCGGCGGCGGATTGATTAGGTGCCGGGGGCGGCCCGGCAGCCGGTCACTTTCCTTACGGGGAAAGTAACCAAAGCCACTGCTCCTGTCGCTTGGTCCGCAGCACTTCCTGTGCTGTGGACTTCCCGAAGATCGGACGAAAAATGGGGGCCGGAACATAACTCAGCCGTCCATGGCTTCGGACAATGTTCCTTGTTTCCCCCATTTTCGCCCGATCTTCGGCTGCGCTCGATGTCGCGGGAGAAGAAGCCGGCCGTCGTGGCCGGCAAGACGAAGAAAGGAGATGAAGGTGCTCCTTCTTTCTCCCCTCTCCCGCCGGGAGAGGGGCTGGGGGTGGTAGCCGCTACAACCAAACGCACGAGGCGCTATCCGAGACCGAGTTCCCCCCAAATATCATCCACCCGACGCTTCACGCTGTCGCTCATCCGGATCGGCCGGCCCCACTCGCGATTGGTCTCGCCGGGCCACTTGTGGGTCGCGTCGAAGCCGATCTTGGAGCCCAGGCCCGCGACCGGCGAGGCGAAGTCCAGGTAGTCGATCGGCGTATTGTCGACGATCGTGCAGTCGCGCGCCGGGTCCATTCTTGTCGTGACGGCCCAGATCACGTCCTGCCAGTTGCGCACGTCGATGTCGTCGTCGGTGACGATCACGAACTTGGTGTACATGAACTGGCGCAGGAACGACCAGACGCCGAACATCACGCGCTTGGCGTGGCCGGCGTACTCCTTGCGCATGCTGACCACCGCCATTCGGTACGAGCAGCCTTCCGGCGGCAGATAAAAGTCGACAATTTCCGGAAACTGCTGCTGCAGGAGCGGCACGAAGACCTCGTTCAGCGCGACGCCCAGCACGGCCGGTTCGTCCGGTGGCCGCCCGGTGTAGGTGCTGTGGTAGATCGGATCATCGCGGTGGGTGATGCGCTCGACCGTGAATACCGGGAAGCGCTCGACCTCGTTGTAATAGCCGGTGTGGTCGCCGAACGGTCCTTCCGGCGCGGTTTCGTCCGGGTGAATCACGCCTTCGAGCACGATTTCACCGCTCGCCGGCACTTCGAGTTCGCTGCCGACACAGCGCACCAGCTCGGTGCGACCGCCGCGCAGCAGCCCGGCGAAGGCGTATTCCGACAGCGTATCCGGTACCGGCGTGACAGCCGCGAGAATGGTCGCCGGGTCGGCGCCCAGGGTCACTGCGATCGGGAACGGCTCGCCGGGGTGGGCCTGCTGCCAGTCGCGGAAATCGAGCGCCCCGCCGCGGTGCGCCAGCCAGCGCATGATGAGCTTGTTCCGCCCGATCACCTGCTGGCGGTAAATGCCCAGGTTCTGGCGCGGCTTGTGCGGCCCGCGCGTCGTGACCAGCCCCCACGTAATCAACGGCCCGGCATCTTCGGGCCAGCAAGTCTGGATCGGCAGGCTCGCCAGGTCGACCGCATCGCCCTCGATCCGATTCGCCTGGCACGGCGCATCGCGCACCACCTTCGGCGCCATCGCCAGCACCTGCTTGAACAGCGGCAGCTTGCTCCACGCGTCGCGCAGCCCCGCCGGTGGCTCGGGCGACTTGAGCGTCGCCAGCAGCCGTCCGACATCGCGCAGCGCCGCGACCGAATCCTGCCCCATCGCCCGCGCGACCCGCTCGGGCGTGCCGAACAGGTTGCCGAGTACCGGGATCGAATGGCCTTTCGGCTGCTCGAACAGCAGCGCCGGGCCGCCAGCCTTGAGCGTGCGGTCGCAAATCTCGGTCATCTCGAGATGCGGATCGATCTCGAGCCCGATTCGTTTCAGCTCGCCGGCCGCCTCAAGCTGGCGGGTGAAGTCGCGCAGGTCCTGGTATTGCATGGCCCGGCATTGTACAGCCGGGCGCGGTCCGGCGGGCGCGCAGGCCGGATCAGGGCTGCTGCGACGGCGCTTTGTTCGCGTCGCGCCGCGCTTCCTGGATCAGCGCCTGGCAGTTGGAGTTGTGGCCGGGGCCGGTTTCAATCAGCGGGATCATCGCCGCGAGCGGACCGGCAACGAGGCCCAGCAACGCCGCCGCGGCCACGCGCCCGATGGTTTCATTGCTGGGACTGATGGACAGATTGCCCAACGTTCCGGAAATCGTGATCGGGCCGCGCGCGCTGCCGACGCTCACGTCCTTGGGGATCGGGTGGATGGTGATGCGCAGCGCTTCGTTGGCGAAGTTGACCAGGCCGCCGGCATGGATATTGGTGTCGGTGGTGTCGAAATCGAGCACCTTGATCTTCATCAGGCCGTCTTTGACGGCGAAGTCGCCGACCCCGCAGCGGATCGGAATGATGTCGCCGCCGCTGACCAGCAACCCGAAGAAATCGCCGGCGTCGAGGCCCGCCAACTCCACCAGTTGCTGATTGATCCGGCCGTTGGTCAGCACGAACGCGATGTGGCCGTTCATGGTCCCCAGCAGCGTCGCGACCGAGTTGCCTTTGCCGGACAGGCGGGCGCGTCCGCCGAACAGCCCCTCGCTGCCTTTCATCAGTGCGATCGACGGAGCAATCGTGGCGAGCTGCAGGTGCTTGAGCTCGAGCCGTGCGCGAGCCTGCATCGGCTGCCCGCGGGCGTTGAGCACGGCCGTCCCGGTTACCTGGCCGCCCGCCACGCCGAAGTTCACCGGGTCGAGCGTGAGCAGGCCGTTGTGCAGGGTGACGTGCAGTTTGAGGTCGTTCAACGGCCACTTCCGGCCGCGGATTTTCTGGCCGTTGAACCAGATGTCTGCGTTCATGCTACGCAGCCGCTTGAGATGGAACGGCGTATTCGGCAACACGTTATCTCCGCTCGCGCGCCGCTTGCGTTTCATCTGCTGCACCGCCTGCGCATGACTTTCCGCCGGCGCGGTATTCGGCTGCGCGCCCACCAGGCCGCCCAGATCCTTGAGGTCGAGTAGCTTCGATTTCAGATGGCCGCGCAGCATCGGTCGCGGGCCGGCCCGGGTAAACGCCACGCCGCCCTCGATGTCGCTCGAGCCGATATGGCCTTCGAAGTCGGTGAATGTCCAGGTGTCGCCGTGGTGCCGCAGGCGGCCGGTGACCCGGTACGGCGGCGTCGGCGGCAGCGCCACGTGCAGCAGCGGGTAGAGCACCGACAAATCCTGGCCATGCACGCTGAGCTTGAAGTCAACGTCCATCGCGCGCGGCTTCATCAGGTTGGCGATCGTGCCGTGGACCGTGCCCCGGGTCTTGCCGGCCTTCAGCGTCAGCGCGAGCGGGTAGGGGTGCTTCGGGTCCTGCAGCGACAGGACGGGTCCGCCGTGGCCGTCGGCATCGAAGCTCACACCTTTATAAGTGCCGCTGGCGTCGAACTGCATGCCGTAGCCGTTGTGCTTCGAGGAGGGTGCGTAGGCCGACAGATGCAGCGTCACGTCCGTCTTGTGCGGCGCGTCGTGAAAACGGATCGACCCCTGGTTGACCGTCAACAGGTGGATCTCGGGAACCGGCGGCGGCTGGGGGCGCTTGGCCTTGTGGCGGTTGAATACCCAGTTGCGTTCGCCCCGCGAGTTGATTTCGAGGTCGATGACCGGGTGAGACAGCGCGATTTCCGGAATCACGATTTTGCCGTGCAGCAGCGCGGGCAGGCTGATGCGAAACTCCGCCTTGCGGATCGACACCATGTCTTTCGGCGGCCGGCTCCACGGCGCGTTGGCAAGCTCGACATTTTCCATGCTGATGTAAGGCGTCAGCGACAGGAGGTTGGCGTGCAGATCGCCCTTGATCGCGAATTCGCGGTGCAGCCGGTTCGAGACGAGGTCGTTGATTGGCCCGCGCAGCCAGTTCCACAGAAAAAACGCGAGTACCAGGACGATGACGACGATCAGCGCGCCGAGCGCGACGCCGGTCCACTTGAGGATGCTGAGAGCAATAGCCATAAGCGCCGTCCATGGCGACTGAAAAAGCGGTTATCAAAGAGTATAGCGGGCGGTGAAAAGAATCGCCCGGCTTGGCGTCCGAACGTGTTTATAATAGGGTCATTGCTATGCAGGCGTGTCCGACCCTAACGCGTGATGTCATCTGAATCGGCCGTGCAATCCGCGCCGCCCCGGCGCGATGTCGCCTTTGCCAAGATGCACGGGCTGGGCAATGACTTTGTCGTGCTGAACGCGAGCGCACTCGCGCGTCCGCTCGACGAACACACCATCCGCCGTCTTGCCGATCGCCGCCTCGGTATCGGTTGCGATCAACTGCTGCTGCTGGAAACGGCCGTCGAGCCGCTGCGCTACCGTGTATTCAATGCCGATGGCGGCGAAGTCGAACAGTGCGGCAACGGCGCGCGTTGCCTGGCGCGCTATGCGGTCGAACAGGGTCTCGCTGCCGGGCCGGCGGTACAGTTGCTGAGCGCGGCAGGGCCGGTCGCGGCACGCGTTGATGGCGACAGCGTCAGCATCAATCTCGGCGTGCCGCGGTTTGCACCAGCGGACGTGCCATTTGAAGCGTCGGCCGAAGCCGACAGTTACGCGATTGACGTCGGCGGCGAGCAGATCCAGGTGGGCGCGCTATCGGTCGGTAACCCGCATGTCGTGGTCGAAGTCGACACAGTCGAGACCGCGCCGGTGGCGCGGCTCGGTCCGCTGCTCGAACGCCATCCCCGGTTTCCGCGGCGCACGAATGTCGGCTTTTTGCAGATTGTGTCACCGGCTCACTGCCGGCTGCGGGTATTCGAGCGCGGCGTCGGCGAAACGCCGGCGTGCGGCACCGGCGCGGCGGCGGCCGCCGTGTGGGGACGGCGCTGCGGCCGGTTGGCGTCGCGGGTCACGATGAGCTTGGCCGGCGGCGAGCTGGTCGTGGAATGGGCAGGGCCGGACCAGCCGGTATGGCTGGCCGGGCCTGCAACCTCCGTTTTCGAGGGGCGGATCACACTGTAAGTAGGGGCGGATTATGAGCAACGACAGCGAAGCGAAACGCAAGCCGGTACACGAGGCGATCCACATCGACGATGCCGGCGTCTCCGATTACCTGCTGGCACATCCGGATTTCTTCGAGCGCCACACCAACCTGCTGATGAAGCTCAAGGTCGCGCATCCGGCGGGCGACGCAGTGTCGCTGATCGAGCGCCAGGTGGAGTTGCTGCGCAACCAGAACCGCACACTGGAGCGGCGGCTGGTCGACCTGGTCGAAGTCGCGCGCTCCAACGATTCGGTACTTGAGCGGCTGCACGAACTGTCGGTTGCGCTGCTGGCCGCCACCGAACCCGGCGAGCGGGTACGCGTGCTGGAAGACAAGCTGCGCAGCCGGTTCGGCGCCGACCACATCCGCCTGCTGCTGTTCGCCGGCGATCCGGCGACGCTGGGGCTTGATAATGTCGCGCGCGCGGAGCGCGACGAGCTGACGAAGTTCAGCCGGTTTCTCGACGAAGGCAAAGCCTTCTGCGGGCGGCTGCGCCCCGCGCAGCTCGAGTTTCTGTTCGCGGCCCAGGCGCCGAAGGTGGCCTCGGCGGCGCTGGTGCCGATCGGCAGCCGCGCCCGCTACGGCATGCTCGCGCTCGGCAGCGACAACGCCGACCACTTCAGCCCGACGCTGGGTACGGTGTTCCTGAATCGCATCGGCGAGCTGGTGGAACACGCGCTGCGCCCGTTGTTTGAATGAGTCCCGCCGCCCGCGAACGGCTGGCTGAATTCCTCAAGTTTCTTGCGGTCGAGCGCCGCCTGTCCGAGCATACGGTCGCCGCCTATCGTCGCGATCTCGACGCGCTCGCCGCCTGGTGTGACCGGCACGATCTCGACGACTGGCACACGCTCGACAGCGGCCACCTGCGCGCCTACGCCGCCGAGCGCCACCGTCGCGGCGCCGCGGCGCGCAGCCTGCACCGGGCGCTCGCCGCGGTGCGCACCTTCTTTAACTGGCTGATCCGGCACCGCCACGCGACGGGTAATCCGGCCGTCGACGTGCCGCTGCCGAAACTCCCCAAACATCTGCCGACGACGCTCGATGCCGACCAGATGGCGCAACTGCTGAACGCGACGCCGGACGATGTCGCGGCGCTCCGCGACCTGGCGATCGTGGAGCTGTTCTACTCATCCGGCCTGCGCCTGGCCGAACTCGTCGCGCTGAATGCGGATTCAATGAACGACGATGCCACCCTGCGAATGACCGGCAAGGGCAGCAAGGAGCGCGTCGTGCCGGTCGGCAGCCGGGCGCGGACGGCGCTTGCCGGCTGGCTGGCGGTGCGCCGCGACTGGGCGGTCGCCGACGAGCCGGCACTCTTCATCAGCCGCCGCGGCACGCGCCTCACGCCGCGCGCGGTACAGCTTTGCGTCAAACGCTGGGCCCGCCGCCAGGGCGCCGCGGCGCGCATTCATCCCCACCTGTTCCGGCATTCCTGCGCGAGCCATATCCTCGAATCCAGCGGCGACCTGCGTGCGGTGCAGGAACTGCTCGGCCACGCCAACCTCAGCACCACCCAGATTTACACTCACCTTGATTTCCAGCATCTGGCCCGCATATACGATCAAGCGCACCCCAGGGCTAAGAAGAAAAGTAGCTAGTCGCTAGTCCAAGCGGGAGACCCCCCAGCTCTGCTGGGGAGGCAGTCGGAGTTTGACAATTCCGGACGCCTCATAGTAACTCCAAAGCGTGAGCCGCCAAGCAACACGCTAAGGAGAAACTATGAGACAAGTAGGCAGT
>DASSNE010000046.1:0-38223 GCA_035688265.1 Gammaproteobacteria bacterium
GACAATCGAGCGCTACATTGATCAACACAACCAACAACCCAAGCCTTTCATTTGGACCGCCAGCGCCAACGACATCCTGGAAAAGGTCGTCCGCGCAAATCGCCGATTAAGCGCCAAACAGAATGACGCACTACACTAGCTACTAGCCACTAGCCACTAGCCACTAGCTACCCTTTCAGCTCCGCAGGAAGCCGGCGATCGGCTCCAGCGGCTCGATTCTCTCGCAGATCAGCGTGATGCACGCGAGCACTGGCACCGAGATGAACGCGCCGACGACACCCCACATCCACGCGCCGATAATCAGCGCGACGAAAACCATCACCGGGTTCAGTTCCATGCGCTGACCCAGGACCTGCGGCGTCACGTATTGACCTTCCGCGGTGGTCAGCACGACCACCACCGCCATTGCGAGCACCGCGTGACTGAAAGCCGGCAGGCTGATCACGGCGACGACGCTGATCACGGTCGCACTCGCTACCGCGCCGATGTATGGGATGTAATTGAATATCGCGACCATGGCGCCCCACAGCACCGGGTCCGGCATGCCGAGGCCCCATAGCGCCAGTGCGACCAGCGTGCCGAGGGCGAAGTTGATTACGGTGATCGTGAACAGGTAGCGCGAAATCAGGTGCTGCAGGTCGAACGCGAGTTCCACCGCGCGTTCTTTCTCGTCGACACGCGGCAGCGCGCGCACGATGCCGCCCAGCAGGTTGCGCCCGGTGGCCAGCAGGAAATAGAGCAGCGCGATCGTGACGCTGACGCCGTAGATAAAGGTCGTCGTCCACGTGAGCAGCTTGCTCGTCAGGTTGATCTGCAGGCCCGACTGACCGCCGCCGTTGCCCTGCGTGCCGAGCAGTTTCTTTGCGCTCTTTTGCAGATGCTGGATCTCGTGCAGCGGTTTCTGGATCCAGCCGAGATGCTGTTCAACCCGTTGAATACCGTGCGGTGCGCGCGACACCCATTCCTGCAAAGGTTTGGCCAGGCCGTAAACGCTCGCGAACGACACGCCAACCAGCAGCACGACGATGATTACGCCACCGCCCGCGGGCGGGATGTGCCATTTCTCCAGCCACTCAATCACGCCGGTGAACGCGACCGCGAGCAGCAGCGCCATGGCGATCGGAATCAGTACGGCCGATGCATAGTACAGCACCGCAAGTGTCACCAGCACGCCAATCCACAGCACGCCGCCGTGCAGCGAAATCAGCCGCGCCGGTCCCGACAACCGCGTGTCCGATACGACTGTATTGTTGTTGTCCGCATCGGGTTGATCTCCCATCCCGGCTCCCATGCTTCCTTGCTATGCGGCCATAATGCGCGGAGCGCGTGGTCCTATGCAAGAGAGTGCACGCGGCGCCAACCGCGGCAAGCGGACTCCCCACTCCGCCTATGCAGAAAATCCCGCTTTTTTTGGAGTCAGCAGCAATTCTGGAGTGAGCGGGAATTGTCATTTCCGGAAATGATGTCCAATGCGCCGGCATCCAGTATTGACGCAACAATCGAGGGGGTCGTCCATGGATAAGCATTCATTTTTCAGGGCTTCGGCATTGCCGCTAATGATGGCGGCGGTGCTCGCCTGCGCCTTGCCGTCGCCGGCCACTTTCGCGGCCGCGCCGCCATCGCTGTATCCGGGGCAGGTCCTGCCGCGAGCCGGAGATCCTCAGCTGCCGCTCGGCATCGCTCAGATCGCCACCGCCGATTTCAATGGCGACGGCATCGCCGATCTCGCCCAAACTGACCGGTGGCCTGCCGAAACCGATGACGACGGCAAGCCGATAGCCGGCGGCGTCTGGATTTATCTGCGCAATGCCAATGGCGGCTACGGAAGGCCCGCCTTCTATGCAACCGCGGCGCAGTCCTATGGACTTGCGGCAGCTGATTTGAATGGCGACGGCAAGATGGACCTGGTAGTCGGCAACATGGCGGCTACCGACACCGCCCAGCTCAGCGTGCTCATCGGTAACGGTGACGGCAGCTTCAAAGCGCACGAGGATTACGCCGTTGACGGCTCGATGTCGTTCGGGACCGGCCTGGTTGCCGTGGGGGACGTGACGGGCGATGGCGCCCTGGACGTGGTCGCCGTAACGGGCACCGCCAACATTTATGTAGTGCCGGTAAAGACCGACGGCTCGCTCGATACCGCCAACGTGCAGACGCTGACGCAGGGTTCCGCAAGCAGCAACCCATACAATCTGACGTTGGCCGATATCAATGGCGACGGCACGCTCGACATCGTGACAGACGACGCCAGCCATGTGAATGTCTTCTACGGGCAGGCAACGCTGGCCGCGATGCCGGATCAGCAGGTATCCGTCGCCTCATCGTCCCCGAATATTGCCGCGGGTGACTTCAACGAAGACGGCTACACCGATATCGTAGAGTCGGATCGTGGAAGTCGATACCTGCAAGTGCTGTTGAACCAGGGCGGCAAGCTGAGCGATCCGGCTCCGACACATTCGTTTCCAGTCGATGTCGCTCCGTGGGGAACGATCAGCGTGGCCGATGTCGACGGCGACGGCCATCTCGACCTGTTCGTGGACGACGACGGTTGCTACGGCGATAGCAGCTACGTTCTCTACGGTAGCGGCGACGGTACTTTCACGAACCCCGCGCCGGTGCCCGCCGGCGTGTGCGGCTACACGACGGCCATCGTGGCCGCCGGCAATGGCCTGAGCAATCTTTTGACCGGTTCGTGGTGGTGGGACGCCGTTGTCACCGAGGCCCGCAATCTCGGCGACCGCAAGTTCTATACCTACGCCAGCTATCTCTATGCCACCGCGGATGCGGACGGAACGGTGCACGGGCTCGGTGCTTCCGATTTGGCCGTTGCCGACTTCGACGGGAATGGCCGTCCGGATCTCGTCACCGCCGACACGAGCGACCACAGCTTCAGCCTGCTTCTCGGCAGCGGCGAGGGCGGCTTCAAGGCGCCCGTCGTGCATGCGCTGTCCCCCATGGATGGCATTGCTTCGATCGCCGCGGCGGATGTCGACGGCGACGGCAACGCTGATGTGCTTGTGCCCAGCGACAATGGCACCCTGTATGCCTGGCTCGGCGATGGTGCCGGCGGTTTCGCATCGCCAGAGACAAGCACCGCGGCATCGGGAACGGTTAACGATATCGCCGTGGGCGATGTCAATGGCGACGGCAAGCCGGATGCCGTGCTCGCGGCCTGGGGCGCCGATGAGGCGCAGATTTGCGAGGGCGACGGAACCGGCAAGTTCAATTGCAGCGGTTCGGCAACGGTGAGCCAGCCGTCCGGCGTGGCGCTGGCGGACCTTAACGGCGATGGCAATACCGATCTGGTGGTCAGCAGCAACTATAATCCGGGTTCGGGCTACTCGACCTACGTTTATACCGGCGACGGCACCGGCAAATTTACATCTGCCGCGACGCTGGCGACGACCACCGTCATGAGCGACGGCACGTCGCGCTACGATGCGCCTCGAGGCATCGCCGTCGGCGACGTCAACGGCGACGGCAAGCCCGATCTCGTAGTCGGAACCAATGGCGCCACCGCCTACCTCTTCGAAGGCAAAGGCGACGGCACCTTCGGCACCAGCGCTGTGATCGCCACCGATTTGTCGAGCTCAGGCAACCCTGGAGCCGTGGCCCTGGCCGACGTCAATGGCGACGGCGCGCTCGATGTCATTGCCGGCAATAAAAAAGAGAGCACTGTCGCCATCGTGCTCGGCAACGGCGATGGCACCTTCAATGCGCCGCTCGTGCATGCTTCAGGCGCCGGAAACGCCGGTGTGGCCGTGACCGATGTGGATGGCGACGGTCAGCCGGATATCGTGGCGCTGAATCGGGGGGGGGAACGACGTCGTCAGCAGTACCGTCAGCGTTTACCTGCACAACCATGCTCCGGTGGTGAAGAGCCTGACGGTCAAGACCACCCAGGACACGGCTGTCAACGGTACGCTCGAGGTCTCCGACGCCGAACTTAACGGCTATATGCTGGCCGTTGCGACGAAGCCCGCGCATGGCACCGTCAGTGGCCTGCACGCTGACAGCGGAACGTTTACCTACACGCCGACAGCCGGCTACAGCGGCACGGACAGCTTCACAGTTACTGCTTCGGATGGCATGAACACGTCCGCGGCGACGGCGGTGAACGTCACCATTCAGGCTGTCACCCCGTCCGACAACGGTTCGGGCGACAGTACGGGCGACAGCACAGGCGACGGGTCTGATAACGGCTCGGGCAACAGCACCCCGGCGCCGGGTATCAGCGGCGGTGGCGGCGCGTTCGGCTTCCTGACCTTGTTCGCGCTCGGTCTGCCGTTGCTGAGAAAACGGCGCGGTAGCTGAGTTTCCGGAGACGCCGGCGGCGTTGCCGTCGGCATCTCCGGCTTTTTGTCGCGGTCTATCCCCTTCCTCCGTGCGGTCCATCCAGCCGCCGTTCCATCCAAAATCCAGTCCTGGATCTGCGCATCAGCGGCTTCAAACGGTGCATGGACGGCGTTTGCGCCGCGGCACGAATCTGGTAACGTCCCGCCAGGGCAGCGGGCAACCATGATTCGTGAAGATAGTTCTTGATACCAGTATCGTGGCTCCGGCCAACCGCCAGGAGTTCTGGATAGAGGAAGTCATCCGCAGCCTTGATGCCCACTGGCAGGTGGATGCGAGGCATGGCGGCGCCGAGCGATTCTTCGGCCGGCTCGAAGCCGTCCGGGGCGCCAATGGCGTCAGCTTCAATCGCTTTCACTCCGACGCGATCCGGCTGTTCCGCCCGTTCTCATTGCAGACGGAGGCCGACGACCGGCTTATCCTTGCATCGCCGGCGCAGTTCGGCGGCGTTGTCCATGTCAACGGCCAGGCGTGCGCGTGCCCGACCGGGCGCTGGATACTGGTCGACAAGCGCTTTCCCGTGAGCGTCGCGAGCAGCCAGTGGCGCCGTCATACTACGTACACCGTCGACATTCCGCGGCAGGCGCTTCAGGGTCTCATGGGTCGAGAGGTTGAAATGCCCCGGCCCTGGCTGTTGCCGAACACGCTGGGCACGCCGGCCGGCTTGTTGTGCGACACGCTCAACGCCGGCTTTCGGCAGATGCTGCACATGAGCGAGCCCGGCCGGGTTGGCGCGCTGGTGTCCGAATCCGTCTGCAACCTGCTGAGCCTGACGCTTACGGATACGCCCAGGGACAGTCTGCTCGGCAGCGTGCACGTCGCCGAAGCGTTGCGCTACATGCGGAATCACTATGCCGAGCAGACACTCGGGCCGGCGCAGGTGTCGCGCGCCCTGGGTATATCCGAATCGTTACTGTACGCCCGCTTCGCGGAACGCGGCCTGCGCTTCTCCGCCGAATTGCGCCGCATTCGCTGCGAGCAGGCGGCACAACTTTTGCACGACAGCCGACACCTGCACTGGAGCGTCGAAGCCATCGCCCAGGCCACCGGCTTCCGCCGCAGCGCCGCATTGATTCGGGCTTTCCGCAGCCAGTACGCCACTACGCCTGCCCGCTATAGAAACCAGTACTGCTGAGCTTCGGCCAGGGCGATCACACCGTCAGAAATTCGGCAATCGGATTCAGTACCTCGATTTCCTCGCACAGCAATTTAAAGCTCGCCAGCATCGGCACCGCGATAATCGCACCGACGACGCCCCACATCCAGCCCCACACCACAAGCGTGATGAAAATGGCCACCGGACTCAACGCGAGCCGCCGGCCGACCACGTGCGGCGTGATGAACTGGCCCTCGAGCACCGACATCGCAAAGATCGCCGCCGGTACCAGCAGGATTGTGCCGATATGGCTGAAGGTCACCAGCGCGACCAGCGCCAGGATGATGATTGCCGCGGCGGCGCCCACATACGGCACGTAGTTGAACAGCGCGATCAGCGCTCCCCACAACACCGGGCTTGGCATGCCGATGGCCCACAGGATCAGGCCATCGACGAAGCCCAGGCACAGGTTGATCAGCGTGACCGTGATCAGGTAGCGCGAAATATGCTGCTGCACGCCGCGGGCAATCTCGACCGCCACCTTCTTGTCGCGCCACTGCGGAATCACGTGCGCGAGGCTGCGCAGGAAGCTGTCGCCCGACGCGAGCAGAAAGTAAAGCAGCACGATTGTGATGCCGGCGCCGGACAACACGCCCGGCGTCGTCGTCAGCGCCTGGTTGACGATGTTCGGCCGCTGAACGACCTGGACCTTTTGCGGCTGGGCTGCAGTCGGCGCCGCATTGGCCGACTCGTTATCGGTGAGATTCTCAAGTTCCTTTTTGGTTTTTTTGAGTTCGTCCAGCGGTCCATGCTGTGATTGAAATGTCTGCTCGAGCTTGTGCAGCGCCACCGGCGCCTTCTTGATCCAGTGCATCGCCGGCTGCGCGAGGCCATAGACGCCGGCAGTAAAGCCGCCCAGCATCACCACGAGCACCAGTGCCGCGCCCAGCGGCGGGCGCACGTGCCAGCGTTCCAGCCAGCCGATCACCGAGGATAGGATCAGCGCGAGCAGCAGCGCCATCGTGATGGGAATCAGAATCGGCGCCGCGAAGTAGATCGTGTAGAGCACCATCAGAATAAAGATGCCCATGACTGCGCCGGAACGCAGGTTGAAGCGCCGTCCGGCCGTCTTCACCGTACGCGCCGAGTCGTCCGTGTCGGCATTCACTGATGTTCCCTCACCACCACTGACTCCTTTGCCGCAAATGATGCGCGGCCTGACCGGATGCCGCAAGAGGGTGGCGCTTGACAGTTTAATTAGATAAATGCCTAAATATCTAAAGATGAAGCAGCAAGCCATTTTCAAAGCACTGGCCGACCCGAGCCGGCGGCGGATACTGAAGCTGTTGCGCAACGGTTCGAAAACCGCCGGCGAGCTGGCCGAGGCGTTCGAGTTCAGTGCTGCCTCGCTGTCGCACCATTTTGCGGTGCTGAAAGCCGCCGAACTGGTGCGTACCGAGCGCCGCGGCCAGTACATCGTCTATTCGCTCAACACGTCGGTCTTCGAGGACGTGTCGGGCCTGGTTATGGAGTTGTTCGCGGTGCGGGAGGAGAAACGATGAGCTACAAGCGCTCACTAACGGTCGGGTTCGTGCTGGTGCTTGCCGCCTTTGCGGTTGCGGCGTGGCTTTACCCGAGTCTGCCCGACCCGGTGCCGAGCCACTGGAATGCGGCCGGCGAGGTCGATGACTACATGGCGAAACCCTGGGGCGCCTTTATCACGCCGCTCTTTATGCTCGGCACCTGGGCGGTGTTGGCGGTGCTGCCGAAGATTTCGCCACGCGGTTATCGGCTGGACCAGTTTATCGGTGTCTACGGGATTGTGACGCTTGCTATCCTGGTCACAATGTTGGTCGTTGCCATCGTTACGCTGTTGGCTGCAACGGGCGCCCAACTCGACCTGACGCGTATCATGTTCATCGTGATCGGCGCGTTGTTCGTCGTGCTCGGGAATTACATGGGCAAGATGCGCAAGAACTTCTTCATCGGCATTCGCACGCCGTGGACGCTCGCCAACGATGAAGTCTGGGTGCGGACTCACCGACTGGGCGGCTGGCTGTTCGTACTTGCCGGGTTTGCCATTATCGTGATCGGCATTCTCAAGTGCGCCCCATGGACTTTCATGGCTGCAATCGGCGGCGCGGCGTTGATTCCCGCCACTTATTCGTATTTCGCCTACCGGCAGGTCGACCAGCGGGGGCAGCAATGAAACACGTGATTCCGCTATTCGTCGTCCTGGCCAGTTGCTGGATCGTGCCGGTCGCCCATGCCGGCGAATCCGGACAAACGTCCGTGCAATTGAAGACGCCGACGGGCGTGCTGTACGGCACGCTTGAGCTGCCGGCGGGGAAAGGCCCGTGGCCGGTGGCGCTGATCATCGCGGGCTCCGGCCCGACCGACCGCAACGGCAACAGCCCAATCGGCCTTACGACCGATACGTACAAGCTGCTCGCATCAGCGCTGGCCCGTCGCGGCATCGCGACGCTGCGCTACGACAAGCGCGGCATTGGGCAGAGCGCGCCGGCCGGGCCGCTGGAAAGCAAGCTGCGATTCGTCACTTATGTTGACGACGCGGTCGCCTGGGGCAAACAACTTGTCGCCGATTCGCGGTTCTCGACATTAACCATTCTCGGCCACAGCGAGGGATCGCTCATCGGAATGCTGGCCGCACCGCGGATTCCGGCAAATGCATTCGTGTCCATCTCCGGCGCAGGCGAACCGGCGGGAACGCTTTTGCTGGCGCAGTTGAAGCCGCAGCTCCCGGAGGATCTCTACAAGAAGGCTCAACACATCGTGGCGCAACTGGAGGCGGGCAAGACAGTTGCGGACGTGCCGCCCGACATGACGATGTTGTTCCGCCCCAGCGTACAGCCGTACCTGATATCGTGGTTCCGCCACGATCCGGCAAAAGCGATCGCGAAGCTGCGGATGCCGGTATTGATCGTGCAGGGCGAGCGTGACATCCAGGTTCCGGTGTCGGCGGCGAAAAAGCTCGCCAGTGCCGATCCGGCCGCCAGGCTTGTCCTGATCCCGAAAATGAACCATGTCCTCAAGGACGTCGGGCCATCGCGCCAAGACAACCTGGCGGCTTATCAAAATCCGAAGCTGCCCATTGATACCATCTTGGCCAAGTCAATCAGCCAATTTATCGAGCGCGTGCAATAGACTGGAGGACACGATGAGTTCCGATGAGAATGACTTCAGCGATCAAACGCCCGACGACTGCTGGAAGTGGATGATATTCTACGTCAACCGCGACGACCCGCGAGTAGTCGTTCCCAAGCGCTTCGGGTTTGGCTATACGCTCAACTTCGCACGCAAAAGTTCATATTTGATCGTCGCTGCGATCCTTGCGCTCGTTGTTTTCCCGATTGCCAAGTCGTTTATAGGCTGATCAGCAGCCACGGCAACTGTCACAACTTTTCGTTTGACGAGTAAGATAAGAGCAGACCAATGGAGGGCGCAAGAATGGCTAAAACAACATTAACTTTCGTCTTGGCTTTCGGCCTCTTTGTAAGTGCAACAGCGTTTGCAGCCGGTAAGCACCATGAAAAGCTGGTGAAGCAGGCGGAAATCTTTGTGCATCAGTTAGCTGCCAGTCAGTTCAAGGCGGCGGAAGCGAATTTTACGGCTCGGATGAAACAGGCTGCGCCGCCGCAAAAGCTCAAGCTGATATGGCATCAACTGACCGGCCACTTCGGCGCGTATCAGAAGATGGGCGACACCCGCTCCGGATCGATGCATGGCAGGCCGGTTGCCTTTGTAGAAACCGAATTCAAAAAGAAGACGATCTGGATGGAAGTCGCATTCGACCAATCCGGCAGGATCGCGGGCATGCACATCGTGTCGCCGAGCCTCGTTCACAAGGTCGCCGGCGGGACCTGATCAGCCGGGTTCACTTGCGCCAGTAAAACCAGTAATACACGACCGCGCCGATAACGGTGGCGGCCACGCATACGGCCGCAATCATCGCCGCGCGCTTCTGGCGCCGGTCCAGGTGCTCGGCATATTCTTTCGCGTCCATGCCGCGCGTCAGCGCGAAGTCCAGGATGCGTTGCGCCCACGTGAACTCGAACGACAGCATCGCAAGACCCGCGGGGATAAACACGATCGCCGGGCCCGGCATGACAATCATGACTATGCCGGCAAGCGTGATGAGGAACGCCAGCACGGTCCAGCCGATGCGGAAGGCAACGCTCCGGCGCGAATAGCGCGCGCGCCGGGCCTCGAGCTTCCAGACGATATCCGGAACGTCGTCGCGCTGACGCCAGTCGTCCTGACGGTTTTGCTTTTTGTCGTCTTCCATGACGTGAGGTCGTGTCAGCCGCTACGGCCTGTCCCAGACCGGGGCGATCTCTGGGTCGATCTGGCGCTCGTCGCCCAGCAACTGATCGATGCGGCGCATCTCCGCGTCGTCGAGCGTGAAGTCGAACACCTCGAAGTTGGCGCGGGCGTGCGCTTCGTTTTTCGTTCGCGGAATGGCGATGACGCCTTCCTGCTGCAGCAACCAACGCAGCGCAACCTGCGCTTCGCTTTTGCCGTGACTGTCGCTGATCGCGCGTAGCGTCTCATTGCCCACCACCTTGCCTTGCGCAAGCGGGCAATAGGCGGTAACCAGCATGCCGAACTGGCGCGCCTGCGCGAGAATCTTCTGCTGGCTCAGGAAGACATGATATTCGACTTGGTTGGTCACCAGCTCTTCGGCACCGACGAGCTCCACTGCCTGTTGAACCAGTGCCGTAGAGAAATTGCTGATGCCGATGTGCTTCGCCTTGCCGGCTTGCTTGACGCGCATCAGCGCTTCCAGCGTTTCTTCGAGCGGCACGTCCGCGTTCGGCCAGTGCAGCAGCAGCAGATCGACATAATCGGTGCCGAGGCGCTCGAGGCTTTCGTCCGCCGACGCTTCGAGATCGCCGGCGTGGAAACGCTCGATCCAGACCTTGGTCGTCAGGAAGATATCGCCGCGATCGATGCCGGAGGCCGCGATTGCGGCGCCGGTGTCGGTTTCGTTGCGATAAAGCTGCGCGGTGTCGATGTGGCGATAGCCGATCTCGAGCGCGGCTTCGACCATGCGCCGCGCGTCGGCCGGCTTGAGCATGAAGGTGCCGAAGCCGAGCGCGGGAATACGCGCACCGTGTGCTTCCTTGTAATCCATTTTTATCTCCTTCGAATCAAGCGGGAACGAATAACTGCCGGCCGTTGACCCGCGTTATCTCCACCGCTACATGATACAGGCGCGACAGGTTTTCGCTCGTGAGCACGTCCGCAGTCGGGCCGCACAAGCTCTCGCCGCCGCCGAACAGCAGCAACACGCGGTCGGCAAAGCGCGCCGCGAGATTGACGTCGTGCATGGTCAGCATCACCGCCTTGTTGCGCTCGTCGACGAGACGGCGGAAGTGGCGCAGCAGGTCGATCTGGAAGTGCAGGTCGAGCTCGTTCGCCGGCTCGTCGAGCAGGTACAGCCCTGGCTGCTGTGCGAGTACCGTCGCGATAGCGAGCCGCCGCCGCTCGCCGCCGGACAGCGTGGCGACGGCGCGGTCTTCGAGGCCGCCGAGCGCGCAGTCCGCGAGCGCGGCTTCGGCTATCGCTATGTCGTCGCGCGATTCCCAGCGCCAGAACGCGATGTGTGGGTGGCGGCCGACCAGTACCGTTTCGCGCACCGTGGCCGGGAACGCGTCGTCGTCGTGCTGCATCAGCAACGCCATCCGGCGCGCGACGGCGCGGCGCGGGAGCCGGGCGAGCGGACGGTCGTCGAGACGTACTTCGCCGCCGGCCGGCTCGCGCAGGCCCGCGAGCGTGTGCAGCAGGGTCGTCTTGCCGACGCCGTTGCCGCCCAGCACCGCCATGCACTCACCGCCTGCAAGGGTGAAGTCGAGATTGCGGCAGACCTGCTTGCCGCCGATTTCGACGTCGAGTGCGTGCGTCGAGATCATCTTGAGCGGTTGAGCAGGTACAAAAACAGCGGCACGCCGATCGCCGCGGTAACCACACCGACCGGCAGTTGCCGCGGTGCCAGTACCGTGCGGGCGAGCGTGTCGGCAAGCACCAGCAGGCTGCCGCCGGCGAGCGCCGAGCCGGGCAGGATCAGGCGGTGATCCGAGCCGCCGGCCAGGCGCAGCATGTGCGGAATGACGAGGCCCACGAAGCCGATCGCGCCGGCTTCGGTGACGGCGACGGCCGTCAGCAGCGAGGCGACGACGTAAATGCCGATCGTCAGCATGCCCACCGGCACGCCCAGCGCCTGCGCCTGCATTTCGCCGCGCGCGAGCACGTTCAGGTGGCGCGCGAACGGCAGCGACACGACCAGCCCGAAGCCGGCGAGCACGAGCGGTCCCCAGCCGCCGTGCTGGTACGACAGGTCGCCCATCAGCCAGAACAGCATGCTGCGCAGGCTGGTGTCGTTGCTCATCGCGAGCAGGAGGCCGATCGCCGCGCCCCAGCCGGCGGCGACGACCACGCCGGTCAGCAGCAGGCGCATCGATGTCCAGCCGCCGCGGCCGTGGGCGAGCGCGAACACGATCAGCGTGGAGGCGAGTGCACCGGCAAATGCCGCGCCTTCGAGCCACAAGACACCCAGGCCCAGCAGCAGCGTGATGAGCGCGCCGACCGCGGCGCCGCCGGAGACGCCAAGAATGTACGGATCGGCGAGCGGGTTGCGCAGCAATACCTGCATCAGCGTGCCGGCGAGCGCGAGCAGCGCGCCGGTCGCGAACGCCAGCGCGACCCGCGGCAGGCGCAAATCGAGCACCAGCGTCGTCGCCAGCGCGTCGCCATGACCCGACAGCACCGCCCAGACCCGGGCCGGGGCAAGGTTCACGCTGCCGACGAACAGGCCGATCGCGACCGACACCAGCGCCGTGAGCGCCAGCAGTGCGAGGATCGAGGCCAGCCGCGTACGCGAGCGCACACCGCTCGTCGCGTGTCGCGCCGGGGCGGCTTGATCCCGCCCGTTTGCCGAAATGGCATATTTCATAGACAATCAGACCTAGCAGGTGTACTAGCATTGGTCAACGACGCAGTACACACAGTATCAGGCGGCGGATTCTCCGCAAGGACGGCGGAGGCCGGCTGCACCGAACCACCTGGCAGGCTGCTGCGTTCCTTATGTCAGCGCCGCCATGCAAGTTCTGAAGACAACGTGATTGATCAGGATGGCTTTCGGGCCAATGTCGGCATTATATTGTGCAACGACCAGCGGCGCTTGCTTTGGGCGCGCCGTCTCAGTCGCTCGGGCTGGCAGTTCCCGCAGGGCGGCATCGACGAGTCGGAGTCGCCGCAGGAGGCGCTGTTTCGTGAGCTGCGCGAAGAGGTCGGCCTCCGGCCGGAGCACATCGAGATCGTCGGCCACACGCGTGGTTGGCTGCGCTACCGGCTGCCGCCGCGGTTTATCCGGCGCCACAGCTACCCGCTGTGCATCGGCCAGAAGCAGATTTACTTTTTGCTGCGCTTTACCGGCACCGACTATGACTTCCAGCTCGATACCACCGACAGCCCCGAGTTCGATCGCTGGCGCTGGGTCGATTACTGGCAGCCGGTGAGCGACGTGATCTACTTCAAACGCGCCGTTTACGACCGCGCGCTGACCGAACTTGCGCCGCTGCTGTTTCCGGATGGCGCGCCGGCGCGGCCGCCGCGGCGGCGGGCGCGCACGCTCAGGAGCCGGAGGAGGGGATGAGCCGATGATGCATCATTTGCTGCGTGCAGGGGCCGTCGGCGTCGCCGCCTGCCTGATGACAGCCTGCGCGGCCGCGCCCGGCGACAGCGCCGCGGCGCCGTCGGTGCCGTTTGAGGTCGTGCTGAGCGGCCGCCACAGCGGCGTTTACAAGCAGTACTTCACTGTCATCCGCGACAGCGAGACCTTTGCGAGTGTCTGGCGGCGTGCGACCGCACGCCAGTATCCGCAGCCGGCGCCGCCGGCGATCGATTTTTCCCGCTCGATGGTCATCGCGGTGTTCCTCGGCGAGCGGCGCAGCGGTGGCTATCAAATCGCCGTCGGCACGCTGGCGCCCGCGCCCAATGGCCTCCAGGTCACCGTCCGCGAAACCCGGCCCGGCGCCGGCTGCAACACCACGCAGGCGCTGACCGAGCCGTTCGAAATCATCAAGACCGCCGCCGATGCGGCGCCGGTGCACTTCCAGAAGCAAATCGTCAGTAATAATTGCGACTGATGCGCGGCGCGCTGCTCGACTACGACACCCTGAGCCGCGGGGATATCGACCCGGCGCCGCTCGAAGCCGAACTCGACGAACTGGAGATATTCGCCGCCAGCGCCCCGGCCGACGTGCCGGTGCGCCTCGGCGGCGCCGATGTCGCGATCGCCAACAAGGTGCGCTTCGACGCGGCGCTGCTCGACCGGCTCGACGGCGTTAGCTTGATTTGCCTTGCGGCGACCGGCGCCGATAACGTCGATCTCGCTGCGGCGCGCAGGCGCGGCATCGCCGTCGCCAATGTCCGTGGTTACTGCACGGGCGCCGTCGTCCAGCACGTATTCGGCCTCGCGCTACATTTGACGCTGCACCTGCACGACTACCGCCGGCTGGTCGCCGACGGCGCATGGCAGCGCAGCGGCCGTCCCAACCTGCTGGATTTCCCGGTGCGCGAGCTGGCCGGCAAGACCTTCGGCGTCGTCGGCTACGGGACACTAGGACAGGCTGCGGCCGACGTGGCGCGCGCGTTCGGCATGCGCGTGCTCGTCGCCGAGCGGCGTGGGGCCGCGCCACGCTCCGGCCGGACCGCCTTTGAAAAGGTGCTGGCCGAAGCCGATATTCTGAGCCTGCACTGCCCGCTGACCGACGTGACGCGTGGCCTGATCGGCGCCGCAGAGCTCGCACGCATGAAACCCGACGCGCTGCTGATCAACACAGCGCGCGGCGCACTGATCGACACCGCCGCGTTGGCCGATGCGCTGGCCGCCGGCCGCCTGGGCGGCGCCGGTCTCGACGTACTGCCCAAGGAACCCCCGGACGACGACGAACCGCTGCTGCAGCGGACTCTGCCCAACCTGATCGTCACCCCGCACGTCGCCTGGGCGGCGCGCGAGGCGCGTCAGCGTGTCATCAATGAAATCGCCGCGAATATCCGCGCCTTTCGCGAAGGCGGCAACCGGAATCGATTGGTCTAGTCCGCGCCGCGCCTACCAGATCTGAACCCGCTGATCCGGCTTCAGGTACAGCTTGGCACCCGGCTGGACGTTGAACGCCTTGTACCAGGCATCGAGATTGCGCACCGTCTCCGCGCGGAACTTCGGCGGCGCGTGGACATCCGTCTTGATCCGCTGGCGCAGCGCCGCCGGTCGAATCTTGCTGCGCCAGGCCTGCGCGTAAGACAGGAAAAAGCGCTGGTCGCCGGTCAGGCCGTCGATGACCGGGGCAGGCCGGCCGTTCAGTGATTTGTGGAACGCGATGTAAGCCGCGGTCAGGCCGGACACGTCGGCAATGTCCTCGCCCAGCGTTTGCTCGCCATTGACGTGCAGGCCCGGCAAGGCCTCATATTGGCTGAACTGCTGCGCCAGGCGTTGCGTGGCTGCCTTGAAATGCTTCGCGTCGGCCGGCGTCCACCAGTTGTGGAGGCGGCCCTCAGCGTCGAATTGCGAGCCGGTGTTGTCGAAGCTGTGGCTGATTTCGTGGCCGATGATCGCACCGATGGCGCCATAGTTGTGCGCGGCGGGCGCGTCGGGATTGAAAAACGGCGGCTGCAGGATCGCGGCCGGGAACTGCAATTCGTTCTCGAGCGGCAGGTTGATCGCGTTGACCGTCTGCGGCGTCATCCACCAGTGGTCGCGGTTGACCGGCTTGCCCAGCACGGCGAGCCGCTGCCGATAGTGGAACTTCGCCGCGTTGATGGCGTTGGTGAGCGGGTCGTTCGCAGTGACTTCAAGGCCGGCGTAAGACGGCCAATGGTCGGGATAACCGACCTTGACCTGCAGCGTGGCCAGCTTGGCCTTGGCTTTTTCGCGGGTGGCCGGCGTCATCCATTCCAGTGTGCCGATCCGCGAGCGGAAGGCCGCGATCAGGTTGTCGACCATGTCCTCGGCCTTTTGCTTGGCCGAGGCCGGAAAGTACTTGTCGACATACAGCTTGCCGACCGCGAAACCGAGCGCGTGGCTGGTTGCATCGACCGCCCGCTTCCAGCGCGCTTCCTGTTGCGGCACGCCGCTGAGCGTGTGGCCGTGAAACTCGAACGCGAGGGCGGCGAACTTTTTCGGCAACAGGGCCGCGTGGCGGTCCAGGGTGTGGAAGATCAACAGTGCCTTCCACGACTCGAGCGGCTCATCGGCAGTCAGTTTCGACAGCCGTGCAATGGCCTCGGGCTGCCAGGCATCGATCGTCTTCTGGTCGGCCAGATCGGCCGCCTTGAAATAGGCATCCCAGTCCAGTCCGGGCGCCTTTTTGGCGAACTCGTCCAGTGACCAGAGATTGTTGGCGCGGTGCACGTCCTGGCTCTCGACCAGGCTCGCCTGCGCCTTGGCGATCTTCATTTCGAGCTTGAACACGCGGTTGGCCATGGCCTCGGCATGCTTGATGCCGGCCTGCTTGAGCAGGGCCGCGACGTAGGTTCTGTACTTGTCACGATAGGCGGCCATCGTGTCGCTGTCGGAGAGGTAATAGTCGCGGCTGGGGAGAGTCAGACCGCCCTGCAGCAGGTAGGCGATGTTGTGCGACGGGTCGGTCAGGCCCTGGGCGACAAACAGGCCAAACAGGTGATCGGTATGAAAGTCGGTGGCATTGACCGGATCGACATCCTGGCGCAGCCGCTGACCCAGCACCGTCGCCAGATCCTTGCGCGAGTGGATGGCGTTGATGGCGTCAAGTTCGGGTTCAAGCGGCTTGAGACCATGCTTTTCGATCGCCTGCGTATCCATGTAGGCCGCGTAATAGTCGGCGATCTTGCGCGCGTTGGTGCCCGCCGCCGGGTGACTGTCGGCCGCGTGCCGGATGATGTCGGCGGTGCGCTTCCGCGTGCGCTTGAAGATCGTGTAGAAGGTGCTGATGCTGGAGCGGTCGGCGGGAATTTTGGCGGTCTTCAGCCAGTTGCCGTTGGCGTACTTGAAGAAGTTGTCGCCGGGTTTGACCGAATGGTCGATAGCGGCGAGGTCCACGCCGCTGGCGCTCGTGTGCGAGGCGGGCGTGGTGGTGGCGGCCGATGCCGCCCCGGCGGTGCCGGCGCAAACGGCAGCGGCGATGAACATCGATGTGAGACGGACCATGGCGAACCTGTAATGGGTAAAAAAAAGGACATGATGCACCAAAGGCCCGTCGCGATGCACGTTCAGGCGCGCGTCAGCGTCTCCACCGGTGGCCGGTTGATCGCGCGCCGGGTGGCCGCGAGTCCGGTAGCGACCACGATAATCGTGCCGCCGACCAGTCCCGCCGGCACCACCCACGGATCGGCGATGTAGGACAGGTTGAACACCTGGCTTACCAGCAGCCAGCCCGCGCCCAGGGCCGCCGCACCACCGAGACCGCCGGCCAGCACCCCCAGCATTGCGAACTCGGTCACGATGCCCTTGAACACCGTGCTGCGCCCGGCGCCGAGCGTGCGCAGCAGCGCCGATTCATAGCGGCGCTCGTCGCGCGTCGCCTGGATCGCGGCCAGCAGCACCAGTACACCGGCGAACACCGTGAAGGCGAACACGTACGCTACCGCAAGACTCGCCCGCGCGATGATCTGGCGCACCGTGCGAATAATCGCTCCGACGTCGACGACCGTAATGCCCGGCAGCTTGCGCACCAGCTCCGTCAGCAACGTCGCCTTTTTGGGCGGCAGATGCAGCGACGTGATGTAAGTCGTCGGGAAACGGTTCAGTACCCCCGGCGGCGTCACGAAGAAAAAGTTTGGATCGAAGCTCTGCCAGCGGATGTTGCGCAGGTTGGCGATCTTGAGCGTCAGCTCGTCGCCGCCGATCGCGAACGTCAGCGTGTCGCCCACCGTCACGCCGAATGCATGAGCGACATCCTCATCCACCGACACCAGCCGCTTGCCGAAGTCGGACTTGTCCCACCACCGGCCCGCGGTCATGACGTTCTCCTGGCGCCGGAACGGCGCGACGCTCAGATTCGACTGGCGGTTGAGCAGCCCGCGCGCGCGGTCGTTCTTGAAATCGGCGGCGGTCACGTGTTCGCCGTTGATGCCGACCAGGCGCGCGCGCGTCATTGAAAACAGGCGCGGCGCAGGCAGGCCGTGGCCTTTGAAAAAATCGCCCAGCGCGGCGCGCTGGCCCGGCTGGATATTGAAGATGAATTCGTTGGGCGCGTTCGGCGGCAGCGTGGTCTGCCAGGCATTGAAGATATCGCCGCGCACCAGCGTCAGCCACAGCAGCACCGAGACGCCCAATCCGAAGGCCACGATCTGCACGATCGTCTGGCCGCCGCGCCGCCACAGGTTGCCGAAGCCGAAACGCCACGCGGTGCCGATATGCGTGCGTAACGGCCTGAGCAGCAGCAGCGCCAGCGCGCCGCCCGCGGCCAGCACCAGCGCCGCGCCCCCCAGCGCAGCAAAAACGTACAGCGTCAGCCGCCAGTCATGAACCTGCCAGGCGAGCAGCGCGATCAGCGCCGCGAGCGCCACCCCCCAGACGGCGAAAACGTTCGCCGGCTGCGGCGCGAGGTCGCGGCGCAGAATGCGCGCCGGCGGCGTGTTGCGCAGCCGGAGCACCGGCGCGAGCGCAAACCCGGCGAGCAGCAGCACGACGGTGCCGAACGCGGTCAGTGCCGGGATCCAGCTCGGCGGCGGCAGTGTCACCGGCAGCGCGTTGCCGAGCAGCACGACGAGGCCGGTCTCGGCGCCATAGCCGATCGCGCTGCCGACTACCGTGCTGAAGACGGCGATTGCCAGCAGCTGGGTCGTCAACAGCGTGGCGAGCCGCCCGCGCGTCATGCCGAGGCTCAACAGCACCGCGACCGTATCCGTCCGGCGCAGCGCATATTGGCGCGCCGACATCGCCACCGCGACCGCGGCAATCAGCACGGCGACCAGCGCGGCGAGACGCAGGAAGCTCTGCGCCTGGTTCAGCGGATTGTTGACCTCGGGCCGCGCGTCATGGATGTCGACGATGCGGTCGTCGGGGCGCAATTTCTGCTGCAGCGCGGACTTGTAAGCGGAGATGGCGCCGGGCTGTCCCGCGACGAGCAGGTGATAGCCGATGCGGCTGCCCGGCTGGACCAGCTTGGTGGCCGGCAGGTCGGCCGCGTTCAGGTACAGGTTCGGAGCGAACTCGATGAAGTCGATGCTCTGGCCCGGCGCGTAAGCGAGCACCGACGCGATTTCGAACTGCCTGGCGCCGATCTGAACCGTGTCGCCGACCTTGACGCCCAGCGCGGTCAGCAGCCGCGGCGCTGCCCAGACCGTGCCGGGCGCCGGAATCCCGGTGGCCGGATGCGTCGGCCCGAACGGCACCTGCGCGAGTTCGACCTTGCCGCGCAGCGGGTAGCTTGGGTTGACGGCGTGCACTTCGGCGAGCTGGCTTTGCTCGCCTTCGAGCACCACGGTTGGAAAGCGCAGCAGCGAAGTGGTTTGCAAACCCTTGTCATGCGCCAGTTGCGTATAGCTTTCCGGCAGCGGCGATGCGCCGCGCACGTCGAGATCGGCCGCAAGCGTCGCGTCGGCTGCAATGCGCATGGCCTGGCTGACGCGGCTGGCGAGAAAGCCGACGGTGCTGACGGCAGCGGCGGCGACGACCAGGCTGGCGAGCAGAATCGCCAGCGCGCCGCTGCGCCGCTCGCGGCGCAGTTGCCGGATTGCAAGGCGACCAAGGTTCATACCGGGGTCCGCAGTCGGCCGTCGACCAGTTCCAGTCGGCGCGAGCAGCGTTGGGCGAGGCGCTGGTCGTGCGTCACCAGCACCAGCGTCGCGCCGGCTTCGGCGTTCAGCTCGAACAACAGGTCGATGATGCGTCCGCCGCTGGCGGTGTCGAGGTTGCCGGTGGGTTCGTCGGCGAACAGGATTGCCGGCCGGCTCGCGTAGCCGCGCGCGATGGCGACGCGCTGCTGCTCGCCGCCCGACAGCTTGTGCGGGTAGTGCTCGGCGCGTTCTTCAAGCTCGACCGCGGCAATCGCGCGCAGCGCCGCGCCCAGCGGATCCGCGTTGTCCGCCAGTTCCAGCGGCAGCATGACGTTTTCGAGCGCGGTCAGGCTCGGCAGCAGGTGAAACGCCTGGAATACGAAGCCGACGTGGCGGGCGCGCAGCCGTGCGCGGCCGTCCTCGTCGAGCGCGGTCAGTTCCTCGCCGGCGAGCCAGATGCGTCCGGCAGTGGGTGTGTCGAGACCGGCGAGCAGGCCGAGCAGCGTCGTCTTGCCGGACCCCGACGGCCCGAGAATCGCCAGCGACTCGCCGGCACCGACCTCGAAGCTGCAGTCCGCCAGAATGGTCAGTGTGCCGGCGGGGCTGGTAACCTGTTTGCTTACGCCCTCGGCGCGCAGTACGGGTGATACCGTCGTGGTATCGAACATCGCGAAATTCCTGTTCATTCTGATTTTGATGCTGCCGGCGGCGCAGGCCGCCGGGCAGCCGGTTATTCTGGTCGTCGGCGACAGCCTGAGCGCCGCGCATGGCATTCCGGCCGAAGCCGGCTGGGCGGCACTGCTCGCCCAGCGTCTCAAACAGCAAGATTACGATTATCGCGTCGTGAACGCGAGCATCGGCGGCGACACCACCAGCGGCGGCCTTGCGCGGCTGCCGGGCGCCCTCAAACAGTACCATCCCGCCATCGTCATTCTCGAGCTCGGGGGCAATAACGGCCTGCGCGGGCAGCCGATCGAGGCGATGCGCGCGGACCTCGAGCGGATGATCGAGCTGTCGCGCCGGGCGGGCGCGAAGGTGCTGCTGGTCGGCGTGCGCATGCCGCCGAACTACGGCCCCGTCTACGCGCAGCGATTCCACCAGGTCTATCTCGATCTGGCGACCAGGATGAACGTGGCGCTGGTGCCGAAAATCCTTGCCGGCGTCGCCGACCGTCCGGAGCTGATGCAGTCGGACGGGATCCATCCGACCGCGGCCGCGGAGCCGAAAGTGCTCGATAATATCTGGCGGGCGCTCAAGCCGCTGCTTGCCCACTGAACGGCCGTAATGGTATATGTAAGCCAAAGCGAAGCGGGGAGCGGGGCTTGGAAAAGATTTGGCTGAAGAATTATCCGGATGGCGTGCCGGCGGAAATCAAGCTCGACGCCTATGAGTCGCTGTCCGACGTGCTGGCGGAAGCTTGCGAGAAGTTTCACGACCGGCCAGCCTTCGCAAACCTCGGCAAACAGCTGACCTACGCGGAACTGGATCGAAAAAGCCGCGACTTCGCCTCCTTTCTGGTCAACGTCGCCGAACTCAACAAGGGCGACCGCGTCGCGGTGATGATGCCGAACCTGCTGCAGTATCCGGTCGCGATGTTCGGCATCCTGCGCGCGGGGCTGGTGGTCGTGAACATCAACCCGATGTACACGGGCCGTGAATTGATGGAGGAACTGCAGGACGCCGGCGCGACCAGCATCGTCATCCTCGAGAACTTTGCCCACACGCTGGAAAGCGTGCTCGGCCAGACGGCGGTAACGCACATCATCACGACGCAGGTCGGCGACCTGCTGGGGTTTCCGAAGTCGCTTGTTGTCAATGCCGCGCTCAAGTACGTCAGAAAGATGGTCCCGGAGTGGCATCTGCCGCGGCCGATCTCGTTTCCGCGTGCCCTCGCCGAAGGTGCGCGGCGATCGTTCCGGGAAGCGCCGCTGACGCGCGACGATCTCGCCTTTCTGCAATATACCGGCGGCACCACGGGCCGCGCGAAGGGCGCGATGCTGACGCACGGCAACATGATCGCGAATCTCGAGCAGGCTTCGGCCTGGGTGCACGAATTGCTGGAGGAAGGCCAGGAAACCGTTATCACCGCGCTGCCGCTTTATCACATCTTTTCGCTGCTCGCGAATTGCCTGATGTTCGTCAAGCTCGGCGGTTTGAGCGTGCTGATTACGGATCCGCGCGATATGCCCGGATTCGTGAAGGAACTCGGCAACTGGCGCTTTACCGCGATCACGGGCGTCAACACGCTGTTCAACGGGCTGCTCAACACGCCGGGGTTCGAGGATCTCGATTTCGTGCCGCTGAAGTTGAGCCTCGGCGGCGGCGCTGCGGTGCAGCGCGCGGTCGCGGAGCGCTGGCAGCAGACGACGGATACGCCGCTGATCGAGGCTTACGGCCTGACGGAGGCGTCGCCGGCGGTATGCATCAACCGGCCAGACCTGGCAGCCTATAACGGCAGCGTCGGCTTGCCGATTCCGTCGACGGAGGTGGCGATTCGCGACGACGACGGCAATGAGTTGCCGCTGGGCGAGACGGGCGAGCTGACGGTTCGCGGGCCGCAGGTCATGCGCGGCTACTGGCGCAATCCGGAAGAGACGGCGGTGGTGTTGTCGGAGGACGGCTGGCTGCGCACCGGCGACATGGCGACCATCGACGCCGAGGGTTACGTGCGGCTGGTCGATCGCAAAAAGGACATGATCCTGGTGTCGGGTTTCAACGTGTACCCGAACGAGATCGAGGATGTGGTGGCGGCGATGCCGGGCGTGCGCGAGGTGGCGGCGATCGGGGCGCCGGACGAGCATTCCGGCGAGGTGGTCAAGCTGGTGATCGTCAAGCGGGATCCGGGCCTTACGGTGGAGCAGGTGAAGGCCTACTGCCGCGACAAGCTGACGGGCTACAAGCACCCGAAATACGTCGAGTTTCGCGACGAGTTGCCGAAGAGCAATGTCGGCAAAATCTTGCGACGAGCCTTGCGTGAGGAAGAAGACAAGTAGAACGCCGCTTGACCGTTGTGGTGGGGGCGATGCGGTGTGCTCTGCCGGGACACGCCGTGAATACATCCCTGTAGGCTCGCCTCGGACATCCTGTCCTCAGACGGTCCCGGCAGAACACACCGCATCGCCTCGAAACGCTGTCGTAACCCGAACCCCGAACCCCGAACCCCGAACCCCGAACCCCGAACCCCGAACCCCGAACCCCTCAAAACGCCACGCTGAACGAATAAATAATCAAACCCACCAAGCCGCCGACCAGGGTGCCGTTGATCCGAATAAACTGCAGGTCACGGCCGACTTCCAGTTCGATGCGCCGCGCCGTCGGCTTGGCATCCCAGCTTTTCACCGTTTCCGAAATCAGCGCGCCGATCTCGTGGCGGTACTGTTCGACGATGAACAGCACACCGTTCTTGATCCAGCCGTTGAGTTCGGCGCGCAGTTCCGGTTTGGCTAACAGCGCGGCGATGAACCGGTCGAGATTGGATTCGAGCCGTGCATAGAGCGCGGAGTCGGGGTCGCGCAGTTCGCGGCCGATCATCTGGCCGAATTCGCGGCTCATGCGGCCGAGGTAGGCTTCGAGTTCAGGGTGGCGCACCAACTCCTGCTTGAGCGCTTCGCCGCGGGCGCGGTATTCGGGGTCGTGTTTGAGGTCGGCGATGAACTGGCGCATGGCTTCGTTGAAGCGCTCGCGTGCCGGGTGGTTGGCGTCGGCGCCGATCGCTTCGAGTGCGCGCTCGAGTTCGTCCATCAGTTTCTTGAAGATTTCTTCGTCGATGAACTTCGGCAGCCACCAGGGGCTGCGTTCGCCGATGCGCGCGCGAATCACCGGCCGGTTTTCTTCCAGCACCTCGCGGCCGATGCGCACGGCGGCGTTCAACAGGCGCTGGTGGTGATTGCCGCGCGTCGCGGCATCGAGCAGGCGGCCGGCGAGCGGCGCGAATTCGATTTGCGCGAGGCCCGATTTGAGGTTGTCGGCGAGCCAGCCGCGAATATCGCGGGCGTCGAACAAGGTGCCGAGGCCGGCGGCGAACGCGGCGCCGGAGGTGGAGACTTTGTGCAGGTTGCCGTCGCGCTTCAGCCAGACGGCGCCGTGGCGCACGAAGTCGAGGGCGCTGAGCTTGGCGCTGACGGCGTCACGGGTCAGGAAGTTGTCTTCGACGAAACGCGCCAGCGCCGCGCCGATTGCGTCCTTGCGCCGCACCAGGATCGCCGTGTGCGGAATCGGCAGGCCGAGCGGGTGGCGGAACAGGGCAGTGACGGCGAACCAGTCGGCCAGGCCGCCGACCAGCGCGGCTTCAGTGAAAGCCTGCACAAAGCGCAGCCACGGCGCGCTGGGTTCGAACTCGAGGCTGACGGCGAACACGGCCGCCATGACCGCAAGCAGGCCGGTGGCGGCGAGCTTGGTCCGGCGCAGGCGAGTGAGCTTGTCGTGAGACTCGAACGTCATGCGCAGATTCCATCCCTCTCCCTCGGGGACTACTGATGATACGCTGCACTCAACTCATGTACCGCATCGATCATCACGCCGGCGTGCTCGGGCAGCACGTCAGGCGTGATGCCGTGGCCGAGGTTGAACACGTGCCCGCTGCCGGAGCCGTAGCTCGCCAGTATCCGCGCGACCTCTTTGCGAATCGACGCCGGCGAGGCGTAGAGTGCCGCCGGATCGAGATTGCCTTGCAGCGCGACACGATCGCCGACGCGCGCCCGCGCGACATCCAACTCGCAGGTCCAGTCAAGACCGACTGCGTCCGCGCCGGCATCAGCCATTGCTTCGAGGTACTGGCTGCCGCCCTTGGTGAACAGGATGCACGGCACCGTCCGGCCGTCGTGCTCGCGCGTCAGCCCGTCGCAGATCTGGTGCATGTAGGCCAGCGAAAATTCGCGATAGGCAGGCGCGGTCAGCGCGCCGCCCCAGGTGTCGAAAATCATTACGGCCTGCACGCCGGCGGCGATCTGGGCGTTGAGGTATACCGTCACCGCGCGCGCCAGCACGTCGAGCAGCCGATGCAACTGCGCCGGCTCGTCGTAGAGCAGCGCCTTGGCGCGCGAGAAGTGCTTGCTGCCGCCGCCTTCGATCATGTAGGTCGCGAGCGTCCACGGGCTGCCGGCGAAGCCGATCAGCGGCGCGCGGCCGTCCAGTTCGCGCCGGATAAGGCGGATCGCATCCATCACGTAGCGCAGTTCCGTTTCCGGGTCCGGTACCGCCAGGCAATCGATGGTCGCGCTGCTGCCGAGCGGATTCGAAAAACGCGGCCCTTCTCCGCCGACGACTTCGAGGCCGAGGCCCATCGCGTCGGGGATGGTGAGGATGTCGGAAAACAGGATCGCGGCGTCGAGGTCGAAGCGTTCCAGCGGCTGCAGCGTGACTTCGCAAGCCAGCTCCGGGGTCTGCATCAGGTTGACGAAGCTGCCGGCGCGTTCCCGCGTGGCGCGGTATTCGGGCAGGTAGCGGCCGGCCTGGCGCATCATCCAGACGGGGGTTCGTTCGACGGGTTGGCGCAACAGCGCGCGCAGCAGGCGGTCGTTTTTTAGTTCTTGAGACATGCTTCTGGGAGTGTGACGGAGTTCAAAAGTTTATCACGCGTCCGGCGGCCCCTCGATAAGCATCCGCCCCAGTGCATCGTGATCGAATTCGGCTGTCGTTTCGGCGTGGCCGATGCCGCGCGGCAGCACCAGCCGCAACCGGCCGCCGCGCACCTTCTTGTCGCTCGCCATCAGTTCCAGAATGCGTTCAGCCCTTAGTTCCGCGGGCGCCCAGACGGGCAATTCCGCGCGCATCAGCCAATCCCGCAGGCGCGCGACGTCGCGACGCTCCATCCAGCCGAGGCGGGCGGCGAACTGGGCGGCCATGACCATGCCGGCGGCCACGGCCTCGCCATGTCGCCATTGACCGTGACCGAGGCCGGTTTCGATCGCATGGCCGAACGTGTGGCCGAGGTTCAGGAGTGCGCGCCGGCCCTGCTCACGCTCGTCCGCCGCGACGATGGCCGCCTTAATCCCGCAGCTTCGGGCGATGGCATAAGCGAGTGCCGCAGCGTCCTGCTCAAGCAGCGCGTCGACGTGAGCTTCAAGCCAGGCGAAGAAATCCGCGTCGGCAATGACTCCGTACTTGATGATCTCGGCGAGACCGGCGCGAAATTCGGCTGCCGGCAGGGTGGCGAGGGTGCCGATATCGGCAATGACCGCCGCCGGCTGGTGAAACGCGCCGATCATGTTTTTGCCGCGGGGGTGGTTGACACCGGTCTTGCCGCCGACGGCGGAATCCACCTGCGCGATCAGCGTCGTCGGCGCCTGGATGTAGTCGATGCCGCGCTGGTAGCAGGCTGCCGCGAAACCGGCCATGTCACCCACAACGCCGCCGCCGAGCGCGATCAGCAGGTCGTCGCGTGCCAGCCGCGCGTCCGTCAGCCGGTCCCAGATCCGCGCGGCCGTTGCGAGTGTCTTGTGCGCCTCGCCGGCGGGCAAAACGCAACGCTCAATGGTGTCGCCGAGCGTTGCGGCAAGCCGGTCGAGGTAATGACCAGCGACAATATCGTCCGTGACGACCAGGGCGCGTCGGCTTCGAACGACCTCCCGCCAGCGTGCCCGGTCATCCAGCAGACCCGCGCCGATCACGATCGAATAACTGCGCGCGCCAAGCGGCACCGTGACTGTCTGCACGAGTAATCCCGTAATCTAAAGCGCCAATGATACAGGAGGCCGCGATGGCTTCAGGTCAGCTGCCTCTGCAACTCGCGGGCCGCCTCGCGTGGTGTCTGGTCGTCCGTTGATAGGGTGATGTCCGCGAGCGCCTCGTACAACCGGTCGCGCTCCGTGTTGATCTGGATCAGCCTTGCGCGCGGATCGCCGTATGCCAGCAACGGACGCTTGCGCGAATGGGAAGTGCGTTCCAGTTGTGCATCGAGGCTGGCCGTCAGCCGAATGACGGTGCCGGCCGCCGCGAGGCGTTCGCGATTGACGGGTTCGAGAACGATGCCCCCGCCGGTGGACAGTACGAGATCGTCGCGCGCCAGCAGCTCTTCGAGCACCGCCGTTTCGCGACGGCGAAATCCCGCTTCACCTTCCTTTTCGAAAATGAAGCCGATGTCGACGCCGGTACGCGCTTCGATTTCCGCATCGGTATCGGCAAAGTCCAGATCGAGCAGCCGCGCCAGCTCGCGCCCGACGGCTGTCTTGCCGACGCCCATCGGGCCGATGAGGATGACGCGGCGCGAATAAACGCTGCTCACGCCCCTATTCTTCGAAGCTTGTCTGGTCCAGTTGTGCGTCGGACGAAATAATCTTCGGCGTCACGAAAATCAGCAGTTCCTTTTTGTTGTTGGTCGTGCTGGTGTTGCGGAACAGGAAGCCGAGTAGCGGAATATCGCCCAGTAGCGGTACCTTGTGGACGCTCTGAGTGCGACTGGTTTCATAGATGCCGCCGAGGACGACGGTGTCGCCGTTATCGACCAGCACCTGCGTCTTGACCTCGCGCGTGTCGATGCTCGGGACCGTGCCGCCGGTCGCGCTCGGCACGGTGGCGCCGACGCTGTCCTTGCTGACGTCGAGATCCATGATGATCTTGTTGTCGGGCGTGATCTGCGGCGTTACCTGAAGCTTCAGCACCGCATTCTTGAACTGGGTGTTGGTCGCGCCGCTCGACGAAGCCTGCTGATACGGAATTTGAACACCCTGCTGAATCAGCGCCTCCTGCTGGTTGGCCGTAATGACATGCGGTCTCGAGATGACTTCGCCGTGGCCTTCCGCCTGCAGGGCCGAAAGCTCAAGGTCGAGCAGGTAGTTGCCGCTCAAAATCGATACAGCCAATTGACCTACCGGGCTGGACGCCGGCGCGTTGACGGCAAGGCGGCTGTCAAGCGGTGCCAGCGCGCCGGTGGGCGGGCTGACCCCGGAAGCGGCGATCGAATCGGCGGCTTCCGCGCTGCCGCTGACGGCGATCAGGCCGCTGTCGGTCGGATGCGTGGCGGTTTCACCGAGGCGCACGCCGAGCTCGCGCGTAAAGTCGCTGTTGACGATCACGATGCGCGATTCGATCAGTACCTGGCGCACCGGCACGTCGAGCTTGTGCACCAGCTCACGGATGTTGTCGAGCCGATCCGCCGTATCCTGCACCAGCAGCGTGTTGGTGCGCGCATCGACGGTGACGCTGCCGCGCTTGGACAGCAGCGAGTTTTGCTGCGACTTGATCAGCTTGGCGAGATCGGCGGCCTTGGCGTAGTTGACCTGAATGAACGCCGATTCGAGCGGCAGCAGTTGCTGGATCTGCTGCTTCGCCTGAAGCTGCTGCTGTTCGCGCTGGGCGATTTCCTTGGCCGGCGCGACGACGATCACATTGCCGTGCTTGCGCATCGCAAGGCCCTTGCTCTTCAGGATGATGTCGAGCGCCTGGTCCCAGGGTACGTTCTGCAACCGCAGCGTGATGTTGCCATTGACGCTGTCGCTGACGACCATGTTGAGGCCGGTGAAGTCGGCGAGAATCTGCAGCACCGCGCGCACCGAAATGTCCTGGAAGTTCAGCGTCAGCCGCTTGCCGGTATATTGTTTCTTCTGCGCGCGCGCCTGCTGGGCTTCGGTGACCGGCTTGATTTCAATGGCGAGCAGATCGTCGGACTGGTAGGCCAGTTGCTGGTACTGGCCGTGCGTGTGAATTACCAGGCGCGTGTTGTCGCCGCGCTTGAGGGCGTCGATTGCGGTCACCGGCGTTGCGAAGTCGCGCACGTCGAGACGCTGCATCAGCTTTTTCGGCAGCGTCGTGTTCTTGAGCTGGACGACGACCTCGTCGCCCTGTTTCTGGACGTTCGCCTCAGTGTGCGGATCGCTGAGTGTCACCAGTACACGGCCGGCACCGTCTTCGCCGCGGCGAAAGTCGATCTTCTCGACCTTCGACTGTACGGCTGTCGTAACCGTGCCGCCGCTCTTCGGGCCGAACGTGGAGGCGGTTTGCGCGGCGCCCTGGCCGACCGTGATGTAGACGTGACGGCCGTCGGTGCGCGTGCTGTACGGCGCCGGGTAATTCAGGTCGAGGACTACGCGGGTACGCCCGCCGGCCGCGGCCGTTTCGACTTCGCGGACCGCCCCGACGTCCACCGATTGATGCATGCTGTCGAGGGCGGGCGTCGTGCCGGGCAGGTCGATCGCGATGCGCGCCGGCTTGTCGATGCTGAACGAACGCGGCGCCGGCGCCGGATTGGCCAGCGTCAGGTCGATCTGCACGCGGTCGCCGCCGAGCGGCGTCGCCTGAATCGACTGCAATTGGTTCTGACTCGCCGCCGCGACGCCGGCCCAAAGTGCCAGCGGCGCGATCAGGGCCGCAATCCGGAGTGAGTTGTTCATGGCTTACCTGCTTTCGAGTTATCTGTCGCGAGCGCAACGTGCGTCAGCCGCTTGACGTAGCCGCCGAGCCCGTCCGGCACGATCTCGCGAAGCGTGAGCCCGTCCGGCCCGATCTTCACGATACGGCCGTCGTTCTGCCCCATGTAGTTGCCGCGACTGACCCGGTGAACCAGGCCGTCGCTATCGCGAATCAGCGCGTAGCGCGTGCCGCCCATCTTGATGATGCCCACCATCGTCAGGCTGTCGAGCGGAAATTGTTCGAGGTATTCCTTGTTGCGATTCGCATCCGGCCGTACGTTGCTCGCTTCCGGCTGATCGACCTGCGGCTGGAACGGCGAGCGCAGATTTTCGTCGGCGTAGGTGTAGCTCTCGTACGGCTTGATTTGCGGAATCGGCTGGACCGGCGGTGCCGGCCGCGCCTGCACCCGTTGCACGAACTGGTGCAGATCGCTCATGTCGTGGCCGCAGCCGGCGAGCGCCGCTGCGGCGAGGAGCATGCCGACACGCGGCAGCAGACGGATCGCTCGGCGTGGCGTCATTTTTTGCCGCCCTTTTCGAGATAGCGGTAAATCTTCGCCGTCAGGTCCATGGTCAAATCATCGCTCGATTTCGCGTCCCGGCCGGACGGCTTGATGCTGATGTCGTGCAGCGTCACGATGCGCGGCAGGGCGGCGACGTCGGAAACGAACTTGGCGAGCTGATGAAAGCCGCCGGTGACGGTCATGCGGATCGGTTTCTCGGCGTAGAAATCCTTCTTGTTCTCGGCCTGCGGCTGGAACAGTTTTTGCTGCAGACCGTCCACCTGCGCCGTCTGCGAGATATCGCGCAGCAGGCTGTCGACTTCCGTCTTGCTGGGCAGCTGGCGCAGCAACGCGCCGAAGCTGTCCTGCATGTCCTTCAGCTGCTTTTTCAGCGCGCCGAGATTGGATGCTCTGGCGGCCTTGGTTTCGAACTGCTGCTTGAGTGTCGTCTCCTGCTGGCGCGCCGCCTGCAACTGATCGTACTTGTCGCGAATCAGGAACCAGTAGCCTGCGCCGACGATGACGACGAAGATCAGCGCAATCAGCGTGGCCTTGCCGGCAATCGGCCAGTTGCCGGCCTCGCGGAAGTCGAGATCGTTAAGCGACTGCAGGTCGAAATTGGCGAGGTCCAGGTTCAGGTTCATGAGCTTGTCTTCTTGGTCGGACCGGTGATCTGCGCCGTCAACGTGAACTGCTTGCGGTGCAGCCCGCCCTTGTTGTCGGCTTTGATCACCGTCAGGTTCGGGTCAGCGAGCCATTTCGAACCGGCGATATTGCGCATGTAGGTCGAAATCCGTGCGCTGGATTGTGCGATGCCGTCGAGATGCAGCGTGTCGGCCTTCTCGCTGACGCTGGTCAGGTAGACGCCGTCGGGCAGCGTCCGCACGAGCTGGTCGAACAAGTGCACGACCTGCGGGCGCGACTGCTGCAGCTTTTCGATGATGCGCATGCGCGCGAGCAGTTCCTTGCGCGTCTTCTTGAGGTCCTTGATCGCGGCGATACGCTTGTCGACGCGCGCGATCTCCGTTTTCAGGTACTGGTTGCGCTGGTTCTGGTAATCGAGGTTGCCGTTCATCGTGTGCAGCCAGTAACCGACCACCAGCACGGCCAGTACGGCGATACCGGCCGCCGCGTTGTTGAACTGCTGCTGGCGCCGCTTGCGGCGCTCTTCGCGCCAGGGCAGGAGATTGATGCGCGGCATTTAGTGAAAGCTCCTCAGTCGAAAGCCCGCAAGGCCAACCCGCAGGCGACCACCAGCGACGGCCCGACGCCTTCGGTCATTTGTGCCCGCGCCCGTGACGACAGCGCCATCTGCGCGGTCGGGTCGCCGATGACCGTGGGGGTGTTCAGGCGCTCGCCGATGCGTTCGGCGGCGCCCGGCAACGCGGCGCAACCGCCGCTGATCAGAATCTGGGACAGGTTGTCGCCGGTATTGGTCGATGTCAGGTAGAACTGCATCGAACGGCTGACCTGTTGTGCCATATCGTTGATGAACGGGGCCAGAATCTCGCGCTCGTAGGAGCCGGGCAGGCCGCCGACTTTCTTTGCGCGGCCGGCTTCTTCGAAGGACAGGCCGTAGTGACGCATGATTTCCTCGGTCAACTGGCGACCGCCGAACGCGAGTTCGCGCGTGTAGACGACCTTGCGATCTTCCAGCACGCTGAAAGTGGTTGACGTTGCGCCGAAATCGACCAGCGCGACCGTCTGGTCGCGGCCTTCGTCCGGCATCTGGTAGGCCATCAGTTCGCAGGCGGTTTCCGCCGCGTAGGCTTCGGTGTCGACCACGCGCGCGGTGAGGCCGGCCAGGTCGAGGACGGCCTGGCGCTGTTCGACGTTTTCCGAGCGGGTCGCCACCAGCAGCACGTCGACCATGTCCTCATCGCCGGCGGTCGGCCCGAGCACGGCGAAGTCGAAGCGGACCTCCTCAATGGGGAACGGGATATGCTGGTCGGCCTGCAACTCCACTTGCTGGGCGCGTTCTTCATCGCCGAGCTGCGCCGGCATGATGATCGTTTTGGTAATCACGGACGGGCCGCCGATGGCGATCGCCGCCTCGCGGGCACGCGATCCGGAGCGGCGCAAGGCTTTCTTGAGCGCCTCGCCGCAGGCGTCGATGTCGGTAATGGCCTTGTCGGTAATCGCGCCTTCCGGCATAGCCTCGGCGGCATAGGATTCGAGGCGGTAACCGCTACGGTCGGAGGCCAGCTCGACCAGCTTTATCGAGGATGTGCTGATGTCCAGCCCAACGAGGGGCTTAGACTTGGTGATCGATAGCACGCCATTCCCCTTCTTATACGGTTACTTGCGGCCTGTTCATTGCTGGACACCTTAAGTGTCGCGCCTAACTATATAGGAACATTTGGTTAAATCAAGCAGCTTCCTATTAGCGGTTAGCTAGATTCCGTATAATGCTTGCCGTCGTCAAGAACCCGCCGACCGGGGGTCCGCGTGACCTGACGAACGGCATTGGCCGCTGCCTGCGTCTCCTTCATGCTGTCCAAGCCAATGCTCTTGATGCAATTTCGAGGAAAAATGCGGCGTCCGTTCAAAATCCTGTCCTGGTTCCTGATCGCGGGCTTCGGCGCCGCATTCCTGGCGTTTGTGGCGCTCGGCATTGCCTGGCTCGTGATCTCGCCGAACCTGCCGTCGCCTAACGAACTCAAGGACGTGCGGTTGCAGGTGCCGATGCAGATCTACACGCGCGACGGCAAGTTGATGGCCGAATACGGCGTCAAGCGCCGCATTCCGCTCGACTACAAGGACATTCCGCCGCTGATGATCGAGGCGTTCGTCGCGGCCGAAGATGACCGTTACTTCGAGCATCCCGGCGTCGATTACCAGGGCCTCGCGCGCGCGGCGATCAACCTGATCGTCACGGGCAAGAAAGGCCAGGGCGGCAGCACGATCACGATGCAGGTCGCGCGCAACTATTTCCTGTCGCGCAAGAAAACCTATCTGCGCAAACTGCGCGAAATCTTCCTGGCGCTCAAGATTGATCATGAGTTCACCAAGGAAGAGGTCCTCGCGCTGTATCTCAATAAGATATTCCTCGGCGAGCGCGCCTACGGGGTCGGCGCGGCCGCGCACGTCTATTTTGGAACCGATGTCTGGCATCTCGATCTCGCGCAAATCGCGATGATCGCCGGGCTGCCGCAGGCGCCGTCGTGGAATCCGATTGCCGACCCGCAATGGTCGCTGCACCGGCGCGGCTACGTGCTCGGGCGCATGCTGGCTCTCGGTTTCATCGACAAGACGGCCTACAACCGCGCGATGCAGCAGCCGATTACCGCGAGCTATCACGGCGAGCGGATTCAAGTGTCGGCGCCGTATGTTGCCGAGATGGTGCGCGACGAGATGGTCGATCGCTACGGCGAGGGCGTCTATACCGACGGCTACCAGGTGACGACCACGCTCGACAGCCGTTTGCAGCCGCTCGCGGTCAAGGCGCTGCGTGCCGGTCTTGAAGGTTACGTCCACCGCCACGGTTACCGCGGCCCCGCCGGCCACGTCGACATTCCCGCCAACGCGACGCCGGCGCAGCTGGAGAAGCTGCTCAACGGCCACGCCGAATACGGCGGCTTGCAGCCGGCGCTGGTGACGGCGGTGGGGCAGAAGGATGCCCAGGCCTTCGTCGACGGCGTCGGCGGTGTCAAGATCGGCTGGGACGGCTTGTCGTGGGCGCGGCCATACCTCGGCGTCAATTCGCGCGGCCCCTCGCCGCACACGGCGGGCGACGTGCTCAAGGTCGGCGACATCATTTACGTCAAGCAATCCGGCGACGACTGGCAGCTTGCGCAGGTGCCGCAGGTCGAGGGCGCGCTGGTGTCGGTCGATCCGTTCGACGGCGCAATCGTCGCGCTGGCCGGCGGCTTCGATTACAACCTCAGCAAGTTCAATCGGGTGACGCAGGCCGAGCGTCAGCCGGGTTCGGCCATCAAGCCGTACATTTATACGGCGGCGATCGCGCATGGGCTGACGCCGGCAACGACGATCAACGATGCACCCGTGGTGGTCGCGAACCAGACGCTGGACGAAGTGTGGCGGCCGGAAAATTACGAGCACCGCTTCCGCGGCCCGACACGGCTGCGCGTGGCGCTGGTGCATTCGCTCAACCTGGTGTCGGTGCGCGTGCTGCGCCGCATCGGCATCGACTACACGACGCAGTTCATGAGCCGATTCGGATTCGATCCGGCCAAGCTGCCGCACTACCTGTCGCTCGCGCTCGGCAGCCCCACCTTCACGCCCTTGCAAATGGCACGCGGCTACGCGGTGATCGCCAATGGCGGCTTCCTGATCCGGCCGTACTTCATCCAGCGCATCGTCGACAGCACCACCGGCCGGACGCTTTATCGTGCCAATCCGCCCGTCGCCTGCGCGGCCTGCGGTCCGCAAAAAGCCGCCGCGCCGGCCGTCGAACCGACCCGCAGCGTGCGTACCGCCGGCGTCAACACGATGCACCTGCCGCAGCCGGCGAGTTCGCTGCCGCCGGGTACGAATGCCATCAATCGCGCGCCGGCGGGCGTGAACGTCGCGCAGCGGACGCTGACGCCGCAGGACGACTACCAGATCACCTCGATGATGCGCGACGTGATCCGCCGCGGCACCGGCAGCACCGCCCAGAGCATCGGCCGCCATGACCTGGCCGGCAAGACCGGCACCTCGAACAACTGGACCAATGCGTGGTTCGGCGGCTTCAATTCGAACCTCGTCACCATCGCCTACGTCGGTTACGACCACGTGCAGACGCTGGGCCGCAACGAGACCGGCCATCGCGCGGCACTGCCGATGTGGGTCGACTTCATGGGTCCGGCGCTGGCCAAGACGCCGGCGATGCCGTTTATCCAGCCACCGGGCATGGTGACCGTGCGCATCGACTCCAAGACCGGTCTGCGTACCGGTCCGAGCGACCCGAACGCGATGTTCGAAACCTTCCGCGCCGACCGGGTGCCGCCCGCGGGGCCTTCGGCATCGCTCAGCCGGGCGCAGATCGGCATGGACGCCAGCAGCGCCGGGTTGCCTTAGCCCTCTTGGCAGAGCCGGATCTCGCGAACATCCCGCGGCCGTTGCGCGGGCCGGTATCGGCGCAATGGCAACGGTTTCTCGCCGCCGGCGCTTCCGCCGATCTCCAGCAGGCGCTTCTCGAACGGGGCCTGGTCGATGTTTTCGCCGCCAGCGATTTTGTCGCCGACAGCCTCATCCGCACGCCGGCGTTGCTCGATGCGCTGCCGCTGGAGCGCCTGGCGCGTGCCTCGCAGCCGGGCGAAATCGCGGCGCAGATCGAGGAGGCGCTCGCCGACGCCGACGACGAGCCACAACTGCAGACGGCCTTGCGCCGCGCCCGCCGCCGCGAGATGGTGCGCATCGCCTGGCGCGACCTGACCGGGGAAGCGAAGCTCGACGAAACGCTCGCTGACCTGTCGGATCTGGCCGATGCCTGTATCGATGCGGCGCTCAAGCGGCTCGCGGCCTGGCACGCCGAGCGTTTCGGCGCCGTACGCGATGCGGACGGGCGGCCGCAATCGCTGGTCGTGCTGGGCTTCGGCAAACTCGGTGCGCGCGAACTGAATTTTTCTTCCGATGTCGATCTCGTCTTCCTGTACCCGCACATCGGCGACAGCAATGGCGCGCGCTCGCTCGATGCCGCGGCGTATTTCACCCGGCTCGGGCAGAAGCTGATCCAGGCGCTGGATACGCCCACCGCCGACGGCTTCGTGTTCCGCGTCGACATGCGCCTCAGGCCCTTCGGCGCGAGCGGCCCGCTGGCGATGTCGTTTGCCGCCGCCGAACAGTATTACCAGCGTCACGGCCGCGACTGGGAGCGCTACGCGCTGATCAAGGCGCGGCCGGTTGCGGGCGACCGCGCGGCCGGCGAGCGGCTGCTGCGCGACCTCAGACCTTTCGTCTATCGCCGTTACCTCGATTTCACCGCGTTCGAATCGCTGCGCGACATGAAGGCGATGATCGCCCGCGAAGTCGCGCGCCAGAGGCTTGAAGACAACATCAAGCTGGGCCGCGGCGGCATTCGCGAAATCGAGTTCATCGGCCAGCTGTTTCAACTGATTCGCGGCGGCCGCGATGCGGCGCTTCGCACTCGCGCGATCCGTCCGGTGCTTGCGCGCCTGTCTGCCGCCGGTCACCTGCAGGCGGCCGAGACTGCCGCGCTCGATGCGGCCTATGTCTTCCTGCGCCGGACCGAAAATCGACTGCAAATGGCGGCCGACCGGCAGACGCACGAACTGCCGGCGGATCCGGGGGCGCGCCTGCGGCTGGCGACCGCGATGGGCTTTACCGACTGGACGGCTTTCTGCACCGCGCTCAATGGCCATCGCGATACGGTGCGCGCGGCGTTCGACCAGGTGTTCGCGGCACCCGACCGGCCTGCCGCCGGACCGGGCGATGCAGCCGACGCCTGGCAGACCGCGGCGACCGGCGGCGACGCGGCTGCGGCGCTCGCCGAACTCGGCTTCGGGACGTCCGCCGCGGCGGCCCTCAAGGACCTGCAGACCGCCGCGCCGATCGAGGCGCTGGGCGCGCGTGGCCGGCGCCGCCTCGACGAGCTGATGCCGCGGCTGATCCAGGCGGCGGCCGTCTCAGGCAAGCCGGATGCGGTGCTCTTGAGCCTGCTCCGGCTGGTCGAGGCGGTCGCCGGCCGTACCGCTTATCTCGCGCTGCTGGCCGAGAATGACAACGTGCTGCGTCATCTGGCGGCACTCGCCGCCTCCAGCCCGTGGTTGCTGCAACTGGTGACGCGCGTGCCGCTGCTGATGGACGAGCTGATCGACCCGCGCCTGTTCGGCCCGGCGCCGGATCGTGACGCGCTGGCCGCGGAACTGGCAACGGTGCTGAACGGTGTCGACCCGACCGACCAGGAAGGGGAAATGGACGCGCTGCGGCAGTTCCAGCAGGCTGCAGTTTTGCGGATTGCCGTCGCCGACTTGAGCGGCAATGCCGAGTCGCAACTCGTCAGCCGGCGGCTGACCGCGCTCGCCGAGGTGGTGATCGAGACGGTCGTCAGGCTCGTGCGCGAGCGGCTCGTCACCCGCCACGGCCGGCCGCTGACGGACGACGGCGCCGGCACCCGCGCAGCGCGCTTCGGCGTCATCGCCTACGGCACGCTGGGCGGCCGCGAACTCGGCTACGGCTCGGATCTCGACCTGGTGTTCGTTCACGATGGCGCCGAGGGCGCGACCGATGGTGCGCGTCCGCTCGACAACGCCGTGTTTTTCGCGCGCCTGTCGCAGCGCATCATCAGCTTCCTGTCGACCGCCACCAGTGCGGGCGTGCTGTACCGGGTCGATACGCGTCTGCGCCCGAGCGGCAACGCGGGCCTGCTGGTCAGCAGCTTTGACGGCTTTGAGCGTTATCAGCGCGAACAGGCCTGGAGCTGGGAACACCAGGCGCTGATTCGGGCGCGGCCGGTGGCGGGCGACGGCGAATTGATCGCCCGTTTCGAGGCCCTCCGGTGCGGCATCCTCTGCCGCCGCCGCGACCCGGAGCAGCTCAGAGAGGACGTGGCCGCGATGCGCGAGCGGATGCGCCGCGAACTTGTGGTCGAGACACAGGCCGGCTTCGACATCAAGCAGGGTGCGGGCGGGCTGATCGACATCGAGTTCCTGGTGCAGTACTGGGTGCTTTGCCACGCGCACACGCATCCGGAACTGGTCGAGGCGACCGACAATGCCGGCGCGCTCGAGCGGCTCGCGGCGCTCAACCTGGTCGACTCCACCGCTGCCGCCGAACTGGCGGCGATCCATCGCGACTACCTCGCCCGCATCCACCGGCTGACGCTTGAAGGTTGGGGCGCGGTGGCCGCCGGTGAGGAATTTCGCGACATGCGCGAGACGGTGCTGGCGCGCTGGCGCGAGGTCTTTCGTTGATATAATGCCGCGCCATGATCATCGTCACCGGCGCCGCCGGCTTCATCGGCAGCAACCTCGTCCAGCGGCTCAACGACAGCGGCTGCCGCGACATCATCGCGGTGGACGATCTCACCGACGGCGCCAAGTTCCGCAATCTCGTCGGCGCCGAGATCGCCGATTACTACGACAAGCGCGAATTCATCGACCTCGTTCGCAGTGAGCGCGATTTCGGCGCCATCGAAGTCGTTTTCCACCAGGGCGCGTGCTCCGACACGACCGAGCACGACGGCCGCTACATGCTGGAGAACAACTTCAGCTACTCGAAGGCGCTGCTCGAATATTGCCTCGCGCGGCAGATTCCGTTCATCTATGCCTCGTCCGCGGCGGTCTATGGCGCCGGACGAACCTTCGCGGAAGCACCGGCCAACGAAGCGCCGCTGAACGTGTACGGGTATTCGAAGCTCCTGTTCGACCAATACGTGCGGCGCCGGTTGCCGAGCGCGACAAGCCAGGTGGTCGGCCTGCGCTATTTCAACGCCTACGGCCCCCGCGAAGCGCACAAAGGCGACATGGCGAGCGTCGCGTTTCATTTCAACGCGCAGATTCTCGCCACCGGCAAGGCGAAATTGTTCGAGGGCAGCGACGGGTTCGAGGACGGCGAACAGCGGCGCGATTTCGTTCACGTCGATGACGCGGTCGCGGTCAATCTGTGGCTGCGGGCGCATCCGGACGTGTCCGGCATTTTCAATGTCGGTACCGGCGCCAGCGCCAGCTTCAATGATGTGGCCGAAGCCGTAATTGCGGCGCACGACCGCGGCCAGATCGAATACATCCGTTTTCCCGAGCACCTTGAGGGCCGCTACCAGAGCTTCACCGAGGCTGATATCCGCGCGTTGCGCGCGGCCGGCTACGCCCGGCCGTTCATCAGCGCCGCCGACGGCGTGCGGGCGTATGCCGAATGGCTTCGGGAAAGTGGCTAGTAGCTAGTGGCTAGTGGCTAGTGGCTAGTGGCTAGTGGCTAGTGGCTAGTGGCTAGTGGCTAGTGGCTAGTGGCTAGTGGCTAGTGGCTAGTGGCTAGTGGCTAGTGGCTAGTGGTCAGAGGTCAGAGGTCAGTGGCAGCATTCTTCACTAGCGACTAGCGACTAGCGACTAGTGTACTGCGACAGAATTAAAGGAACATAAAGTCGTATGTTCTGTCTTAGTCAGAGAGTGGAGCGAAACAGGACAAGCGAAATGCGAGTTGCCGCAGCAATTAAACTGACCCCGCAAGAAGAACAGCGACTGACACG